>CALNYL010000010.1:0-26221 GCA_942490775.1 uncultured bacterium
ACATAAGATTTTTCCAACGATGCACAAAATGTATTATACTCTCTACGGTTCTATACTTAAATCCAGAAATTAAATAATATTTTCAAAAAAAACATAAGATTTTTCTTATGATTTTTTAAAAAAGCTGAAAACTAAATATTTCTAAATATGTTTAATATGTGAAATGTACTTTAGTTTTTTACTACTTTTCCCAAAATAATTCAACTAATCACAGAAAAAATCATAATATACAAAGAAAAGGACTATAGTAAAAGGCAATCAAAAGTATGCTATACTTAGGGGTAAAAATGGTATTTTTACATTTCTATTGTATAAAAATACAGCTAATAAACTATTACTCATTCATTGTTTTTTTAGTTTTCATAGAAGATTAAGTACAGTACATATGGTGGTCATGATACAAAAATTCAAGCAATAATTGCAAAAAACCAAGATTTTATTCAAGAGCTTTTTCATAAATATTTTTTTGTAATATTTGGGTTCCAAAATAAGTGTACTAGAACCATCAAAATAAAAATTATCCCAAATATCCATATTATTTTAGAAAATATTTCTAAGAAATATATAAATGAATTTTTGGCTAACTCATAATCAAATATAGCTATAATTATATAAAAGCTACTAATATTGGGAAAATATATTTTTTCATGTTTTATTAATTTTTTAAAATCTTACAAATATATTACCTTTCTGTCTTTAGTTAGCAACACCTACATTTTTTATAAATTTTATTTTTGTATTATAGTTAAAATCCTTTCTGCTAGTACTTCTGTGCTTATTTTGAAAAAAAAGAATGACTAGTTTATTCCTAAAAAGTTCAAAGTAAAAACTGTGATAATGGATATAATTATAGCAAAGATAAAATTTATTACATTGCGATATATTGCAAACTTTTTACCTAAAAAAGAGGCTTCTAGTGGGAGCATTACGATTCATACTGTAGACCAAGCTAATATAAAGGCTATAACAGGTATCAAATCAATACCTAATTCTATTAGTTCTTTTCATATGATATAACTGGTTGCTGGTATTCAAAAGCTTATGCTACCTGCTAAAGAGCCTATAATAGAATCAAAAAATATATTTCATACAAATATGTTTTTATAGCTGTCTTTGAATATATTACTTAGTAGGGAGACTAGTAAAAGGGTTCATATCAATATGGGTAGCATATTTTTTATTGCTACTAGAGATTTTATTATAGCTTGTTTTGGGGGCATTTTGTTTTATGTTTTTTTATAGAATTTATTGCTTCTCTTCCATAATCAATTTCAATTGTTGCTCTGCCATTTTTCAGAATTCTCAGTCTTCATTTATTTTTATGGTTTTTTTGAAATATGCTACAGATTTATTTGAGTCTCATTGTAGTCTTTCTATCATTCATAGGTTTAATAAAATTAGGGGATTTCTAGGGTTTATTTCTTGTCATTTTCTTAATGCTTCCTCTGCTTCTGGAAATCTCTTTTTTTCTTTTAGTATCCATCCTAGATATCAGTAGAACATATCGTCATCGGGGAATAGTCCTACTCATTTTCTGGATTGTTGTAGTGCAAATTCTAGTTCATCGTTTATTATATGATAATAAATAGCTAATTGTATATCTTCTGGTGTTACTCATTCTTCTTTTACTAGTAGCTTAAAGTCAGATAGGAGCTTTTGGGTGTTTCATATAAGGTAGTAATTATATATAAGTCTTCTCTCTTTCTTACATCTATTTTTGGTTTGTAACCATTTTCCTCGGCTTTAATTAAGTATAGATTACTTAATACATATTCTTGTAGTTTAGAGCTTACTACTCATAGTAGAAAGCTGATTCATGCATCATTTTCGTCTAGAGTATAATACCTGATACAGACATCTTAGATTCTTCATACATTCATAAATTAAACTGGCTTTTGGCTATTATTTGTAGTATTGGTTTATAGTCTTTTTTTTTTTAGTAGTTCTTGTCATAGTATATACTAATTGGATATAATTCATTTTTATAGAATTCTCATATTATAAGAGCATTTTTATAATATAGTTCTCATATTTTGAGTTTTCATAATTTATTGCTGTTTTTATACTTATTAGGTTTTTATTTTTTAGATCCTTGTTTTCTTTAAAGTAGTCTTGGTAGTTTTGTTTACATATGTGGAAATCTTCTAAACATTCTATAGAGTTATTGTAGTACATTTCCTCTTCTTCGTCTAAAGATAGTTGTTTTATTTCTTTTTTGCAGAGCTTTTCTGTCAAAATCTTATTTAGGTCTTTTGAATAAAATAGTGTTAAAATAAGATGCTCTTTGGTAATAGTTCATTCTTTTAGGTCTTTGTAATATTCATATGCTTTTCCGAAGTTGTTCATTTCAAAGTATGTATCTCATAGTCTTTTTGTTATTGTTTCGTCGTTGGGGCTTTCTTTATGTACTTGTATATAATTTTTTAGTGCTAGTGGTAGTTGATTATTTTCAACGAATAAATCTCACTTTACTATTAATCATTTTAGTTTTAGTCTATTTCTTAGGTTTTCTATTTTTTGTTCTACTTGTTTATCATCAACATTTTCTTTTGTAATAGGAGTTTCAACTGATCAAGGTTTTTCTGTGAGTTCTATTTTTTCTGGGTTCTCATTTTGAATAGTTCATGTCTCTTCTTTATCAGGGATATTTTTTATATTTATATTTTCTATATTATCTATATCAATTTCTAAGTCTTCTATCTTTCCTTCATAAAATTTATATGTAAAAAATCATACTGCTACTAATAAACTTAAAATTATAATTGGTAAAAGATATTTTTTAATTTTTTTCATTTTTTTTGTTTTATTTTTTTAAAATATTTGTACATTTAGTAAAATATAATTAAATTGATTAAAATCAAGAAGAAATAAAAATTTTATATTTTAAATATTGTAATTTTGTTTAAAAAAATAGCTTCAAATACTACTTTGTCTCAAGTTTTTTCTAAGGTGTGAACTGTCATTATTTCTATATTTTTATAAGTGTTTTAACAAAATACCTTCCTGTGAGTCTTTATGGACTTTATAATAAGGTTTATAATTATTTATGAATTTTTGCTTTTTTGGCTGATTTGTGACTTTATACACATAACGATAAGAGAGATAACAAATAATAAAAAGATACTACTAAAATAATATGAAATGTGCTTACTTTAAGGTTTTTTCTTTGAGTAGTTATAATGTTTTTAGCTTTGGGTATAGCTTATTTCTTGCCTTGATATAATAGTAATTTGGCTCTTATGTCTATTTTCATAGTTTCTATTTTTACTGTTGTGAGTTTAATAAATTCTGCAATTATGGCTCTGATGCAATCTTATATGAGAATAGAATTTTCTCTTTTTTCGACGATTTTTTGAAAAGATTGTAAATGTTTTGTTGGTGTGTGTGTTTGTTTTTCGACTCTTTTCCTAAGGAAATAGTCAAGTTTTTTTACTCCTTTTACTATGATAATTATCGCTTGACTTGCATGAATAGTTGTAAATACTGGGCTTAATTATTTGTATGCTAGGAGAATTTGTTCACTAAAGTTTAAGTTTGATACTGATTATATAAAGCATATTTTTAAAAACTTTCTTTTGCCTTATGGTTTGGCTTTGTTTTTAAGTGTGGTTTATTTTAAGGTTGATATTGTATTGCTGTGAATAATGGAAGGGACAAAGGAGCTTGATAAATCGCTTTTATGAGTTATAGAGTGAGATAATAAGGCTGATGTTTCTATTGCATTGTATTCTTTGCCTATGAAGATTGTAGAGGTTTTAATGGTTGTTTGAGGTTTTTATTTAAATTCTATTATGCCTTCTTTGAGTAAATTTTATAAAGAGTGAAAAAATAAGGAGTTAATAAATATGCTTAGTGTTTCTTTGAAGTTGCTTTTTTCTTTTTGAATGCTTATTTTTACTATGTGAGTAATTTTTAAGGATAATATTATAGGTATTATTGCTAATAAAAAGTATTTATCTCCTTTGTTGGAGTATAATTCTTCTGATGTTTTTAGTATAGTTTTGCTTGTGTTGGTTTTTCATTTTATTTCTTTGGTATTTATTTATTCTTTGATAACTATAAAAAAACAGTCTTTGCTTTTGAAGATAAATATTTTTATAGCTCTTTTTAATGTGGTTTGAAATATTATTATGATTCCTAAGTATTCTTTTTATTGAGCTGGTATTGTTACTGTTATTAGTCAGATTTTGCTTATGATTTTATGATATATTTATGTGAAGAAGTATATAAATATAAGGCTTCCTTTTGTTTTTTTATTGAAAATAATTTTACTATGAGGTTTTATTTATTTTTTATGAGTTTTTTTGTTGGATAGTTATTTTTTTTGAGTTTATATTGATGTATTTTTATATTGAACTGTTTTGTCTTTAGTTTATATTTCTATAGTTTATATATTTTTAAGAAAGCTTTTTTAGAGCTTAGATATTTTTTTCTATTTTATTATTGCATTTAGAGTATTTAGTTCGATTGTTCTTTTATTGTTTAAAAATAGTGTATCAAATTTTATTATTTTATAGTCAGTATTTTGGCATCCAGAGAGAGAGAGATTTCCTTGATTTATTATTATGGTTCATGTTTGACCTGCTTATACAACTTCATGTTATGAGTAAGGAGGTGCTGCATGTCTTACACTCTATTTTTCTTATAGAATATGGATAAGCTATATTATCTATAGAATATTCATCATAATATATCCATGAACTTCAGCTTAAGTAGCTTGTTAATAATCTTCAACTACCTGTTTCTGATATTTCTATTTTCCATTTATCTGGAGTATATAATTCTGTTCATAGTCATTTTCATAAAAGGGCATTAGTCATAATAGTTTCTATGTTTGATACTATTTTGTTTCAAAAAATTTGAACTCTTTGTTTACCTGATAATCTATTAAAATCTAAAGTTGCAATTCAAACGGCTAAAAAGGCTATAATTGTTATAACAACAAGAATTTCTATCAAAGTAAATCATAAATCCTTACTAACTTTTAAAATTTTCATACAAATATTTGAAAAATAAATAAATATGTACTATAATAAATTTAGTTTAAAAAAAGGCAACATTATTTTTTAAAAAGATTTTATGAAAAAAGTGCTAAAGGCTTTAATTTATTTATCAATGCTATTACTAGTAACAAAAGCTTTTGCTTTATCTTGACCTAGTAACCTTAGTTTAGAGAAAGCAACGGATACTTCTCTAAAAATAACTTGGGACGAGGTAGATGATTCTCTTGGATATTATATATATTATTCTGAAGAATCTTCAACTGATTGAACATATGAAAATGAGTGAACTGATCTTATAGATGATACTAGTTATAAAATAGAGTGATTAACTCCAGATAAAAATTATTATATAGCTATTACTGTAGATGAAGATTGAAATCATGAAACTAATTCAGAAGAATTAGTTTGTAAAAACTTTGACCGAGTGAGATTTTAGAAATTGAATATTTGGTTTAGATTGAGCCCTGTAATAGATTCTTAGATAAAATTAATTTAGTTTTTAATTCAGATCTTGATACAAGTGATGATGCTGTTAGAGAATTTAGAATAAATGATAAAAGTAGTGGGCAAAAGTTATCTGTAAACTCTATAAAGTTATGAGACGATAATAATGAACTAGTTTTGAGTGTGTCTCCTGATATGGTACATGGAAGACAATATGAGGTAATTATAGTTTTTATAGAAGATGTTAATTGAAGAAATATATCATCTTGAGTAAATGAGTTGTAAATTTTACTGTTCCTGAAAGTTTTGAGGAAATATGTTGAAACTCTGTAGTGGGTACAGGTGAAGAATGTGATGACTGAAATACTGATTCCGGAGACTGATGTTCTAGTAGATGTGAGGTTGAACTTAGTTCGGTTTGTTGAAATTCAAAAGTAGAAAATGATGAAGAGTGTGATGATTGAAATACTTATTCTTGAGATTGATGTTCTAGTAGTTGTGAAAAGGAAACTTGAGGTTCTGATGAGCCTGAGTGTTGAAATTCAACTGTAGAAGATGATGAAGAGTGTGATGATTGAAATACTGATTCTTGAGATTGATGTTCTAGTACTTGTAAGAAAGAAACTTGAGGTTCTGATGAGCCTGGAGTGTTGGAATTCAGGCTGTAGAAGATGATGAAGAGTGTGATGATTGAAATACTGATTCTTGAGATTGATGTTCTAGTACTTGTAAGAAAGAAACTTGAGAAAATTGAGAGTCTGAAGAACCCGAGTTTTGCTCTGCTTGAACTGAAGAGTGAAGTAATACTTGTTATACTTGAAATGCTTGAAAAAATGTTTCAGATGAAGATGTGATAAATTCTCCTGAGACAGTTGCTGAAGATATTGAAGAATTAACAGATACTTGACCTGAGCATATATTACTTGTTGTTTTGGCTATGATTCTATGATTAGTTATGTTTAAATTTCAAAGAAGAAGGCAAGAGGGATAGAAAATTAGGAACAAAACCTTAATTCCTCTATCTTGAATTCTTTCTTTTAATACAAAAGAAATAGGGCTAAAGTCTTAAGTTGATGACTTTGGAATAAATATAGGGAAATATATATATTTTATTTAGAATTGAAAATAAAGAATGTGATATAAAACTGAACTGACAAGTCAATTTAAAAATTTTTTTTGATTTTTAATTTTTTTTGACTAGTATTCTATTGACTTGTAAATATTGTTTAATTTTAATTGTGTATTTATGGAAGAAAAGAAGCTTATTAATAGTAATATTAAAATAATAAAAAAAGTGTATTTTGAGGCATTTTTAATAAAACTCCTTGAGTGGCAAAAAGAATCTAAAATCTTGAAAATTTAAATGATAATGATTTAAGTTAATTTAAAGTATTAAAACTACTCTTTTTGGGTGTTTCTAATAATAAAGAATATTTAAAAATATTTAATAATTTTAGGGCTTGGCATTTATGACCTGCTGAAAAAGATATTGTTGATATGGATAGACATAATGAATTTAAAGAAATTTGAACTATAACAAGAGAATCTTTAAAACTTTCAGATAAGTTAAAGAGTATACCTTCAGTTAAAAATTTTAAAGATTTGCTTGATAATAATGAAGAAAAACTATTGGCTAAAGAAGCTTGGGAATTTGCAGATAATGTTGTAAATTTTTTAAAAAGTAGAAATAAAGAATTGATAAATTTATTAGCATTTTCTTTGGTTGATATAACACATAAGTGGGACTGTTGGGATATAACTAGAAAGATAAGAAAATCAATAATTAAAAGAAAAATAAAAGATAATAATATAAAGACATTTGATAATATTGATAAGATACCTAGTAGTTCAATTGTATGAGAAATAGGTTATTTTAGTTAATCAATTTTTATGAAAGAAATTTTATTTGAAGAGATGCCTCATTTAAAACAAATTGAAGATGAAATTGATGGATTAATTAAACCAAATGAAGAAGAAGAAGAAGATAAAAATAAATTATCTAGTGAAAAAATAATTGAAAAGATTTTAAAAATAAATAATCTGATTTCATATTTATACATACTTTTGTCTAAAGCTTTGATAGAATGAGAGTTTATAAAGGATTGGAGTTATAATTCAAATCAAGGAGCATCATTAGATAAAATATGTTCTAAAATAAGAGAACTTAAAGATTATATATATATTGATATTGATAGATATAGTGATATTGATAGATATGGTGATTTATTAAATGATATAAAATTAATAGTAACTGATACAAAAAAATTACAGTTCTTGTATGGTTCTATCTACAATAAAAGAAAGGTTGTTCAAAAAGATTTCAGAAATTATAAAATAACAGATGTAATAATATCTTTAAATAAAAGAGATAGAGAGAGGAAGTTATTCAATTTATTGATATATTTAGATTTTGTTCAAAACTCTATAGACAACAATCTAGAAGATGATATTTATATTGATTTGATATGGATACTTGAAAATATAGAAGAAATAGATACCGATAATCAGCTTAAATTAAAATATATAAAACAGTTTATAAGAGAGACTGTTATATTAAACTTATTTAAGATATCTCTAGTTTCTGACAAAAAAGAGTTTAACTACTATAGTTCTGAAAAAAATGAATTTTTAAAGTTAAATCCTGAGAAAGAAATAAAAAATACTCATTATAAAGATAAATATGATGTACTAAAATTTATTTCTCTATGAAATTGAGAAGTCTCAGATTATAAACATAATGAATCTAAAAAGAATAGTTTATATTTTTTTATAAAAGCTAAAGAATATAAATCTGTAGATAAATCTGAAATAAAATTAAAAAAATTATACAAAGAATATAAAAAAGAGATTGAACAATATAAAGAAAATATTGATAAGTATAAATCTTTAGTACTAAATCTCATATATATATGAAATAGTTATTTATCATTTATTGTAGAAAAATACCAAGAGACCTGAGAGGAAGATTTGGAAAATGAAATTGAAAAAACATTTAATGAATTAAATAAATTATCAAAAGATTTTGATAATTCTCATAAAAACTATTTTACTTATTACAAATACTCTTGTTTCAAAAATATAGAATACGGAAAAAAATCACTAAAAGCTTGAATAAAAGATGAGGATTTAGAAAAAATACTTGAGTCTTGTAATGAGAATATAGAAAAAGCAGAAAGTGTATTTTTTGAGTCTATAAATTATAATAACTATTTTGAATTTGAATTTGAAGACTGTTATTTAGACATAAGGTTTAATAATATAAAAAGAACTATATATTGTCATAACTTATATTCATTTCCTTTTCTAAGTAATAAGAAAAAAATATTAATTGAAAATGAATATAGGAAACAAAATAACTTTAGTTTATCTAGAAGTTACACTAATAATATAAAAAATGAACTAAATGAATATAATGAAGAATTGAATAAATTCAAGGATGACTTTGATAAAAACAAAATAGAGGTAATTAGTGTAATTTGAATATTTACATGAATAATTACATTTTTTATATGAACAATACAAATATTTGCTATCATAGAGAATTTATTAGATGCTTTCTTCATAGCATGAATATTCTTATCTTGAACATCTCTGCTAATAGGTTTAATTTTTCTAAAACCTTTTACTAGATGGAAAGACTACATTATAAATAATAAATGATTACAAATATTATTTATTTCAATAATTATTCTTATAGGTACTTTTGGAATATATATTTTATCGGATTATCTATGATTTAGTAATAAAACAATAAATTGAAGTAAAGGTGAAAAAATATATGAAAAATTGAAGTTAGAAATTGAAAATTATGAAAATAAAAAAGATTCTATTACTGAAAAATATGAAATTGAGAATAAAAACTTAGAACTAGAAAAAAAACAAATTAAAATTGATATGGAAGATAGATTAGAAGAAATAAAAGTGGAATTAGAAAAACAAACTGAGAAATCTAAAAAAGAAATTGAGGATTATGAAAGCAGGAAAGATTCTATTATTAAAAAATGTGAAATTGAAAATAAAAACTTAGAACTAGAGAAGAAACAAATTAAAATTGATATGGAAGATAAATTAGAAGAGATAAAAATCGAATTGGAAAGACAAACTAAGAAATATAAAGAAATTGAAGATAATGCTAAATAAAAATTTAAATCTAGAAAAAAACTACATTAGAGACAATTAAATAATATGTTTCTTAGTAAGTAAAATTTACTATTCTTTTGTATCAACAAATTTCACATATATCTAAACTTCACACAAAAACAAAAAAGAGCCCAAAAGATTTTGATTATTTGGGAAAAATCTATATATTTGTGCAATGTTTTAATTATTTTTAAAAATAAAATTATGATATCAAAAGTATGAGAAAAGATGTCTAATCTTTCTGGGGTTAGAAAAATAATGAATGATATAAAACTTACTCTGGAAAAGGCATCTGGAGAAGTTATAAATATGAGTGCAGGAAACCCTTTAGTTTTTAAGGAGTTAGAAGAATTTTGGGAAAAAAATACAAGACTACTACTAGATTCAGGAGATTTTGGTAAAGTAATATGAAGATATGGTTCTACAAAGTGATACTTCCCTTTTTTGGATAGTTTAAAAAAATTTTTCAAAGAGGAATTTGACCAAAATATAAAAGATGAAAATATACTGGTGACTACTTGAAGTCAATCTGCATTTTTTTACTGAGTAAATGCTTTTGCTTGAGAAATGCAGGATGGGAAAATAAAAAAGATGTTTCTACCACAGTCCCCTGACTACACATGATATAGTTGAATGTGACTTAGTGAAGATATGTTTATATCAGTACCCCAAAAACCAGAAAAAACTTGAAAAAATAAATTTAAATACAAATTAGAAACTAATAACTTCCCAAATATAGATGAAATATGAGCTGTTGTTTTCTCTAGACCTTGTAATCCAACTTGAAATCTAATGACAGAGGAAGAGGTAGAAAAAATATATGATTTTGTAAAATGAACTGATATACCAGTATTTGTAGATTCGGCTTATGCTTCACCAATACCAAACCTAGTATATTGAGAGATGAAAACTAAGTTTCATAGAAATACTATTTATACAATGAGTTTTTCAAAAGCTTGATTGCCTTGAGAAAGAGTATGAGTATCAATTTGAAACCCTAAATTTATAAAATATCTAGAAAACTTTCATGCAAACTTATCAATAATGTCTTCTAGATTTTGACAGGCTTTAATATCATATGCTCTAGATAGTGGTGAATTAAAAAAGATATCAAAGGAAATAATACAGCCTAGATATAAGAAAAAATCTGATTTATTAGAGGAGTGTTTAAATAAGTATATGCCTGATAGTATACCTTGGTATTTACATGAGGTTCAGGGTTCTATGTTTAGTTTCTTGTGGTTTGAGGATTTACCTATTACTGATGATGAGCTTTATGAGAGGTTGAAGGAGCAGTGAGTTTTATTTGTACCTTGAAATGCTTTTTTTAATGGTATAGATAAGGATAAGGTAAAGCATTCTAGGGAGTGTATTAGGATTAGTATAACTGTTGAGGATGAGCAGATAGAAAAAGCTGCTAAGATATTATCAGAAGTAATAAGGCAGGGGTGTTAATTTCTAGAAAATAAACTAGAAAAAAATAATAAAATTAGTATATTAAAAATACTTATTTTGTAAAAAAAAAAAATGTTGTTAGAAATATTAAGAGAAATCTGAATCATAGAAGAGGCTCAATGAAGACAATTTTGATTATGAGAAATACTATATTTAAGCATATTAGCGATATTAAGTTGAGCAGATTCATATAGGAAAATTAGTTTGTTTATAAAGGTTCATTTTGAGAAGTTAAAAAGAAGCATATGACTTAAATTGGAAAAAGATACCAAGTTATGGAACAATAAGACAAATAATACAATGAACAAAAGGGAAGAATTAGAAAAGATTTAGAGAATATAGCTTAGAATTAAGTAAATTAAAAAAGGAAAAGAAATGATATAAAGTAGTATGACTAGATGGAAAAGTAGTAAGGTGAAGTTTTGATAATTTTTGTGATAAAAAAGCAATACAAATTTTTAGTGCATTATTAGATTGAGATTTAATATTAGCACATGAAGAAATAGAAGAAAAAACAAATGAAATACCAGTAGCACAAAAATTTTTAAGGAATTATGAATAGAATGAGTTATTTACACTCTGGATGCTATACATTGCCAACAAAAACATTCAAAGAGTTAAAAGAAAGTAAAAATGAATGAATAATACAATTAAAATGAAACCAGAAAATTTATATAAAAACTGTGAGAAAATCTTAGAAAAACAAGAAAATATTTGAAAAAATAAGACATACAATGAATGAAGAAATAGAAAAGAAACAAGAAAAGTAAAAGTTTATGACTTTAAAGATGTTACTTGAAAATTACCAAAAGAATGGGAAGAATATGTAAAAGAATTGATTGTTGTAAAGAGATATGTAAAAGAATTTTCTACAAAGAAAAAAAGTGGAATTCAAGAAAAGAAACCTCTTTTTTACTTATCAACTACAAAGTTAAAAGCAAAAGAATATCAAGAAATAATTAGATGACATTGGGGAATTGAAAATCGAAATCATTATGTAAAAGATGTTTCTTTTAATGAAGATTCTTCAAGAATAAGGATAAATGCTGATATATTTGTTCGTTTGAGAAGTTTTGCTTTGAATATTATGAGAGCTTATTGAGATAAAAACATAAAATCTTGTTTATATGAAAATTCTCTTAATTTTAATGCCATGATAGAAAAATACCTTTACTATATTAATGGTATAGTTAGAAATTAACAACCCTGAGTAATAAGGGGTGTTTACAAATAATAATCCTTAAAAGTATAAAAAAGACAAAAAGTTTTTTGTCTTGAAAAACAGAAAACCTCTCTCTAAATTCTCTCCCCTTCTCAGGAGAAAGAGGCTACAATTCTGTAGTTATTTTATCATACTAAAAAATATTTTATGACACAAACGATATTATGTATAGATATGGAATCAGTTCTTACTCCTGAGCTTTGGCAGTCTATCGCAAAAGAGGCAAATGTGGAGGAGCTTATGCTTACGACAAAAGATATTGATGATAATAAAAAGTTAATGGAGCATAGATTAAGGTATCTAAATGAAAATAATATAACTTATAGTAGAATTCAGGAGATATTGTCTAAAGTGGATTTGCTTCCTTGAGCTTTGGATTTTCTTAATTGGGCCTAGAGATAGGATGGAGGTAATAATTCTTTCAGATACTTTTATAGAATTATGAAAGCCTTTTGTTAGAAAGCTATGAAATCCTACTATTTTTTGTCATAATTTCACGATTGTTAATGATAAAATAGTTGATTATTCTCATAGAATAGAAGATCAAAAAACTGAGGCGGTAAAGAAGTTTAAGGAGCTAAATTTTAGAACTTTTGCAACTTGAGATTCTTTCAATGATACTGGAATGCTAAAGGAAGCTGATGATGGTTGTTTTTTTCAGCCTTGAAAAAGGCTACTGATGCTTTTCCTGAAATAAAGATAGCGAATGACTATGAAGAGTTAAAGAGATTTATAAGTAGATTTTTGGAGGTGGGAGTTAGATAACTTTATTTTGTATAGTAGCTTAGAGAAATAATAATACACTTGATGAGCAACTTTTTTTACAAATAATTTTTGGTATAAAAGATTGCTAATACCTCGCTTAATTATTATTTTTCTAATCTCTTACCTTTATAAGCTTTATTCTTATACAGATACAGAAGTTTTATATTCATATATTGCAAATTTGTTTTCTGTTTTGTGTTTAGTTTCTTTGAAATAATCATTTGTCATTTTGAAACAATAGGAAATAAGACGAAAGTTCTTATTTTTTATTTTACTAATTTTTGGAAATACTTTTTTAGTTATTGTTTTTGGTAAGCCAAAGATATATATAATATCATAGTTTTCTAGATTTAGTTTTAGGGCATTTCCATAGATTATATTTATGTTTTTGGTTCTGCTTAGAAATATTTTAATTTTTGATATAGTATAGAATAGTGGTGATAATTCTATTCAGGTTATTTGTGAATCTGGGTTATTTTTTGCTATGTATAAACATACTTTTGCTGTTCAGCATCACATTTCTAAAAATTTTTCTCATTTTTTTAGTTTTAGTATTTTGTTTATCCTTATTAAATCCTTTTTCTTTGTTGGTACCCATGGGGCAAGGGATATAAAGGATATCATTGTGGTTATAATGATTATAGAAAATAGGATTTCTAAGTATATCATAGTTTTTTATTGTTATTGGCTAGTTTTGTTTTATTAATTATAATAGATTTGTTTAGATTTTTCAAAATTATTTTACGATAAAACCATAAAAAAGTTTAGAATATTTATTTTTCTTTGAAAAAAGTGTATTTTCTATAAAAAATTATAATAAAAGTATAAAAACTTGTTTTCTACTAAAAAAAAGTATAATTATTTTAATGAGGTTTTATATAAATTAATTTTCCAAAAGGGTAAAACTCTCTGTTAACGAGCTGTCACTATAAAAGTCTAATTATTTAATAAAAAAATTATGCAGAATAATCAAAAATATATATGACTTTCATATTATAAAAGAGTTTTGTGAATAAAAAATATTCATTTGAGTTTTGATACAGTATTTAGTTCATACAAGAAAAATAATACTGATAATGTTCTTTATTATTCATATAATAATGAGGAAATATTAAGTAGTTCTTTACATAATTGTATTTTTTTGCTAAAAAACTTTGAGGAAGTTTTTTTTAGTTTGAATTGATTTATTTTGGTTGAGATACTTAAAACAATTGATTTGAGAGAATTTATTGAAAACTTACAAAATAAACCAAATTCAGAGTTTTTGAGGAGAATATGATTTTTGATGGAGGTTTATTTGAAAATAGATATTGATTTGTGAGATGGTTTTATAGTAAAAAAGTCTAATGTGAATCTTTTGAGTGAAGATATTTTTTTAACGAGTGAAAATAATTGAGATGTTAATAAAAAATATAAAATTATAGATAATAGTTTATGAAGGACTTGAGAGTTTAATCCTGTGATTTTAAAAATAAACTTAGAAAAGAAATATTTTCTTGTGATTTTAATAAGAATTTAGAGAATATAAATAATGAATTTGATTCAAAGATTATAGAGAAGGCTATAAATTATTTGTATACTAAAGAGACTAAAGGGAGTTTAGAAATAGAGGGAGAGAAATTTCATCAGAGTAAAAATAGGTGATTTTTAAAATTAATTTCTAATATTCCTATAAAGGGTGAATTAAGATGAGATGATGTAGTAAATTATTATAATACAATTTATTCTGATAATTTATCTAGTTATAGAAATTCTCAAAACTATATATGATCTTGAAACTGAATGATGTGAGAGAATATAATAGAGTATATTCCTCTAAAAGTGAGGATGTGAAAAAACTTATGGAGGCATTATTGTATTTTTATAATAAAAATAAAGATAGTTTAAATTATTTAGTCTTGGCTTCTATTCTTTCTACTCAGTTTGTACTTATTCATCCTTTTCTGGATTGAAATGGTAGAACTTCTAGATTTTTACTTCAGTATAGTTTATTGAATAGTTGAGTGTGAGTTATATGAGATAATAAGATTATATTGCCTGTGAGTGCTTATATTGCTCTTAATAAGGATGTTTATTATAAACAACTTGTGGGGATTTCAGGTGTATTATTGGATTTTATAGATTATGATGAAAAAAATGATGGTGATATAGAGGTTTTAAATGATACTTCTATGGTTTATAGAAATTTGGATTTCACGGGTATTTCAAATTATTTTTATGAGGTTTTAGAGGATAGTATAAATATTGATTACAAGAGAGAGCTTGAATATATTTATAGGTTTCATAAGGTTTATACTTTGATTGATTCAAGTTATAATATTTCTTCAAATAATGTGTCTTTTATTACTAAGAATTTGATTGAGAATAATTGAGAGTTGAGTAAGAATAAATTTAAAATTTTAGAAAAGAGGTGAGTTAGTAGGGATATTCTGGAAGAAATAAATAAACTTTTTTCTAAATTTTTGGTATAAAAGATTGCTAAAACCTCGTTTTATTATTATTTTATAGTTTTGGCTTTTTGTTTTTATTAAAATTCTACATCGTAGGCTAGTCTGTATTCGTAGCTTCAGTCTTCTAGTTTCCATTTAAATAAGTAGTATCATTCTAGATTATATTCTGATTGTTCTAGTATTGCTGAAATATTATTTTGGTTTATAGAAAAATACATCAGTTTTTTTATGCTTTTTCCTTTAAATGTAAAATTATCTACTTTTCAGTATTCTACTATGTTTTTTAAGTGTTCTACTGTTATTTCTTCGTCGTATGGTATGTTGTTTTGCTTTTTAAATTTCAGAGGTCTTAGTAATAAATAATCTTCGTTTTCGTATTTTGTAACTAGTTCAAATAAATTTTTATTAACTAGGTCTTTTCTATATTCTATTGTTTCGGTTTTTAAGCTATTTGGAAGGCTTCTATATGTGTATCTGTTTGTATACATTATGTCATAAGGTAGTTTATAGTATTTATATTGTGAGAAGTCTTTGTATTATTTGTTCATATTGGGTCATCAAAGGTTGGGTCATAATAGTATTCTCCGATTCTTAACCATACATGTCATATATTTGGAAAGTCTTGTGCATCTATTACATTTCATTTTATCATAATTGAGTTTTGTACTCCTGCAAACATAACATATAGGACATGAGTTTTGTGTATCATAAACATACTCAGGATTTATTTTGGTAAGTTAGTATTCATGAGTATATTTTTTCATCATCTAGAGAAAATGTTTTTGGGTATTCTACATTTTCTAGTATGTAGGCATATATGTTTTTTATTTTTTCTGATTCTTCTTTTCAGTTTGTTAGGTTTATAGTTCTTTGTTTTAGTTTTTCAAATAATTGGTCTGTGTCTTCTGATAAGTTTTTTTTGTCGTCTATTAGGTATTCTAAAAATTTTATTTTATCTGTGACTCAAAATATTAGGTCTGATTTTATTAGTTTTACTTTTGGTATTTGTTTATAAATTTGTATGATCAAGTATCATCTTGATATGTTATAACTTGTTTTAGGTCTCAAAATGCTGATTCTAGGTCAGATAAATAAACTCAGTAACCGTCTTTTATGTAGCTATAGTTTTCAAAATCATACATATAGTAGTTTTCGTCTTCTAGAAAAAAGTTTGTGGTATCATTGAAGGAGAATTTTAGATAGCTTGAGATTTTTGAGTATGGTATTTTTTCTTCAAATGAGTAGTTTTCTATAAACCAGAAGGTGTTTGTTCAAGATTTATTTATTATGTATCAGCTTTTATTTGAGAATTTTTTATAGTTGTTTTCTTTTAGGTCGTAGTATTTTGTGAATACTATTCTTTTTATTTTGTTTTCTTCTATAAAGTCCATTTTATCGTTAACTGTTATTAGTTTGATTTTATTTGATAGTATGTTGTTTACAAATGTATCAGGTGAATTTTTTAAAGTTTTTTGTAGTTTTTTTATATATAATTGTTCTTTGAATTCTTGTTGTTTTGTGTCTTTTTGCTCTTTTAGGTTTATTTCAAATATTTTTTCATTGTTTAATTTTAATAGGTCCTCTACATAGTCTTTTTGTTCATCTGTGAGTTTTTTTATTGAGATTACTTCATTTAATTTTTTATTTAATTTTTCTAGATATATTATTTGTTTGTCATCTGAATATTTATTTTCTAATTTTAATATAAATATATTGTGTGTTTCTTGGTTTTTTATGTTATTTATATTTGTGTTTGTATTTGTATTTGTGGCAAATGTAGTTTTAAATGGTATTATTAAAACTAGTATTATAAATAGAATTTTTTTCATAAAAAAATGGTGTAAAATATTATTTTACTAATATTTTACACCAAAGTGTTTTATATGTCTAATATTTTAGATTCTTCTTAATTTTGCTGTAATGTTGTATTTATTTTTGGAAATTTTAGTTTTGTGTTTTTTCTAATTCTAATTTTTTAAAATAAAAGATATATAAAATTATTAATTACTTTTCACATTCAGACATATCTACTTTCTCAGTATATTTATAACAATTGTTTTTATCTCTGACATATCAATTATCTAAAAGCTCAAAGGTATTTGGATCTGCTCATTCTAAAAGAGTTTCATCTCTATAAACATTATTTTTATCTTTTTTATATTTATATGTATAGTCTAAACACATTGGGTTCTACTGTCTTTGGTAAACTAAAACCATTATTTGCAAATATTTCTGTTATTATCTCTTCTTGTCTAGCTCTTGTTATTTTTCACTCTTTTAAAAATATAGCATCTATTTCTTTTTCTATTGACTTCATCTTGGTTCCTTCAAGAGCTTCAACCATGTCTGCTATTTTTGAGTCTCTTAGTTTTGATATAGTATTCTTTATTCTTATTAATCTTACCTTTTTATTTACAGTAAATATTCATATTGCTGCACTCTCTACTCATCATATTGCTATTCAAGTAACTACCAATTTATCTAATGGAGAAAATTCTATTGTTTCTTGATAAAATCTATTTGGTACAAATTTTGGCATAAACATCTCATCTACTGTTCATACAAAATTTAGACAGTTATTAAATCATTCACTGTCAAAGTCCCAACATGTATAGCTTTGCTTATTTTTAATATTTTTCAGATTATGTTAACGAGCTTTTTATATCACTTCTTTTTTTTAAGCAAAAGTTATTATTTTTTTCTTAATTCTTCTAAAATTTCTTCTTTTTCTTTTTCTGTTATTCATTTTTTAAATCCTATTTTTGGGTCAAAGTCGTCTAGGTTTATGTCTAATTTTACTTGTTTTTGTTTTAGTTGAGTTTGGACTTGGGGGGAGATGTAGAGTAGGGGGTTTCAAGATAAATTTAAATGCTTTAATTTTTCTGTAAACCTTAAATTATTTATTATTTTTATTTTATTATTATTTAAGTCAAATTGATATAGATTTCTTGCATCAAAATTTTTTATAAAAGAAATTTTATTATTTCAAAGATGCAAAAACATTAAATTTTTAACATCAAAATTCTCTATTGATTCTATTAAATTTCATTTTACATTAAATTTTTCTAACTATCAAAGATTAAAATTATTAATTGATCTTATTTTATTTCAAACTTGAAGTGTATTTAAATTTTTAACATCAAAATTCTCTATTGATTCTACTAGATTTCATACATATAATCTACTTAATCATCTAGAGTCAGGATCAAATCAATCCAACGAATCAATGTTTGTAATATTTTCACGAATAAGATTCATTGAGCCATATTCTATATAGGGATCAAACTTTTCTATTGCTTCTTTAATATGCATAAGTTATTATTTTATAAATTAATTTACAAATCAATCAACATAAATTTTCGTTACAAATTCACTTGGTATTTTTTTGTACTCAAAAAATATTTGAGTTTTTCATCAGGGCATCTGCATCCGTGGACTTTGACTTGCTACAGTTCATTCTAAGAAAGGTATATTTCAATATGATTTCTTGAAATTTGATGTTACTTCTAGTTCATATACTTTAAAGCCTTCTAATGCTACATCTCAATACCATTCTCTTCTATTTATTGGATACTCCTTTTCCCATATTATTTCTTTACTTGGTTTTTCTAGTGTCCGATATGTTTTTCAATCTCATAGTAAATCTTTCTGACTTACTCTGTATAATTTTGTTCATTCTGGTAAGTTCAAATAAGCACCTAGTGACTAAAACTAAATGCTTATTTTTATAATTCTACTACTTCTTGAAAAATCAAGATAATCACTTTCTACTTTTCTTCAACTCTTCTCTTACTTCTTGTTTTTCTTCTTCTGTTATTCACTTTTTAAATCCTGTTTTTGGGTCAAAGTCGTCTAGGTTTATGTCTAATTTTACTTGTTTTTGTTTTAGTTGAGTTTGGACTTGGGGGAGATGTAGAGTAGGGGGTTTCAGGATAAATAAAAAACTTTTTAGAAACTTCAAGTCAAAATTATTTATTATTTTTATTTGATTTTTAGTTATATCAAATACACTCAAGTTTTTTTTATATCAAAATTTTCTATCGACTCTATTTTATTTGTAAAACAGTTAGAAATTTCATTACCAGAAAATTCTATTTTAGATATAGAGCATGACTTAATATCATTATTACCAACAGAAAGTAATTCCAAATTTTTCACATCAAATTTTTCAATAAATTTTATTTTATTAATTCATAACGATAAATGCTCTAAATTTTTTACATCAAATTTTTCTATTTCTCTTATTTTATTATTACTAAGTCACAATGAATAAAGTCATATTGAATTTTCTTCCACTCATTGTGGATTAAAATTTTCAATAGATTTTATTTTATTATTATTTATATGTAAAGATATAATTCATTTAACAATAAAGTTCTCTATAGAAGTTATATTGTTATGTCATAAAGATATAGAGTTAAAAGGTCCAGAATTAAAATTATCTATAGAGGTTATTCAACAATTAATTAACTTTAGCTTTCATCTTTCTGCACAAATACTATGTGTTTTTAAATAATCTTTAATATTCATATATATTATATTAATTTATAAATCAATCAACTTCAATTTCTTTCACAAATTCAGATGGTACTTGCTTATACTCAAAAAGTAATTGAATTTCTCATCATGGTATCTGTATCCGTGGACTTTGACTTGCCACCATTCACTCTAAAAATGGAATATCTCAGTAATTTTGTCTAAACTCTGATGTAATCTCTAACTCATATACTTTAAAGTCTTCTAATGCTACATCTCAATACCACTCTCTTCTGTCTATAGCATATTCTTTTTCCCATATTATCTCTTTATTTGGTTTTTCTAGTGTCCAATATGTTTTTCAATCTCATAGTAAATCTTTCTGACTTACTCTGTATAATTTTGTTCATTCTGGTAAATCCAAATAAGCACCTAGTAACTAAAACTAAATGCTTATTTTTATAATTCTACTACTTCTTGAAAAATCAAAGTAATCCCTTTTTACTTTTCTTCAACTCTTCTCTTACTTCTTGTTTTTCTTCTTCTGTTATTCACTTTTTAAATCCTGTTTTTGAATCAAAATCATTTAAGCCTATATCTAGTTTTACTTGTTTTTCTTTTAGTTCTTTTTGGACTTTTGGAGAGATGTATAGAAGTGGATTTCAGAATAAATATAATTTTCTTATATTTTTTAATTTAAAATTATTTATAACTTTTATTTTATTATTCTTTAATTCCAACCATTCTAAATTTCTAACATTGAAATTATCTATTGATATAATTTTATTTTCTCATAAAAAAATCCATTTAAGATTTTTAACATCAAAATTATCTATTGATGTAATTTTATTTCATACAGTCAAATCATGCAAATTCTTAACATTGAAATTATCTATTGATGTAATTTTATTTCATACAGTCAAATCATGTAAATTCTTAACATTGAAATTATCTATTGATGTAATTCTATTATAACACAATAAAGAATATAAATTTTTAATATCAAAATTATCTATTGATGTAATTCTATTATTATTAATATTTAATATCTTTAATCCTTTAACATCAAAAGTTTTTATAGTGTCAATTTTTCATATAACAGTTAAATCTTTAATATTTCAAACATCAAAATTATCAATAGAATCAATTTTATCACTAACCGCAATCATTTCTCATCTATCAGATTCTGGATTCCAACCATATTTTTCTATATATTCAGATAAATTCATAATTAACTAAATTAATTAATAAAATTCACAACTTGAACTTCTTTTATAAATTCACTTGGTATTTTTCCATACTCAAAAAGTACTTGAGTTTCTCATCATGGCATTTGTATCCATGGACTCTGACTTGCTACCATTCATTCTAAAAATGGAATATCTCAATAATTTTGCTTAAATTCTGATGTTATTTCTAACTCATATATTTTAAAATCCTCTAATGCTACATATCAATACCATTCTCTTCTATTTATTGGATACTCCTTTTCCCATATTATTTCTTTACTTGGTTTTTCTAGTGTCCGATATGTTTTTCAATCTCATAGTAAATCTTTCTGACTTACTCTGTATAATTTTGTTCATTCTGGTAAGTTCAAATAAGCACCTAGTAACTAAAACTAAATGCTTATTTTATAATTTTCCTACTTCTTGAAAAATCAAAACAATCACTTTTTACTTTTCTTCAACTCTTTTTCAACCTCTTGTTTTTCTTCTTCTGTTATTCACTTTTTAAATCCTGTTTCTGAATCAAAATCATTTAAGTTTATATCTAGTTTTACTTGGTTTTCTTTTAGTTGTTTTTGTACTTTTGGAGAGATATATAAAAGTGGGTTTCAGGATAAATCAAAAAATTCAATTCCCTAATATTAAAAATCTCTATTATTTTAATATTATTATTATTTATTTCAAAAACTTTTAAATTTTTAGCATCAAAATTATCTATTGACTTTATTTGATTATTTTTTATGTTTAATCATCATAAATTTTTATCATCAAAATTATCTATTGAGGTAATTTGATTATCAGAAATTAATAAATCACTAAATCATTTACAATCAAAATCTGATATATCTGTTATTCCCAAATTTTCATAAATAAGTTCTCCTCTATCAGATTTATAACCATGTTTTTTTACATATTCCGATAATTTCATTTTAATAAACATTTATTTAATAAAATCAGTAATTTGAATTTGTTTTACAAACTCACTTGGTATTTTACCTATCTCAAAAAGTACTTGAGTTTTTCATCAAGGCATTTGTATCCATGGATTTTGACTTGCCACTTTTCATTCTAGGAAAGGTATATATTCGTATATTAGAAATTTTATTAACTTAATCAGAGTCAGACAAACTTATAAAGTAAATACATCAACTCTTGGAATTAATAATTAATAAATCATGCTCTATACAATATCATAACTTATAACCAAAAAGCTCATTAATCTTTACATAATACAGATTTTGGGGGGATTCATTGGATATTTCATCTACAAAATTTTCACATAATTTTTGTATAGCCTTTATATCTAGACTACTCTTTTTATAAACTCCTCAATAATACAAAAATTGACTAAGTTCACATCTTAACATTAATCAAGAATTGACTTTTATATCCAATTCTAACACTCTTTTATCTAAAGATTCTTTAAATATTTTTGGTAATAAATCTAAAATATTAGAATCAATAAAAAAGTTTTTTATTTTTGGAAAATAAAATCTATTTTTTTCATAAAATATTTCTTTATCTGTTTTAAATCATTCTATAGTTGTATCATATGGAAAACATTTATATAATTCTTGTCTTAATTTTGAGATAGATTCTATATTAATTTCTATTTTTGATAATTTTATCATTTTTTTATTATTTAATAAATAAACTATAAAGAAGGAAAAGAACTAATTATTTGATTGAAGTTATCTAAATACATGTTTATTTTTATTCAATTAACTTCAAATGAAAATGTATTACTTGTTCAAGGTTCTAAATATTTGGTTTTGTCTTTAATAATTTCTACATATGCTTTATTTAGATATTCTAAAACTGTCTCTTCACTCCAATCTTTTGGAAAAAATGTAGATTTTCAATCATTACTTGTTTTAGGTACTCCATTAATAACAACCTTTCATTCATAAATTCACCTCTCACTTGGAAAAGATTTTGTTCATTCTATTATATAAGTTCATTCTTTAGCTCAAGGTTCCCAATGCCATCAACCAGCCTTTCAACTTTTCACATTACCACTTAATATATGCTCAATAACATTCAAATCTTTTACATATTCAGCTAATTTCCTATAAGCAGGAGAACTTATATACTTAGCCCTAACAACAGCATCATCAAAAATTTTAGTAATTTTTGCATCATCAAGTTTATTTAACTCCTTTAAGGCTTCCATCTGACCTTTCCCTGTTTTCCCTCACACATCTATAGCAATCCTAGCAACATCATCTTTATTAAACAAACTTGAATCAAACCTTTCTAGTATCTCAAAATCATTGGGTTCTACTGTCTTTGGTAAACTAAAACCATTATTTGCAAATATTTCTGTTATTATCTCTTCTTGTCTAGGCTCTTGTTATTTTTCACTCTTTTAAAAATATAGCATCTATTTCTTTTTCTATTGATTTCATCTTGGTACCATCAAGAGCTTCAACCATGTCTGCTATTTTTGAGTCTCTTAGTTTTGATATGGTATTCTTTATTCTTATTAATCTTACCTTTTTATTTACAGTAAATATTCATATTGCTGCACTCTCTACTCATCATATTGCTATTCAAGTTACTACTAATTTGTCTAGTGGAGAAAATTCTATTGTCTCTTGATAAAATCTATGTGGAACAAAATCTGGAAGAGTCATTTCATCTACTGTACCTACAAAATTTAGACAATTATTAAATCATTCATTATCAAAGTCCCAACATGTATAACTTTGAATTCAAATTTCTCCTGCTACAGTTAATGCTGCTCAAACTCATAGTGATAAGGGTGTAAATCATTTTAAAAATTGTCATAAAGTTAAAGTTCATCTCCATAAGCCTACTATTCCTGCTCACATTGTAATAACTCCAGCACCAACTGTTATACTTCAAAATGTAGCTTTAAGTGTATTCCATTCATCTTCATTTTTATAGGCTCTACTAAACTCAACTTCATAATCCATATTATTTAGAGACTTATTGAAGCAAGATAAAGCTTTTTTCTTTTCTGATACTGTTTCTGCATCTTCCCACATATCATCACATACATCTGGATCTATTAAATATATTCAACTATCTCATACTTTTTCTTCTCAAGGTATATCTTTTACAGATATATAGTTTTGATTGAGATCAAATCATTTTTCTCAATCTATTTTACAAAAAGTAGATAACTTTCCTGTTTTCATATATACATTTGCACATGTTGTTTCTCTATCTTTTGGATAAATATCAAAAAGTGAGACATAACTACCATCCACAAATTTTTCTCATATGTCAGCAATAGGTACATAAGAACATTCTTTAAATCTTTACTTTCTATTTCTTGTAGATTTGGCTCAGTCTTTATATATTCTGGCATTCATTGATATGTACCAAATCATAATATAGAAGCTTTTCATTCTACTATTGCTAAATAAACTCATTTTTCAAAAAAGAAAATCCTATCTTTCGATAATACTCTATCTTTTATAATTTCACCTTGTCAAATTGGTAATCAATAATAATTTTCACAAAAAGAACCAAGTTTCATATATTCTTCATAAACATATGAATCTTTATCAAATACATAACTTTGATTTGTGTTTGGGTTATAAACACCTACATATTTATCATCAAATCAATTAGTATACTTATAATCTATTGTCCATATATCTGACTTTTTTTCACAATCATTTTTATAAATAGATTTTGAAACTTTTAAATCATCAGGATCACCAAACTTATCTTTATCATTTTCAAAAGCATTCATAGCTTTCATATAACTCATTTCATCTCCACAACTTTGAAAACTATAATTCTTATACCCATCATAGAAGTTTCCTTGTAAACCCTCATTATAATCATATTCCTTATATCCCTCATTATCTTTTTGCTTATCAACTATAAAGTGCTTCTCTAAACTTTTATCAATACCGCCTTCTGCTACATAGGTTATATCAATTGCCCCTATGGTTACATTTGAATTAGCACATGTTTTTATTCCAGAACTATCATCATTTAAACAATTTTTCTCGTCTAAAATTCATTTTTCCTTCATAACAATTGACTTCACAGCAAGCTTCATTGTTTCTTGTCTTGAAATATTATCATTATACATATATATATCCTCATCATCTTTTGAGTCTTCTCTTAATTTTCATGTTCTAATATCTGTTAATCCTGCATTATCTATTGTGATAATTCATGTTGTAACTGCTTGTGCTACATATCTTGGTGCCCAAGTTGAATGATTTTTTACTCACTCGGATAGGATATTTAAATTACAAGAGTTATCATTTTTTATTTTATCATCTACTTCTGCTATTGTGTATAGTATCTTTAATACCTCTGCTTTTTGAATAGAGCTTTCTGGTTTAAAACTATCATTTTGGGCTATATATCATTTTTTTACTGCTTGACAGATATATCATATAGTTTCATTATCAAGTCAACTTAAATCATTAAATCAATTGAAGTCACCAAATGCACAATAATCATTATCATTATTTGATTTATACCTCCAAGTAACTCATTCTTCAACTTTTATAATATGTCATGTATGATAGTATGTATCAGATCCAACAACTCTTTTTATTTCAACTTTTACATAATTTACTTTTTCTTGACAGTATTCAGAAGGATATTTTTTAAATGGTGTTCAGTCTAAGTAACAATAATTATGATCGTAAGCTTTTTCTTCTCATTTATATGTAATTTTTTCAATCTCAGAAAAATAATTTTTTCAAAGTTTTCCAAAATAGGTAGATCATTCCATTTCGTAATGGATATCAATAGATTTAGGAGAGATAATTTCTATTTCATCACCTTGGTTATTTATGGTAAGTGGTAGTATTCAATGCCCCTTCATAAGCCAAACTAAAACATCTTTTCTTTTTGCTTCATTTTCTGGATTAAATCTTTCATCTGGATAATCGTCTATACTTATCATTTCTCTTTTTAATGCTTCTTTCACATATGTACATCACCAACCTTTTACATCTGTAAATTCTGTACAATCTTTCCCAATTCCCACATCACATCTCTCTGCAATAACTTCCCCATCATAAATTCCTTCTCACA
>CALNYL010000011.1:0-274916 GCA_942490775.1 uncultured bacterium
ATAATAGCATGAACAGCTACTAATCTAGAAGGTATAGACTTAAAAAACTGAGATATAATTATTCCAAACACATTTATAAAAAGAGGAGTACACCTATATTTTCTGAACATATGATATGAAAAAACTATGACCTAAAAAACTTCTGACTTTCACTAAACTGAATTTGTAATTCATGAGAAGAATACAAAGAAGATGATTTCACAGCTGATATCAAAGATAAAATTCTTATGATTTACTTGAAAAATTAAAAGAGAAATGATTTTTTGACAAAACCATTGTTATCAAAGAAATTATTCAAAATAACTCTAAAAATTATTTTGATAATATTGTAAATATAATTGATTTAGTTTTATAATTTTTTTAACAGTTAAAGAAAATACAAGATTTTCTAGATTTTATCTTTCCAACTGGTTTTAGATTTTCCCCAAAGAGAAAGGGAATCAATCAAAACAGAGTTTCTAAATAAATATTCTCATTTCCCATTATATAAAAATATAGTATTTACTGCTTTTAAGTTTCTGTAAAAATATTTTTATTATTACTTATTTTGCATTGGTAGGGATAGTATTGTTGCTGAAAAACTGTAACCAAAAATAACAGGTCCAGTGGGTATTGTATTTACTTGTTTTTGTCATTTGGGAATATCTTTACTTATTCAAAGTCATAATAGGTTATCATAAAAGCATTTATTATAGAGGTTTTTATTTGTTCATTAAATAAGTCATTATCAATTTCATAAAGATAGGTTAATAGCCAAGCCATGAGTTGGTCCTCTTGCTTGATTTTTATTTGGTTTTTTAGTTTGAGCTTCTGAGTATATCATTCCATATTGTCATGTATTTTTTCTCATATAAGCAATCCAATCTCCTTTATAAGTTTGTCAAAGTATTTTTTATCTAATCATTGCTTTTCTGAAAGTAAATCAGTTATGTAGAGTGGAAAAAATTGCATTTACATTGTCTACATACCAGCTCCATCATTTATAGGTCTAAGAGTTTTTTGAGATGTTTTTATTCAGGTATGAATATATGTAGTCACTGTTTTTTTATAATTCTGAATTATATTTTCTTGTCATAATATAACTAGAGAGGCTAATATTCGGTTTTTTTATGTCAATTGTAAATAATTCATAGTGCATATATCTGTATTTTTATCTAAAAATGGGGCTTTTCATTCTTCTGAATTTATATATTTTAGTATAAATTGTAGTTCTGAGACAGAGAAATCTTTAAATTCTTTATCATCTTTATTTTGCAAGTATAGATTAACTAGCGAGTATCAGTAAAATGTGTGAGAAAGTAGTTTTCCCCAATGCCCTGAAGTTAATCAGTAGTCTTTTTTATGGAGTTTGTTTGATATGTTTTTTATACTTATTTTTATGTCTGTATTTTTTTCTGGATGATTAAAATAGTCGTTTTTGGGTTTTTTATCACAATATATAATTGTAATATTATTAGATATAAGATTATAATTATTATAATATAAAAGCAAAAACCTCTTTTTAAATTTTAGTTTCATATTAAGTTTTATAGGATAAATTATTTTTTTATATTTCCCTTTTAATTTAAATTTTAGTTTATATTTTTTTATAACTTTTAAACCAGTATACATAGTATCCAAGCATTTCTCTTGGTGTATAGAATAAAATCTCTAAGTTCTAATTCCAAATCAGCACTAGTATAATATATTTCAGAAAATCAAGCTTTTTGAAAAGCCATTCTAGTTCTCATTATATGATAATAGTGAGAAACTATTATTATTGATTTTAAATTATTTTCTTCTAATATTTTTTTTGTATTCAAGACAGTTTTGTATGTATTATTTCATTCATTATCTACGATTATGTCATTTTTTTTAAATCATAATTTTTCTAAATAATCTTTCATTACACTTCATTCTTTAAATCATTCTTTTCATAGTCATCAGCTAACTAGTATTTTATTATTAGATCCATTTTTATACAACTTGAGCAGTTTATTTGGTCTAGTTTTTAGTCTATCTGAAGGTTTTCAACTTAGCTCAACTTTATTTCAGAAAAAAACTACTATTAAATCACATTTCTCTAATTTTTCAGATAATCAATAAAACATTAAAAAAAGAGAAGTGGATAGAAATCAGCAGAATAAAGATAAAAATGATTGTTTTTATGAATTTCCAAGAGATTTCAAAAAACTCTGTTAAATCAGTTTTTTTTATTATTTTCATAAAAGTTCGTTTTTAAGATTATTCATAATTCGATATTAGTTTATAAAGAATCACTAAAAAGTAAAATTTTGCTGATTTTAGAAATTTTTATTTGTACTATTTTGAGTTTCTTATATACTTTACTTATTCTCTTATAAAAATATATATAATTTATGATATGTTTAAATTAAAATCAAAATATACTCCATCTTGAGATCAGCGGAATGCTATAAAAGAAATTGTAGAATATATAAAATCTTGAGAAAAATGTCAAACTCTTTGGTGAGTAACATGATCAGTTGAAAGACTTTTACTATGGCAAATATTATACAAAAAATAAAGAAACCAACTTTAGTAATAGCTCATAATAAAACTTTAGCAGCTCAATTAGCACAAGAATTTAAAGATTTTTTCCAGATAATGCTGTTCATTATTTTGTTTCTTATTATGATTATTATCAACCAGAAGCTTATATTCAAAAACAGATACATATATAGAAAAAGAAGCAACTATAAATGAAGAAATAGATAGATTGAGACATGCTGCAACACAAGATTTACTTACTAGAAAAGATGTAATAATAGTAGCTTCTGTTAGTTGTATTTATGGTATTTGAGATATTGAACAGTATACTGATCAAATTTTTAGGATAGAAGTAGTGAAAAATTATAATATAGAAGAATTACTAAAAAAATTAGTAAATATTCAGTACAAAAGAGCATGAGATGATTTTAAACCATGAAACTTTCAAGTTATCTTGAGATATTTTAGAAATATTTCCATCAAGTAAACAAACTGTTTATACTATAGAATTTTGGTGAGATGAAGTTAGTCAAATAATCATAAAGGATATCTAACTTGGAAATATATGAATATCTTAGAATATATAGATATATTTCCAGCAAAACATACAGTTACAACAAAAGAAAAAATAAAAGAAATTGTTCCAAAATATTAAAAATGAACTAGAAAGTAGGTTAGAAATATTTAAAAATTCGGGAGATTTATTGAAACATGAAAGATTAAAAACAAAAGTTGAATATGATATAGAGATGATGATAGAAGTTGGTTATGTAAATGGAATAGAAAATTATTGTAGATATTTAGATTGAAGAAAATCTTGAGATGCACCATCTACATTAATAGATTATTTTTGAAATGATTTTTTATGTTTTGTAGATGAAAGTCATATGACTCTTTCACAAATATGAGCTATGTATGCTTGAGATAGATCTAGAAAAGATAACTTAGTGGAGAACGGTTTTAGACTTCCTTCAGCTCTTGATAATAGACCACTAAGATTTGATGAATTTGAAAGTAAAATTAAACAAGCTATAGCTGTTTCAGCTACTCCTTGAAAATATGAGATAGAAAGAAGTTGTAAGAATATTTCTATAAATTCTAATTCTGTTGAAAAATAAGAAAGAAGAGATATTATGAGAAAAATTTTATAATTTTGACCCGATAAAAGATTGAGGCTGGGAGTCTTCTATGGATTGTAGAATCGTCTCAAAAATAATTAGACCAACATGACTTTTGGATCCAGAAATAGAGATAAAACCTATGGAATATATGGTAGATGATATAATGGATTTGATTTCCAAAGTTATAGATAAATGAGAAAGAATGTTTATAACTACTATAACAAAAAAATCAAGTGAAGAGTTAACTGATTATCTATTAGACTCTTGAATAAAAGTAAATTATCTTCATAGCGAAGTTGATACATTAGATAGACTTGAAATACTAAAAGATTTAAGAGAGTGAACTATAGATGTAATAGTTTGAGTAAACTTACTTAGAGAGGGGCTTGATTTACCAGAAGTTAGCACAATAGCTATACTTGATGCTGATAAACAATGATTTCTAAGAAGTGAATCTTCTTTAATTCAGATTATATGAAGGGCTGCAAGAAATAGTAACTGAAAAGTAAATATGTATGTTGAGAAAATAACTCCTATAAGATATTCTGCAGTTGATAAGGAAAATTATGAAGATAGTTACTTTTGAAAACTTTATAGACTAGAAAAGTGAAATAAATTTGTTAACGACGATTCACTTGTATTTTCACAAGCTATGAAAAAAGCTATAGATTTGACTTATTATAGGAGAAATTTTCAAAATGAATATAATCAAAAAAATAATTTAACTCCAAAAACTATATTTAGTGAAATTAAAGATATGTGAGTTACTAACAAAAAGGGAAAAGGGACTGAATATAAAAACATAAAAAATATCCCAAAACTTATCAAAAAACTAGAACTTGAAATGGATTTAGCTGCTTCAAATATGGAGTATGAGAAGGCAGCTGAAATAAGAGATGAGATTATTGAACTAAAAAAGAGAGGATAAAACTATTTATTTTATATTTTCTATTGTTTCTTCTATTACTTCAATAGCTATATTATAAACTTCAACTTTTTTTTCTAATGAACTAATTTTTTCTTCACTATTTTCAAGTTCCTTTTTTTTAGCTTCAAGTTTATCTAGGGTTACTTGAAAAACTTTTTTTTGATTTTCAATACTTAGAATTTTAAATTTTTCATTTTCTAAAATAGAATATATCTTAGAATTTAGCTTTTCTGTAACTATGGCTTTTACTCTTTGATTTAATTCTTGATCATTTTCTTCTTTTTTTCTCTTATAATGGTAACTTTATCTTCTAGTTTTTTTTCTTTTTCATCAATTTCTGCTTTTACTATCTTACTAATTTCAACTGTTTTTATATTTGATTTAACATAATCTAGATAATCTTCTAATTTTATGCTTTCAACATAAGGAACAAGAGATTTATATAATTCTTTTTTTTCAAATAGAATTTTTGTTTTTAAATTTTTTACTAACTCTAAATCATCAGTATTGAAAATCTCTTCCTCTATTTCAGTTTGTTTTAGTTTATAATTTTTTAAAATATCTTGAAGAGTAAATTTTTCTTCATCTGATAATTCTTTTTTAAAAAAACTAGATAAGCTTCCATTTTCTTCTTCAAAAATTTCCCATTGTTTTTCTAATATGTCTGTTCTTTCTTTTAGTTCATCTATATTTTCTCTTATTTCTTTTATAGTTTTTGGTCCTTCATTAGTTCCTGTTGATGTATTAATTTTTTTTTCAATTTTAATTGTTCATGATGAAGTTTTGTTTTCATTAGCACTTTTTAGTTCAATATTAGAATCATCTAGAGAATCTCATGAAAAACCATAAGAAGCACTAAGTGATAGGCTATAAAAAATGAATATCAGGATGATGTATAATATTTTTTTCATATTCTTGGTATTGTATTTTAATAAATTCAAATCTCATTATAATAAGTTCAATTATTTTATCAAACTTTTTTAATACTTTATTCGATTGTTCAAAAAAGTTTGGGTAATATGTCAAAAAAGTTTGCAATTTTTTATAATTTTGTAAAAATGGAGTGTACAATATTTTATAAAGTAACCTTGGAAAAATTATGAAAAAAATAATTTCCTTGTTTTTTGTGATAGTGATATCTTTGTCTTTTTTTACTTTATCACAAGCGAAATACTCTAATCTGGATATAGATAATATTATGGAAAAGTTTTATACAAAATTAGAAAAAGAAAAACCAGATATGGAAGATAGAATTGATAAACTAGAAGCACTATACCAAAAATTCTCTTCTATGAATTCAGCAAAACTAAAGCCAGAAGTAAAAGATGCTCTAAGTAAAATAAGAATAAGCATATATAATCAAATAAATATATATAAATGAACAGCAAAAGATATTACTATAACTATAATAAGCGATAAAAGATGTGAATATTGTAATACTGAAGACTTAATTAGTAGATTAGAAGAGGATACTTCTATTAGTGGTTCTAAATATGAAATTAAAGACTTTTCAGATGAATGAGTAGAAAAATATTTAAAAGATAACAGAATATATTTTTTACCAGCAATAATATTATCTACAGATGATATAGAAGATTCGTGACAAAATGGAGTAAAAAACTTTTTAGAAAAAATGGAAACATGAGAATATAAAATAAAAATGCAAGGAAATTTTGATCCATATGCAGAAATATGTGATAATGGAATGGATGATAATAACGATTGAAATATTGATTGTGAAGATACTAAGTGTGCTAAAAATATGGAATGTTTAATAAAAGTAGATAAACCTAAAGCAGAATTATTTGTTATGTCACACTGTCCATATTGACTACAAGCTCAAAAATGATACTTGGAAGTTATGGAAAAATTGTGAGATGTTGCTGATATAAAAGTAAAGTTTGTACCTTATCTTATGCACGGACCAAGTGAGTGAGAAGAAAATTTAGTTCAACACCGTATACAAAAGCAACAGAAAGAAAAATATGTTCCATATCTAAAATGTTTCCTAAAAGAAAAAAATGAAAGGCAGAAGAATGTAGAGAAGAAGTGAAAATAGATGATACAAAATTACAAGCCTGTATAACTAAGACAAAAGAAGAAATAAGTTATAGTTATGAACTAGCAAATGCTTCAGGATGATACCCAGAATTTAACATAGACGATCAAGAAGCAAAAGAATATGCAGTACAATGATCTCCTAGCTTTGTAATAAATTGAATAAAAGTAGACTCAAGAAGAAGTGCAAAAGCATATGCAGATATAATATGCTCTACATTTAAAGAAAAACCAGAGGTTTGTAATGAAGAATTTAATGATACTTCATATGATCCAAATTTTGGATTTACATCTGGATGAAAATCAGTGTGAGGATGTGGTTATTAATACTAGGAGAAGGGTGAAAAAAGTTTTTATTAATATTTTTTTGATTTTAAAAAATAAAATGTTAGAATTACTTTTGTATTTTTATATTTTTAATATTTTTATGAAATGGAATTACAAACAAAGATACAAATTTGAGGGGGGCTAGAAATTGCTAAAGAAACAATACAAGCAATGGTAGATGTAAATTTAGATAAAAAGATGGATAATTATCTAAAGAAGTTTGATAAAGAATCTGCAGAGTGATTATTAGAGTTAAAATTAGATAAAAATAAAAAGGGATTGTATGATTGAGTTTTACAAGCTAACCTTGATTGAAATACTTTTAGATATGAAAGAGAAGATTACAAAAATTTAGATGATTTAGTTAATCATTTATTTAAACATTTTAAAGAAGAATTGAGTAAATAAGAAAATTAGGCAAAAAATAAGAAGGCTTAGTATACATAAAAAAGAATCTTAGCTGACATTTTTACGATATTTTTCACTTTGGGAAGAATAGAGTCTTAATTTGCAAAATACCAAAAAATATGCTAGTATCTAAACAATATTAGCATATTTTTTTTTAAAATTATGTACTTTTCACAACAAATAACAACATTCACAAAAAAAAACAATATTTATCAAAATTTTTCTGGAAGTTGCGATTGATATGATTCAGATGAAAAAAATAATTTATATTTATCCAAATATATACTAAGCATTCTTAGAAAATTAGAATTTAAAATATATTATTTGATTATTACAAAGGGTTAAAACCCTCTGTTGACCAGCTGAAAAAATCAAAAATTCTAAATAGGCTTAGTATAAACTCTAAAAAATTTCTTTTTCTCAAAAAAAATGATATAATGATTTTTAGTATAAAAAGTTCTAACCCCCAAAAAAAATGGCAAGTATAAAAAACCTAATAAAAGTTCTACTAACAAAAAACCTAGCAAAAAAAATAATAGCCCTACTACTCCTATCACTAGTAATCTACCTATTCAGAGACTTCACCTTTACATTTTTTATAACATTTGTCTTAGCATTTTTATTTCTATCAATCTGAAAATTCACAATAAAAAAACTAAACCAACTCCTAGACAAAATATGATATCCAAAAAACGAAACATTATTCTTCAGAAAAAAAATCATACTAGATACAATAATAGCAATAGAATACATAATATTTCTAACACTAATAATATTTGTACTATTTAAACTACTACCACAACTAATAAAAGAAATAAACGAACTAGTAAAAACAATACCGTTTCTAAACTGACAAATGCAACACTTCTATACAAAACTCCAAGAAATAAGCAACATAAACCAAGAATTAGAATGAACATTCCAAAAAATAATATGATGAGACTACGAAGTAGTGATAAATGTCCTAAAAAAATTAAAAACCGCCTGAATAAAAGTATTCCAATTCTTCCTAGCCCTAATATTAAGCTTTATCCTAATAATGGATAGGGTAAAACTAAACAACTACCTAAAATGAATAAAGAAATCAAACTTTTATTTCCTATACGATGAATATAAAATACTAATAACAAAAATATCAAAAAGTTTTTGATTAATACTAAAGGCTCAATCCCTAATATCATTAATAAACACAATTCTAACCATTATATGACTATCAATCATATGAAAAATATACTTAGAAACAGGAACATTTCCATACATTATGACAATATGATTAATGGTATTTATTTTATGATTTATACCAGTATTATGAGTATTCCTATCTTCTATACCAATAATAATAATAGCATATACTGTATGATGAATAAAGGCTTCTATAGCAGTTATACTATTAGTAACATTTGTACATATGGTAGAAGCATATTACCTAAATCCAAAAATAGTATCATCATACTTTGATCTACCAGTTAGTTTAACATTTATAATACTAATAGTTTCAGAACACATTTTCTGATTTGCTGGACTATTGATATGAGTAAGTTCTTTCTATTTCATTATGTCTATGTTATCAGATGCCGATAAAGTCATATTTAAAAAGAAAAGAAAATTATCAAATTTATCCAGAGAAGAATTAACAAAAAAGTAAATAGCTTTTTATTTTGATAATACAATTAAATAAGTAATATTAAAAAGTAAGTAGTAATATACTGCTTTTTATTTTTTTAACATAATCGTTATGAAAAAAGTAATTGTTCTAGTTCTTGCTTCATTGTTTATCTTAACTTCTTGTGGATGAGATGATTCAACTACTGAAGGAGATACAACAACTGACTCTAGTGTTGAATCTAATGGAACTGCTGAGTAAAAGACTTTAAAGACACGGAATTACCGTGTCTTTATACTAAGCCTTCTTAGAAAATCGGAATTTAAAATATATTATTTGCTTATTGCAAAGGGTTAAAACCCTCTATTGACAAGCCGGAAAATCAAAAATTCTAAATAGGCTTAGTATATTCTATTTTTTTAATTATTACTAAACATGAAAAAATATTCTAAATAAAAAGTCAATAAAAAAATTTGACTTTTTATTCTATACATATACATATTTTCAATAAAACCTTTTTCCTAAAAATTCCCTACCATTTTTCAAAAAAATTATTACAATACAGATTGTAATATTTTTTTTTATTTTTTCATAAACAAAAACCATGCTACAAAAACTAAAAAAACTAATCCCCCTAAACCACCCAATTAGACTATTTTACCACAAACTAAGAGCAATAATCGCAAACCTAATCTACGGATTCCCATCAAGAAACATGACAATAATATGAGTAACCTGAACAAACTGAAAAACCACCACCACAAACATAATCGCAAAATGACTACAAGAAGCAGGAAAAAAAGTATTTATGTTCTCAACCGTAAACTACATAATAGGACAAAAAAACCATACAAACAATATGAAAATGACATCACCAGATGTATTCACACTCCAAAAACTACTAAAAAAAGCAAAAAAAGCATGATGCAAAATAGCAATCATAGAAACGGCATCCCACGGAATAAAAATGCACAGAATCTGGGGGATAAACTATGACATAGCAGTACTAACAAACATAACCCAAGACCATTTAGACCTACACTGAACCATGGACGACTATGTAAACACCAAACTAAAACTATTCAAACTATTAAACACAACCAAGAAAAAACCATGAGTTAAAAAAACAGCAATAATAAACCTAGAATCAGACTATAAAGACAAATTCCTAAAAGAAAACTATGAAAAACTATACACATATTGAAAATCACCAGTAGCAAAAATTAGACTAAAAAACATAGAAAACAAAATAGAAAACACAAAATTTAACCTAGAAATATTTGACCAAGAACTAGAACTAATAACCAAACTAAGATGAGAATTCAATATATATAACATAATGTGAGCCATAGGAGTATTTATTGCACTAAAAATACCAAATGATAAAATCATAAAAATAATAAAAAAACTAGAAGTCGTACCATGAAGACTAGAAGAAGTTAAAAACAAAAAATCACTAAAAATATTCGTAGACTATGCACACACACACGATGCCCTAGAAAAAACACTACAAACACTACAAAAAATAGAATTTACAAACAGAATAATAACAGTATTCTGAGCATGTGGAGATAGAGATGCAACAAAAAGACCAGCAATGTGAGAAGTAGTATCTAGACTATCAGATATAGTAATACTAACCCAAGACGACGACTACTCAGAAAAAACTCAAGATATAATAGACGATGTACTACCATGAATAAAAGGAAAAAAGCGATGAAAAGACCTATTCACCTTCCTAGATAGAAAACAAGCCATAGAAAAAGCTTTAGAAATAGGGGAGAGCTGAGATATAATATTCATAGCTTGAAAATGAGACGAACATACAATGATAACAAACAAATGACCAGTAGAATGGAATGACAAAAAAGTAATTCAGGAAATTTTGGGATAGTTTTGACATAAAACAAAAATAATTATATTTAATAAAATTTATCTATGAAAAAAAACAAAAAAGCTCTTTCTGTACCAAAATTAATAATATCTATACTGATATTATTAATTATAATATCAACAACAATATACTTATATAAAAAAGAACCTGAAAACTCAACAGTAGTACCAGATATAAAAAATACAACTGATTCTAATGAAAATAAAGAAAGCAAAGAAGATTTATGAGTTTATTTTGTAAAAGGTTTTTGATGAACTGGTATTGATACTTGATATTCTGTAGCAGTAGATAAATCTTGAAATACTTATATAACTTGATATTTTTCAGAAACATTAAATGTATTATGAGAAAGTGTAATAAGTTTTTGAGGTAATGATATATTTCTTCTTAAGTTAGATAATTCTTGAAATTTGGTTTGGGTAAAAAGTGCATGAGGAACTGGTAATGATATTTGAAATTCGGTAGCCATAGATAGTTTTTGAAATATCTATATAACTTGATATTTTTCAGAAATAGCTGATATTTTTTGAGAAAAACTAAAAAGTGATTGAGGTAATGATATTTTTATATCTAAACTTGATAGTTCTTGAGATTTAATATGGACAAAAAAAGCTTGATGAAATAATGATGATGTTTGAAATTCAGTAGCCATAGATAGTTCTTGAAATGTTTATATAACTTGATATTTTTTAGGTAAATCTAATATTTTTTGAGAAAAATTATCAGCTTTTGGAGGCGGAGATATATTTATATCAAAACTAGATAGTTCTTGAAATCTTGTTTGGGCAAAAAATGCTTGATGATCTGATATTGATATTTGATACTCAGTAAAAATTGATAATTCTTTAAATATTTATATTACTTGATATTTTCGGTGAACAACAGATATTTTTTGAGAAAGTTTAAAAAGTGCCTAAGAGTACGACTTATTTATATTAAAGCTTGATAATTCTTGAAATTTAGTTTGGGTAAAAAGAGCCTGATGAACTGGTAGTGATTTTTGAAAATCAATTTCGGTAGATACTTCTTGAAATACTTATGTGACTTGATATTTTAGATGAACAGCGGATATTTTTTGAGAAAATATAACAAGTGTTTGAAATTATGATTGATTTGTATCAAAACTAGATGACTCTTGAAATTTAGTATGGGTGAAAAAGTTCTGATGATCTAGCTATGATGTTTGATATTGACTGACATCAGATATTTCTTGAAATATCTATATAACTTGATACTTCTCATGAGAAATAGAAATATTTTGAGAAAATATGACAAGTGATTGAAATTATGATTTATTTATATCTAAGCTGGATAGTTCTTGAACTTCAGTATGGACAAAAAAAGTTTGATGAACAGGTAATGATGTTTGAAACTCAGTAGCAGTAGATGTTTTAGAGAATATTTATGTAACTTGATATTTTACAGAAACGATAGATATATTATGAGAGAGTCTAACAAGTTCTTGAAATAATGATATATTTATATTGAAACTAAATTCAATGTGAAACTTAAAATAATTTTAAAGAAAAATTTTATAAAAAAGGGATATTAAACAAAAAAACTAAAATTAAAACTTTTAGTTTTTTTGTTTATTAATATAATAAATTTTAAATTTATATTTTAAATTTTTACTTTTAACCTTTTATCTAAAAAATGAGCCTATACCTAAAATACCGTCCACACGATTTTGATAATCTAGAAGGACAAGAGTTTATAAAGACAACTCTAAAACAAGCTATAAAAGAAGATAAAACAGTATGAGCCTATTTATTCTGCTGACCAAGGGGAACAGGGAAGACTAGCACAGCAAGAATCTTTGCAAAAACCATAAATTGTGAGAAACAAAAAGACTGAAACCCTTGTATGACCTGCTGAATATGTAAAGATTCACTAGATGACAGACTTATGGATATCATAGAAATAGATGCAGCAAGTCATACTGGAGTGGATAATATAAGAGATATAATAGAGAAGGCTCAATTTTCACCAACAAGAACTAAATATAAAGTCTATATAGTAGATGAAGTACATATGCTAAGTAAATGAGCATTTAATGCACTCTTAAAAATACTAGAAGAACCACCAAGTCATGTGAAGTTTATATTAGCAACTACGGAAGTAGAAAAGGTTCCTGATACTATTTTATCTCGTTGCCAAAGATATGACTTCAAAAAGTGAACTCCAAAGGATATAGAAAAAAGGTTAAATTACATAGCCAAATCAGAAAATGTAGAAATAGACGAAGAATCCCTAAAATATATAATTAAAAACTCATGAGGAGGTTTTAGAAATGCTATTTCTTTATTTGAACAGCTAATTATTAATTCTAAAATAGAATTTAGAGCTGTTGTAGAAACTCTTTGACTAACAGATAAAGATTTAATAGAAAACTTTTTAAATAAGTTACTATCTAAAGACAAAAGTGTAATTAATGATTTTGATAATATCTCAAATGGTGGAAAAAATCTGAAATTATTTTTCAAAGATCTAATATTTTTTACTAGAGATTTGATGATAGAAAAACTTAAAACTTGAGAAGATATAAATAATCTAATAAAAACACTTGATGAACTAAATGATACATACTCAAAAACAAAAAACTCACTTGATGAAAACACAGTTTTCTTAATCGGAATAGTAAAAATTGTCTCTTCATATATTCAACCTCAAATCTTATTAAATCCTGAACAAACAATAACACCTAAAAAAGATATTCCAAAAACAGAGAAAAATCAAGAAACACAAAAACCTAAAATTGAAGTTCAAAAAAAACAAGAAAAAGAAGATTTATTATCAGAAGCTAATGATATATTTAACCTAGAAACAGAAGAACTAGATGAAGTTCCTAAAAAAGAAACAATTTTAACAAGAAACTCTAGCAACTTTGATAAAGAAGACTTAATAACAGAACTAAGAAAAATATGAGCAAAAGCAGGAATTACCATGAGTTTAAGATGAGCTAATTTTATGGAAAATGATAATAAATTAATTATAAAATTTAAAACTAATTTTGCACTAAAATCAGTAAATAATAATGAAAATACAGCACTAATACAAGAAGCTCTAGATAATATATGAAAAGGGGATTTAAAAATAGAGTTAAAATAAACCACCCCCTAGAAAATATTACCGTAGGAGCAATACTTTGTATTTACCATAATTTAACCATCCAGCCTGTCTCTTTACTAAGGAAGGGAAAATAAAAAAAAATTTATGTATACAATAGTATCGCCATTTACCAATACTTTTGATGATATAGGGCTAATTTACTATGTTCCTGATTTTTTGAGATGAAAAATAAGCAGGTGACAGATAGTAGAAATTCCTATGAGAAGTAAAATAGAAATAGCAGTAATCTTAGATTTTATAGATGAAAAAGAAATAGAGATAAAAATAGAAAAGATAAAATCAATAATAAATATAAAAAGTGAATTTATTTTTCTGGAAGATTATCAAATAAAGCTAGTTTCCTACATATCAACTCGTTATTTTTCAAAAATACACAATGTTATAAAACTATTTATTCCTAAAAATCTAAAAGATAAAATAGGAAAAAACAAACTAGAGTTTTTAGAAGAAAAGCAGGATAATTTAAAATATACCTTTAATTATGATAATAAATTAACTGATATGCAAAAAAAAGCATATAAAAAAATTAAAAAATCAGATAATAACAAAGTACTATTTTATTGAGTAACCTGAGCAGGGAAGACAGAAATATACATAAAACTGATAAAAAAATATTTAGATAAATGAAAACAAGTATTATTTCTTATACCAGAAATAATACTAACAACCCAAATATGAGAAAAAATAAAAAAAGTGTTTTGAGAAGAAGTTCTACTAATAACTTCTAATACAACAGATGCTACAAAAACAAAATACTGGAAACTCATAAAAAAACAAAAAGCCAAAATTATACTATGAACACGATCTTCGCTATTTTATCCTTATTCAAATTTATGACTAATAATAGTAGATGAAGAACATGATAGCAGTTATATTTCAGACTCTTCTCCTAGATATAATACAACAGAAGTAGTTTGAAAAATGAGTGAGCTACTCAATGTGAAAGTTATATTAGCAAGTTGAACTCCAAGCATTAAAAGTATGTATGAATGAGTAAAAGGGAAGTATGAAATAGTGAATTTATTAGAAAAATATAAATAAAACCATTAATAAAACAGGTAAAAAATGTAATTCAAATAATGCTATCTTTATTAAATATTAATTTTAAAACTAAATCATTTTCATTTCTCAGATTTTAGTGAAATACTCCAACCATGAGATTTTATTATTTTCTTTACAATACTTAATCACACTCACATTCATCTTTCTTTTATATCTCAAGCTTTTCAAGACTCTCATTGGTAAAATTTATCTGTCAAAAAAGGAATTTCACTACTATCAATACCTTTTCAGTTATCTGTAAAATCTATATATCTTTTAGTAACATTTATTCTTAATATACTATTTTTTCAAGCATATTTTAAAAAGTTTCATGTTATATTGTATGCTATTTGTTTAAATAAATCTATATCAACATTTAGTATAAGTCTTTGTAATCCTGTAACCTTTATTCTCTGCTTATTTTCTTTTAACCTCTTTTTATGAGTTTCAACTAGTTGAGTTAATACTCTAACCACATCTGTATTATTTTTACTTAACTCTAAATCTTTTCTTTCAAACTTTTCATAATCCATAATTTTATTTACAAGTTCTATTAATCTAGTCATTTCCTCTGTTATTGAGTTTAGGTTTTTATGGTCTAGTTTTATTACTCAATCTGATATTCATTCTAAATAACATTGTATAGATGTTATAGGGGTTTTAAGTTCGTGACTTATATCTGCTAGTAATCTATTTCTTATAGATTCTTGAACTTTTAATCTAGAGTTTAATCAGTTTATAGCATTTATAAGTAATCATATCTCATCTTTTTTATTATATTTAATAATTTTATAATCATCCATTCATGGTTTTAACAAACTTATTTTTTTAGTAACTTCTTTTACTGGTTTTATTATTCTTCTAGTAAGTATTAGTATTAGTAATATTATTAGGATTATTACTATTATGTTAGTACAAATAATAGATGCAGAAAGTCTTTTTACAAGTTTATATTCTGGAGAAGTTTTATCCTTAAAAATATTTAAAACCTTATCAAAAGAATCTGTAGGAATTATTTCTTGTATATATTCTGGAGCCACTCATTTCTTTACTAAATAATTTACAACTATATCTAAGTTTTTTTCCTTATCTAGAGGTATAACATCATCATTATCTAATGTTAATTCAAAAAACTGCATTTCTACATCGTTGAATAAATCTTCTATATAATTAGTATATTCTTCAGTTTCCTTCTTTGCAACAAGACTATTTATATAATCAAGAGTTATTTGATTTTTAGATTCCATTACTTCTACTAAATATATCCTTCTATATAAATCATAGAAATACAAAAAAGATATAACATTTGATATTGCTATAAATATTATACTTATTAATAATATGGCTGTAAATTTTCTTGATAGAGACATCGTTTTTAGTTCTTTATTTATTTAATCTGTATCATTCTCATCTAATTGTTAATATTATATCTTTTTCTCAGATTTTTTTTCTTAAATTCTTTATGTGTGTATCAATAGTTCTATCATATACATATTTTTCATATCACATAACTTTTGTCATAATAGTTTCTCTTGTAACCATTTTTCAGTCTTCTTCTATTATTTTTTTTAGAATTTCAAATTCATTTTTAGTGGTAGAAACTTTTTTTTCATCAACAAATAAGATAACTTTTTCTAAATCTAATTTTATATTTTTAAATTTCAGCAATTTTGAATTATCTTGTATCGCTCCTGTTTTATTATTAGCCCTTCTCAGAATAGAATTTATTCTGACTAGTAATTCTCTTGGAGAAAATGGTTTAGGTATATAATCATCGGCTCAGGTTTCAAATCATTTTATTTTATCTAATTCTCATGTTTTAGCTGTAAGCATAACAATAGGAACCATAGATTTTCCCCTTAGTTCTTTACATATCTCTATTCAGCTTTTTACTGGTAAATTTATGTCTAAAATAACTAGATCTACATCTTTTTCTAGTATTTTTTCTGTTGCCTTATCTCAAGATTCATATAAAAAAACCTTAAAGTCAGAGTTTTCAAGGTAAAGCTTTAGAGAAGAAGATATTCATTTATCATCTTCTATTATAAATAATTTTCTCATTTTGTACTTAATTTATCTTAATATATAAATATTATTAAGGATAATTATAATAGAAAAGTAACAAAAGTAAAAATTTTTTTATATCAATAAAATATATTTTTTTAGAAATATACTAAGCCTATTTGAAAAATTAGAATATTAGATTATCAGAGAATTCTTTTACAAAAACAATTTAACAAAAAATATCTTTTGTTAAATTCCAATTTTCCAAATTGGACTAGTTATATTATCTTCAAAATAATATAATAAAAAAATAGTTAAAAAAATATCAACACTACATCACATAAGTTATATTATGTGATGTAGTTTAAATTATTTAACTATATATAATAATTAGATAGAAATAAGTCTTAATTGATTCCCCCTTACATTAAGAGACTTGCTATAAAATAAGATTCAATAAGTTGGTTTATTGCTTATTAAAGGTAAGAAATAGTTTTTATTTGCTAATGGTTATTTTTATTGCTTATTAAAGGTAAGAAATAGTTTTTATTTACTAATGGTTATTTTTATTGAATATCAAGCTATAAATCAAGGTTTTAAAATTATACACAGAGCAAGTCTAAAGTTAAAAAATAAGAAAAAATTACAAATAATTTGTACAATTAAAAGTTTATTTATATTTTTTTTGACTAAATTAGGAAAAAACATATAATGTCGCTTGACAAGTGTTACAAGGATAAAGATGTAACATTTTTTATTTTGTTAGAGATTTTTTATGATAAACTTTTTTAAGGATTCTATCAGAGAATTTAAACATGTTGTTTGGCCAACAAGAGCTGAAACAAAAAAATACTTTCTTGTAGTAGTATCTGTACTAATTCTTTTTGGAATTTACCTATTTTTATTTAACTATATATTTTCTAGCTCTATTTCTAAACTTAGAGATATTATATAAAATAGTTATTATTTATATTTAAGTAACACTTTTACCATACTATGAAAAACAACGATAAACAGTGGTATGTAATTCAAGTTATTTCTTGAACAGAAGAAAATGTAAAACAATCGATTTTCCAAAGGAGAGAGAGTTTTTGATTAGAAGATTATATAATAGATGTATTCGTTCCAACCCATGATATAGTAACAATAAAAGCAGGTTGAGCAAAAACTAAAAAAAAGAAAAACATATTACCATGATACATACTAGTAGAAATGGTAGTAACAAATGAAAGTTGGTATATAATAAGAAACACTCCTAATGTTACATGATTTTTAGGAGCATGAAATGTACCTGTACCAGTATCTCCAGAAGAACTAGAACAACTAAAATGAAAAATAGAAAGTAACTCTGAAACTTTTTCTACAAAGTACAAAGTTTGAGATAGAGTTTCTATAACTAAATGACCATTTGAGTGAAATGAATGAATGATAACAGAAATAAATGAGAAAAAAGGATTATTAAAGATGAATATAAATTTACTTTGAAGAGATACTCCTATTGAGTTAGATTTTTCTCAAATAAAAGCTGATAAATCTTAAGCAACAGTTTTCTATGATGAAAATAGTTTTTATACTCTTTTTTCTTGTATCAACTTTTATATTGAACATATTTTTGTACTTTAAAAATGATGATTATAGATTTTTTATACAGAAAATAAAATATCCAGATGATATTATTTATGTAAATGATGATTTAAAAGTATCTGATAGAATAAGAAATAATAAAGAGTGAAGTTGAGAAATAAATGATGTTGACCATGGGAAAACTGTGGTTTTAAATCATGATAAAAAAACTCCCGAGGGAGAAACTATGGATGAACTAAGAATAAAAGCCCAAGCTGAAAAAGAAAAAGAAAAAAACACCTCACTATCAGTAGTGTGAGTATATATTTTAGGTAAACTATCTAAATATAATCTAAACAAACTTGAAAAACATCCTGATTTATTTGACCTAACAAACGAATATCCAGACCCGTATTTAGAATATGACTCTAAAGATTTAGTATTCTACTACTTCCCTACTAAGGATTATAAATGAGTTTTGGATGTAATTGAAGCTATATCTACTGATTCACCTTATTTTAAAATAAATAAAGCAAATAATTTTTATGGAAAGTCTTTTTATATAAATGTAGATAAAGAATTTGATATTGATCCATATGTTAGATTTATTTTTAATTATGAAAATAATGTATTTTGAATACAAGTGAAAAAAGATAAATACAATGAATTAAAAACAATTATAAACAAATTATAACTTTTATATCTTAAATATTATTAAACTATGTCTGATGATGCAATTTATTTAACTAAACAGTGACTAGAAAAATTAGAAGCTGAGTTAAAAAGTCTAAAAGAGGATAAAAGAGTAGAAATAGCAGAGAAACTAAAGGAAGCTATAAGTTTCTGAGATTTATCTGAAAATGCTGAGTATGAAGATGCTAGAAATGAACAAGCTCAAATGGAAGTAAGAATAAAGGAAATTGAAGATCAACTAAAAAAGGTAGTATTAATCAAAGAAGAAGGAAAGAAAAAGTGAAAAATAAATATGTGAATGGAGGTTACTATAGAAGATACAGAGACAAAAGAAAGAGAGACTTACAAAATAGTTTGAACTCAGGAATCTAATATATTAGGAACTCCTCCAAAAATTTCTAATGATTCTCCTGTATGAACTGCTGTACTTTGAAAAATAAAATGAGATATAATAAAAGTAAAAACTCCTGCAAAACTTTTTGAGTATAAAATTATTGATATTAAATAATAAATGAAGTATCCTTTAAAAAATTAATAATATTGTGGATAATATTGTAGATAATATTTTTTATGAAAATATAATACTAATACCAGCCTTTGCTTTTTTTGTTGCTGTATTTTTAAAATGACTATTTTTTAAACTAAAAACCTGAAAAATAGATTTACATAGAGCTTTATGAAGCTGATGAATGCCTTCGGTTCATACTTGAGTTGTAATATCACTAGCAACCGCACTAGCTCTAAAATATGGAGTTCAGTCCGATTCATTTGCTATAGTTATGTCCTATGCAGCAATAATTATATATGATGCTATAAATGTTAGATTTGAAGCATGATTACATGCCGAAGCGATAAACAAATCAATATGAAGGAAACAGTTTAAAGAATCTTTATGACATTTACCTAGTGAAGTTTTTGCATGAAGTCTTTTATGAATACTTGTTGCTATAATCTTATATTATGTTTAGTGAAATCTAAAAAAAAGACTACTATAATTATAGTAGTCTTTTTTTTAGATTTTCAGGAAAAAATTAAATTCTAAAATACATTATACTTCCCTGCTCTTTTTCATTCAAATAAAATAATACTTTTTTTATTAATATCAGACAAGCTACTTATAACATTTATTCTATCAAAACCTCAAGCAGCTAATCCTTTAGTAAAATCCTGCATATGATTAGCTCAAACATATAAAAGTTTATCGATATATCCTTTTTTTGCTATTTTTATTCATAAGTTAAAATGTATAAAAGCTGATTCGCTTCATAATTCAAGTACATCATCCATAACAAGAATCTTTTCTCACTCAAACAACTTAGCAGTCTTTAGACCCGCTAAAAGTCATTTTTCAGAAAGGTTATGTGAATCATCTAGTATAGTTATATCAACATCATTATAACTTTTATTCTCTACAGTTAAAGTTCATTCAGGAACTTTCATACCAAGTAAATATTTTTTTATATTTTCCTGCTTTATTCATAAATCAATACAAAAACCTATAACTCAGGTTAAATTTAGAATATTATGATTTCAAACTAAATTAGTTTTAAATATATATTCTTTCTCATTATATTTAAACTTAAACTCTGTTAACATATTTTCAAATCAAATTATTTCTGATTTAATATCTGCTGATTCTTGTTTTAATCAATATTTAACTAATTTTAATTTTTCATGAAATTTTATTTCTCTTATTTCTTTACAATCCCAATTTACATAAAGTCTTCCCTTATTGATTAAAACTTTCTCTGCTATTTCGGCTTTTGCATCTTTTATATTTTGCATAGAACCAAATAATCAAAGATGTTGACTTCATACTGCAGTTAAAAAACCATGTTTATGATTTACAATATTTCATAAATCAGCTATCTCTCAAATCTTATATGCTCACATCTCAGCTACAAAATAATCGTATTTTTTATCTAGTTTATCTAAAATTAGCTGAGAAACTCAAAGCTCTGTATTTATATTTTTAGGAGTTTTTAATAAGTTTCATTCTTTTTCAAGAATTGATGAAAGAAACTCTTTAACACTACTCTTTCAATAACTTCAAGTAACTCATATTTTAATAACATCATAAATCATTTTTATTTTCTCTGTAGCCATTGCCATTATACTGTTTTTTTTGCGATAAGTAAGAGGACTCAATATAAAATTCCATAAAAGTATTATAATATATGGGAAAAGTAAACCAAGCATTATAAATAAATATATTAAGATTTCTTTATAAAATAAAATCAGACAAGTACATAATATAAAATCAAGAATTATAAAGAAACTTAGCATTAACATTCTAAGAGTCATTTTAGGTTTTATAAAATTTCTTCTAACAATTTTTCCTAACACAAATATATTTTGACAAATTAATAGATATGCCATAGTCTGAACCATTATTATTTCCAAAAGAGGATTTATAAACAAGGTAAGAGAAAACAATAAAATAGGAACTTCAACAAAAAACCAAAAATTAAACAAAGCATTTTTTCATTGTTTTGTTTTTATATATTCAGCAAACCTATCCCACCTATATTCTTTTAGCTGTATAACATAAAGCCAAAAAGAAAACTTATACCACAAAGGCATTATCATTAAAACAATAAATAATAGATATTCCATATGATTAAATTATTATTTTTTAAAATACTATTTTTAATTATTATTATTTATGCAAAGGTAAGAATCTATTTTTTAAAATACAACTTATGAACAATCCCATAAGGAGAAACCACCTCCCTATATATCATAGTAAGAGCAAAAGAAACAACAATTCAAAAAATCACATTTACATGCACAAGTATAAAATAAACCGTTGAACCTAAAAATGCTGCCGTTACATAATTAGCATTCTTTTTAAAAGCATAAGGAGTCTCTCATATGATAGTATCTCTCACTATTCATCATCAAAAACCAGTAATCATTCAAAGCATTATAGAAATAGTTCATACTTTTATTATACCATAATTCTCTGCTCCTTCCAAAAAATATATAAGCCCTATATTAGTTCAAATTATAACAAAAATAGCAAGTCACACAGAATCTACAAGCCTAAAGATAGTATATGCTTTTCTTATAAGCTTTGGTAATGAAAAGGAAATAAGTCCTGCTATTATAACTAAAAAGATATAATTTACATCTTTTATATAAAAAACAGGGGTTCTTCATATAACTAGATCTCTAATAGTTCATCATCATACTGCTGTTACCATTCATAATGCAACAACCGCAAATATATTTAATCATAGACTTCTGGCTTTATATGATCATGCAATGGCAAAAGCAAATGTTCACATAAGGTCTAATATATAAAATATATTTAGATTTTGCACAAAATAGATTTCTTTTAACATACATTATATTTTATTAGTTGTATAATTCAAATAGGAACAAAATTTTAATAAAACCGAAAATTAAGAAATTCTAAAAAATAATTAAACGAGGTGTTAGCAATCTTTTATACAAAAAGTTAATTGTACAAAAAGTTGCTCAGCGAGTGTGTTATTTTTTAGAATTTCGGCTTTTATTAAAATCTTGCTCATAAAAAGGCTTCTACCAACTTTTCAGGACTATCTAAATGAATCCCATGCCTTTCATTATCAAGAATAACTAACCTAGAACCTTTTATTAAATTATTTATTTTTTTAGCATCACTCACAGGTGTATAACTATCATCTTTTCACCGTATAAGCAAAGTATCATCTCTTACATCCTTCATCTCAATCTGTAAATCTGAGGATATCATATTTAAATATGTTTGTTTTAGATATGGATTTGTTTCAGCTTTTAAATAGTCATGGGAACCTATGGCTTTATAAAAAATAGTTCTAGCTTTATTTAAAACCTTTACTTTTTTTAGAGGTTTTGCTATTTTCACAACCTTTCAAAGAACTTTTCTTTTCAAACTTCTTCTTGCATCTTTTCTAATTCAAGCAGAATTATTTAATACTAATTTTTTTATATATAATCTTTGTCTTTCTGCTAGTACTATAGATACAGCTCAACCATTGCTATGTCACCATAAAACAAAATCTTTAAATAACATTTTTTCTACAAATTCTTCAACTAAAATTGCTATATCTTTTAGTGTATAAACTTTATCTAGCTCCATTTTTGTAGATCAGGGCAAATCTGGAATCAATACCCTATAACCTTTTTCTTCTAATATTTCTCAGACTTTAGTCCAGCTATCACTACTTCATCACCATCAGTGAATTAGTAAAACTATATCTTTATTTTTTTTTCAGTATTCTTTATAATTTAATGTATTATTTTCTAATTTTATTTTTTTATTCATTTTCTATGATAACTTAATTTTATAAATTTATAAAATAATTTTCTTACTAAACTGTAGCTTCTTTCCCCTGAAAAGGGGGGAGAGAATTTAGAGAGAGGTTTTCTGCTCTTCAAGGCTATAAAATAATCTCACAGACTTTCTTTATTTCCTCAAAATTATTTTTTTCTTTTATAAGTGTATAAACTCATTTCATTGTTTCATAACCTTCTGCTATTTTATTTTCCTTTTTAAATATTTCTAAAACTTCATTTAAACTTTTTCCTTCTCAAAGAAGTCTTCAAAAATACCTATTTCTAGAATTTCAAAAACAAGTAGTTATTAAATCTCAACCCAAAGCATAATCAGTAAAATTTATATTCTCTTCTCATCATAATAATTTTATTAATTTTCACAACTCTTTGTAAAGTTTACAAAAATAAAAAGATAAAGTAGACATTTGATTTCATTTTCATTCATAATATCAAATAATTATAGCCAATACATTTTTCAAAGCACCATAAAGTTCAAGATTTTTCACTCCGCTATGAACTAAATTTATTTCCAAATTTTCACTTTCAAATAGTTTTTTTAGCTTTTCTCATACTTCAATATCTTCTACAGCAATATCTGCTCATAGTTTCTTTCATTCTACTAATTCAGAAGCTATCATTCCACCTGATAAATCAGCATAAGTATAATCTTTTCAAGATAATATTCTATTTAAAGATTCTCAAATAGTTTCCATTGTTTTATTATTTATACCTTTTGCTAGATTTAGTATTGTTGTTTTTGGGTTTATGTATTTTTTTATCTCTTTTATAGCAAAAGGAGCAAATTGACATGGTATTACTGATATAATTAAATCTATCTCAGGAATAATTTCTTCTAAATTATCTATAAAGATTATATTATCTTGGAGCTTAAAACCATGAAAAAAATAAGGATGCTCTTTATTTTTTTTTATATAATCAAAAACTTCAGCATTTTTTTCATATGCATAAAAAAATGTATCCTTATTGTTTTCAGAAATATGTTTTAAAATAGCAAATCAAAAGGCCCCAATTCACAAAACAATTGTTTTCATTATTTTATTTATTTATTATTTTTTTTGTTAAGATATTTGTTATAATACTCAAAAAGAAAACATCTACAAGAACTTTTCTTTATTTTTATAAAATTTATCTATTAAAGTATAGTTATTATTCTTATTACATTAATCTGTGGGTATTTGTCAACAAGATTATTTGGAAATATTTTATTTATTATGATAAGATATACTTATAAAATAATTTTTTACAAAAAATATATGAGTCTAGCACAAATACTAAAGGAGAAAAAAATAAATTCTAAGTTTGTTAAACAAGAGTACAAGTTTCCTTCAAAAAATAAGCTCAACTGACTTATACGATTAAATAACAAAGATTTATTACAAGATTTCATGGAATCCCTATCAATTTTAGAGGTTAATTTTGTGATACTTACAGATATGAATTCAGAGGATTTAGAGAATGTAAAGGTTGTAAAAGAAGTGAATAAAAAGACTGTTGGGTGATTTGATTTTATTATTTGTGATAATGAAATTAGTAGTTTATCTGATTATTTAAGGCAGTGAACGGTGCCGATAATTTCTGAAAATAGTCATATGTTGTCGATATTGAATGAGTTTGATCCTGTGAAGAATATATGAAATAGTTTTTTGTATATGGAGGATAATAAGTGGTCTATTTTTTATGCACTGGTTAGGTATTTAGAGAATTCAAAGTTTTCGTTTGATAATAGAAATTTGGTAAAAAATATTTTGGAGATTTAGTGGGGAGATTTTAGTTTTCTGCTTTTTTTTATGGGTAGAATTTTGGGTCGATTTTTTGGAAAATAAAAAAATCTATAATGTTTTGTTATAGATTTTTTTGATTATTTTATTTTAACTTAGCTTGTACTATTTTTCTAAGTTGGACTAGTATACATTACAAATAATAGTATATTTTATAGTATCTATTTAATCTCATTGTCTTTTTCTCTCTTTATATAATCTCTATACCTTAAATACATATAAAATAATATTCAAGGAATAATAACAAGAGGTAAAACAGTTGATAAATAGCCAATTATCTCTTTTTGCATACCTACAACATTAAAAATTATAAAAACCATTATATAGAATATAAATTAATATCAAAAAAATATAGTAAAAAACTTTGATTTAAAATTAAAATTTATATAATCTAGACAAACATTACAATGTCTACAATGAAATGAATAAAAAAAATAACAAAAAATACTAAAAATATGAAAAAAATATTGTTCACACTTATAATTATCCTTATGGTAATTTACTTTTTTCCTTTCCCTACAAAATCTATAAAACTCTCTAATTTACAACAAAACTATATTTGAGAATGGGAATGAACTTGAGTAACATTACTAATAAAAGAAAACTCTTATATGAGTTATGAAGAGAATAAAAAACTCTCTTCTGGTTTTATGACAAAGTTTGACGACAAAACATTTGAAGTTTGAGATTTTTTCTCTAAAGAAATTTTCACTATAAATAAAGCTCCTTATAAAGAAGAAAATCTGTGGAAAATAAAAATAAACTGAAAAGAGTTGTCTAGAAAAATAACTAAACAAGAATTGGAAATACCAAAAGAAACAGAGTTAAAGAAAATGGTTAACAACTTCTTTATATTATTTAATAACTCTGTATACAAAAAAGATTACAAATTTTTTTATGATAATATATCGGAAAGATGGAAATCAAAAACTAGCCAAAAGGAACTAGAGTCAATAATAGCCCCTACTATAAGGTTTAAATTAGCAATAGAAGAGGTTATAGAGAAAGAAATTGCATATAATAAGCCTCCATATTTAGATGAAAATAATCTTTTGGTTTTAGATTGATATTATAAGAGTATTCCTCTAGTAAGTTTTAAATTACAATTTGTCTATGAACACCCAGAATGGAAAATAGCTTGATATAATTTTTTCTACTAAAAAAAAATTATTCACACTGTTATTTCTGCGAAGTTAGGAAGTTTTAAATTAGGATAAACACAAGGTATTGCCCCTACTGTCATTCATGTGAAGGCAGGAATCTATTTAGAATTACTATTTACCACTCAATTTCCTTATCCCCTCTTTCCTTCAAAAAATCATTAGCTTTTGAAAAATGCTTACAACCAAAAAATCAAGAATAAGCAGAAAAAGGAGAAGGATGAGGAGCTTCTAGAATGCAATGTTTAGTAGCATCTATCAAAACCTTTTTTTGTCTAGCAAAATTACCCCAAAGTAAGAATACAACCCCATCTTTTTCTTTTGAAATAGTTCTAATAACCTCATCTGTAAAATTCTGCCATCAAATCTTTGAATGACTCGCAGCCTTTGACTTCTCAACTGTTAATATAGCATTTAAAAGTAAAACTCACTCCTTCGCCCATCTTTCCAAATTTCAGCTTTCAGAAATATCCTTTCACAAATCAGTTTTTATCTCTTTAAATATATTTTGTAAAGACGGCGGTTTTCTAACTCAATCTGGCACAGAAAAACTAAGTCCATGAGCCTGTCATTCTCAATGATAAGGATCTTGCCCTAGTATAACAACTTTTACTTCATCAAACTTAGTAAGATTCAAAGCATTAAATATATTCTTAGGATGAGGATACAAAGTCTTTCATGCCTCAATTTCAGACTTTAAAAAATCCTTTATTTCAACAAAATAAGGCTTCTCAAATTCTCACTCTAAATAACTTAACCATGAATCATCAAGCTTTATCATAAAAAATTTATCTAAAAAATAAAAACACCACTATACAAAAACAAGAATATATAATTTTTAAAAATCCCCCCTCCTTATTAAGGAGGGGGTTAGGGGGTGGTTACTTCTCACTATACAAATGAACATCCCTCTGAGGATAAGGAAAATGCAATCACTCCTTATCAAAAGTCTTTTTAATAATTTCTAAAGTATCACGATAAACTCACCAATAATCACCACTATTTACAATAAACCTAAAATCAAAATTTACACCATCAGCTCATAATTCTTTTACTCATAAAGTTATTCCCTCTTCATAAAATATTCTACTATCTTTTTTTGCTATATTATCAAGTACCTCCTTTGCTTTATCTATATCATCATCATAACTTATACCTATAACGAAATCTACTCTTCTCTTTTTTTCACTACTATAGTTTATCATAGAAGATGAAATTATATCCGAATTAGGAATAATCACTCTTTTTCTATCTCAAGTCAAAAGCAAAGTATTAAATATATGTATTTCTTTTACCTCTCCAGAAAATGAGGCTATCTCTACCCAATGTCATATTTTAAATGGCTTCAAAATAAGTATCATTACTCACCCCGCAAAATTTTGCAAAGTTCATTTCAAAGCTAATCATATAGCAAGTCAAGCTGCTGCTATTATCGCTACAAATGAACTAGTCTGTATTCAAACCACTCCAGCAGCACTTATTATCACTAATATCTTTAAAACTCAATTTAACAAGCTAGATAAAAATCATTTAAGCATAGGGTCTAACTTTTGCTTAGACATAAGTTTTTGTATCATCCTTTGAATCATGTTTACAATTTTGAATCATACCCAAATTATAAATAAGGCTCCTATTATTTTAGGAAAATACGAAATAATCCCAGAAACAATTAAATCAATATATTTTGAAAAATCTATAGACATTAAACTATTAATATCCATACTAGTAACATCATCAGCAACCTTATTCAGGTCAATATTTCAAGTAGCCATAAATAAATTTTAAAAAAATAAATTACTATAATTATAATACTATAATTTATAAAAAATCAAATTAAAAGAACAATTTTTTGTATAAAAAACCTTTTTTTATATAATACACCCACATTTATTTTAAATACCTAAAACATAACTTTATGACAACACAAACAATATTCTATATAATTATAGGACTTACTATCTTTGAATTTCTGCTGACAAAACTACTAGGACACCTAAACACACTAAACTGGTCAAATAAAATACCAGAAGAACTAAAATGAATATACGACGAAGAAAAATATCAAAAATCACAAAAATACGAAAAAGTAAAATACAAATTCTCTATTATCTCTAGCACTTTTTCTTTTTTAGTACTACTACTAGTAATAATATTTTGATGATTTGGATTTCTAGACTCTATCATCAGAAACTACAGTGAAAACGAAATAATTTTAAGCCTATTCTTCTTCTGAATAATTATGATTATTCAAAATATAATATCACTTCCCTTTTCTTATTACTCTACATTTGTTATAGAAGAAAAATTCTGATTCAACAAAATGACTAAAAAATTATTTTTTCTAGATACTATTAAATCGTTATTACTATGAACTATTATTTGATGAGCTTTACTTTCTGCCATAGTTTGGAGTTATACAAGTTTTAGTAGTGTATTTTGGTTAGTTGCTTGGTGAATAATAACAGCATTCACAATATTCTTTATGATGTTTTACAGCACACTAATAGTACCACTATTCAACAAACAAACACCACTAGAAAAATGAGAACTAAGAGATGCAATAGAAAAATTCTCTGAAAAAGTATGATTCAACCTAGATAATATATTCGTAATAGACTGAAGTAAAAGAAGTTCAAAGGCTAATGCTTATTTCTCGGGAATAGGTTCTAAAAAAAGAATTGTACTTTTTGATACTCTTATAAAAGACTTGTCTACGAAAGAACTAGTAGCTGTACTAGCTCATGAAATAGGACACTACAAGAAAAAACATACACTTCAAATGTTAGTATTTTGAACTATACAAACTGGTTTTATGTTATATGTATTTTCTTTAGCTCTGAAAATGCCAGAATTTTCTCTAGCACTAGGATGAGAAAAATGAAGCTTCTATTTATGAGCCATAGCATTCTCTATTATATTCACTCCAATGTCTATGATTCTAGGAATACTTTCTAATATGCTATCAAGAAAGAATGAATATGAAGCAGATAGATTCGCATGAGAAAAATATGAAGCAAAAGAATTATCATGATCACTAATAAAACTCTCAAGAAATAATCTAAGTAATCTAAAACCTCACAAAGCTTATGAGTTTTTTTACTACTCTCACCCTACAGTTCTAAAAAGATTAAAAGCTTTGAAAGATATAAAAAAATCATAATCCATCTCTGAATTCATAAACTTTAATTTTTCCTATAAGACATAGAGTAATAAATAAAGAAAGAAAAATTGATATAAAAAATAATTCAGATAAAATAAAAAAGACTAAAAGTATGAAATAATTTCATACTTTTTTATGATTTTAAAGATTTATTTAAAATTTATTATAATACCATGAAACAGAAATCAAAACTAGTAGTTTTAGGTCTAATAAAAAACAAAGAAAACAAGTTTTTATTAAGCCAAAGATATGACCCCGATATTCCCGAAGCCCATCTAAAATGGGACTTACCATGATGAACCAATGAATTTTAAGAAAGTCTTGAAGAAACCTTAAAACGAGAAATTTTTGAAGAAACTGGCTTAGAAACTGAAATATTGAATATGTTTCCTAAAAGTATTTCCAAATCTCGGAATCACAAAGACTTTAAACAACACACAATAGTAGTTTGTTATCATTGTAAATTATTAAGCGAAAAACTTCATCTAAACGATCATAAAATCCAAGATTTAAAATGGGTCTCAATAGATTTAATTAATGAATATGATTTTCTTCCAACAACCAAATGCTTTATAGATATAATAGAAAAAAATTAGAAAATTATTTTAGAAAAATTAAATAAATTATTATGAAGAAAAGTAAATTAAAAGTAATTATATGAGTTATTGTAATTTTTGGTATATTGCTATTTATAAATATATATATCTTTACTAAAAACTTTAAAAAAGAAGAAAAAATAGAAGTAAAAGCTCCTTCCCAAAGTGAAATTTGTTTAGAAAAATGATGAATATGGAATTATAAAGAAAATATATGTGAAAAATGATGTGAAAATGATTTTTCTGTAGAGTTTGAGAAAGATTGATATACTGAATTTTTTATAATAAAAAAAGAACCATGAATTCCTAGACCTTGTAAAGGTACTCTATTTAAAATGAAAAAACAAATAGAAAAAACTAACACCAATGAACTAATAAATAAAAATACTCGTACAACAGTGAAAAAAGAAAAAGACTGTCTTGATGAATCTAAAGTATATTGTTATTTATATAAGTATGAAGATAAATTATTTAGATTTGAACGAAATTCTGATAAAAAAGCTGTTAATAAAGATAATTTAGTTTTTGAATTATTTGAAAATGATGAAAAAATACTTGAAAAAGAAATGCATGATTATGTGGAAAGACCTATATCAGAATTTTGACTTATAAATGAAAAAATGTTTTTTACCTTTAATAGAGCATCAGACAAAAAATCATTTCAAGATACTTACTTTGACTGAAAATTCCTAAGTTCTGAATATGAAGATCTCAAAGAATTACTATTTATTTTATGATTGAAAATTACTAAAGGTTTTGATAAAGTTTTAAATTATCAATTTCATGATGTATTACCTTTCTTTGAAATAGATTTAGAAAATTGAATAGTTTGATTTCTTGCTAAAAGAGGAGAAAAAAGTTTTGTAGTCTATAAAAATTTAGATGTTGAATTTTAGTTTTAACCCCAAAATAAAAATACTATGAAAAAAATACCTATATTTATAATAAAACTATTTCTAGCTATTATATTATTAGCATTAATTAGCTCAACAGATGAATTTATAGAATTATATAAATCCTATAATGAAAAGACAAATGAAGAAAATATAGACGAAAATAAAATATGTACCGAAACAACAACAAACACCGAAAATAAAACACCTGAACTTGACTCTAATGAACTACAATCCTTGATTATTTCGTATAATTTTTACATTAACTATTTTGACTATTTTGAGGAAAACTATAAAGATACTCCTAGCTGGTATAAAACTCTATCTAAAAAAATTTTCTGTGATATAAATACCAGACTTGCTTTTACTCATAATGTAATAACTATTGATCAATCAGCAGTAAATAATAGTTATGGTCAATAGGTTTAACCGATACCCTATTTGTCTTATCCCCTATTAAACACTTAGGAGATAAAATGCTTGTTGTTCTATCATCCACCTCTCCTCGTCGTACAACTTTTTTTATGGTTGATAAATCTTTAAATGTAGAATTACTTTATGATTCAATTAAAAAAAGCAATTTAGTGAATATATGCGACTTGGACTATGTTCAAATAAAAGATGATGGTATAATTGAATTTATAGATATAGGTGATGGATTATGTAACCCTAAAGACAGTAAAACTAGCATACTATTTGATATTAATACATGATTTCTTGATAAAAAAAGTGAAAAATATATAGATATTGATTTAGACTGAAAACCTGAAAAAGTTTTTCTAAAAAAGACAATGTGAGAAGAACAAGAAGATGGAAGTATTGATTACATACCTGTAAAACATTTTGTATTTGATAATCCCAATATACCAAAAATAAAAACTAGCAATTGTGCTAAAATTGATGATTTATTTTCAATAGGAAATATTGATGAGGATGGTAGTATCGAACTTGGAATGTATTATTCAGGATGTACATGAATCTAAAAAGTTTAATAATACTATCTTTGGTTAAATGACATTGGGAAGAAGTTTGAGGGTGAATAATTAGTTCTAAGTATATGGAACCTCATTTTTCAAAAAGAATAACAAAAATATGAAAAAATAAATTTAAAATTTTTGAAAAATATTGGGGAAAAGAAGATAAACTAATAGAACATTATCGCTATTTCTATTTTGATGGAAAAGAATCTGAAGAATTATCCAAAGAAATTATAAAAATAAATATTTAAAAAATATAAAAAAATTTAAGTAGTTTTGTTGTGGTTTGATGGTTAACCACAGAGGAAATGAAAATAAAAGAAGAAGAACTTTCCATAAAAATGCAGGAACTTGAAAAAGAAATAGAAAAAATACAAGAAAAAAAAGAAATACAGAAAGAGGAAGATAAAAATGAAGATCCATGAAATGATTATTATATAGATATATGAAACAGTTATTATAAAGATGAGGAAGATATTCTATGTGAAAATTGCTAGAATGAGCAGATATTGAAACCTTTGAAGTGATATATGAAACACCTAATGAGCGAATATCTCGTAATTATGCAAAAGATAAAAATAATATTTATTTTTATGATTGAAAGAAGCTAGAATGAGTAGATTTAGAAACTTTTGAAGTTTTTGGAGACAGATGATGGGAAGTATACTAAGCCTATTTAGAATTTTTGATTTTCCGGCTTGTCAACAGAGGGTTTTAACCCTTTGCAATAAACAAATAATATATTTTAAATTCCGATTTTCTAAGAAGGCTTAGTATAACCCTTTGATATTAATAAATAACAAAATAACTATGCAAAAAAACATACAAAAATTATGAGAACTAATAAAAACCTCTCAAAAAATCCTCCTAATAAACCACATAAAAATGGATGGAGATGCCTTTGGTAGCCTAACAGCCCTTTACAAAATCCTAGAAAAATTATGAAAAACAGTAAAAGCAACAAACGACGAAGTACCACCAGAAAACTTTAGTTTTCTATGAAATAACCACCTAATAACACCAAACCTAAATATAAAAGAATTTAATCCAGACTTAATAATAATGCTAGACACCTGATGAGAAGAAAGAGCCTGAAAAATCTACACAGAAAACAAAAAAATAATTAACGAAAAAAACTTTGTGGTAATAGATCATCACATCACAAACACCTGATTCTGAAAAATAAACATAATAGACAATAAATCATCATCCACCTGTGAAATAATTTTTAGAATACTAAAACAACTAAACCTAATACAACATATAGATAAAGAAATATCTACCTTACTGATAGCTTGAATAATAACAGACACGAATATATACTACAACTCAAACACAACTCCAGAGACATTAAAAACAGCTTCTGAATTGATGAAACTCTGAGCCGACTATAGATTACCCATATTCCACTTCTTCAGAAAAAAAGAACTAAAAAAATCAAGACTATGGTGAGAAGTTTTAAAAAATATAAAAAGTAGTGATGACTGAAAAATAGTTTGGTGAATAGTAGAAGAAAAACACTTCAAAAAAACTGATACAACCAAAGAAGAAACATCAGGACTTATAAATGAGTTTTTAGCAAATATAGAATGAGCAGAAGTATCCTTTTTACTCTACCCAATGGAAGATTGAAGAACAAAAGCAAGTTTCAGAAGTTCCCAGAAAGATATTTCAAAAATATGTGCTGAATTCTGATGATGATGACATAAACAAGCAGCTGGTTTTTATTCTGATAAGAATATGAAAACTGTAGAAAAAGAAATTTTAGAAAAATTAAAATAAAAATTATTTATAACCATCAAACCAATAATTCACTTTTATAAATAATAGTTCTAGAAAAGTTTTGAAAGTGTCTCTGATGGGTCTCATTCTAGAAAATTCAGAATTGTACCAACTCACTGGTACTTCCTTAATTTTAAATCACATAGACTTCCCTGCTAAAAGTATTTCCATATCAAATCACCAACCGTTAATCTTTTGTAAAGGAAATATTTTTTTAGCTACATTATGTTTAAATAATTTAAATCAACATTGTGTATCAATAATTCAGTCAATTAAAAAATATCTTATAATAATATTTGATAGTCTTCATATTCTTTGTCTTAATTTGGGTTGAGTGATTTTCACTTCTGCATTTTCACAATATCTTGAGCCTATTATTATATCATATTTATTTGTGTATTTTTCTAGTTTATCAAGTTCTTCAATTGGTGTAGAATTATCTGCATCTGTAAATAATATATATTCTCAGCTAGAGTTTAGTACTCAGTTTTTTACTGAATATCATTTTCATTTATTTTTTAAGTTTTTTATAATTTTTAGGTTTTTGATTTTTAGTTTTTCTGTAACTTTTACTGTATTATCAGAGCTTCCGTCATCTACAACTAGTATTTCATATTTATAGTTTTTATTTTTTAGGAATTGGTCTATTTTTTTTAGTGTATTAGGTAACCTTTTTTCTTCATTGTAGGCTGGTATTATTACTGAATATTTTAAATCAAAAGATTTTTTTTCTTTAAATTTATGTGTTTTTATTTTAAATGTCCAGTATTTATTTAGTAGGAAGTTCCAAACAACAACTATAGCAGATGTTAATAATTTAGATATTATATAGTGAATTGATAATATACTTGTAAAAAAATACATAAAACAAAGGGTTAATAAAAGCCCTCCCGTAGAAACAAATAAAAATTTTGTAAATTGCCTCTTATATTTAACTGACTTATCTCTAAAAGTCCAAAATTTATTCCAAATAAATCAATTTAATACAGCAAGTAGAAAAGATAAAATAATTCAAAAAAATAGAGGTATTTCAAAAAAATCTACAAATACAAAAAGAAATCAAACATCCACAAGAGTTGATGATACTCAAACTATTAGAAATTTTATAAGTTTTGAATGCTTATTTACAAGTTTTCTTAAATCCATATTTTTTTATAATAATCTACAAAAAGGCAAAAGTTTTTTTTGTCTCTATAGTATAAATATAAGGGCAAACATAAGGTATTGCCCCTACAGTACTATTTTAATCCTCTTTCATAAATTTCTAATCAAAGTTTAAACTTTATATAACTCAGTTTATCACTATTTTCTAACTTGTCTAAATTTATCTTATCAAGTTTTTCATAAAATTTTAAAATTTTGTCATCATCTATTTTTCAAACTAAATAATCAATTCTATTTAATAATTCTAAATCATCTTTATTATTTCATAACTTTACTCTAATTTCTTTCATATTTTCTAGAAAAATTTCCTTTTCTTCAGAACTATCCCCCAAACCACAATCTTCTTTTACAACAAACCATTTTCAATCTTTTTTTGCCAAAAAAAGAAAATTCTCCCCATCTGGTGAATATTGAAAATATCAAATATAATCATATTCTTTACTTTCTTTTCAATCTTTTACTAATATCCATTTTCAATCTTTAAGTACTTGAAAAGTAAAACTTTTCCCATTTGGGGAATATTTAAACATTGAGATATTCTTATACTTATCAATTTCTTCTCAATCTTTTAGTAACACTAAATTTCAATATTTACTTGCTATAAAAGCAAAACTTTTTCCATCTGGTGAATATTTATAATACAAAACATCACTATACTCCTTACTTTCTTCTCAATCTTTTACTAATATCCATTTTCAATCTTTCTTTGCTGAAAAAACAAAACTTTTTCCATCTGATGAATATTTATAGTCTCAAATATCATCATACTTATTAATTTCTTTTCAGTCTTTTACTAATATCTGTTTTCAATCTTTTTTTGCTTTAAAGACAAAACCCTTACCATCTGAGGAATATTCATAATCAATAATACCATTATACTCTTTAATTTCTTCTCAGTCTTTTACTAATATCCGTTTTCAATCTTTCTTTGCTGAAAAAACAAAACTTTTTCCATCTGATGAATATTTATATTCTCAAATATCATCATATTCCTTACTCTCAACTCAATCTTTTATTAATATCTGTTTTCAATTTCTTTTTATCCTAAAAATAAAGCTTTTTCCATCTGGTGAATATTTATAATCTCTGATATAATCATATTCTTTATTCTCTACTCAATCCTTTACTAATAATCATTTTCAATCTTTACTTGCTGTAAAAGCAAAACTTTTCCCATCTGATGAGTATTTATAATCCAAAATAATATCATATCCCTCACTTTCTTTTCAATCTTTTACTAGTATCCGTTTTCAATCTTTAAATGCATCAAAAACAAAACTCTTTCCATCTGGAGAATATTTATAATCTCTGATATAATCATATTCTTTATTCTCTACTCAATCCTTTACCAATAATCATTCCGAATATTTATTTGCTATAAAAGTAAAACTTTTCCCATCTGGTGAATATTTAAAATTTGAAATATCATCATATTTATTAATTTCAACTCAATCTTTTACTAATATTGATTTTCAATCTTTTCTTGCTATTAAAGAAAAACCTTTACCATCTGGTGAATATTTAAAATCCAAGATTTCATCATATTCTTTACTTATCTTTTTGTATTCACAACTTTCATCACCAAAAACAGCAAAAGTGTTTCAAAATAAAAGTACACAAAACAAAATTAACGATATTATTTTTTTCATATATTATTTTTTTTTATATAAATATAAATCAGCTGATTAAATAAAAGCTGTAGCCCTAAACTCATATAAGTAGAAGTTCTTTAATAGAATGGTTATCTTCTAAAAAAAATAATCCATTCCTGAATGCTTTACCTTTCTTAAGAAAGAAAATCTACAAAAACTAAAGTTTATAATACTATTTTAATCCTCTTTCATAAATTTCTAATCAAAGTTTAAACTTTATATAACTCAGTTTATCACTATTTTCTAACTTGTCTAAATTTATCTTATCAAGTTTTTCATAAAATTTTAAAATTTTGTCATCATCTATTTTTCAAACTAAATAATCAATTCTATTTAATAATTCTAAATCATCTTTATTATTTCATAACTTTACTCTAATTTCTTTCATATTTTCTAGAAAAATTTCCTTTTCTTCAGAACTATCCCCCAAACCACAATCTTCTTTTACAACAAACCATTTTCAATCTTTTTTTGCTATAAAAACTAATCTTTTTTCATATGGTGAATATTCAAAACTTAAGATACCATCATACTCATTAATTTCTTTTCAATTTTTTACTAATATCATTTTTCAATCTTTATATGCTCTAAAAGTAAAATTCTTACCATCTGAAGAATATTTATAATTTCCATAAATAATATCATATTTATTACTTTCTTTTCAATCTTTTACTAATATCCATTTTCAATCTTTTTGTGCTCTAAAAACAAAACTTTTTCAATCTAATGAATATTTAAAATCTAAAATATTATCATACTTATTAATTTCCTTTCAATCTTTTACTAATATCCATTTTCAATCTTTTTGTGCTCTAAAAATAAAACTTTTCCCATCTGAGGAATATTTATAATTCCAATAAATACTATCATATTTATTAATTTCCTTTCAATCTTTTACTAATATCCATTTTCAATCTTTTTGTGCTCTAAAAACAAAACTTTTTCAATCTAATGAATATTTAAAATCTAAAATATTATCATACTTATTAATTTCCTTTCAATCTTTTACTAATACCCATTTTCAATCTTTCTCTGCCTCAAAAGCAAAACTTTTTCCATCTGGTGAATATTTAAAATCTATGATTTGATCATATTTATTACTTTCTTTTCAATCTTTTACTAATATCCATTTTCAATCTTTCTTTGCTTTAAAAACAAAACTTCTTCCTTCTGGTAAATATTTAAAATCTAAAATATTATCATACTTATTAATTTCTTCTCAATCTTTTACTAATATCCATTTTCAATCTTTCTCTGCTAAAAAAACAAAACTTTTCCCATCTGGTGAATATTCAAAACCTCAAATATTATCATACTTATTAATTTCTTCTCAATCTTTTACTAATATCCATTTTCAATCTTTCTTTGCTTTAAAAACAAAATTTCTTCCTTCTGGTGAATATTTAAAATCTAAAATATTATCATACTTATTAATTTCTTTTCAATCTTTTACTAATACCTCTTTTCAATCTTTTTCTGCCTCAAAAGCAAAACTTTTTCCATCTGGTGAATATTTAAACATTGAAATATTATCATACTTATTACTTTCTTTTCAATCTTTTACTAATACCTCTTTTCAATCTTTTTCTATTAAAAAAACAAAACTTTTTCCATCTGGTGAATATTCAAAATTAAAAATATCATCATACTGGCTACTTTCTTTTCAATCTTTTACTAATACCTCTTTTCAATCTTTTTCTATTAAAAAAACAAAACTTTTCCCATCTGGAAAATATTCAAAATCCCAAATATTATCATAATCTTTACTTATCTTTTTGTATTCACAACTTTCATCACCAAAAACAACAAAAATGTTTCAAAATAAAAGTACTAAAAACAAAATTAACGATATTATTTTTTTCATATATTATTTTTTTAAAATTATAAATTAACTATTTTCTCAGAATATATAAATATTCTAAAACTTGTCAATAAAAGTCTAAAGCCCAAAGTCATAAACTTAAGACATTGTAGCCCTCTTCCTTTAGTATTAAAGGAAGAGATTCAGAGATGGATTATTGAAAATGCCCTCATCTCCTCTAGAGAGAGTAGTGAGCTTACTTCATCCTCCCAAACAATAATACTCAATTTTCTTCCTTTATCAATTCATATTTACTATCAAAATTCAACTTTTCCTCAATAAAAGGCAACTTAACATCCACAAAATCCTCTCCATTCATAAGCTTTCCTATATAAATGCCTAAATCCTCTTCTTCTTCAAAAGGCCATTTATTAGTTATTTTTTCATTTAAAAGAATATAATCAGAATCTCATAAATTTGGGAAAATGTAGATATTGTCATTATGAGAGAGATGAGGGACTATATTATTTTGAGTAGATATTTTTGCATTATCAGGCAAAGTTTCCATAACTTTTAATAATGTTTCTTTATTTTCTAGACTGTAGCTTAGAGTAAATAAAGGAGATTTATATAAATTTATAATAGTCGAGTTTATAAGTGTAAAGACTCATAGAATTATGAATACATTTTTATAGCTTTTAGGATATTTCTGTCTAATCCATACAAAACTGAATACTATTCATATTGCTATAATCCAAAATATATCTATAGAGTAGTGAAAATTTAGAGTCCAAAACTCCTCCCTAGAAGATATAAACTTTTGAGCATATGATGGGATTAATAGTAGAATTAATGGACTAAATATTCAAATATATAGTCAAGAACCCAAATGATGCAGATATGTAACTATCTTAGTATCAGAGGAAAAAATTATTTGTAAAAACTTTATTGGATGCAGTATTGTATTTATAATCAGTTCTTTAGGATTAGCTCAAAGCTCATCATATGACCAATATCTTGAGTGTCATCACATTATAGGCAAAAAATAATCCATGGCTAGTTTGAAATAGATTATTCAGATTATAACTGAGATTATTCATATTATTCTATCCTTTTGAAAAAGAAACTGATATATTCAGAAAAATATAATATAGATACTTAGGTTTTCTTTACTTAGTAGTATAGGAATTAGTAGAAGAAAATAATATAGCCATTTTTTTCTAATAGAAAAATAAAATAACCATGGAAAAAGTGAAATAGCTATAACTAAAGGATGAAAATCAAACATTAGAGCATTTATATTTCATCTAAAAATTAGATATAAAAATACTAAAAAGAATCAGATTATTGGAATATTTAGTTTTAGTTTTGAGATTTTATATATTCATAGTCCTCATAATACAAAAAATAAGTTCTGTATAAAAAGTAAAGTCAAAGGAGATGGAAAAACTTTATAAATTAGTCCATATAAAATTAATATAGGATGAAAATGGTCAGCTTCTATATTAGCAATTTCCCTAATAGAAGAAGAAGCGGGAAATTCAAAGTTTGAATACTTATAAACTGCTTGGTCAAATATCCCCAAATCAAATCAAGAACTTTGAAAATTTAAGTGCTTTGAAAAGATTAGATAGTTTATGAATATAAAGAAAAATATTAATAATGCATAGATTCAATATGTTTCTATGAATTTATTAATTTTAGAGAGTTTTTTGTTTAGGTATTTTTTTAGTGGTTTTATATAGTTTATACCTAGAAATACTACTACAGATAAGTTAAGTGAAAATAGTGTTATTATCAGGTGTTTTTTGTAGAGTGGGTCATTTATATTTACAAAAAAGTATAGAAATATTAGAGTGATGGAAAAGGTTATGTATATTAGTATTGGTAGTGTTTTTTTAAGCATGTTTTTTTTTTAATATAATATTTGTGTTTACAAAGAAGAGTCAAGCTTTGAACTTGTTTTCTCTTTTTTTTAGTATAAATTAAAAATTTAATCTCCTCAGTTTTTTTAAGATGTTTTAACAAAACATCTCTAGTAAAAAATATCCTAATCTAAAAATAAAAAAACTCAAGAATTAAATTATTTCTAAAAAATTGGTATTTTCTTAATTGTGGTTATATTATGAGTAATTATTTTTAATAACTAAAAAGTATATGTCAGAGGAACAAAAACAAAAATTAGAACAACAGCTTTGGAATATAGCCAATGAGTTAAGGTGAAAGATGTCGGCAGATGAGTTTAGAAATTATATTTTGGGGTTTATTTTTTATAAATATTTGTCAGAAAAACTTATAATAAAAGCAGATAAACTATTAGAAAGTGAATGACTTAAATACGATAAAATAGATGAAAATTCAACAGAATGAAAACAGTATTTACAAGCAATAAAAGAAGATGTTATTCCAGATCTTGGTTATTTTCTGAAGCCTAGTGAACTTTTTAGTGAGATAAGTAGAAAATGAAATTCTAAGTCTGAAAATTCAGATACTAATTTTATACTTGGGGATTTGATAAATATTTTAAAGAATATTGAAAATTCTACAACTGGTACAGAAAGTGAAGAGGATTTTATATGACTTTTTGAAGATTTAGACCTCACTCATCCAAAACTTGGAAGAACTGAAAACCAAAAAAATGAACTTATTTCAAGGGTTTTGGCTCATTTGGATAAAATAGATTTTAAACTAGAGGATACAGAGTTGGATGTACTTTGAGATGCTTATGAATATTTGATAGCAAAGTTTGCAAGTTGAGCTGGGAAACAGGCTTGAGAGTTTTATACTCCTCAAGATGTGTCAAAGATATTAGCTAAAATAGTTACACTTAATAAGACTCAAATAAAAACCGCTTATGATCCGACTTGTGGTTCTGGTTCATTACTTTTAAGAGTGGCAAAGGAAGTAAAATATCCTGAACAGGTACAGTTCTTTTGACAGGAGTTGAATAGAACTACATATAATTTAGCTAGAATGAATATGATTTTACATGATGTTCATTTTTCTATGTTTAGTTTAGAGCAGGAGGATACACTTGAACATCCTAAACATCTAAACAGAAAGTTTGAAGCTATTGTTGCTAATCCTCCTTTTTCTGCAAATTGGTCTGCTAGTAGTTTGTTTTTAAGTGATGATAGGTTTAGTCAGTATGGAAAACTGGCTCCTAAAACAAAGGCTGATTATGCTTTTATTCAACATATGATTTATCATTTGGATGACAATGGTACTATGGCGGTTGTTGCTCCTCATGGGGTTTTATTTAGAGGAAGTGCTGAGTGACATATTAGAAGGTATTTGATAGAGAATAGAAATTATCTTGATGCTGTTATTTGATTACCTGCAAATATTTTTTATGGTACCTCTATTCCTACTTGTATTCTTGTGTTTAAAAAGTGTAGAAATGATGGAGAGAGTGTTTTGTTTATAGATGCTTCTAGTGATTTTCAAAAGAATAAGAATCAAAATAAATTGAAGGGGTCTAGTATTGAGAAGATAGTTAAAACTTATAGTGAGAGAAAAACTAAAGAAAAATATTCTTATTTAGCTAGTTTGGATGAGATTAAAGATAATGATTATAATTTAAATATTCCGAGGTATGTTGATACTTTTGAGGAAGAGGAGATTGTTGATTTGGATGCTGTGGCTCAGAGGCTGAAGGAGATAGAGGTTGAGAGTAAGGAGGTTGATGATAGGATAAAGGGGGTTTGTGAGGAGTTGGGGATTAGTAGTCCTGTTTAGTGGTATAAATTTGGGAACAAAAAAAAAGAGCTTAGACCGTTTTCTTGCTTGGAAGCAAGTACGAGAAATCAGGACGAACCTAGCTAAACTCTAAGGTCATTGTAAGTAATAATATAAAAAATGGAAATTTAAAAATAAAAAATTATGACAAAAATAAAATTTACTAAACCTGCTTTAAGTGTAGATAAACAAGTGGAACTTTTAAAAGAAAGGAAATTAGAGTTTGAAAATGAAGAGAAAGCAAGGCATTATTTACAGCATATTTGATACTTTAGGCTTACTTGATATTTTAAGTTTTATCAAGATAAGGAAACTAATAAATTTCATGATGGAACAACTTTTGAGCAAGTAAAGGATTTATATGTTTTTGATAGAAAGTTAAGGCTTTTAACTCTTGATTCTATTGAAAAAATAGAAGTATCTTTTAAGGCTAATATAAATGATTGTATGTCTAATGAATATGGTTGTAATTGGTTTAATAATATAAATTTATTTTCTTTAGAAACTGATAAAAAACTAGGGATATATGAGAATTTTATTGAGAGAGTGGATTGAATACAAAAGAAATCATCTTCAATGTTTATTAAAGCATATTTTGAGAAATATGATGAAGAATATTTACCAAGTTGGATGTTGTTTGAAGAATTAACTATTTGAGAGGTATCGAATATATATAGGCTTTTAGGAACAAAGTTGAAGCAAAAAATAGCAGATAAATTTTCACTATATCAGTTAGATTTTCAAATATGGATACATTTATTAGTTTATATAAGAAATGTTTCAGCTCATCATTCAAGACTTTGGAATAAAGAATATATAGTAAAACCTAGAATAAAAGATAAAAAATTATGAGATAAATATATAACTTATATAAATAAAGATAATATAAGAGTTGTGATACCAAATTACTATAATGTTGCTTTGATTATAAATTATTTATTGAATCAAATAAATAGAAGTTTTAGTTGGGTGGATGGTTTAGAAAAGCTTTTTGATGAACATAAGTTGGTTCCTAAAGAAAAAATTTGATTTACAGGAGATTGGAAAAAATGCTTTATATAAAAAAAATCCACCAGTCAGGATTTCTCCCCGGTGAATATTGGTAAAACCATTATATTAGTTTTTATATAAAATGTCAAAAAAAAAGTGAGAAAAAGATTTTTGTAGATTCTAAATACTGGCTTAGAATAAAGTCTTAAATGGTTTATGTATTTTATAAAAAAGTGAAAAAAAGATTATGAAAGATTTAAAAATAAAAAATATTACTTTTAAAGAAGAAGAAATAAGTAAAAAAGAAGCTAAAAGTATATTAGATGCATATTTTGATACCAAAGATAAGAGGTATAAAAAATGATTGGAAGAGATAACTCCTTTTAAAGGATGTTTTTATAAAAATTATTTTAATAAATTAAAAAATCATTTTTGAATAAAAAAAATACTTAAAGAGAATAAAAGCTTGATATAGATTCTTGAATTACTAAATCTATAAAGAATATTTTTTATAAAGTGACTAGTTAATTGAAAAGCTAAAGTTTTCTTTTATATAAGTAGAAAATCTATAAAATCTAAGAAAAATATTTTTATAGATAGAATTATATCTATACAAAAATGACTATGAAAACGAGCTATTAAAAAATTATGTGAACATTACGATATTTTCAATATTGTTGTAGAGCCATCAGTATATTGAATATGATTTTGGGAAAAAATGAAGATAGAATATAAATGAAAAATTAATATAACAATAAAAATTGTATAAATTCATGAAAGATTTAAAACTAAAAAATACATCTAAAGTTCCTAAATTGAGGTTTGGGGAGTTTGAGGGAGAATGGGAGGAGAAGAGGTTGGGAGAAATTGCTAAATTTTCAAAATGAAAATGAATTCCAAAAAATAGTATTGTAGATGATTGAGTTGTAAAATGTATTAGATATTGAGAGCTTTACACTTACTATTGAGAAACCATAAAAAATATAAAATCTAAGACTAATTTAGATAAAGATGACTTAGTTTTAAGTGAATATAATGACATTATTATTCCTGCATCCTGAGAAACTCAAATTGATATAGCTACAGCTTCTTGTGTTTTAGAAGATGATGTAGCATTATGATGAGATTTAAATATTATAAAAACAAAAAATGATGGTGTATTTTTGAGTTATTATCTAAATAGCAATAAAAAGTTTGATATAGCAAGATTATCTCAATGAATTTCAGTAGTTCATTTATATTCATCTCAATTACAAACATTAAAAATAAATATTCCTTCTCTCCCTGAACAAAAAAAGATAGCTTCTTTTCTTTCTTCTGTAGATGAAAAGATAGAAATTATTAGAGAAAAAAAGAAAAGTCTTGAGGAATATAAAAAGGGAGTGATGCAGAAGATTTTTAAACAGGAAATTAGGTTTAAAGATGAGAATTGAGAGGAGTTTAGGGAGTGGGAGGAGAAGAGATTGGGGGAAATAATTAAAAATTATAGATTATGATGAAATTATAAGAATTCCGAAAGAAAAACAGAAAATGTTTTAATAAAAATGTGAAATTTGTGAAGATGAAAAATTTCTTTAGATAAAATTCAATATATAAATAAGGAAGAAGAAGTATTTGAACAAGATAAAATTAAATATTGAGATTTATTTTTTAATACTAGAAATACATTAGAGTTAGTTTGAAAAGTTTCAATTTGGAGAAATGAATTAGAAAAGGCTTATTATAATTCTAATCTAATAGTTAATGAGTTTTGATAAATATTTTTTTATGAATTATTATTTTAACTCTTATGATTGAATTAAGAAATTAAAGTCACTTCTACTTGAACTACAAGTGTTGCTGCAATTTATACAAAAGATTTATTAAAAATAAAAATCCTTCTTCCTTCTCTTCCAGAACAACAAAAAATCGCAGATTTCCTAAGTGGGATTGATGAGAAAATTGAAAAGATTGATGAGGAGTTGGAGAAAATGGGGGAGTTTAAAAAAGGATTGTTGCAGGGGATGTTTGTTTAGAAATTCCATAATACCGTAGGGACAGGTTTTAAACCTGTCCTTACAATGTGTTTTTAAAATCGTAAACGAAATATTATTTACAAGTATGGAATAGTGTAGAAAAAAGTTGTGAGGAATTGGGGAAAGTGGTTGTAAAATAACTTTTTATTCTTTTAATTTTATAATTAATTTTTATATGAGTAATAAATAACATAAAATTTTTTAATGAAAGAATTAATATTGTATGAAAGTGAATTTATATTTTGAATAGGATTTAGAAAATAATTCAGTTGAAAATGAAATATTTAGTTATACTTAGACGGATATTTTTAATAACATGAATTGAGGCTGGTGATAATGCTGAGGTTTTACTAGACTAACAGTACTTGAAATATTAATTGTTAAGGCAGTTAGAAAACAAGAAAATTACAGATAATATTGAATTTGAATTAAATATAGGAATTATTAAAATTAAGAAAAAATTATAATTAAATTTATCATTATGAAAGCACCAAAAAAAGACAAAAACCTGAAAATTGGCAAGATTTTGAAACATTATGTAAAAAGTTATGGTGAGAAATTTGGAAATGTGATGAAATTTAAAAAAAATTGAAGAATGATTTATAGGAATGGTGTTGGAATATTTACTGAATCCAAATAGGAAAAAAAGAAATTCCAGCTTATTATTATGAGATTCAATGCTGAAAAATACAATGAAAAAAAAAGATGATATGCCATTATACAAGTCCCAAATTGAATAAAGAGAATTTTGATATTTTATGAATCCATATTTATATCAAAATGAAGTATTCTGATATTTGAAAAAGAAATTGATGATGAAATAAATGAAAGTCAAAATATTTTAAACAGTAAACTTAAAGAAAATAGTTTATTTTGCTTTATCAACTTGAAATATAAAAAAATGTAAATATAGAAGAATATGTTAGAGAAAAATTAATTAGTAAAAATATTAGTGAGATGACTTTTTGAAGTACAAATTTATTTTGTTGGGAAGATATTGAATGATTTTATAAATGAAAATCCAAATACATATAGATATTATAGTTAGTTAAAAGTATAAATTTTAAAGAATGAATATGATTTTGAATATGCAAATTAATTTTTGATAAGTATTGAAAAACAATATAGATATTAAAGTTTAGAAAATTTAAAAGATTTAAAAATATATTTATAAGGAGCCTATTATAATAGAAAATAAATAAAATTTGAGATTTAATAAAAATACCAGATTTTTCTTGATTTTGAAACAAATAGAATAAAATAAATCATTATAAAAATGTTTGAAGAGAATATGAAATGAGAGAATAAGAGTTGGTTGAAAAGTTAAGTTGAATTTTATTATATCCAGATTGACAATTAAGAATGTAGAGATAAAAGTTATAAAAATAATCCTTGATTTCTCATGAAATATTGAAAAATTAGATAAAGAAATTCCAAATTATTTACATTTTCATATACAAAAAGACTATGATGTATTTTTATTTAATGATACAAAGAATTGATTTAAATTTAAAAATTTTTTTTTTTTTTTTTTTTTATGGGTTTTTTTTTGGGGGGTTTTTTTTTTTGGTTTTTTGGGGGGGGAGTTGGTAAAGAGGGAATGGTTTTTTTTAAAAAAAAAGAGAGGGGAGGGAAAAAAAAAAAAAAAATTTAATAAATAACAAAGTAAGGACAGGTTTAAAACCTGTCCCTACAGACTATAAGAACGATTTTTCTGTGCCCCTCAAACGAGGCAATAAAAAAATAATAAAATTAACCCACAAAAAATGTACTTCTGACCACAAAGAAAAACATCACCAAGATTAAAAAATTATAATTACATAAAAAATTGATTTTATTTTGTGACAATATGTGTAAAATGAAGAGAAGAACATTTTTGAGAAATAACAAATTGAAAAATGATCTTAAACCAATATGCAAAAATTGCAGAAAAAGTTTTTATAGATTTACCCAAACATTATAAAAATCTCATTTTAGATGAATACATATTTATGCCAAACCATTTTCATGGCATTTTTGTTATAAATAATAATATGCATAATGTAGAGACAGGTTTTGTAAGGACAGGTTTAAAACCTGTCCCTACGGAGAATACGAAAAAATTACATTGATTATCAGAAATAATAAGATGATTCAAAACATTCTCATCAAGAAATATAAACAAAATACAAGATGATTTTTGATTTAGATGGCAACGATCATTCTTTGATGTAATAATTAAAAATGATGAACAATTAGAAAAATCTAGACAATATATAATAAATAACCCCTTAAAACGGCAATTAGATATAAATAACCCAATTAATATAAAACCAGAAAAATAATATAAAACAATAACACCATAACACAGTAAGGACAGGTTTTAAACCTGTCCCTACAATAAAATATAAAATAAAACAACCATCAAAAAATACAAAAAATGATAAGTATTTTCTTGATTTTTTATAAAAAGATAATATAATACTTATATAAATATTTTTAAAAATTAAATCATATGTTCAATAAAAAAATACCAAATAACAACCTACCTACTCTACCCTGAAACTTTGACTACAATCAAATCCCAATCCTAAAACTTGCCATAAAAGCAACCTGAAAACTAGAAAAACTAAACTGACTAATGTACCTAATACCAAACAAAGAAATATTAATCTCACCACTACTAGTAAAAGAATCTGTCGAATCATCAGCAATTGAAAACATTCATACAACAACCCTAAAAGTACTACAATCAAAAGCAATCTGATGAAAAAGTATATCTTGAGCAGAAAAAGAAGTATTACACTACCATAATGCCATTTTAGAATGATTTAATAATCTAAAAAAATACTGATGACTATGATACAACTCTATTATAAACATACAAAAAATAATTGAACCAAATAAACACTGAATAAGACAAATCCCATGAACCATAATTGCAAACTGATATGGAGAAGCCATTTATACACCACCAGAATGAGCAGAAAATATAGATAAACTATTACACAACTTTGAGAAATTTATGAATAATTTTGATGATGACATTGATCCCCTTATAAAAATGCCAGTACTACACTACCAGTTTGAAAGCATCCACCCATTTTATGATTGAAACGGTAGAACATGAAGAATATTAAATGTTCTTTATTTAATACTATCAAAAAAACTAGATTTTCCGATTTTATTTTTAAGTGAATATATAAACAAAAATAAAAACGACTATTACAACCTATTATCAAAAACTCACAATGATTCAGATTATACAGATTTAATCATTTATTTACTAAAATGAGTAATAGAACAAGCAGATATTACATGAAAAAAGATATTGAAAATTAGAAATATAATGAAAGAAACTTATGAAAAAATAGAAAAACTAAATATGGATTATCATAAAATAACTAATCTATTGTTTTCAGAACCTTTTATTTCTGTGAAAAAATATAAAGAAAAAATGTGAATTGTTGAGATAACTGCAACAAGGAATATAAAAAAACTTGAAGATGATAAAATTATTTCAAGCATAAAGGTATGAAGAAATAAGTTAATTTACATTAAAAATTTTGTAGAATTATTATCATAGATTTTATAAAAAATATCTAAATGAAAATAACATATATAACATTTTTATTAAAAAATGTTGGGTGTTAATAAATACCCATCACAGGTGTTGGGTATTTATTAAATACCCAACAAAATATATAAAAGATGTTGGGTATCCAATAAAAAGAACACTAAAACAAAAATAAGAAACTAATTTTGAAAGGACGGTAAGGACAGGTTTAAAACCTGTCCTTACAAACAAGACAAAATAAACAAAGTCCACAACTTTTTGTATAAAAGAATTGCTTTTTTATACAAATACCAATATAATACTGTATATAAAAAGAAAATAATATATAAAAAACTCCCCATGACTAATATTATAGAAAAATTAAAAAAACTTAGAACCCAAACATGAGTATCCCAAGAAGAAATAGCAAATTATCTATGAATAAGTAGACTAACCTACATCTCAATAGAATCATGAAAAAGACAAATAAAAGAAAAAGAAATAAAAAAAATTTCAGAATTTTTTGAAAAACCAGAAAGCCATTTTGTTGATAAAAAAACAACACAAGAAAATAAAAAAAATAAAAACTATAAATTGAAACAACTAATCCTATACATTTCAAAAAAAACTCAAGACATTCCAAGCTTCTGAAAAACAGTCCTAAATAAACTATTATACTTTAGTGACTTCAACCACTACGAATGGACATTTGAGACAATAACATGAACAAACTATAAAAAACTACCATTTTGACCAGTCCCTGAAAATATCACAGACATATTAGAAGAAATGCAAAAAGAATGACTAATAGCAATGACAGAAACAGTTTATCACAATTACCCTCAACAAAAAATAATACCATTAGTAGGATTAGATATGAGTTTTTTAGAAAAAATAGATGAAAAATCAGCAAAAGAAACAAAATATAAAAACCTACCCAAAGCAATAGAAATAATAGATGATGTACTAAATAAATTTAAACACCATACCGCAAATCAAATAAGCGAATGGTCACATTCAGACTCCCCTTATAAATGTGCTAAAAATATATGAGACACACTTAGACCATGACTTGTATTTTACAGAAGTGAACCTTTTATCGTAAATCCTAATAACTTAGAGGACTATGATATTTAAAGAAATAGCAGAATTTAAAAAAGAGTTAAAAAAACTTTCTAAGAAATACCCTAGTCTCATTGAAGATTTTGGAGATTTAAAATCCTTATTAGAAACAAGCCCTAAATGAGAAATTCTTCCTAAAAATCATATAGTTAGAATATCTTGATTGTGAAAGGAAATTGTTGAAGAATTTTATAAAATTAGAAGATTTTCATGTAAGAGCTTGAGAACAAACTGAGATATAAGAATTATTTATAAATATTGTTATGAAGATAGAACTATAGAATTTTGCGAAATAGAATTTATAGAAATATTTCATAAAAACCAAAAAGAAAATCACGATATAGAGAGAATTAAAAAATATTTTTCTAAATAATTAATTTTTTATATAAAAAGGAAACACATATTCTCGTAAGGACAGGTTTAAAACCTGTCATTACAAATATAAACTTAACCATCTCTCTATGAACAATATCCAATCAGAACAAACCCTAGAAAACAACCTAATAAAACAACTACAAAACCTAGAATACGAATATATAAAAATCAAGGACGAACCCCAAATGTTAGAAAACCTAAAAACACAAATAGAAATACACAACAAAACAACACTCACAGAAAAAGAATTTGAAAAAGTCCTAAACCACCTAAACAAATGAAACACCTTTGAAAGATCAAAAATCCTTAGAGACAAAATGCAACTCAAAAAAGAAAATTGAGACATAATCTACCTAGAATTTTTAAATATGGATCACTGGTGTAGAAATGAATTTCAAGTAACAAACCAAGTTACAATGCAGTGAACATATAAAAATAGATACGATGTAACCATACTAATAAACTGACTACCACTAGTACAAATAGAACTAAAAAGAAGATGACTAGAACTAAAAGAAGCATTTAACCAAACATGAAGATACCACAAACACAGTTTTGGAGCTTGATACTGATTATTTCAATACATACAAATATTTATAATAAGCAACTGAGTAAATACAAAATACTATGCAAACAACAAAAAACAATCATTCAAACAAACCTTCTTTTGGGCAAATAAAAATAATGAAAACACAACTAAATTAGATGACTTCACTCAAGAGTTTTTAGAACCATGTCACCTAAGTAAAATGATAACAAAATACATAGTACTAAATGAAACAGATAAAATACTAATGATACTAAGACCCTATCAATACTATGCGGTAGAAGAAATAATAGACAGAGTAGAAAACACAGATAAAAATGGTTATATCTGGCACACAACAGGTAGTTGAAAAACACTTACTTCATTTAAAGCAAGTCAGATATTGAGAAAACTACCAAAAGTAGAAAAAGTAGTATTTGTAGTAGATAGAAAAGATTTAGACTATCAAACTACAAAAGAGTTTAACAGCTTTTCAAAATGAAGTATAGATTGAACAGACAACACAAGAAAACTAGTGAAACAGTTTACAGATGATACCCCCCTAATTGTTACCACCATCCAAAAACTAAACAATGCAATACTAAAAGAAAAGTATTTACAAGAAATGGGAGAGCTTAAAGATAAAAAGGTAATCTTTATTTTTGATGAATGTCATAGAAGCCAGTTTTGAGAAACTCACAAGAGAATAAAAGACTTTTTCAATAATCACCAAATGTTTGGTTTTACAGGTACACCGATTTTAAAAGAAAATAATAATAACAACAAAACAACTAAAGACCTATTTGATGAATGTTTACATAAATATGTAATAATAGATGCCATAAAAGATGAAAATGTGCTCAGGTTTTGAGTAGAATATGTTTGAAAATACAAGGAAAAAGAAAACTCTAAAAATGAAATAGATATACAAGTAGAAGATATAAATAAAAAAGAATTGCTAGAAGATTCTAAAAGAATAAATAAAATTACAAACTATATAATAGCAAATCACAACTCAAAAACTCATTCTAGAAACTTTACTGCAATGCTTTGTACAAGTAGTATTGAAGTTCTTATAAAATACTATGAATCATTTAAAAAGAAAAAGCATAATTTAAACATAGCTACTATATTTTCATACTGAGCAAATGAAGATGATAAAGATGCAAATGGTTTTATATGAGATATGGATTTAGATATAAAAGAAAGTGAAATAAATAAACATTCTAGAGATAAACTTGAAGAATTTATTTGAGATTATAATAAAATATTTGATACAAAATATTCTACAAAAAGTTCTAAGGATTTTTATAACTACTACAATGATATAGCTAAAAAAGTAAAAGAGAGAAAAATAGATATACTTATAGTTGTAAATATGTTTTTAACTTGATTTGATAGCAAAACATTAAATACACTTTATGTAGATAAAAACTTAAAATATCACTGACTAATTCAAGCATTTTCAAGAACCAACAGAATAATAAACGAACAAAAATCACAAGGTAATATAGTATGTTTTAGAAATCTAAAAAAAGAAGTAGATGAAGCTATTGCATTATTTTCAAATAAGGATGCAAAAGAAACTGTATTAATGGAAACTTTGGAAAGCTATGTAAATAAATTTAATAAAGCTCTTGCTGATATACAACAAATAGCCCCAACCGTAGACTCAGTTGATTGACTTATATCAGAAGATTTACAACTAAAGTTTGTGAAATTATTTAGAGAATTACTTAGAACTAAAAATGTTCTTACAACATTTGCTGATTTTTCATTTGAAATTCTTGGTATAGATAAGCAAACTTTTGAAGATTATAAAAGTAAATATCTGGATATTTATGATAAAGTTAGAAGTGATAATGATAAAGAAAAAGTTTCTATCCTTGATGATGTGGATTTTGAACTAGAACTAATTAGAAGAGATGATATAGATATAGACTATATTATCTATTTGCTTGTGAATTTACATGAAGCAAGTGACACAAAGAAACAACAACAAAAAAAGGCTATACTTGATATAGTTTCATGAGATACAAGACTAAGAAGTAAAAAAGAGCTTATAGAAAAGTTTATAGAAGATAATTTACCAAATGTAAAAGATAGTGAAAATATATCAGATGTTTTTGAAAAGTTTTTTTCAGAAGAAAGAAATAAGGCTTTAGTGAGTTTTTGTAAAGATGAATGAGTTGATAGAGAGAGATTTGAAAAAGTGCTAAGTAATTATTTATATACTTGAAAAAAGCCTCTTAGAGAAGATATAGTAAATACTTTAAATGTAAAACCAAAAATTCTTGAAAGAACTAGTGTTATAAAGAGAATAATGAAAAAGATGTTTGATTTTGTAGAGAAATTTGAAGAATTGTAAATTGTAAGGACAGGTTTAAAACCTGTCCCTACGGAAAAAAACAAACAAAACCCAAAAAAAAACAAGAATCTAATTCTTGTTTTTTTTTCATTTTTTTTGGTGGATTCACCGGGGCTCGAACCCGGGACCTATCGCTTAAGAGGCGAGTGCTCTACCAACTGAGCTATAAATCCTTAAATTTAAAACCTTGTAGCCTCTTCCTTCAGCAACCTAGGAAGAGATTCAGAAATGGATTATCTTTTAAAACAAACAGCAGTTTATACATAAAACTTAAAAAATCAAAAAAATTTTTGATTTTTTAGTTTTTTTGTATGAAAATTATATTTTTCCTTCTATTCTAATTTTTTCTATTGCCTCACACTTCCTTAACTCATTTATACTTACTACAACAGCATTAAGTAGGTAACTGCTTCATAATTTCTGCTCTATTTTTCATTTAGTTATTCCAGTTAAAAATCTCTTTTTTAAACTCCCAAATTCAGCTCAAATAACAGAATTTAATGCTCAAACCATTCATACATCAGATATAAATCAAGTGCCTTCTTCATATATTATTTCATCATTAGTTTGGATATGTGTATGAGTTCAATACAAAAAGCTTATTTCTCAGTCAAGAAAAGTTAGCATACCATATCATTCAGAAGTTGCTTCTTTGTGGAGGTCTAGTATTATTGCATCAAATTTTTCATCTGATAGTTTTTTTAGTATTTCTTCTGCTTTTAGAAATGGATTATATACATTATATCTCATAAAGACTTCTCACATAAGATGTATTACAAGTAGTTTCTTTCATGATTTTTCAACTATTTTATAACCTTTTCAGGGTATTTTGTAATGCTCTGATTCATAAAAATTCGCTGGTCTTATGAGTATACCCTCTTCCCTATCTAAATAATCTATTATATGTTTTTCATGGTCAAAGATATGATCTCATCAAGTTAGTACATCTATTCCTAATTTTTCTATTTCTAATATATGCTTTTCAACTGGTCATCTTCCAGATGTTATGTTATCTACATTAGCTATTATGAAATCAGGATTATATTTACTTTTTAGTCCTGATATTTCTTTTTCTAAAGCTCTCCTTCAGATTCTTCAAAAGATGTCTCAAAAAATCAATATTTTCATATTTTATTTATTTATTTAATAACCTAAATAGTTAGTTGTTTTTTATAAAATGATACAAAAGTCATGCTTATTATTCAAGATAAAAATAAGAAGTATAAAATTGGTAGTACAGCTAGTTGTAATTTATAGTTATTCACTAACTGCTGAGAAACTTCTTCATCACTTTTATCAGAGTAGAATAATTTTAGTAATTCATAGTTTGTTTTATCATAGACTGTAAGTGATTCTGAATTTCATATTTTTCTATATTTTAAATAATCCACCATAGTATTTTCTCTATTTGATAACTCTGAACTAACTAAGCGATAAGGAATAAATATAAGGCTAACTATAAAAAATACCATAATAAATCTAAATACAACCTTTCACTTAGTTAGAAAAAGTGATTCTTTAAAATAAAATCTAGATTTTTCTGTTTTTTTGTATTTATCTTTATCAATAAGTGTTATATAGGAAAATCCTGTTCTATAAATTAGATAAAGAAATATCATAAATAAAATCATTCAAAAAACACTAGAAAGAGAATTTCATATCATTTTATCTTTTAAGAAAAAAAATATTAGAAATGGTATTAGTAGAAGTAATGAAATTTTAAATGTTATAAAAATATGTTTTTTTATTAAATCTTTAGAAAAATATTTATTTTTAAATATTTTTGGCTTTTTAGAGTTTGAATATTCTAGATATAATCTAGCTTCTAGTGGTAAATAGTATGAAAATCCTAAAAAAAATGTTCATATAATTGATATTGAAAGCAAAAGTTCAATAAATAAATATATTGGGTGGTTATCTATATTGTATCTTAAAATATTAGTTATATCTCTTCCCTCAGATAGTGAACTGAATATTTTTCACCACTCTATTGGATCTAAAAATCAAAGTATTATTATCACTAATATAAATGGCAAAGAAAAAACTAATCAAAGAAAAGCTGATAAGCTCCTTATAATTATCTTAGAAGCATTCCAATGAAAAAAATTTCTATAAAGAAAAAATATATCTTTAAACACCTCCCTTATAAGCTTTAAAAATGATTCTTTAGTATTTTTTGTTTTAGTCTTTTGCATAGATATATTATTTATTGTTAAGTCCAAAGACATTATACAATAGAAAAATAGTAAAAGAGATACGGTATACATAAAATCAATTTTTGACAAATTATTTTGAAAATATTTGTTTACCAAGGGCAAACAACGATATGCAAAAAGAAAGTTCTATCCGTTTGCCCTTTTCTATTGTATCTTTTCAAAATAATTTATAAAAAATAGTGATTTTATGGTGGGGGGGACTGCACTTCCTCAATCAAAAAGTATCAATTGTGTACTTATTTTTCTATAAATTCTTCTTAATTTTAAGTAATTTTTCTTTGAAATCAAATAAATCTTCTTTAAATATACTAGAATCTTTCTCATACCAGTATTCTAATGCATTATATGGGGTTTTAACTCATAACTCTCTTCTTAAACTACTGTGTCTACGATTTAGGTTGTAATACACCATAAAACTAAGTAAATCTTTAGTCATTTCTTCAGGAGTCTCATATGATTTTATTTTTAGGGTATTTGATTTAATTGTATCATTTGATTTCTCTACCATTCAATTTGTTTGTGGTGTATATGGTCTTGTTGTTCTATGTTCTATCTTGTTTAAATTACATATTTTATCAAAAGCTCAAACTAAATCACATTCTGAATTTCATTTATGATTATTTAATGTGAATTCTTTGCCATTATCTGTTAAAACCTTTGTTATATAAAATGGAAAAAAATCTATAGCTTTTTCCAGAAATTTTGATGCTGTTTTTGCTCTTTTGTTATCATGAATCTCAATGTAAATTAGTCTTGTTGCTCTATCTATAGCTACAAATATATACCACTTTTTTCCATTTAATTTTGGTCAATATGTTATATCTACATGCAGAAATCATGGTTCATAATCTTTAAATTGTTGATTAATTCTTTTTTTCGCTTCCTTTCTTCTCTTTGTTAAGCCCCAAACTTTTAGATAGTAATAGATTGAGGATCTTTTCATATTTAGATTATTTTCTTCAAAATAATCCAATATTTCATCTCATTTTAAATTATCCTTTTCATAAAGCCAATATATTAGGCATAAATCAGGTAATTCGTATTTTCTGGATGGTATTTTTGGGGCTGAACTTTTATTTTCAAGACTTTCGGCTTTACTCCGTTTTAGCACTGTATTGGCTGTAACTTCGTATTTTCTAGCTACTAGTACTGAATTTCAACATTGTTTATAATCTTTTGTCATTATTTCTCTTAAATGACCTTGTATTTTCCCTTTGTTTGGATTTACTATATTCATAGTAAAAGTATTATGTTAACTAAAGTTTTCTAAGTTTAGTATACTACTTTTACTATTTTCTTCTATATATATTATATATATTATGTGTATAGTTCATTTACTACTATTAGTTCTACTAGGGTGAAGGCTTTTACTGCTTTAGTTTCCATAAAAAAATAAATATAATAATAAATAGTGGTATTAATATGCTACACATATTATAATTAATTTACCCAAATAGGTTTTTCTTCTGATGTCCATGTAGCTGTGGTATTTCCATCAAATCAAGAATACTCTGTTACATTATCAACTTCCCAAGAGCTTATATTTTGATCAAAGACATCTGCTCAATTAAACATTTCATACATGGTAGTAACTTTACTAGTATCCCATAATCATATATCTTGATTAAATGATTCTACTCTATAAAACATTCTATACATGCTAGTAACTTCACCTGTATTCCATCATCATATGTCTTGATTAAAATAGTCTAGTCCAGTTAACATATATCTCATAGTGGTTACACTACTTGTATCCCAAGAACCTATATCTTGATTAAAGTTAGTTCCATTATAAAACATACCTCCCATATCTGTAACATTGCTTGTTTTAGTTCCCCATAATCAGATATTTCCATCAAATAAGATTGCATAACTAAACATACTTCCCATATCTGTAACACTGCTAACATCCCATCATCAGATGTCTTGGTTAAAAAGATTAGTTCTACTAAACATGTATTCCATAGTGGTTACTTTACTGGTATCCCATCATCAGATATCTTGGTCAAAGTTGGTTGCATAAAAAAACATTTTATTCATATTTGTAACATTGCTTGTTTTAGTTCCCCATAATCAGATATTTCCATTAAATAATGTGGCATGGTCAAATATACTTCACATGGCTGTTACACTACTAACATCCCATAATCATATATCTTGATTAAATGATGTGGCATAACTAAATAAACCTGTCATATTGGTTACACTATGAGTGTCCCAATTTCATATGTCTTGATCAAAATCATATGCATATCTAAACATATTTATCATACTTGTAACTTTACCAACATCCCAATTTCAAATATCACCATTGAAATCATATGCAAATGAAAACATATTACTCATACTTGTAACATTGCTAACATCCCAATCTCAAATGTCTTGATTAAAAATATCAGCATATGTAAACATACTAGCCATAGTGGTAACTTTACTAGTATTCCAATTTCAAATATCTTGATTAAAAGAAACTGCATCATAAAACATATAAGACATACTAGTTACATTACCTGTATCAGTACCCCATAATCATATATTTCCATTAAATGATATCGCATCTCTAAACATGTAATACATAGTAGTTACACTACTAACATCCCAACTTCAAATATCTTGATTAAATGATGTGGCTTCTCTAAACATAGAGTCCATTCTTGTTACATTACTTGTATCAGTACCCCATAATCAGATATTTCCATTGAATAGTGTAGCTCAATAAAACATTTCATCCATTCTAGTTACACTACTAACATCCCAACTTCAAATATCTTGATTAAATGATGTGGCTCCTCTAAACATATATTCCATAGTAGTTACATTACTTGTATTCCAAGAGCTTATGTTTTTATTAAAAGCAGTCGCATTATAAAACATAGAATTCATTTTAGTTACATTATTTGTATACCATCATCATATATCTCAGTTGAAAGAGCTTGCTTTATAAAACATATGATTCATGTCTGTGATATTACTTGTGTCTAGTGTATCAGTGGCTGTGACTGTGAAATTTTCTGCATTAGAGAATTGGTCTCATCAATCAGATAATTTTAATGTTCACCATTGTGATATATCTAGTAATTTATCTCAATCATCCAAATCATCATCTGAATAAGATCATGCATTAAAGGCGAATCCATTCATAGTTCAGTCCATAACTATTTCATATGTTCAGGCTGTTGCATATGTGTGGGTGACTTCAGCTTGATTGTAAGTTGTTATTGTGTCACTGTTTCAGTCTCACCAATCTACCGTAAAATTATATATTCAATCGCTTTGTAGAGGTAGTTCTATTTGATTATCATCACTTAGTCAAGAATTGTCTGTTTTCCGTTCTGATACAAAGGCTGTTTCTGAATATCATCATTCTTCTTCACTTCATGTACTTGTTCAACTGCTAACATAAAGTTCTATATTTGGATTTATACTATTTTTTATAATAAAAGTTGCTAATTCTTTTACTTCATCTGATGGATTATTTGTATTTATTACTATCTCATCTATTTTTTTTATATCACTATTCAAATCTACTACATCTGTTCAGGTATAAATAGTTTTCAAATTATTTAATAGAGTTACTTGATTATCTGTTTCATCTAAACTTGCTATTGTTCAGGTGTATGCTACTATGCTACTTGGGTTAAATTCAAATCATCATCAATCTACTTTAAATTGTGAATTTAAATAGTTGCTTGGTAAATTATTTTTTCCATGATATACTAGTTTATTTGATAATTGTAAAGCTAATATATTTGCTTCTGTTATATCTCAAGATATTATTGTTGGGACTGCTAATGAGTATACTGTTCATCAAGTACTTACTTTTGCTAGTACTCTGTTATAGGTTCATTTAACATAAGCTGTTCAGATTTGGTCTCAGGCATAGGTTTCTTCTAATAATTTCAAATTGTTATTTATTGAGATATTTCACTCAAGTACTGCTGCTACTTCAAATTCTCTTTTAGTGTTTAGATTTGAATATGTGTATGGTAAATCTGTTAGTGGGTCTGTTAAGATTTTTGTTAGTCAATCTACAACATCTATTACTGATTTTCAGACTACTCATTGAGTCCAGACTTCGGCTCAGGTATATGTTACTTCTGTACCTTCTGTTGGCTCTGGATATGTTCAGGTTTTTAGTTTATGTACTTCTAGTGATTTTATTATTATTCAGATATCAGATTTTCTTACTGAGTCTCTGGCTTTTTTTGTATATCCTTGCATAGCTATAAAGCTTATTGTTCATAGAATAGATAGGATTACTATTACTACTATTAGTTCTACTAGAGTGAAGGCTTTTTTATTTTTTTGCATAGAATAAATTAATTACTATAAAGTAATATATTTTTCATATATTACTTATTGTACAAACAAAAACAAATATTGATTTTATTTATTTCTTGACTAAGGGGGAAATATTATTTAATAAGATAAGAAAAAATTAAGGAGTAGTCCAGTTTTCAACTGGTAGGTTTTTGTGAATAAATTGCATAAATTTTATCATAATTGGGGAAGGTCAAGTTAGTCAAAATGCATTTTCTCATAATTCTTCTCAGTCTGTATTTCAAGCCCATACTACTGTTGTGATTTGAGGGGTATATCATATGGACCAAAGATTTTTAGATTTTATTACCTTTATCCCTTTTACATAGTACTGTTTTGTTGAAGTTCATGTTTTTGCTGCCATTTTTCTTCAAGGTATAGTTAAAAACTCCCTCCAGCCTTCAGGTTTATCATTTGTATTTGAAAGTATTGAGTTCATCTCATATGACATTTCTTCACTTATTATTTTTTCTGGTTCTTCTTTTTTATTAAACTCTTCTAATATATTTCACCTAGAATCAGTAATTCTCAAAATAGGACTTATTTCATTTTTCACTCCATTATTTGCCAAAACAGAATATGCTGTTGCTAATTCTAATGGAGTAACCTCTGCTGTTCAAAGAGCCATAGGTGCAGAATAATTAAACTCTCTACCATATTTTTCTTTCCGCTCTTCTTTATAGGCTAAAGAGCTTTTCATTCATAAACTTCCTATAAATTTTAATATCTCTGGTTCTTCTCAAGCATAATAGTACATTTTCACAGCAGGAATATTTCTAGAATGATTCAATGCCTTTGATAAAGTCATTTTTCACATATATCAACCATCAAAATTATTAGGAGAATATCATAAAGGAAAAACATACTTTACATCATATACTACACTATTTCTTCTAAATCACTTTTTCATCATAGCTAGCAAATAAACAAAAGGTTTAAATGAACTTCATGGTTGTAGTCTGGATGTTACCATATTGTTGTATCATCAATTTTCTTCATCATAATAATTTACTCATCAAACCATTGATATTATATTTCAAGTTTTATTATCTATACTTATAAGAGCAGCATTTTTTGCATTAAAGTTTTTTGCATTGTTTTTTACTTGTTCTCTTAGTATATTTTGTGCTTCATCTTGAACTTTTGGGTCTAATGTTGTATATATTCTTAATCATCATTTTTTTATAACATCTTCTCAGTATTTTTCTACTAAATATTCTTTTACATACATTACAAAATATGGGTATTTTATATCGTCTTTATATTCTATAAATTCGAATCAGAAAGATTCTATTATTGCTTTTTTATATTGTTCAAATGTTATATATTTATCTTCAAACATTCTTCATAATACATAGTCTTTTCTTCATGTATTGTATTCTATTGTTTTATCTCATTTTATTATTTGTATTGAGTTTAGAAAAGATAGTAGTTTATTTATAGGCACTCTTGTACATTCTTCATCATATATTTTATAGTTTCTTAGATATTCTTTTTTTATTCAGCATATTTCTAAATTGTTTCTTGCCCTTTTTATGGTTAGATTATTTATAAATAATTTTAGTTCTTCTATGCTTTCTTTATTTTCTTCTAAAGATTTTTGGGATAGTATTTCTGTACGAAGTATACTTGCCTCTATTTCTTTGTTTTCTTCTGGAGTTAATTCTTCATTATCTTCTTTTAATTCTTCATCTGATTTTTTATCTTCTTCTTTTATTTCTTCTTGTTTATTTTTATCTTTTGAATTAAAAATGAGTGGGTATCATAATAAGTCTCACTTTTTTGTATATGGAGATAATGATGTTGGAGATTTCGGCAAGGATGCTAAGATACTTGCCTCTAAAACTGACAGTTCTGATGCTTTTACTCAAAAATAAGTTATTGATGCCTGTTCTACTCAATATGAATTTCATCAAAAAAATACTTTATTTAGATAAAGTTCTAATATATATTTTTTATCAAAACTAGAATCTAGCTTCATAGAAAGATATAATTCCTCCAACTTCCTTTTAATTTTTCTTTCATTTGATAGATATATTATTTTAGCTAATTGTTGATTTATTCCAGATGTTCAAGCAAAATTTCCACCGCTTTGTATTCATCTAATAACGGCTCTTGTGATTCATATTATATCATATCATGGATGACTCCAGAATCTTTGGTCTTCTGATGCTACTATTGCATTTATCATATTTTTATTTATTTCATCATAGTCTACATATGTTCTTTTCTCAGAATATATACTATAGAGTTCATCACCGTTTTTGTCATATATTATAGAAGTTTCAGCTATTGGTATGTCTTTTAGTCATTCTACATCTGGTAATTCTAAACTAAGATTTATAAAATAAATATAGAATATAAATATTGGAAAGAAAATAAATAGTATAAACAAGACTATTATACTATATATTATTTTAGATTTTTCTCTAAAGCTTTCTTTTAGTTCTAAAAATTTGGTTTCTATTTTACTTTGCATATTTTGTAAAAACTATTTTATTATAATCATTTTTCTCAAAAATTATTTTCATTTCTTTTTCATTTCTTTTTCTTTTTCCTTTAGAAAAATATGATTTTTCTTTTCCTTAAATTCTTTTGCTAAATTGCTTCAGTATTTCTTTTTATATAGATATGATACAACGATAAAAATAACTCATGTTAATATGAATGATATTATTTTATATTTTACTACTGAGTCTACCCATATGTCATAAAAAAATATTTTTAACATAGTTACTAAAAGAAAATATAATCAAAAAATTCTGTATTTTATAAAATCTTTCCATATACCATAAGATAATAAAACTAGTGATATTAGTGAAAAATAAATAGTCACAGCCAAATGATTAAATGTATTATAAAATAAATCCAATGTGTAGATACTAGTTATTATAACAGTGTAAACTCATACTAATATAGTTAAAAATCTATTATAGGGTTTTATTTTATTAAATTTTCTCCATACAAATAAATTTAAAATAATTGCTCAAGTTGTAATATATTGTAAGCTTGATAATTTTCATAAATTTTCTTTTTTAAGATTTATTAAAATATTAAAAACATCTAAAATATGGTAACTAGTAAATCATAATATAAATATTAGAAATAATATTTTTCCAAATTTAAAATGCCATTTAGCATAAAGGTATCCAAAAATAATAGAAAATATTCATAAAGTAAATATATGAAATCCATAATCATAATTAGAAATCACTTTAGTTATAAGAAAAGCTACTATTCATATTCAAACTATATGTAAAATATGATGAATAATATTTAAAATTTTACTATTTATCTTATCAAAAAAATGTAAATCAAGAATATAAAGAGCTATTATTAGGTTAAAACTTGTTAATAATCAAGAATTTCATTCTATTACAAAAGGTAGTACTATTAAAAAACTTCACAATCAAAATAAAAAAAATAAAGTAGCCATAGAAAATATAGCCTTCAACTTAGTCTTAGAATAAAAATAATATAAAACTGTAGCTTGAGAAAATAGAACTAAACTTATTACCTGAGGTTTATTTAAAAACATAAGAACAACAGATAATGAAAACAAAAATATACCAGAGAGAAGAAAAATATAAAATATTTTTTGTAATCAAAAATCCTTTTTAAAATTGTTTATTCATATCTTTTTCATAGCAAAAAAAGACTGGGTAAAATAAACAAAAGATAATAATAAAAAAGCTAATCATTTTTGTGCCAGAGAAAAATGTATAGTTCAATAAGCATTTATATAAACTGATACTAATAATATACAGAATGTAACTCATATTAATATGCTAATAAAATTTTCTTTCTTTAATATTTTACTTGTCAAAATAGGTAATAACCAGTTACTTATGATAAAAATAATCATAGTAATAAGTAAAAGACTGAAATAAGATGTTCATCAAGAAAATAGAGTAGTATCTACTCATAATTTCCGAAAATCTACTTTATTTATAACAACAGGAGATAATATAAGTGCATTTCATAAAGTTCATATAGCAAATAAATTTCATGCCTTCTTTCTTATTGCATAATAATAACTTGATAATAAGAATAAAACACTAGTAATTAAAGAGATACTAAATCTCGTTATATCTTCTGATATAATTTTATCAAGTATTTGAATCTCAAAATTAAATAATCATATAAATAAAGCTAATAAACAAAAAAATATATAGAAGAAAATATCTTTAAATTTATTTCTTAAAAATATAATTCATATTAAATTTATTATAACAGTTGATAGTAATACAAAAGGTATAGCTAAAAGCTGTGAAGTAAATAGTAACCAGATAAATAATATAAGAGGAATAAATAGTATAATACTAAAACTTTTTGCTCAAGATTTCAACCTTAAAGTTAATAATACACTTAAAATATATAATACTAGCAAAACTATATAATAGACAACAAAAACAGATACTAATGAAAGCATTCCAGAAGAATTAATTAGATTCAAAATTATAAATATATAAGTCAAAATAAACAATGTTACTTTGAAAATATTGTTATATAAAGAAAACCTTACACCTCTACCAGCTAAAAGAGTTATAGCAGATAATAAACAGGTAGATATTATTTTTATGTTCCATCATAACTCATTAGAAAAGGGAATGAATAAATATAATACAGCTCAAAGTACAAAACTAGATATTACAAATATTATATTGTTTTTTTGATTACTTAATAGAAGTCATAAAATATTTATTATAATAGAATAACAGATTATATTAAAAAAGCTTAAATTATTCATTCATAGCATAAATGGGTTTAGATATGCAAATAGGAATGAAATCACAAGTATAGTTTTTGAATTATAAACTAAAGAAGTTAAAATTCAGAAAAAAACATTTAGAGTCAAAAGTAAAAATAGCATAATACTTGCAGTATCAGAGTTTATTCATACAAAATATCTATACGATAATATTACTATAAAATTTACTATAATAGATATTCACATAAAAATAAAAGCTTCATTTTTATGTCTAGAATATATTTTTACTCAAATATAATATATTATAAAAGAAATAATAGTTACTGTCATTATTATTCTTCATACTAAGCCTATGCTCAATAGAAAATCTGTTACTTGTGATTTGTAGAAATAAATAATAGATAAGGTTATTAGGATTATTCCTAATTTCATTAAGGGGTCTTTAAAAAAGGCTTTTTCTAAGAATAAAAGAGCTTTACTTGTAAGCATCCTCACAATTTTTGACTCTGATATTTCTTCTTTATTTTCCTCTGGATTTTTATTTTCTGCTTTTATGTTGTTATTCAAGAGTTTTAAATTTGATTCATTCAAAGGACTAAAGCCTTCTGCTGACAGACTGTGTTTATTTTTAATGTCTTCTTGTTTTTTTAAGTTTTCAATATTTTCTATTTTATTTTCTATTTGTTCTTTTTTTTTCTGATATTCTAATGCTTTCTTTATAAATCTTTTTGATAAAATTATTTTTTTTATTAAAAGTGCTGATATTATCCACAATCCTATTCCGTAATTTATTTCTTTTTGGGTTAATAAAAATGTGTCAAATCCTATGACTGATATAGATATAATAAATCAAAGTATTATTGATAATAACCAAGCAAATCTATTTAATAATTTTATCATAAATTTAGGGGATTATGAGGATATAAATAAAGCTTTATTTTATTATATCAAATATAGTATCTATATCAAAAAATTTTAACTATTTTTTTGTTAAAAAAATAATTATTTGCAATATAGGCAATTAAGACTAGAATATTTTCACAAACAAACTTGATATATATATATAATAATAACAGTTTATCAATAGATGTTTTTAATCCTTTGGTGTATATCTAAAACATATTGTAAAATAAGATATATATGTAGAAGAAAATAACTTTTGAAAACTAGAAACTGTATTTAAAAAATTAAAAAAAATAATTTTTTTACCAAATTTATTTTAGTTTAGGAATTATAAGTAAAACTTAATGCCCAAAACACACCTAATAAAAGTCTACCACTCATACACAAAATGAAAAAAATATGTGGATGAGTTTTTTAAAGACATATGAAAAACCCTAGAAAAAAAGAAAATGATATTCTGAGTAAATTACCTTTGATGAGAAATATTTTACAGCTACACATCATCAGCCTCAACTTACTCAGCATTTGAATCCCAATTCTACACATACTTCAACGAGTTTCAACTAACAGACGACGACAAATGAGTCTGGAACTTCGAGAATAAAAGAACTATAGTCTGAGAACTAAAACTTGAAAATAACTGGTTCTACCCATTTAAATACTCTACCACCGACAATACAGAATTCATTTTCAACATATTTAGAAACTTTGAAAACTTCTGACTAATAAAAGATAAAGTATGAGTCTTTATAGAATTAAAACCCGTAGTCTGAGAAAGCTTTGGCTTCTTCATAAAATCAAAATTTCAATATATGCTCTTTAAAATGAAGCTATTTTTTACTTTTTTTAAGTATATATTAAATCATAAGATACAAAAATGATGGAAAGAGTTAGGAAAAAAATATTTTCAATACAAACTAGAACAAGACCTATTTGAAACTAAGATTTATATTGTAGTTCAATGAGAAAATAAATCTATAGCCAATTGAAAACTAAGATCTCTATTTAACAACTTTCTGATATTCAAAAACTACCCACTAAACCAATTTAAATTAAAAATTCATAGAAATATTAAAAATATAAACCCATTTGCTATAAAAGAAATTAAAAGTAAATACATCTGTACCTCAGAAGAAATCTCTAGTATATTCCACTTCCCAAATAACCCAAGTAATGAAACCTCCCTACTAAAAGTAACAGCCAAAAAACTAGCTCTACCAATAGGAGCTCCCACCTTTGATTTCACTAAACTAAAAAATGGTGAGATAATACCTAGATGATATCCAAAAAATGTAAATATAGTATGAATCTCAGACTTTAGAAGTATAAAAGTCCCTGTTTGAACCTATGATGAAGACAGATTAAGGCACATATATGTAATATGAAAAACATGAACCTGAAAATCTAAATTTTTGACCAGCTTAGTTATAGATGATTTAAAAAATGGAAACGGTATATGACTCATAGACCCTCATGGTGATTTAATAGAAGAAGTAGTAGCCCACATTCCAGAAAACAGAAAAAAAGATGTTATCATTTTTGACCCCACAGATGAGGAATTCCCTTTTTGTTTTAACCCATTAGATATAAAAGAAACCGAAAGTAAACAAGTTTTAGCAAAATGATTTATTGACATATTTCATAAATTCTTCTGAGCCAATTGGAATGCCAAACTAGAACATGTACTCAGAATGATATTTTTAGCCCTACTAGATAAACCCAACTCTACATTATTTGATGTAATCAGAGCCCTAACAGACAAAGATTTTAGATATGACATGATAGAAGAAATAAAAGATGATGTAGTTAGAAATTTCTGGACCAATGAATTTGCCTGATGGAGTCAGCAATTTAACACAGAAGCCATTATGCCAATATTAAATAAAATAGGTCAACTCTTATCAGTAGACATTTTAAAAAATATATTTGCCAGTCATGAAAATAAATTAGACTTCAGAGAAATGATGGATAAAAGAAAAATACTACTAGTAAAACTCCCAAAATGAAAACTACAAGAAGAAATTATGTGATTCCTATGAGCCATGTTTGTCACTAAAATATTTCAAGCAGCTATGTGAAGACAATGACTAGCAAAAAAATACAGAACCCCTTTCTTCTTATATGTAGATGAATTTCAAAACTTTGCCACAGACACATTTTGAGAAATACTATCCGAAGCCAGAAAATACTGACTATCCCTTGCCGTAGCTCATCAATTTATTAAACAAATCCCAAATAATCTCAGTGATGCCTTATTTGGTAATGTATGAACACTTATAAGTTTCAGAATATCTAGTGAAGATGCCATGTATATGGAAAGACACTTTGACCCATTTTTAAAAAGTTATGATTTAGCCAACCTAAATCAAAGAGAATTTTATTGTAAACTTCTAGTTAATGGTCAAGTTAAAGACCCATTCTCACTAAAAAGTCTCTACACTCCAGACTCAGAAGTTCCTAAAAGCTACATAGAAGAACTATACAACCTATCAAGAACAAAATACTGTAGAAGTTTACTTGAAGCAAAAAAGACAATCATAGAAGAACAAAAAGATGTAGTAGAAAAAATTGATGACTTCTCAGAACCTATAATATAAAAAACCTTAGTTTAAATCTTAATTTAAAAAAATGCTAATTTGATTCCAGCTTTGAAGAGAATTCAAGCTATCCATCGCAGAAATAATCTCAGTCTTCCCTAATATAAAAGTAGAACACCTTGATAAAAAATTCTTAATTCTAAAAGAAATAGATAAAAATCTAGCCATAGAAAATGCAGACAAACTAGGCTGAACCATAAAAATAGTAGAATTCTACAAACTAAACAACTCAAACGAAATAAAAGAAGAAATTCAAAAAACTGCAAATAAAAAAACTTGAAAATTTAATTACGGACTCTCAGTCTTCTGAAAAGAATCAAACCTAAAAACACAACTAATAGACATAAAAAAACACCTAAAACAAAATAACACCTCCTCGAGATTCATAAACAAAGACTTTCAAAACCTATCATCCGCTCAAATCCTATGAGAAAAATTAATAGAAAAAGAAAGTGATTTTAATGTAGTAAATAACTATTTCTGAACAACAATCTGGGTACAAGACATAGAAAGCTACTCAAAAAGAGACTACTGAAAATCCAGAGATATGGAAATATGAATGCTCCCCCCAAAACTAGCACAAATTATGATAAATTTCTCACAAATTAAATCCCCCCTCCTTGATAAGGAGGGGGCTAGGTTTAATAAGGAGAACTCTAAAAGGTGATTATACGACCCATTTTGCTGACTATGAACAGTACTAATAGAATGAATATACATGTGAATAAAACAAGTCTTTTGAAGCGACTATAATCCAAATATGATAGAAGCAACCAAAAACAACCTAAAAAAATTAAAACAAAAAAACTTTAACTCAGAAATCATAGAATTAGATGCAAGAGATATGGAAGAAAATTCAATAATCCTAAAAAATAAAAATATAAGCATAATAACAGAAGGATTCCTCTGAGAAATTATGACAAAGAAAAATATTTCTGAAAACAGAATAAACATTCAAAGAAAAAATCTAATTAAACTATATGAAAAATTTTTCTCTGGTTTAAAAAAAGCTGAATTTAAATGAAACATAGTCATCTCTTTCCCTTTCTGGGAATTAGAAAAAAAATATATATATTTTACTGAAATCTATGATGTACTCAAAAAATACTGTAAAATAAAACAACTACTCCCTACCTCTATTTCCTCTGAATTCAAAATCTTCCCTACCAAATCTGGAAGCCTACTATACAAGAGAGATAAACAATTAGTCTGAAGAGAAATCTTTTTATTAGAGGTTTTGTAAAACATTTCTAAATCAGGGCAAACATAAGTTATTGCACCTAAAGTACTATTAATTTAATAACATTTGTAGCCCCTTTCCTTTAGTATTAAAGGAAAGGATTCAGGTATGGATTATTAGAAGTTTTATAAACAATTAATAATCTTCTGTCTCTTTCTCTCAAACACCTTCAAACTCCAACCTCTTGAAAAATATATAAGTAAAAACCGCCATAAACACAGTCATTATGGTAGTTAAAAATGTACTTAATAATTTAGAAATGATTTTAAAAACACTAAACTCTCAAAAAGACTCGAAAAACTTTCCTATTTCCTGAGAAATTGACTGTACAGAATAATTAAGAATATTCCCAAAATCCATTTGAGCAAAACCAATAATTCATATTATCCCAGAAAATACTGAAGAAATAAACCAAATAATAATTCAAACCAAAATAAAATTTCAAACAATCCTCAACCAATTATCTTTTGTAATTTTTATAGAAAACCTAAAATTATCCTTAGAAAACTCATTCTTATCAACAGCCGAACTTATAGAAAAATAAGACCTTACTCACCTAAGTACTCAAAATATCATAAGCATAAAAACCGAAAATACTATAATTACCACTCCAATTCATATAAAATCACCATTTTTACTTTTATCAGATAACCCCATTATTAACAAAATTCATCAAACTATAAAAATAATCGCAGGTATTAAATAAACATAAGCAAAAACATACCAATAAGTTTTAAAAGAGTTAGAAATATTTCTAAAACCATAAAACAAATTTTCTTTAGGAGTAACATCTTCTCAATTAAATCACTGTTTTATTGACCTAATAAGTCAAATTCAAAATCAAATATATAATAAAGAATAAATAGTTGAATACAAAATAATAACACCCAATACTGTATACAGTTTAATAAAAAACGGAGCTATACTTTCATATAATCATCACAAAGCCCCCAATTGATTTACCTCAGAATTTGGCAAAAAATCAACATCTATAGGATTTATTTTAAAATAAATGTATATAAATGTCGACATAATTAATAACGAAGCAATCTTGTAAAATAAAATAGGTAACAAAAATTTACCAAAATTACTCTTAAACAATACAAAACTTTGCTCAATTCTATCAGAAACAGTCTCCTTAGGTTCTAACATAATAATTAATTTGAAAAATAATTAAGTTTAATTATACTTCATCTGTGTTAAAAAAGAAAATTTTAAAAAGTTTATATTAATAAATAAAAAGTTTATGCTTCTTTGATTAGAAACTCCCAAAATTTTTGACTACTTAATTTGGTTTTTTATAGTATTTTTCATGTTTTATTTAGTCTTCTGACTAATCACTCATATACTAAAAGCTTGGTGATTATATCTCATAAATAAAAAATTATGAGAAGAGAATCCTTGGTTAACAAAGAAGAATACGATTATTAGAATTATTAATCTTCATTCATTATATTCATGTTAAAATTTGCTTTTTTCTATTATTTTTATACACTAAAAAATAACTTCTTTGGTTTTTTTGATGATGTTACATCATTGCGGACAAATCACAATTGTAGATATAACAAAAATTAATTTTTGTTATATAATATAAATAGCAAAGAAGCAAAGGAAGTAGAAATATACTTCCTTTTTTTTATTTTCATAAACAATAAAAACATGGATATTAAAGAAATAATAATCAAATTCGGATGAAACATATTAATATGAATCCTTTTTATAATAGTAGCTATAAAATGGATAAAAAGCTGAAATCAGCAAAAATCAGCCTCATCTAAAAAACATTCTTCTAAAAAGAAATTTAATCTAAAATTCTTATCAAAATATCAAGCAACATCAAAAGAATATAAAAGTTTTTACATCCCAAAAAGAGACTGAACACAAAGGCTAATTGAAGCCCCCAATGACATACTAAAAAATACTCAAAAAAATATACTAAAAGACCTAAATAAAATTTTTCTCTTTCCCTCATATGTAACAGCATTTAAAAAAAATTCCTGAATTAGAAATAATGCACAAAAACATATATGAAAAAAAATAGTAATAAACATAGATATAGAGAACTTCTTTCACTCAATCACAGAAGATAAAATAAAAGATGCCCTAAATTCATATAAATGAATTTCTTCTGAAGAAATATATAATTTGATAAATATCACAACCTACAATTGAAGACTAACACAATGATCCCCTACTTCCCCATTCATAGCAAATCTTGTGTTTTTATGAATGGATAAGATGATAATGAATTTACTAAAAAAGTATGATAAAAAAGTTGGTTATACCAGATATGCTGACGATATAACCTTTTCTTCTGATAATGATAAAATAAAAAATGCCATTAGAATAATAACAGATTCTTTACTACCAAAATATTGATACACTGCGAAAAAGAAAAAGACTACTATTTATAGAAATCATACAAAACAATTAGTAACCTGACTAGTAGTTAACGAAAAAGTAGCCTATCCTAGAAATAAATATATGAAACTAAGAGCTATGATTTATAATTTTTTGAAAAAATGAAAATGAGACATAAATAAAATAAAGTGACATTTAGCTTTTTTAAAAAGTGTAGATTCTAAAAAATATAATAAATTAAAATTTTACTATAAAAGAAATTTTAAACTTGATATTAACTATAAAGCACTATTTAAAAAGTGAAAAAAAAGATATAAAAGAGCTAGTTTTTTCAATCCAAGAACTGGAGAAAAAGTTAGTATGTTTTAGGGGATTATTAAAAAAATAGCATAAAAATTTGAAATATTATATTTAATATATATACTTAGGAAATTATTTAGTAAATATTTTTTATATGTACACCTGCACAAACTGCTGAAATGAAAGCATAAAATGGCAATGACAATGCACATTCTGTAAAGAATGGAATTCCCTAAAAGAATTCAAAGAAGCAAAAATAAAAATAGCCACTACACAATGAGAAGTAAAACCACTAACAAAAATCCAAGACATAGAGCTAAAAGACGACAGAATAATAACAAAATCTACAGAGCTAAATAATGTTCTAGGATGATGAATAGTACCATGAAGTGTTGTATTACTCTCATGAGAACCATGAATATGAAAATCTACAATTACTTTGCAATTAGCTGAGTGGATAGATAAAAAAATTATATATATAAGCTGAGAAGAAACAGAACACCAAATTTTTGATAGAGCCAGAAGAATCTGAGTAAAAAATCCAAGACTAAACATACTCTCAGAAAATAATATAGAAAATGTAATACAAACTCTAACAAAAAACACATGTGATTTATTGATAGTTGATTCTATAAGTGTAATGAATTCAAGTTCTATTACTTGAACAAGTTGAAGTATTTCACAAGTTAGATATATAACAGAACTACTAATAGCTATAGCAAAGAAAACCAATACAGCCGTATTCATAATTGGACATATAAATAAGGACGGAAATTTGGCATGACCAAAAACATTAGAGCATATGGTAGACACAGTGTTATACTTTGAGTGAAGTAAATTTGATGACCTAAGAATACTCAGATGACTCAAAAATAGATTCTGAGCAACCTCAGAAATAGGTATTTTTAAGATGTGAGAAAAAGGGCTTTACGATTTAAAAAATCCTTGACTAGAGTTTATAAACTCATCTGCTCCCACTATTGGCTCTTCCCTATCCATAACCATAGAATGAACAAGAAGCCTAGTAATTGAAACCGAAAGTCTAACAACATACACTAAGTTTGGTTATCCCAAAAGATCATCCAGATGAATAAACTCATCAAAATTAGACCTAATAATAGCCGTATTACTAAAGTATACAAGCATAAAACTAGACAGTCATGATGTATATTCAAATATTGCTAGATGATTAAAAATAGAAGAGCCTTGAATAGACCTAAGTCTAGCATCTAGTATTATATCAAGCAAAACAAATAAAATTATACCAAAAGATTATGTATTTGTTTGAGAAATCTCCTTGACTTGAAATATTAAAAATATTATAATGCTGGAAAAAAGAATAAAAGAAGCAGAAAAAATGTGATTTAAAAAAATATTTATTCCAGAAGTTAAAGTAAAAGGGAAATATGAGATTGAGATTGTGAAAATTAAGAATGTAGGGGAGTTGGTGAAAAACTTAGTTTAAAAATAATTAACTTATTTAGTAAAGATATTTTGGCAAAACATCTCTACATAAAACGAATCCATCCCCTTCCGTTTCACTTCAGGGACTTCCTTTACAAAAGGAAGAAAACATAGGATTTTTATAGTCTAGGAAAAAAATGTAGGGGCAATACCTTGTGGTTACCCCTAAATAAAATTTTATAAATTAAAAGATTTTAGATATGAACCAAATAATATTTATTAGATGATGAGAAGCTTTTTATACAGAAGAGCAGTTTTATGAATCTTTTAAAAAGAAAAAATATAATCCCTATAAAATAAAGCAAAAATGGAGAGATTGGATTTCTTGGTCTTTAAGTGAAAACTTTGAAACACTGAAACCAGATATGCCAAATAAACGGAATGCTAAATATAAAGCATGGAAAATTCGGTTTGAAAAACTCTTTTCATATTTGACAGATGATAAAATAATAATTGTTTGAAATTCTCTTTGATGAACTTTTTTGGCAAAATATTTAAGTGAAAATGATTTTCCTAAAAATATTGACCAACTACATTTAGTTGCTCCAGCTTTTGATGATGAGTGACTAGTTGATGAATATATTTGAGATTTTGCATTAGATGAGACTAAAGTAGCAGATATAGAAGAAAAAGCAGAAAAGGTTTTTTTGTATTTTTCAGAAGATGATCCTATAATCCCCTTTAAACAACATTATAACTACAAAAAACTGTTAAAAAACTCAGAGTTTTTTATATTTAAAGATAGATTGCACTTTTCTCAACCTTCTTTTCCTGAATTACTTGAAAATATAAATAAAAATTTATTGTAGCCTCGTTTATATAATCCATCCTATATTCCTTGCCTTTCATACGAAAGGAAGGAGGCTACAGTTATTTTTTATTATTAATCGAGAACACCATGAAAACAAACATAAAACTACTATCCATAATAATTATAATATTTTCATTTATCTCCTGAATAATATGAGCATATACCTTTGTGACTTTAATTCCACAAAACAACACAACAGAAAAAAACACAAAAACAGAAAAACAAGAAATAATAAAAGAAAATAAAATAGTTGAGATAAAAGACCTAGAAAATGAAATTACAAAAGTAGTAAAAACAATTTCCCCTTCTGTTGTTAGCATAATTATAAAAAAAGATTTATTAGTATACAGAAGAAACCCTCGGGGATTCTTTGACAAACCAATATGAAGTGTAAAAGAAAAAGTATGATGATGAACAGGATTCTTCATAACAACAGATTGAAAAATAATTACCAACAAACATGTAATAAGCGATAAAAATGCCATATACACAGTCATAACAAACTCAGGAGAAGAATACGATGCAAAACTACTAGCAGAAGACCCCATAAACGACATAGCAGTACTAAAAATAGAATCCGAAAAAAAATTCACCCCACTAAAATTCATCTCAGAAAAAGAAAAACTAAAACTATGACAATTCGCCATAGCCATCTGAAATGCAATGGCAGAATTCCAAAACTCAGTATCACTATGAATAATAAGCTGACAAAACAGAACTATAGAAATATGAAACAAACAACTAAGCTCATTAATACAAACAGACACAGCTATAAACCCCTGAAACAGCTGATGACCACTAATTAACCTAAACTGACAAGTAGTATGAATAAATACAGCAATACTAGACTGAACAGAAGGAATATGATTTGCAATACACACAACAGAAGAAAAAATAAACTACATACTAAATAGTATAGAAAAATACTGAGAAATCAAAAGACCATTCATAGGAATAAGTTATATACCAGTATCCAAATGAATAAAAGAAAAACTATGACTAAAAACAAACTACTGAGCATACATAATAGATGAGCAATGAGCAGTAGTGCAATGAAGTAATGCAGACCTAGCCTGAATAGAACCATGAGACACCATCCTAAAAATAGACAACATAAAACTAGATTTAAACAATAACCTAAACACCTTTATACAAAACAAAATACCCTGAGAAGAACTAGAACTAGAAATCATGAAAAAAAGTTGAGAAAAAAAGAAGCTAAAAATAAAATTAGGAGAATACTAAGACCTCATTATACTTGCTTAAAATTAAAATACACAAATATGCACGAAATAATAGACTCAATAGTCACCATAGTATGACAACTATGATATACCTGAATATTTATAATGATGGTATTAGAATCATCATTCTTTCCATTTCCCAGCGAAGTAGCAATGATACCATGATGAATGCTAGTAAGCTCATGAGAAATGACCCCATTCCTAGTATTCATCTCTGGTACCCTATGAGCCCTAGTATGAGCCAGTATAAATTATTTCTTATGAAAATATTTATGAGCACCAGTTATAAAAAATCTAATAGACAAATATTGAAAATATTTACTAATAAAACAAAAACACTATGAAAAAACAGAAGCATTTTTCAACAAACACTGAGAAATGGCAACATTTATTGCTAGATTTATAACAGTAGTCAGACAACTAATAAGCATACCAGCCTGAGTATTCAAAATGAACTTTCCAAAATTTTTACTTTATACATTCCTATGAGCAGGTATATGGAACATAATACTTATCTACATAGGTTATGTAGCAGGAGAAAACAAAGAATTAGCAGAAAAATATAGTAAAGAAGCCCTTATATGAGGACTAATATTTGTAGCAATATTTTGAGTATTTTATTACATCAAGAATAAGAAAAGAACTAAATTTTAAAAAATATAAAAAAAGACTGTATTTTAGCATATTTTTAGATATAATAGCAATAATACTATTATATTTATCTAAAATCTTTGTTTAACATATGAAAAGAACAATATTTATTTGAGATGTACATGGTTGCTACAAAGAGTTAAAACTCCTTATAGAAAAACTTGATTTACAAGAAAAAGATGAAATATATCTTACATGAGACCTAATAAACTGATGACCAAAAAGCTATAAAGTACTAAAATACATGTATAAAAATAAAGACAAAATCAAAACCGTAGCCTGAAACAATGACTTAGGATTTATTGAATGGTACGATAGCAAATGAGAAAAATACAACCACCAATACTCAAAAAAAATATTTGAAAAACTAAAGAAAAAAATAATAGAAAAAGAAACATACTACCTCATAGACTACATAAGAGAACTACCACTATACATAGAAAAAGAAAACTTCATACTATCACATGCTGGAATAATCCCCTGAAAAGAACTCAACCAACACACCAAAGAAGAACTAACCAATATAAGAAAAATAGAATGAGAACCTTGGTACAACCACTACAAATGAAAAAAGAAAATAATATACGGACACCTAGCAAAAAATTGACTAACCATTAAAAAAAATACAATCTGACTAGACAGCTGATGTGTCTACTGAAAATGGCTAACAGCATATATTCTAGAAACAGGGGAAATCTATAGCCAAACCTCAAAAGACCTATATATAAACCTATACAAAAAGAAAAATGAAAATAAAAAATCTGATAAATAAAAAAATAGCCATTCTATGATTCTGACTAGAATGAAAAAGCACACTAAAATTCCTAGAAGCCATTTGAATAAAAAATATCACAATCTTAGATAAAAATATACAAATCTCTGAATCAAACTCAGAATCATTTATATGAATAGACATAATCTCATGAGACAAATATCTAAATAACCTAAAAGACTTTGACATAATAATAAAATCCCCTTGAATAAGCACATATAAAGAACAAATAATCCCACACAAAAATAAAATAACATCCCAAACTCAAATATTTTACGACAACTATAAATGAAAAATAATATCAGTAACAGCAACAAAAGGAAAATCAACAACAGTAAGCCTAATATACGAACTACTAAAAAAAACCTGATTCAAAGCTAAACTAGTATGAAATATATGAAAACCAGTACTAGAACAATTCAGCATAGAAAACAATCAACTAAAAACAAACGAAGACTTTGTAGTATACGAACTATCTAGTCACATGCTAGACAGTCTAAAAAAACAAGACTACATATCTATTCTCTGAAACATCTACAGAGAACACATAGACTGGCACAAAAATTTTGAAAACTATAAAAAAGCAAAATTTAATGTACTAAACTGATCACAATTCTCTCTAATCTGATACAAAGTAAGAGAAACAGAAGAAAAACAGCTACAAGAAATTTTAAAAAACAAAAAAGAAGAATATAAATTCTTCGGATGAAACAATTCCTACTACTCACATAACAATAACTTTTATTATGTGAACAAAAAAAGGATAAATACTCAAATAAAAACACTACTATACTGAGAACACAATCTAGACAACATCTCTTCCCTATTTTGAATCTGTGATAAAATAAACATAAACTACAAAATAATATTTGAAACAATAAAAAACTTTAAATGACTTCCCTATAGATTACATAATATATGAACTTACAAATGAATAACCTTTATAGACGACAGCCTATCAACCAATCCCCACAGCACAATTGAATCTATAAAAACATTCAAAAACAACATATGAACTATATTTTTATGATGATCAGACAGAGAATTTGATTTTAGAGATTTAGCAAACAACATAGAAAAATATCAGGTAAAAAATATAGTTTTCTTCCCAGACACCTGAAAATTAATAAGAGCAGAAATTGATAAAATCTGATACAAAACAAACTTCATAGAAACAGATAGCATGCTAGAGGCTATAAAATTCGCATATAAGCACTGTAAAATATGAGAGGTAGCATTATTATCCTGTGCTAGTCCAAGCTTCAGTATGTACAAAAATTATAAGGAAAAATGAGATGACTTCAAAGAAAAGATAAAAACATTATCCATTAAAGAATAAAACTTCAATAAACCTGCAAATTAATAAATTAGAAAAATAATAATTAAACGAGGTGTTAGCAATCTTTTATACCAAAAACTAGCTATAAAAAAGTTGCTAAGCGAGTGTATTATTATTTTTATTCCTAAAAAATAAAATTTTCTAATAAAAAAGACTTTGAACTAAATCAAAGCCTTTTTTATTAATTTTTCTCTCATTAAGCCTTCTTTTTCCTAGAAACCATAACAACCATACCTAAAAATCAAGCTAATAAAACTATTAAAAATATCTCTTTAGGTCAAGTCTGAACCTTTACCATATCAGAGAAACTTCATTCAACATCAGTACCACAATTATTTTTTCATGTAGCTCTAACCTTAAAATAATCATAAGTAACCTCATCTCAAACTATATTTACAGTAAAACTATTCTGTTTTACACTATCAACAAACTCATCCTCATCACCCCCATCAACCTTCTTATATATATTATAACCTCATGCTCATTCCACCTTATCCCAACTTAAAACCGACTTTGTTTTTAACTCTGTAAGCTTTAATCACTTAATAGCCAAATCTAATTCCTCATCAACACACTTCTCTACCTCTTCCTCTTCCTCTTCACAAGCATCTCATATACCATCATCATTTGAATCCTCTTGATTTGAATTTTTTTCTGTTATACAATTATCACAAGCATCTCCTACTCAATCATTATCTGCATCCTTTTGATCAGCATTAGAAACTTCTTTACAATTATCCTCTGAATCAGGAACACCATCTCAATCTGTATCATCTCCAGCTGACCCAAATTCTTCAACCTCTATAACCATTATCTCCTCAGCTTTAGCCTTTTTAGTTTCATGTCATAAATCATCTTTTAAAACCACATCTATATCATAAGTACCTGCCCCACTAGGAGCATAAATCTTTCCAGAATATATTCAGTCAGTTTTTTCCTCTAAAGTTGTAATTACATCATTTAAAATCACTCTTACCTCAGACAACCCCTTACTAGAAAATATTTCTACTTCTATCTCAGTTTCAGGGGGCATCTCTCAACTAGGAGTTATTTTTATTGATTTAAAATCAGGTAAATCAGACTCTACCCTTATTCTAACTTGATTAGAAGTTCAAACTTCTACCTCATCAGAGTTCAAAACTGAAGCCTTTATTGTATTCTCTCAATCTTTTAACTCTCACACCTGCTTTTCAAATATTCAGTCTATATTACTTGTTGTATAAACTTCCCTAGTTCAATTAACAATAATTTTTACTTGATGATTCTTTTGAGTAGTTCAAGAAACTTTTACAATATTAGTTCAAATCGTTAATCAATCTTGAGGAGATAATAAAGTAATATCAAGATTCTCTTCTACATCACTTTCCTCTATTTCAATATATGCTACTCACTGTATACTATCATCATCCATATTGTAGACATGTATATCCTGTCTTCAAGAATTCTGAAACTTAACAGCATTTTCAAACTTAACACTTCACTCATCTATCTTCTCAAAAGTATAACTATTTTCTGACAACTCTGTAGGAAAATCCGCTTCTTCATCAGATATAGACAAAACCAATATCGTACCATCATAATCTTCTATAACTCAACCAGCCTTATCAACAGCCTTTATCGTTATATCTACCGCCTCCCACACATTTGCCTTATCTGGAGATAAAATAACTTCATAATGGTCTATGGTTCAAGCAAAAGCTGTCAAACCAGCAAAAATAAACATAAAACAAAAAATCACTATTTTTCTTATATTTTTCATAACTTTAAGATATTATTAATATTTTAATTTTAAAATAACTGCTTCCCAGAAAATAAACATTTATACAGTTGTTCAACAGAGGGCTTTAGCCCAATGCCATTAAGTTAAGGAAATAGCTGTAACCTCTTTCCCTTACATAAGGGAAAGAATTCAAGTATAGGTTATTAAAAATGTTCTTAACTTAATGAGCTCTAACCCTTTGAACTCTTTTACTTTCCAAAAAATATAAAATTCCTTGATACCCTGATTATAATATTTTTATCTTATTTACAAATTATTGTTATAAATACAACTTTACAAAGATAAAATATACTTTTTAATAATACTAAAATCACCTCAATCATTCTCATATAAATAATCCCCCATTCTGCTTAATTATTTCAAGAAATAATCTATATAACTCTTTGTCTACATTTCTAGAAATCTCCTTCAATCTATTAAAAGCCATAACATATTTAAACTTTCACACCTCTCTAAAGATATCCTCATCAAATATTTTAGAGTATTTTTTTATAGCCTTATTGACCAATGAAAAATCCAATCACTCCTGAGTATCAGAAATTAAAGCAGACTCAACCAAAGCTAATTCCAAACAAGAAAATTTAAAACTAATTCACTCCATATCTTTTTTTGTAACAAACCTCTCCAGTCTAGAATATAAATTTATTTTCTTTCACTCTACTTTCCCAGATATAGTTTTAAAAATAATTTCATAACCTCACACTTTTATTTTTTTATTTAAACTCCTATTTATTATAAAAATTTTTTCAGGTATAGAAAAGTTTTTCATATGAACCTCCAAAGATTTTTTTCAAGAAATAAAATAAGAAGTTCCAACATTTCAGCTTATATATTTCTTTAACAATTTTAAATAATATTTATCAAGAAGATCAACACTATTTAATTCCAAATCATATTTATCAGGAATTATATAAACTCCAGCTTTTATAGAAATAATTACTTTTTGAGATTTAAGTCTATAAATAGTTTTATCCAACAAAGACTTAAATTTATCTTTCCTCTCTGGATCTATTATCTCAAACACCTCATTTTTCAAAAGTATATTTCATCATTTTTTTGACAACTTATTAACAATTTTGTTAAAACTCAACATAGTTATATTTTGTTATTATATAATAAATACACTGCCATAATTATTATATACTTTTATCTATAAAAATCAATATTTTTTCACTATAAAAATAAAGCTTTGTTTACTATAATTTTTTAAGACTTTTCTTTTAATAATTTTTCTTTGATTTTTCCAAATTTTTCCTTAAAATAATGAACAATTAATTTACTGGTGTATTTTCCAGTTCATTAATCATTTATTTTTTAAAAATACAAATTATGGCAGTTACTAAGGAAGATAAGAAGAAATTAGTTAAAGACTTTTCTTCAAAAGCTGGAGACACAGGTTCAGCAGAAGTACAAGTAGCAATACTTACTTCTAAAATAGAAAACTTAAAAGACCACTTAAGTTCTCATAAAAAAGACAACCACAGCAGAAGATGAATAATGCTTATGGTTGCAAAAAGAAGAAAAATGTTGGCTTATTTAAAAAGGAAGAAGCCAGAGGTATATGAGGATGTTATAAAGAAGCTTAATATAAGAAAATAAGTTTTAACAAAAACAAAAAAAACTCCCCAAAATTTGGGGAGTTTTTTTGTATTTATAATAAAATAACTGATTTGCAGAAATGTAGCCCTTTCTCCTGAGAAGGGAAAGGATTTTACTTAAAAATCTTTTAATAAATACCTAAAATCTCAAACTGAAAGTACCGAATCATCAAAGAAACAATATAACCCACAAGCACAACCCAGAAATATTTCATATGAGAAGAAAAAGTATAAATACCCCTAAGCTTTCACATAACTCAAACTCAAGCAGCACTACCGAAACTTATCAAACTTCAACCTATTCATGCAGTAAGAGTCACAAGTAACCATTGATCCATCCCCATTTCAGGATTAGCCTTCAATATAGCACTCATCACAGGAACATTATCAACAATTGCAGATATAAATCATATCGCTATATTTCAAGAAGTTGGATGTATAATATCATACAAATTCACTATATAGTGCAAAAATCATATATGATGCAATGCTCACACAGCAGCTAATATACCAAAGAAAAATAACAAAGTATCATTCTCTATAAATCTCATACTAGCATAAACATCAAATTTCGTCTTCTTCTTTTTTCTTTCTATAACATAACCATATAGCTTTAAAATAGATAACCCAAATAACATTCACCACATAGCAGGAAATGCAAATAACTGATGAGATAAAACAGCAGAAAATATTGTAAAAACACCTATATAAACTATAACCATTCAACCATACTTCATTTTAGGTTTCTTCTCTTTTTCAATATCAAATTTTGGTTTTCACTTAGGTACAAAATAGGAAAGTATAAATCATGTAACTAACCATCATACAATAGCAGCTGGAAACAAAGCCAAGAAATCCACAAATTTTCATTTATTTGCTGTCCATGCCATAAGTGTAGTTATATCACCAAAAGGACTCCAAGCTCATCAAGCATTTGCTGCTACTACTATATTTATAGCAGATGGCACTATAAAGTCTTTATTTTTTTTATCTATAGTTAGTAGCACTGTTGATAGTGTCAATGCTGTAGTCAGATTATCGGCTATTGGACTAAGAAAAAATGCCATAAATCAGATTCACCAAAAGAGTCTTTTATAACTCCATCCTCTTGAAACAAGCTTATATTTCAGCAATTCAAAGACTCTTCTTTCTACTAGGGTTTCTATAAATGTCATAGCGACAAATAGAAAGAAGTATAGTTCTGCTATTTCTAAAATCAGGTGCGATAACTCTGTAGTTAATGAATCAAATTTTAGACCATTTATTAAATAATAGGTTCATATAAGCATAAAGAGTAGGGTTCATATAAACATAGCTGGTTTTGCTTTATTTATATGGTACTTTTCTTCTGTTGCTATGAAGTAGTATCATACTACAAATATTATCAGTGAGCTTATTCATAACCAAGTGGATGTTAGATCTAGTTGTGTTTCCATAGGATTTTTTTAGTTTTTATTTTTGTTTATAGTAAAGGAAAGATACAAGTTCCTAGTCATCTTCTTTTCATTAATTTATTTGTGATATTGTTCAAGTATAAGAAACATTACCCAAAATTGGTACATTTTTTGATCAACTAAGTTCATATGTTTCCCCTTTTAATAAAGCTCTTAATACCTTGGTTATTTTATCAATACCAAAAGCTTGTCCTTCATCTCAGTTAATAATTATTTTTTGATCTTTTTCTCTAAATTCTATACCTTTAAAATGCCCACTATTACCTAATGCAGTTATAGTTATTTTATACTCCTTATCTCATATTTTTATATGAGAATCTTTTCATTCTCACACTATATCTATAGTTGTCTCTTTTCAATCTAAATCAATAATTATAGCAGGTAATTTTTTTATATTTGCTACAGATTTATCAAAAGCTTTATTTAAATCATTTCTTATTTTTTCTTTTTCTTCTTCTTCTAATAATCTATTAAGTTCTTCTTCCTCCTCTGAAGTAATTTGTTGAGGTTTTTGGTCTATTATTTTTCCATCTTCTTGTTGTCGTTCACTTTGTTTTTTTTCCTCTTGTTCCGTTACTTCTTGTCCTACCTTTTCTTGTTCAAATACTTCTCGTTTTGCTGGCTTTGTTAATTCTTCTTGTCATACTTTTTTTACTCCTTGTTTCTTTTCCTTTAATTCTGCTATCCTTTTTTTTCTATTTTTTGTCTTTTCTTTTTTTGCTTTTCACAAACCATTTAGTTTTGTCTCTAATTCTTTTAGTGTTAATTTTTCAAATCCTTCTTCCTCTAATAATAAATCATGTAGTTCTTTTAATTCTGTATTTTTTGTTTTTCAGGTTAGTAATCATTCCCAAAAATTATCTTTAGAATAATCAATTTCTTCAGAATCTAAAAACTCATAAAAGTTTTTTAAATCATCTTTAGTTAGTGTTTTTAGTTCTTCTAGTCTTATTTCTTTAAGAGGAAAATCGCTTCATTTTTCTGATTTAAATTTCTGTAAATTTTGTAGGGATTTTTCTTTTTTATCAGAAGAATTTTCAGAAATTTGATTTAAAAATTCGTCTCAGAATAAAAATGAAAGTATAAATCATATAACTGGATACTCTTTACTAAGTTTTGTAAATAAATCTTTTAATATAGTTTCTAATGTATTTTTAGATTCTTTTGGTAAATCTTTTGCTACTCCCTTCATATTTTCTACTAATTTTGTTGAACTAGTTAAAGTAGGTAATATTCAATTATTTAAATTATTTTTTACTTCATCAAATATATCCTGTTCACTTTTATTTGTTATTTTACCAGTTATACAATCTTGCACACTTTTTAATGTAAGAAATTCAAAACCTTCAGACTTTTCTTTTTCTTCTTTCTTTTTTTCTTCCAATAACTTAATTTTTTCATCAATTTCTTTTTTTCCATTTGGCAAACCTTTAAGTGAATCAAAGAAAGCTTTTATTCACTTTTGTATATTATCTTTATCTTGAGTTATTGTTTCATTATCTAAACTATCGTTTATTGGAATAAAAACATTTGTGTTAATTGAATTTAATTTAGTTATTATTCATTGATTATTTATTATCTCTCAAAGAATCACTGTTTTTATTTTACTTTTTTCTTTGTCATTAAATTCTGAGCTGAGTTTATATTCAATATACCAAGAAAGTATAGTAAGAGATTTCTTTATTATATCGTTACTTTCAAATTTTTTCTCTAATGTTTCAAATGGTATTTCTATTGATTTTTGTGTTTCCAGCTCTTGCTTTAATTTTGATACCTCAGTTTCTACTTGTGTATTTTCAGGAATAAGACTAGGTTGCACTGAAGGTTTTTTAGGTGGAGTCATATTATTTATAATTATATTTTAAAATATTTTTTATTTATTACTTTCAAAGTATTTTTTTATCTCATCTTTTGTAGCATTTCATGATCAATCGCTAACTAGTTCAAATCAATCTTCTCCATCTTTTTTCTTAAGTTTTTTACTTTTTTCAATTACTTCCATTATTTCATTTTTATTGTTAATATTATCTAATCAATCAACTATTTCATCTAAATCAATTCAACTTATTAAGTTCTCTGAAATTAACTTTGATATATCATTACTTAATTTAGTCATTTTATCTTCATCATCTTTAGAAATATTTTTATCTATTTTAAAGCCTGTTTTACCTCAAGATTTTTTTGTCACATTTACAACCACAAGATTATCATTTGTAATCGTATCAACAGTCGTTGAATTTTCATTGACTTTAGTTTCTTTTTTATCTTCTTTATCATCAGTATCTTTATCTCAATCTTTTGTTTTATGTAACTCTTTAAGTAAATCATTTATTTCAGCCTTTGTTGTATTATGCTTTCATTTAAAGTTATCAAGAAAAACATAATTCTCATGATCTGCTTTTTCATCAAGAGCTCATATAAGGTTAGAAATTCCATCTAGATTAGTTCTTTCTAAGTTCTCCCATTTTTTATATTGTGTTTCACCTAGTAGTTCTTTTGCAGCATTTTTTATTGTATTGAATAATTTTTCATTATCTGCAATATTTTGTACACTAGTACGAGATTTTATTGCTTCTCCAAGTTTTTTATATACCATATCGGGTCAAGCTTTACTATTAACAGCACTTTCTGCTTTTATAATTTTTTCCTCACTATCAAAATCCATTCCAAACCATTTATTGTTTTTCATAAATTCATTAGCTTTTCCACTAGCACCAGTTTCAAGATAACTTTGTCCAGTTGAAAGCACCTTTTGAGCTGAAGATATACTCATCATCTTACCACTTCCCGTAGGTATAATAGGAGCATACATAGGCGACTTCATAACAAGCTGTCAAACCTGAGTTCAGAATTGTTCTATTGGCTCTACTATCTTGCTTGTAATCTTTGAAGTTCTCAATGCACCAAAAACTCATATCCACAATATAACAATACCAAAAATCTCCATAAGAAGCCTACCAATAGCTCATAAGGTCGTATGAGCAGTAGAATTAATATCTTCTCATATATCACCATTTATACAGAAAGTAAAAACAGTTCAAGACAAAAGACATCAATCCTTGGCAGTCTTTCAGTTATCAGTAGAACCAAGAACAGCCATTATAAATATAAATCAAAAAGAAAAAGCCATTGCAACATACACAGGCACCATAGCAAGAGATATAAATTCTTTTAAACTAAACTTAGTTGCCCCATCTCAAACTCAATCAGACGATTTATCAAAAAAGTACAAAAGTCAAAAAGCAGGAGAAAAAATAGTATAAACCCAGAGTGTTATTCCCCTAACAAATAAAGCCAAAAACAATGCTATCATAAGTGCAGAATAAACTATAACTATCAATACATCAAAAACCACCTTTTGTCATAAATCTTCTATTTTCTTTATCTTATCTAATTTAGTTTTATATACATCCAGCTCCTGAACACTCATAATAGCATATGTATATATAGAAACAATACCAAAAGCACTATTTTTTCCCTCTTCTCACTTTATTATTTTTTCAATAGTCTTAGGATTACAAGACCAAAAGAACTCTCAATCTAAATTTTCTTTTCACTCAGCTGCACTTACTTTACCATAACAACTTTTATCCTGATCTAGATTTGCTCATATCACTGTTCATAAGTTAACTTCAAACTTTGTATCAATTTCTTTCCCCTTTATTTGCTCATAACCTAAAGCTACATTATTATTTTCTATTAGATGATGTGGTAACAAAAGAACATTTGCCGTTAATGCACCTGATAAACTAAGCATAAACTGAACTATAAACCAAGAAATAGGAACAAGTAAAACTCACACTATAAACTTTGGCAAAGCCTGTTTTAATTCCCATTTATCTCATTTATTTATTATGTTCATAAATGCTATTATTATTAAAACAATAGCAAAAGCCGTATACACTATATTTGAAACCAATATCCATAACTGTTTAAGTAAATCCTGTAATCAAAATATTTTTCAATTATACCAATCAGGAGTCAAAAACCACGAAACAACTGTAGTCATAACACCTAACACTGCTGATATTAAAGCTAATGCAAGATTTAAAGTTTGTATAATTATCTTAATAAAAGCGGGCTCATCCCAATTTCCTTTATCATCAATAATTCACCCCGTACCAACAGCAAAAGTATTATCGTTTGATATATAAAACAGCAAAAAAAACAAAAATATATATTTAATTGTTTTTTTATTTTTGTTTAGATAATTTTTTATTTTTTTTATTATTTGCATTGTTTTTTATTAATTTTTGAACATAACTGCTACAAATAAAATAACTGCTTTGCAGAAATGCATCACCTTTCCCCTGAGAAGGGGAGAGGATTAAGGAGAGAGGTTTTCTATTTTCCGAGACTAGAACCATTCACCTCTATTCTATAAAGAATTTTCTTTTATTCCTCTTTAGATTTTAACATATTTTTTTTTGATTAGCAAAAACTAAAGAATAAATGGGAAAAAACAGCTAGACTTTTTAAAAAAATAATGCAAAGAAACAAAAAAGAAGAAAATAATTTTGAATATTTAAAAAATAAGATTACTATACACAGCAGTAAAATTTTTATTTTAAAAAACAAAAAAAACTATGAAAACAATTAAAAAATGTGTAATACCAGCCGCAGGTATGTGAACAAGATTCCTCCCAGCAACAAAAGCACTACCAAAAGAAATGTTTCCCATAATTGATAAACCAGTTATGCAAATGCTAGTAGAAGAAGCAATAAGTGCAGGATGCACAGAAATAATAATAGTCACTTGAAGAAGTAAAAGAGCCATAGAAGACCACTTTGACTCAAACTTTGAGCTAGAAGAAAGACTAGACAAAAGCTGAAAATTTGATTATCTAAAAACTGTAAAATGACTAAACAATATAGCAAATATAGTTTATGTAAGACAACCATATCCAAGATGAGATTGAGAAGCAATACTTAGAACAAAAAACCTCATATGAGATGAACCATTTTTAGTACTCTTTGGCGACGATATAATAGATAACGAAATATCCGCAGCCCAGCAACTAGTCCAAGCATACGAAAAAAAATGAACCTCAGTTATATGTAGTTTCCAAGTACCAGAAGACAGAGTATCAAGCTACTGAATACTCGAAACTCAAACACCAGATGAAGATATATTTAAAGTAGAAAAATTTTTAGAAAAACCAAAAGCCAGTGAAACAAAATCTAGAAATTGAAATATCTGAAAATATGTTTTAACACCAGATATTTTTGAATACCTAGAAAAATCAACACCAATTTGATGAGATTGAGAAACGAGACTAATAGATGCTTTTGAACTGCTAAGACAAGAAAAAGAGATTCATTGAGTTAGAATAAAGTGAGATCGGTATGACACAGGTAGTAAAATTGGTTTCTTAAAAGCCTGTATTTCTTTTGGACTAAAAAGAGAAGAATTAAAAGATGAGTTAAAAAAGTTTTTAGAAGACACTTTGAAACATACATCTTAAAATAAATACAAAGAAAAAATAACATATATAACATATTTGTAAAACTACTATATATCCGAAAAATTTGAAACTTATAATTTTTAGTATACTTATCTAAAAAACAAGTAAAATCTTACCTCTTTTTCACACTAGAACTAAAGAAAACTTAGAAACTTAGAATTTGAAATATATTATTTGCTTATTGCAAAGGGTTAAAAACCTCTGCACTCAAACTGAAAAATCAAAAATTCTAAATAGGCTTAGTATAGAACTAAAGAAAACTTACGTTAAAAAAAAACTTAGATTTTTGACTTATTTTTTGATGTATGATAATATTTTAAGTAGAAATACTTATTTAAATTTAATACAATGAGTGAAAAATATGAATATTATGAACCTCCAGAGCAAAAAGATTTTAAAAAAGATTTTTCAGTTGATTCATCTGATTTATCTTATATTCCTTATAATAAAGCAGAAGAACAACAATATAAAATATTTAAACAGCTAGAAAAAAAAGAAATAACACCTGAAGAAGCCAGAAAAAGAGAAGAACTAATATGGAATAGGGTTTTAGAACAATTACCTCCTGAAAAAGCATACGAATTATGGAATAATGTAAAAAACAGAGTAAGGAAATGAGAAATTAGTGTAGCTGAATGAATTAAACAACAAAAAATACTACAAAAATTATATACAGAATCAAAAAGAAGAGAAAATTACACAAAGGCAAAAGAATTTATGGAAAAAATACTAGATATGAATGAATTCAATCCTAGAAATCCTTGAATAAAAGATAGTCATTCATATAATTGAATTATTGAAAATCAAAGTTGATCAAGAAAAATAGAAGTACAAGAATATTCAGCCCTATCATGAAAACTTAATGGATTATCTTATGGTATAAGAGGAATAGTATTTAGTGCATCTTCAAAAGATTTTGTACCTCAACTTAGAGGTGTTGTAGAAGTAAAACAAGAAATGCTAATATTACCAAATGGTAAAATCTCTTTAGGTAAAAAAAGGTTTTATATAGATAATAATCCCCTTCTAATTAGTAAAGATGGTTCTATAACAAGAGACTGAATGGTTCGTATAAAAACTGGTTACAATATTAACGATGAGAATAATTTTCCTCAGATTAAGTTATTACAGGAAACCTTAGGAAATAAACCTCAAATTAAAAATCTTGAAAAATGGTTTGATATAGTTACAGAAAAATAAATCCAGATTAAAATCTGGATTTATTTTTTATTTCAATTTATTTATAAACCTTCTTCCTATGAGCTATCTTATAAATAATAATACTATCACTTTGCACTTCTAACAACAATCTATAATTTCAAATCCTAAGTCTATGAGTTGCTGGTTTTAGATTATAAACTACTTTTAGATAATCATTAATGCTTTCTAAATGTTTAAAATAACTAAGTTTTTGCTTTATTCTTTCCTGATTTTGTTTTTCTAAAGCCAAGAATTGCTTTTCAGAATATTTTGTAAATATAAAATTATACATAGTTATATAACTAAATTAGATAATCCACTCTTTTTTGATTCCTCCATTTCCCTTTTTAATCTAACTCTATTTTTACTTATTTCAATATCCTCTAAAAAGTCCTCAAATAAATCATAAGTTTCAGGAGAAATAATAACAGCTTCTAGTTTATTGTTTTTTAAAATACCTATCTTTTCAAACTGATTATTTGATATCTTTTCTAAATATCATCAAAAGTTTTTTACAAGTTTAGAACTTGAAACTAATTCTTCTGTACTATAAGTAGACATATTTACATAAAATAAAGAGTAAAATATTGCATAAAATTATACACAATACAATACTCTTTATTTTATATTATGTCAAAAGTTTTTTATATTTACTTAAACACTATCTTTTATAAATTCATCATCTACTATCAGCACTAAGAACTACAATAATAATAGCCGTATCATTAATTTCATACAGAAATCTATACTTTCAAACTCTTAGCCTATATGTATCATCTTCTCAACTTAGAGCCTTTATATCTAAATCTTTCCTATATGGATTTTTGGCTAATAAACCTATCTTATTTTCAAAGTCCAATACCAACTTTTCTCATTTATGCTTTTCCAAAAACTTTAAAACTGTTTTCTTTATTACAATCTTATACATACTACTTTAAAGAATTTAAAAAACTAAAAGCCTCAACTGTTTCTAGTTTTCAACCTTCTTTTTCTTTTTTATATTCTTCTATAGCTTTTTTCTCATACTCATCTGGTTCAGAATATTCTATTCAATGTCTATTAAACTTTTTACTCACTGCCCTAAACCAGTTTATATCAACAATCACAACCTTAGGCTCATCTTGAACAAAAACATATTTATCTCCTGTTTCAGCGATACTATTTATAACTTTTATTGGATTAGCCTTTAACTCACTTATAGAAACCATTCTATCCTTTATCATACTTCGTAAATTAAATACTAAAAAACACCCCCTACCTCACTAAATCACAAACCTCTCCTCCTTCAAACTCTAAATAATCACCAACTTTAAAATCTATAAAACTCTCAGTCAAAATTCAAATATTAAATGAAATAGTATCTAAATTTCAGATTCACTTATCTATACAAGTTTTTCTTTTATTTCTAAATTTAATTTTTTATTTCAAACATTCTTCTCTATTCAAAGTTCATTTCTTACCTCCTCCTTAACCTCTATATGCAACTCATCCAACTGCTCGGTATCAATAACAGACGGAGCATTCATCATAATATCCTGAGCCTTACCAGACTTAGGGAAAGCATAAATCTCTCTAATATTATCCTCATCTTTTAGTATCATCATAAACCTATCCATACCTATAGCAAAACCCCCATGAGGAGGAACACCATACTGAAAAGCCTCATACATCGCACCAAATTTTTCTTTTACCTCAGCCTCAGTTCTTCAAACCATCTCAAAAGCTTTTACTAAAGTCTCAACATCATGATTTCTTATAGAACCAGAAAGTATTTCAAAACCATTACAAGACAAATCATATTGAACACTTTTTATTGATAATAAATCATCCTTATCAAAAGCTTTTACTCATCCTTTTGGCATAGAAAATGGATTATGTCCAAAATCTATTTTACCATCTATCTCACTTTCTTCAAACATAGGAAAATCTGTTATCCAAGAAAATGCAAGAGTATCTTTATCTGCTAATCAAATAAGTGACTCCAAATGTATTCTAAACTTACCCATATAATCTAACACCGTCTTTTTCTCACCTGCTCAAAAGAAAACCACATCTCCAACCTCTAAACTAGTAACCTCTATTAATTCTTTTAAATCCTCTTCACTAAAAAATTTATTTAATGGTCATTTCAATCCATCCTCTTTCATTTGAAAATATCCAAGTCATTGAGCACCATATTGTCTAACATATTTTTCAAAATTTTTCATTTGAGTTTTTGAAAATATATTATCACCATTCTTTACTCTAATTGCCTTAATTCTATTTTGTTTTTTATCTGATGCAATACTTGAAAAAATATCATTAGTAGACCTTGCAAATATATCTATAACATCTACAAGTTTCATATCATACCTTAGGTCTGGTTTATCCGAACCATAAGTTTCCATAGACTCATCATAAGTCATACTATAAAACTTATTATCCATTATCTTTTTATTAGAAAGAGCTTTTGTTACATCTTTAATATAAGACTCAACAACAGCAAAAATATCTTCCTGCTCAACAAAACTCATTTCACAATCTATCTGATAAAACTCACAAGCATGCCTATCAGCTCTAGGATCTTCATCTCTAAAACAAGGAGCTATCTGAAAATACTTATCAATAGAACCAACCATAAGAAGCTGTTTATACTGCTGAGGAGCCTGAGGTAAAGCATAAAATTTTCAAGGATTTACTCTAGAAGGAACTAAATAATCTCTAGCTCATTCAGGAGAACTAACAGTAAATATAGGAGTTTGCACATCTAAAAAATTATTTTCAGTAAACCAATTTCTAGTAAAATTTAAAAACTTACTTCTAAATACCACATTATCTAAAACTGGTTTTCTTCTAAGATCTATATATCTATGTTTAAACCTTATCTCTTCATTAGCTTTAGTATACTCATCTATCTCAAAAGGCGGAGTCTTAGATTTACTAAGTAAATTTACACTACTAATAATAACTTCTATCTTTCAAGTCTTTAGATTTGTGTTTTCCTGACCATCTGGTCTAGCTCTAACTTTTCAAGTAGCTTGAATTACAAACTCACTTCTAAACTTATCAGCCTTTTCCCAAGAATCCTTATCATCCTCTGGATCAAACACTATTTGAGTCATACCATACCTATCCCTTAGATCGATAAATATTATTCATCCATGATCTCTCCAGTTACTCACCCAACCACAAATGGTCACTTCTTCTCCTATTTTTTTATCAGTCAATTCACCACAATTATGAGTTCTTAACATAACAAACTTATTTAAATTTTAAAAAATACTGCTCTATTATACAAAAAAAGCAGAAAATACAAGAGCCAAAACAGTTTTTTTTTTATAAAATACCATATTATTTATTTCCTTGATTTTTTCCACTTTATCTATTACAATCAAAACGAAACCAAGTATTCATAATTTGTAAATAAAGTCTATGAATAAAGACCTATACCTAACATATAAAATAATATCTCGTCATCCCGCTTTTGTTTTTTCAGAATCCTTCTATAAAAAAAACCAAAAAATAGACAAAAAACTTTATATAGAAAAAACTAAACCCCTAATTAAAAAAGTTTTAACAAAAAATGAAAATACTCTTTTCTATATACACATACCTTTCTGTAAAAGCTTGTGTTGATACTGCTACTGTTTTAAAGAAAAAAACAATGACGATGAAAAACATTTAAAATATTTAAAATATCTAGAAAAAGAACTAAAAATTCTTTATTCATTAAATGGAAATAAAAAATTAAAATATCATTGAATAAATATATGATGATGAACCCCAAACATTCTTTCTGATATAAATTTTGAATATTTCTTTAAAATCCTAAACTCCTTTTTTAATATAGACTTAAACAAAGAAATAAATATTGATTTACATCCAAGTCTACTCAATAGAAAGAAACTAAATATAATAAAAAACAACTGCTCAAGGGTTTCTTTATGAATTCAGACATTTGACTTAAATCTGATTAAGAAACTAGATAGATTTAGTGAAAAAGATGATAAATATAATTTATACATCAAATACTTTCAACTAAATAAAATAAAAACTAATATAGACTTACTAATTTGACTCAGATGACAATCTTATGAACAAGTAAATGAAACCATCAAAAAAGTATTAAAATTAAAACCATCAAATATATCTCTAAACTATTTTCATAAAAAAGACTGACTAAAATATTGAATTACTGATAAAGAAATAGAACTAATTTCAAAAATAAAGTCTAAACGGAATAATTTTGTTTTAAATTATAATGCATCTCAAAACACTCAAATAAATATAGAATCCAGACTAAACAACATAGTATGAATTTGAGTCGGTGCCATTGGACATATTTTTTCAGAAATATCTCTTTTCAGAAATAACTTTGAAAAATACTATAATTCTTTGGATAAAAAAATTTTACACTACGATAAATATTTAAAACTAAATAAAAGCTTAGAAGCTATATTTTATTTTCTAGAAAATATCCCCTTTTGAATAAATAAAAAAAAGTTTACAGAATTATATTGAAATCTAGAACTACAAAAAATTATTCATAACCTATATTTATTATTTGAAAATAACTATTTATTTGATAATTGAAATTATATTTCCTCTAATCTAAAAAATGAAGAGATAATCCCCATAGTTACAAATTTATCATTAAAAGAATATAAAAAAGATTTTTATGATGAAAAAAATATCTCAGAAGAAGAAAAAAATATTGCAAATTTGGACTATAAATTATTCTTTGAAAACAACTGAGACATTATAGATCAGTTAGAATAAAGAATAACTTTTTTTGCATAATCTATCAAATTATGATATTATTAGGTTATAAACCTATAATAAAAAAAACAGAAATTAATATAATTCTGAAAATCTAAATATCCCAACTAAATTTAACCTCTTTCTCCTGAAGGGGGAAAGAATTCAAGATAGGGGTATTATCTAAAATTTTATTAACTTACTATCTCAATTATGGATACTGAAAATTTTGATAAAATGACTATAAAAGAAATTGTAGACTATGTCATAGAAACATATCATAAACCTCTAGTTATATTCTTTGAAAAAGCATCTCCTCTAGTAAATACAATAGATGAAAAATATTTTGATGAATGTGAAAAAATAAAATATTTAAAAGAATTATACTCTCAATTTAGTAGAGAACTAAAAAAACATATGAACAAAGAAGATGAATTAATATTTCCTATTCTAAAAAAATACTGAGATAATATATCAGAAACAGATTTTAATATAAGTGAAGAACAAAAAAATATAATAAACAAAACAAAAATGGAAAATGATCACTATGAATTTGAACATTATTTTTTAAGCATAGTAGATATACTTACAAATTCTAATTTAAATTTTAAAGATATAGAGGAGTTTCAAGAACTAAAAAGCGAATTTTTAAATTTAAAAGAAAATACAAAAACTCATTCCTTTTTGGAAAATAAATATTTATACCCAAAGTGAGTAGAAATACAAAAAAAGCTAAAATAACGACTTTGAAGAAAATAAAATGTTAAACAGCTAGTCAACAGAGGGGTAAAAACCTTTGAATTTTCTATTTTGCACTTTAGATTTTCCACTCATTCTTACCTCAAATCAATAGTACCCTCCCCCTTTTTAATTTTTTCTATCTCTTCAGTTATATCATCAGGATTTATATCTCCAGAATCAAATTTAGGCTTATTATCTTTTAGATAATTCTCTACCACTCCAGACAATACATCCATAATCATATCAAACCTATCTTCATGTTCCTCAACTCACTGCTGTTTACTTATTTTTTCTATCTCATCCAAGGCATCATAAGGAATAATTGCATCCTCAAGTACAAACCTATCCTCTCAAATCTTATGAATTACAATATCTCACTTATTTAATATAGTGTCCCAAATTCAAACCTGCTCCACTCAAACTCACTCTATATTGTCATACTTAACCGTTTTCATATCAACATTAAACATCGCCCAATCCAAATCAACAACTCAAGAACTCGTTATAATCCAAACATCATTATACCAATTAAATATTTCATAAATTACCTTTAGAAAAACTACTATCAACAATCATTCCAAATAATAAAAAGGTACTTTTTCCCTAAACATTATAGAATTATAATACAAAAAAGAAGGGATAAAAGCTCAAAGATTTATCCACACAAATAAAACCCTAAGAATAATAATCCAATGACCATGAATTACTCCTTTTATTTCCTGTCACTCAGGAACATACCTCCTAAAAAAACTCTTTTCAAATTTATTCATAAAAATTATTTTAAAATAAGTTTTATAGGACAATGATCACTCCCCATAACATCAGTCAAATACTGCATATCTTTTACCTTATCAATAAAACCATTATTCACAACAAAATAATCTAACCTCCAACCTATATTTCTAGATCTAGCTCAAGCTCTATAACTCCACCAAGAATAAACATTTGTCTTATCTGGATAAAATCGTCTAAAAGTATCTATATATCAATTATCTAATAACTCACTAAATTTTTTTCTCTCAACAGGAAGAAATCAAATTGAATTTTTATTAGCCTCTGGTCTAGCTATATCTATTTCAGTATGACAAATATTAAAATCTCAAGTCATTATTACATCCCTTCAAGACTCCAATATCTTATTTGCATAATCTATCAGCCTATCATAAAACTCCAACTTATAACTAAGCATTTCTTGCCCATTAGCCCTAGTACCCCCATTTGGAAAATATCAATTCAATAATACAATATTTTTCGTAGAGACACGATTAATCGTGTCTTTATTATCACAGTTAATTTTGTCCTTTTCTTCTGAGACACGATCAATCGTGTCTCTACATTTTTCATACTTAAACTCAATCTCAGTAACTCTACCATCACTATGAAAATGCTCTATCTCATCAAAATGATTTTTTGTATCAACTATATCTAAACCCTCCTTATAAAATATAGCACTCCCAGCATACCCTGCCCTCTCTCATTTATGCCATACATACTTATATCAATCCAATTCTCAAACATCTTTCAAAAACTGCTCTTCAAAAGCCTTAGTTTCCTGAATACACAAAATATCTGGATTCTCTTCCAAAACAAAATCCCTAAATCACTTCTTAGAAACCGCCCTAACACCATTTACATTCCAAGATATTATTTTCATAAAAAAATTGTTACAGTTTTAAAATTCTAAATAATACGAATCCATCCCCTTCCGTTACACTTCAGGGACTTCCTTTGAAAAAGGAAGAAATCATTTGAATATTATACCCTATCAAAAAAAAGTAAAGCTAATCTTGATTTTTATTACTTTTTTGTATAATGACACTCTAGTTATTTTAATTATTAACATAGAAAACATGCCAAAAAATGACAAACAAGATAAAGAAAAAGAAGACATAATAGAAGAAATGCAAGATGAAATAAATGAAATAGAAAACGAAGAATGAGAAATACAAGAAGAAGTAATAGAAGAAATGAACGGAGAAGAAAGCTCAGACGAAGTCTCAAAACTAAAAGAAATACTAGCAAAAACACAAGCAGACTTTGAAAACTTTAAAAAAAGAACAGCCAGAGACAGAGACGATATGATATTTTTTCTAAAAGCAGATATACTAAAAAAAGTCTTACCTAGAGTAGATGATCTAGACAGGATAATAAAAAAAACTCCTGAAGATATGCAAGATTGAGCATTATTTGAAGGAGTAGTATCACTAAAAAAAGTCCTAGAAAAAGACCTAAACTCTATGTGAGTAAGCCCCTTTGACTCAATCTGAAATGAACCAAATCCAGACAGACATGAAGTTATGACAAAAATCCCATGAGGAGAAGACTGAATAATTATGGAAGAATTTGAAAAATGATATAATTTATGAGACAAAGTACTAAGAGTAGCTAAAGTTGTGGTATGAAGTGGCGAATAATTTTTTTAAAAATTAAGACTGTAGGGGCAATACCTTGTGTTTGCCCTGATTTAATAATACCCTAAACCCCCTGTTTCAACTTCTCTGCCAAAAGTAATTCTTTCAAAGACTCTTTAAGCATCTCTTTTGTCTTAGGTCAGAAATTTCAAGCTCAAGAATCACTAGCCGAAGAAATAACTCCCTTATCTATTTGAAAATCAAGTAAAGCCTTTTTTGTTATAGGTCAAAAATATGCCGTATCTTTATAATCAAAATATCAAAGTCTCTTTAATAAAACTTGCAACTCTCTCACCTCTCAAGAAGTCTGTCAAAACACTGGTTTTCACAGATTTTTTATTATCTCTTCTGACTCATTCAAAACCAACTTCTCAAGTTCTCTAGACCTCTCTTTAGCTTTACTCTCAGCAAGAACTTTTTCTTGTTCACTTTCTAAATAAAACTCATAATCTCACTTCAAACTCTTTCTAGTTATAGGTCAAAAATTTCAAGCTCAAGGAGTACTAGAATTTACAACAATCCCCTTATTTAACTGATAATCAAACACAGCATCAACTAAACTATCATAGTCTCAATCTATCTCTCACTTATAAAATGACAACCTTTTAAAAACACTCTGCAAAAGTTTTCTATCCTCAACTCACCTCAATGCCCTTGAAAATAAAATCTCCTCCTCATCAGAAATAATAAATTTTTTATCATCATATAAAACCACATTACTATCATCCGTAGAGACAAGCTTTTTGTCTTTATTTTCTACAACAACCTGTTTTGCAGCCTCTTTCTCCTGAGAAGAAGAAAGAATTTTTGCGGAGCTTATGCCTGTGGTGCAAGATAGAGGTTTTAATTCCCCATCTACAAACATCTTTTTTGCCGTACTCCTAGTTCTAACTCACCAATACCCTGCTCAATAATTATATACATTCTTGACAATACCATTATTTAACTGAAAATTATAAACAGTATCTATCAACTTTGAATTATAAATACCATCTATTTTATGATTATAAAGTCATACTCCACTTAAAAATTTCTGTAAATTCCTAATAGCCATAGGGTCAGCTCAAACTCATATTCACCTATCAAAAATATTAGGCAATTTCTTTAACCCATCTGTAGCCCAATTAGGAGAAGGAATCTTTTTATAATCCAAGCTTACAACTTCCTTATCTGAAAGTACTTTTCATTTAACCGTTTTTTTACCCCAATACAAAGCCCTCTTTAATCACTCATCACCATATCATACCCAAACATCTATTCTATCATATTCATATCACCTTTTTCACTTTTCTACTATAGCTCCCCCCCTATCCTCAACACTACCAACTCAAAGTCATTCTAAATAAATTTTAGTTCAAAAGTTATACTTCTTAGGAGCAGCAAGCATCCCAGAAAAAACAGACTTTCCAGAAGCTCACTTAATTCACTCTCAATTCAAAGTCTTCTCAGACTCATAATCTCAAGTCAAATAATTTTCCTGATCAGGCAAAGGAGAATAATAAGCCGTAACAATAAAAGTTCTGTACTCTCCTTCTTCATAATTAGCAAAAGCCAAAAAGTTAAAAAGAGAAATAAACAATAAAATAATTACATTTATACTAAGCAATTTTTTTGCAATATCCATAATTTATAATAAATATATTAAACTAGTCAATATATATTATAAAATATATTCTTATATATAGCAAGTATCTGAAAACTTTTTTTAATATTTTTTTTGTTAGTATTGAAAAAATATATATAATCTAAAAGAAAAAATGAAAGAAAAAGATTCAAGTATGGATTATTTTATATATAAACAAATAAAAGAATGAGCAAATCTAGATTTAAAAGACCAAATCAAGGTCAAAAACAACCAAGCAAAAGAAAAAACAAGAAAAAACCAAAACCATATCAAATGCACGACAACTACTTTTTAAAAGCAAAAGCAGAGTGATACAGAGCCAGATCTGTATACAAACTCATAGAAATACAAGAAAAGTTTGGCATCATAAAAGAAAATATGAATGTATGCGACATCTGAGCAGCACCATGAAGCTTTATCCAATACACAAAAAGACTAATAAAAGACACAGGACAAATAGTATGAATAGACCTAAAACCCATAAATAAATATTCTCAAAACAAATATAAATACAATAGTACATGATATTTTTAACTTTGACACACTAAAACCTGAAGTAGAAAAATACATTTGAGACGGAAATAAGTTTGACCTACTACTTTCAGACATAGCACCAAACACCACCTGAAGAAAAGACATAGATCAATATGCATCAGTAGAGCTAAACATAAGCATACTAGAATTTAGTGATATATTTCTAAAAAAGTGATGAAATTTGCTACTAAAAGTATTTAAATGAGAAGATTTTTGAGACCTAGTAAGTCAAGTGAAAAAAAGATTTGAAAAATTTACAGAATTTAAACCCCTAGCCTGTAGAGACAGAAGTTTCGAAGAATATGTTATCTGTTTTGGAAAAATTTAATTTTAAACCTCAACTAATTATAATGGACTTTATCTTAATTTTATTTTTTACCTGATTTTGAACACTATTTGTAGTGATTTGAGCAGAAAAGCTTTATAAAATTTATTTTGGAGTTATTATTTGATTTTTGATTTTTTTAGTACTAAATGCACAAATAGAAAACCTAGAAAATCTCAGTGAAATTTACTACAATGATTTAACTTCTTTTCAAAGCTTTTTAGTAGAAAACAAAGAAATAGTTTTATGAACTATAACATGTTTTATTCCAATATTCTGAGTATTTACAGCACTAAATGATAGCATAGCACTAAAACAAAAACCAAGAATATCAACAACGATTTTAACTTGAGCATTTTTACCAGTTGTTCTTTTATGAATTATGGCTTACATAAAATCAAATGCTTATGTAAAGCTAGAATTTGTTTCTGATATTTTAAGTGTTTTTGATGGTTCATATATTTACAATCTCTTAGAAGAAAACAACTTCCTAGTTTTCATATTTATAATCGCCCTGATTTTCTATAAGGTTTTTGTTTCTCTTTTTGTTTATATGTTTGGGAGGTTTTATAATGAGGTTATTGAGAAGATGAAGATGAAGTATGGGAATAAGGAGGAGAGTTAGTTTTCTAAAATAAAATTTGATGTTTTTAAGCTGCTTAAACTTTTATTTTTCCTCAACATCATCTTCTAAATAAGCAAAAACTATCTTAATATTCTATCAACAGCTTATGCTCAATCAAAATTAAGATATCAAGTAAATGATTTATCAATAGGACGATTCAATATCTTTTTGTTGAAATAAAATAGTAAAAAATCACTCAACTAGAATCTTCTTCAAAAACAGATTCTTTAGAATTTAAACAAAGATTGAAATATCTTTTCCTGACCTAATCTAATTTTGAAATATCATAAAAATATGATAAAATTTCTCATAAATTCAATCGAAAAACAAACATTCATCTAGAATTCTCTTATTTTTGAACTAATTTTTCTTTAACTTTCTTCTAAATTTATAAAGAAGACATGAGTATTTCATCAATCCCCTTTTTCTTCTTTTCTAAAACTAATACCGTTTCAGAAAATCATCATTATAGCAAGAAATAGAATGAGATGAAAGCAATTTTTTCAAATCCTCAGAATCCTCAGAATCCTTTTCAAAACTGGCAAATGTTTGCATAATTCAAAATTAAAAAAATATTATAATTTTTTAAGTACAAATTTAAGTAGATACAAATTATTATACAAGAAAAAATTAAATGTCAAAACTTTGTTTGACATTTTTTTAAATATCCTTCCTAATTAACCCAAACCTTCATGGATCCTCCTCCACATTCACCCAAACCTCAAAACTTCCACCGTGAGCCACCTCAACATCTTCAGCCTCATCTTCTTTAAACTTAAAACTATCCTTTAATAAAATCCCCTTCCCCTTTACTCAATGATTTATTTTAGTCCTATAAATCTTTTCTACCTTTTGCTTTTTTATTCCCTCAGGAGTCACTATCTCAACCTCATCTCAAACACTAAACCTATTTTTAACCTCAACCCTAACAAGAGAACTATCCTCATCATACTCCCTAAGAATTCATAAAAATACCTTAGTTCCAAAACTACCATTTCTCTCATAAAACTGAGCATTACTATCAGGATTTCCAGCTAAAAATCACGGAATATATCCCCTATTTGCTATACCAAAAAGCTCTTCTGACAAAGCCTTACTATCATATTCTTCTCATTTTTCTAAAGCACTAAGTGCTTCCCTATAAGCCAATCACACAGATGCTAAATAATTTACAGTTTTATTCCTTCACTCAACCTTAAAGCTTATAACTCAAGCATCTTTTAAATCTGTTAAATAATCTATAGCCATCAAATCTCTAGAATTCATTAAATAACTACCATACTCATCCTCATCCATCTCCATAATATCTCAAGGTCTTTGCTCTTCTTCTAAATAATAATTTCATTTTAGTTCCTCATACTCCTCTGGTCTTCAAGTCAATCTCTCTAGTTCCTCTTCACTCTTTTCATCTTTAAATACTCTGTATTTCCATCTACAAGAATGACTACAGGTTCATTGATTTGGATCTCTCCTACTTAGATAGTTTGATATAAGACACCTACCACTATAAGCCATACAAATAGCCCCATGTACAAATGTCTCTAACTCTATATCAGGAACCTTATTATGAATTTCCTTTATCTCCCTAATAGATATTTCCCTACTAAGAATAATTCTCTCAACTCACATCTCCTTCCAAAACTGAGCCTGAGCCCAGTTTGTATTATTCGCCTGAACTGACAAATGAATCACAACATCTGGATATTTCTTTCTAACTATATTTATAAGTCACGGATCAGACATAATAAAAGCATCAGGTTTATAACTTAGCATCTTATCAAACTGAGCCAAAAACGGTTTTATTTTAGAATTATGAGCATAAATATTAGCTGTAAAATATATTTTCTTACCCAAGTTATGTGCATAATTCACAGCATATTCCAAATCATCCATAGTAAAATCGTTTGTTCTAGCTCTTAGTGAAAACATAGGAACTCAAACATAAACAGCATCCGCCCCATAAGCAAAAGCATATTTCATTTTCTCTACACTTCAAGCTGGCATCAAAAGTTCTAATTTCATAAGTTTAATTGGTTAAAAAATTTGTTGAATTTTATTTATTTAGAAAAATTAGTCAAAAAAAGAAATTATTAAGTTTTATTAAGGGATAAAAATTTAATAAAACCAGAAAAGTAAGAAATTAGAAAATAATAATTAAACGAGGTGTTAGCAACCTTTTATACCAAAAATATTTTGTAAAAAAGTTGCTCAGCGAGTGTATTATTATTTTCTAATTTCGGCTTTTATTTAAATTTCATTCCTAAACTCTATTTAAAATTTCCTTCAACTCTTCAAGTAAGCTATTTATTTCTTTGTCATTTTTATTTAATTCTTCAAGTATCTCATTTGGTTTTCTAATTTCTTCTTCTTTAGCCTTGTTTGGATTTTTAGCTGATATATCATAGTTTTTTATATCTTTTACTTTTACTGTCCAAGAATTTTCTGAATTTTCTCTTTTTTCTAGTAGTTCTGGGATATGTTTTATTTCATTGTAAGTTATTGGTTTGTTTTTTGTTAGTTTTCTTTTTAGATTAATTTCATAATACCATATATCTTTTGTAGCTCACTGTCTATTTAAGAAAATAATATTTGTCTTTACTCATGAATAAGGCAAAAACACTCAAGCTGGAAGACTAATAATACTGTGTAAATTGAAATCTTCTAGCATGGTTTTCTTTATACTCTGAAATGCTTTTCATGTGTTGAATAGTACTCATTCTGGTACTATGATGGCTGATTTTCCTTGTAGTTTTAGGTTTTTCATAATATGCTGGATAAATAGCATTTCTGTTGCATTTGTTTTTATGGTGAAGTTTCTTTGGATTAGCTCTTTTTCTTTTCATCCAAAGGGTGGGTTTGCTAGAACTATGTCGTATCTATCTTTTTCTTGTATTTCTCTTATGTTTGCTGTGAGTGTGTTTTTCTTTGTGATGTTTGGGTTACTTATTCCGTGTAGGATCAAATTCATAACTCACATAATGTATGCTAGGGCTGTTTTTTCATTTCAGAAAAATGTTTTTTTGTTTAGAAATTCTAGTTGTGTATCGTTTTTTTCTTGAGAGTTCATAAAGTTAAATGCCTCAATAAGGAACCCACAGCTTCAGGCTGCTGGGTCATATATTGTTTGTCATATTTGTGGTTTTAGTGATTCTACCATTATTTTTATGATGCTTCTTGGTGTATAGAATTCTCCTGAGTTTCATCAGTCGTTTCACATTCATTTTAGTAGGTCTTCGTATATGTGTGATAGTTCAAATAGGTCTTCTTGTTTTTGGAAGTTTAGTCAATCTATGATGTCAATAATTTCTCTGAGTGTGTGTCCTGATTCTATTCTGTTGTCTATGAAGTGAAATATTTCTCATAGTTTGTATTTTATTGAGTGGTAGTTTTCGTTTTCATTTCTAAATGATTTTAGGTATGGAAATAGTTCTTTGTTTACAAAGTTTTTTAGGTCATCTCATGAGATTGTTCATTTTTGCATTTTTATCCAGTTTTTCCATCTGTATTTTTCTTCTAGTATGTGTGTGTAGTTTTTTCAGTCTATTAGTGCATTGTCTGATTCTCTTTGTTCGTAGTCGTCTAGGAATTTTAGGAATAGTATCCATGAGATTTGTTCTGTGTAGTGCATGGCTCATGAGATTCAATCGTCTCTTCTTAGTATGTCTGTGATTCTGTTTATTTTTTGTTTCATGTGGGAGTTGGTAAAAAGTTAAAGTGTAATATGGTTCGAATCCATCCCCTCGTACCTCGGTACTTCCTTTGCAAAAGGAAGAAATCTTGGTTTGTTAATATTTTTTAGCTTAATAGTTTTATAAATTCTGGGATAAATATTAGTTTATTTTTTCAAATTTTTACAGAAGAAATGATTTTATTTTCTTCTAATTTCTGAATATGCCTATTTGCAGTGGCTCTTGCTACTCATAATAGTTTTTCAAATTCTCAAACTGTTAGAAATGGATTTGAGAATAAAATATTTGTAATTTTATGATAATCTAAATTTTGCGATGAGAGTTTTTTCTCTATATAAATCATTAATTCTTTAATTTTTAATACTTTTTTATTTGTATTTTTAGATTGAGAAATTATTCATTCTAATAGATAAACAATAAATTCGCTATAATCTCAAGTTTCGGTTGTTTTGTTTAATAAATTATAATACTCTGTTTTATTTCTATTTATGTATTCACTTAAAAAAAGAATTGGATAATCTAGTTTTTTTGTAAGTACCAGATATAGCACATTTAGTATTCTTCATGTTCTTCCGTTTCAGTCGTAGAATGGGTGTATGCTTTCAAATTGATAATGTAATTTTGGCATTTTTATAAGTGGGTCTATATCATCTTCTGTAGTATTGATAAATTTTTCTAGATTATTTAATAACTTTTCTATATTTTCTTTTCATTCTGGTGGTGTATATAAAACTTCTCATAATCAATTTGCTATAACTGTTCATGGTATTTGTCTTACTCAGGTTTTATTTGGTTCTATTATACTTTGTAGTTCTACTAAAAAGTTATATCAGATTCATCATTGTTTTTTTAGTTTTTCAAAGCCTTTTAGTATTGCTTCATGGTAGTGTAGTACTTCTTTTTCTGGTCATTTTAATGATTTTTGTCATAGTGCTTTTGATTGCAAGACTTTTTCTGTGGTGGTGTTTATATTTTCTATTGCTGATGATTCTACTGATTCTTTTACTAGTAATGGGGAAATTAATATTTCTAGGTTTGGTATTAGGTGTATTAGTCAGTTTAGTTTTGATACTTCTTCACTTGCTTTTATTGATAGTTTTAAGAATTCTTTTTTGTCGTAGTCGAAATTTCAGGGTAGTTGTGGTAAATTATTGTATGGGATTTTTTTATCAAGCATAATTTTAAAATTAAAGATTAATATACTTATTATATTCTTTTATTTCTGAAAGTCAAATCATATGTATCGTTATTGATACTTTTTGAGACATATAATTATATATGTCTCATTGATGATACATGTTATTTTTTATGTATCATTTTCTTGATATTTTGAGACATATTATACTGATATGTCTCATTGCTGAGACACATGTAAACTTTTGTTTACATGTGTTTGTTATATGTAAAGCTTTTAGTGTCTTTCTTTACATGTATTTTAATTTTCCACAAAGCTTTCGTTTTCAAATGCTTGTTTTAGTAGGCTTTGTTTTAGTTTTTGTAGGTTTTTTAGTTTGTTTTGGTAGTGTTGTTTTAGTTTGGTGTTTTTTTGGAATATTTGGTTTAGGTGGGTGGTTATTTGTTTTTGGGTTTGGAGAGGGGGAAGTGGGATTGTGATTTTTTTTAATTTTGTTCAGTTAAAATTTGGTTGTGCTGCTCAAACAGTATCAATTCATATTTGCTTCCAGTAACTTTCACTATAAAAAAAGTATTGTATATAATTTGGAAAAATTAGCTCTTTTTTTGAAACTATTCTTATCAGATAGGATGCAAATATATTTCAAATTCATTTTTCGTCTATCAAACAAGATTTTCAAACTGTTGCTCATGTTCTAGCAAAAACAATGTCTCATTTGTTTAGTGAATATTTACTAATTTCACTTTCTTTAATATCTACAAATGGTACATTATCCCGAATTATATTATTATTTTGAACATCTGTGATTCTCAAATATTTAACTTTTCAGTCTTCTATTGTTTTTCATGTATATCAATACTGAACTTTTTCAGAAATTTCATCAATAGTTTTTTCCTCAAATTCTCCTTCTCAAAAAGCTTTTTCTAAAGCACTTTTGTTTAGTTCTTCTATATTTTCTAGGTTCTTTTTTGTTAGTTGTATGCTTTTGTCTATTTTTTCAAATGATTGGTCTAGTTTTTGGGTTATTAGTTTTTGGGTTGGGAGAGGAGGGAGAGGGATTTGGATTTCTTTGATATCTCTAATGACTAAGTTCTTGTTTGTAACTCATCTAGTTCATTTCTGAGATTGATTGTAAACATCTCTTGAATTCAAAATGTATTCAAAATATCTAGTATTAAGTATTTTTTTATCAAATTTTAATAAAGCTAAACTAACAAATATACTAAATTCATTATCTACATCTATAGATTTAGCATATCAGGTAGTTCATACTTTTGTATACAAAATATCTCAAAATTCTGGCTTACATCTTTTTATAAGCTTTTCATGTTCTTCTTTTGATATAAATCTTGTATTAGAAAAATCAATAAAGCCTTTTGTTATATCTTTAACTGATAAGAAAGGGATTCAGGTTTCTATATATTTTGGTGTAGAATGTGTTCAGTCTGTAATTTTAGAACAAATTTCTCAAAGTTTTTTTATTGGGTACAACATATTTTTATTATCTAGTTAATTTTTAATCTTTCAAAAAACTTTTGATTTCTAATTTTTGAATCATTTATTACCTTAGACCAATCTAAAACCTCAACATACATATTAAGAGTTGGAAACCAAGTAAAATATCACTTTCAGTCAGGCATCATTGTTAAAATTTTCTCTCTATCTAACCAATTTTTACCTTTTTTATTTAAAGTACATACAACATATCAATAAAATGGTGTTTTGGGTTGGATTTCTATTTCCAATCAATCACGAGTTGTATATTTTCAATCTATAATATTATTCCTATATCTTTTGATTTGTTCAATTGGATCTTCATCTTTTTTTGTTGAAGGTAATGTAAAATCATCTCTTCAAGGTTTTTTAAATTCAAAAATTGTAATAGGATTAGATGCAGTATTATCTCATCTTAATGCTATTGGATTATCATAAATTATTATATCAGGTCTTTCAGTAGTTCCTCAATTTAAAGGTCTATCAGATGCTACATAATTAGTAAATGCTAACTTTTCATCTAATATCCACAAATTATGATCTTCATAAGAAATTTCTTCAGAATCATTTTTAGTTGGAAATATTATTGTATGAACACTATCTTCTGACTTATATTTTTTAGTTTCATCATCCCATTTTAAAGACTCATATAATAAATCTAAAGTAAATTTTCTTGTCGCTACATAATGAGCTAAATCTGTTTTAACTACATCTGACAAAGAATTAACTAGATCTAATACTTCTTTCTCACTTGAAAAATCACTAGATTTTACAAAAGTATCAACTTTAATTTTTGTTTCTTTTTCTTGTTTATATTTTAATTCATGAAATTTCATATCCAACCTTTCTTCAGATATGGTTGAGTCAATTGAATTAAAATCAAAGTTTTTGTACAATATACTATACCATGGAGCTTTTTTATTAATAAAGTTTTTTACTTTATCAATTTTAATAACTTTTTGTTCATCTAAGAAATCTTTATAAAATTCTTGTATTTTTATAATTCAAGAATTCAAAATATCATTTTCATTAACAAAGTCTTTTAAAAAATCTTCATCTTTAACAAAAATAAAACTTCATCTTTCTGTATTTACATTTTTATCTAAATAATCTCAAAAAATATATGATTTAATAGAATAATTATTTTCCTTATTATTATTTTTTTCTTTTAGTGTTTGGTTAAAATCTGGTATAATTTTTCATAAAGATTCTTCAATTACTACTCTATTATGTCAACACAGATTTATAGTATTATTAGCTGTAGAGTACTTGATCTTAAATATTTTTATTCAAAATTCTAATTTTATGTTATTATCAAATTTCTGAGGAATAATAATTTTATTATTATAAATAGCCTCAATTTCTTTTCATTTTCATATAAGTGAGTTTAATAATAATGGTTTATCAACTCAATCATCTAAATAAATATTTGGACAATTAAATTTATCATCAGCAAAATACATCAACAAATGTTCTAGTAATTTTCTTCATAAAGTATCAAGATGCTTACTTTGTGAATTAAGTCTAGTAATATATTGTTTTTTTAACCTTTTTAGTATTAATTTAGTCCCTATATTTTCAATATCATTAGCATTGGTAATATCTTTATTAGACATTATATCCTTAGCATTTATATCAAAATCAAACTCAATTTTCTTTTTTATTCAATTTTCTAAATAAATACTAACAAATTTTACCTCTTGAAAGAATTTTAAATAAAAAAATCTTCAAAATCATTTTCATCAGAAGTCTTCTAATTTATAATCACTTCTATAAGTATCAAAAGACTCTTGATTTTCTATAATAAATCCAATTCAATCATCAATAATTTCAAATCATTCAATATCTCATAAAGATTCTTTAGATCAATCTAATCATAATAATTGATTAGATCTCAATACTTTAATTATAATTTCTCATTTACTAGTATTATTTTTTATAATTGCTTGTATTCAATTTACGATTCATTCAAAAAGAGGTGAATAAACAGATTTATTTGTTATATCTGCTACAACTCATTTTATATTAATATTTCATTTAGCCATAACTTATCTATATTTAGATAATAAAAACTACCTACACCCAATATAACCCCAAAACCAAAAACATCAATTAAAAACTATTCTTTTCAAAACAAAATCATCTCGTCCATATTGTAAGGACAGGTTTTAAACCTGTCCCTACAATTCCATATTTATTTTTTTTACATAAAAAAACCACAAGTAAGGTCGTTACTTGTGGACGGACAGCCACGAACTGCCTCGGATATACAAGCATTATAACCCATTTTTCTAAAAAACAAAGTTTCTTATTTCAAAGCCTTCTATTTATTTATACCCAATATAACCTTCCTCCAAAAAAAATCAATTAAAAACTATTCTTTTCAACACAAAATCATCTCGTCCATATTGTAAGGACAGGTTTTAAACCTGTCCTTACAATTCCATATTTATTTTTTTTACATAAAAAAACCACAAGTAAGGTCGTTACTTGTGGACGGACAGCCACGAACTGCCTCGGATATACAAGCATTATAACCTTTTTTTTTCTAAAAAACAAAATTTTTTGATAAAATTTTGTTTTTTACCTACACACAATATACCCCCCAAACCAAAAAAATCAATTAAAAACTATTCTTTTCAACACAAAATCATCTCATCCGCATTGTAGGGACAGCAGATCTGCTGTCCCTACGATTTCTAAACCACACAATTATCCTTTCATCCCCCCAATAATAAACCAACAAAAAAAATCACAAAAAAAATTTCATATTATATTTCATCATGAAAAATTTATGTTTATTTTTTTGTTAAATTCTAATTTTTCAGTACTATTCACACATAGTATAAATATAGTTAAAATCGAACCTATTGAATGTTTAGTTTATAACTACACTTTATCTAAAAAATCCCCCCCTTAAAGCTTTTATAAATTCTTTAGGTTTTAAAATGAACTAATACTTACAAAAAATAAATTATTTTTTTATATCACATAAAAAATGAAAATAAATAAAAAAGACTGAAATAGACCTCTGAAATTATATTATAAAATTTATTTACTAGGAATTGCATTACTACCAGTTCCATTATTACTATTATCCTTAAATTTAGAAGAAGATAATTGGATTCAAGATAAATTATTTATAGCTCCATTAATCTATATATTTATCTGAGCAATTTTTTTTGCAGTAAAAAATAATTGAAATATCTTTAAAAAGTAGTTATTAAAAATAGATAAAATTAAAAACTTTAAAACTCTCTCTCAATCCCCTATTTTGAAAAGATTATGAATAAAATTCATCAACCTTTTTATATTACACACAACACCCAAAAATATCAATTAAAAACTATTTTCTCCAAAATAAAATCATCTCCGTCCATATTGTAGGGACAGCAGATCTGCTGTCCCTACGGTTTCCAAATTACACAATTATCCCTTCATCACACCAATAATAAACTAACCACAAAAAAGTGAAAAAAAGATTTACAATTATATACATTATATATAATTGTAAACTTTTTTATTTAAAAAAGTTTAAAAAAAGTTTAAAAAAGATTTGCATTTAATAGTATCTTGCTATATAATCACTTCATAAGATCATAAAACTAAAATACACTGTTCTTAAGGATTCCTTCCATCGGTCGGATCTGAATTAAGACACAAAAAAGTGTAGAATGTAGATCTTTTTTTTTGCCTTAAAATTTAATTAAACCACAACTCATCATACCTAACCTTTTCTCTATAAATACAAAACCAATCAGTATTAATCTTATTATACTTTTCAAAAAATCAATAACAAAATACATCAGCAAGTTGTAATTGTTTTATAGATTTACTATCCTCATGTAATATATCAATCCCTATATCCAAAGAAACTTTTGTCTCAACATTTCTAATAATATAATCATTACAATCTATTATCTGACTCCTAGTCTTTGATTTATCCAAAACAATAGTAAGCTTATGTTTTACAAAACTAAAATCAATCTGATCTATAAGCTGTCTTACAAAATAATTATATAACCTAGGCTTATTATTCTGTAAATCCTCATTAACATTTTTTTTATTAAAAGTGATAGAATAAATATCAAAATTAAAATGAGAAACTCTTTTATACAAATACTTTTTTATTGATAAATTTGTTTTACTTCATTTTATTTCAGAAATTTTTCTTTTACTATTCTTTTTATTTAGCTTCCTCTTTATTACAGTCTCAACCTCCTTTTTTAATCATCTATTAGAATTTAAGTCTTTTACTATAATCACTGTTATTGTAAAAAAATCAGATGGAGTCTTATTTTCAAAATCAAATCACAAATCCCCACTTTCATCAAGATAAACATAAACCATACCTACTATGAGAAATAAAAAAATAAAATATCAAAAAAAAGCACTTTCATCAACCTTTTTACCTACACACAATATAACCCCCAAAACCAAAAAAATCAATTAAAAACTATTCTTTTCAACACAAAACAAAATAACCTCATCCGTAGGGACAGGTTTTAAACCTGTCCCTACAAATATCCCTACAAATGTCCCTACAATACTGTCCCCTACCTCACATACAAACTCTTCTGCACCTCATAATAAGCACTCTTCAGCTCCTCAACCCCTCAAAACTCCTCTGCAATCTCCCTAGCTTCTCCCCTATTAAACAACCTAATCTTACTACTCAAATTCTCTTTTCTAAAATCCAAAATCCCATTCTTCACATACAAAGTAAGTAAAAACTCCAAAAAATCCCTAGCCTTCAAACTCTTATATTTTCATACAACATCCTCACCATAAATAGATCTCTCAGACCTATATTTTATCTCACTATCAAAAGACAAATGAGCCAAAACATCAAAAATATCAGAATCTTTAGCCTCAAACATATTTTTCAAATCCTCAAACTGCTCAGTATCAAGTCAAATATTATATAAACTATGAAGTAGTTCTTCCCTACTCTCAGGATTAGACCAAAGCATTCTAAGTTGATTTTCATCCTTATAAAACTTTGGTAACTCTCAAACTATTTTTTTCAGAAAGTCCTCACTACTCAAATGCTTTCAAGAATTAGGATCTAAATATCTGGTCTCTATATCTATAACCTTTAATTCTCTATTATCAGCAAGTCTAACATGCAATTTTTCTTTTTTCTCTTGTAGGGAACGATTGCAATCGTTCCTTACAGTTGCATTGTACTTCACTTCTGGTTCTTTTATCAAATCATAACTATCAACTAAATTATCCTCCTCTGGTCATCCATCCCAAAGCTCATCTCTGAAATCATTAGTCGCACCCACAAAATCATAAATAGTAAAATAATCTTTTCAATCAAATACTCTGGTTCATCTTCAAACTATTTGTTTGTATTCAACTATACTTCATATATTTCTAACAAGAACAATATTCCTAACATTTAAAGCATCCACTCAGGTAGTCAGCATCTGTGAACTAGTTAAAATAACAGGAGTATCTTTATCATTATCCTGAAATTTCTCTAAAAACATTCTACCATTTTCTCACTCATCACTAGTAACTCTTACACAATAATCAGGATCAGAAACCTTTTTATACTTATTTATACTATCTCTAATTCTAAGAGCATGAGATTGGTCAACACAGAAAATAATAGTCTTATCCATAACATTTATCTGGCTTAGAATTGTACTTGCTATCAAATCAGATCTTTCATCTATAACTATTTCTCTCTCCATATCCTTTGCATAATACACATCTTTTTTTGCATCTCATGAAACAATCATATCACCAGAATTTAAAACTAGTTCATCTATATTTAATTTTATTCTCTTAATTTTAAATGGGGTTAGAAAACCATCATCTATTCAGGCTTTTAAGCTATATTCATATATGGGTTTTCAAAAATATTTATATGTATCTACATTATCATCTCTTTTAGGAGTAGCTGTAAGTCATAAATGTACAGCACTATCAAAATACTTAAGAATCTCAGCCCAATTTCAATCGTCTCTTGCTCCTCATCTATGACACTCATCTATTATAATCAAATCAAAAAAGTCTTTTGGGTATCTGTTGTAGTATGTTTCTTGTAAAGTTTCTTCTTTAATCACCGTAGGGAATGAAGATTTTCATTCCTTACAATTATTACTTCCTTCTGTTCCCTCTCCTTTAAGGAGAGGGATAGGGTGAGGTTTTTCCCCACCAACCAAAGCCTGATAAATAGCAAAAAATATATTTGCATTTATAGGAACTTTTCAGTTCCTCTTTCTCACCTCATCTCAATTTATTTTTAAAATATCCTTTTCAAGTGGATTAAAGGTATTCATAGCTTGGTCTATTAATATATTTCTATCAGCCAAAAATAAAATTCTAGGTCTCCTAACTCATATCCCATCTTTTGACCACCTCGTCATAAATAATTTATAAGCAATCTGAAATGCAATAAATGTTTTTCATGTACCAGTAGCTAATGTTAGTAAAATTCTATCCTTTTTATCTCAAATAGCCTCCATAGTTTTATTTATAGCTATTTCTTGATAATATCTTGGCTTTTTATCCGATAATAAAAAAGGTTCATTCAAAAGAATCTCCTTTACAGAATTTCTTTCACTATAAACCTTTTTATGTAATTCCTCAGGAGTTGGATAAGATTTTATAAAACATCACTTCCCCACCTCTAAATCAAACTCATAAGTTTCCTTACCATTTGAAGAATAAACAAATCTTATATGCAATATTTTTCAATATTCTTTTACCTGTTCTAATCATTCTGTTGGAGATAATCACTCTTTTTTAGCTTCAATAATAGCCAAATTAGTTCATTTGTATTTCAATAAATAGTCTGCAAACTTTCTTTTTCATCTTTTATTTCAAAATGATTTTCTACCATCTGTGAAATAATATTCTCTTTTTATATTGTTTGATTTCCATCAACTATCTTTTAGTTTTGGATCTATATGATTAGCCCTAGTATCAGATTCTGATTTATACATTTTATTTCTTTTATTTAAATAACTTAAAATCTTTATTTATTGTATATAAAAAATCGAGTTTTCAAAATAAAAAAAAACAGCTTATCTTAAGCCCAAATATCAAGATATTTATAATTATTTCAATAAAAAAAATAAAAAAAGTAGCAATATTTTAAAAAATAGTTATAATAGTACCACATTAATTAAAAGTTATTTTAATTAATTATATTTTTTAATTCATATATATATGATAGGTAGAATAAAGGTTCTAAAAGAGGGTTTCGGTTTTATAGTTTCTAAGGAGCAAGAAGGTGATGTATTTTTCCATGCTAATAACCTAGAAGGAGTTACATTTGACGAATTACAAGAATGAGTAATGCTTCAATTTGAAATCTGAGAATGAAAAAACGGAAAACAACAAGCAATCAATGTTATGTTAGCTGAAGAAACTTCTGAAGAAGAAGAAGAAAACGAAGACTAATTCAATATTTATTGAAAATAAAAAAAATCACTTATTTAAGTGATTTTTTTTTGATATTATATAAAAAGGAAGAAATCAGTAAAAACTCCCATTTATGGTGTCTCTTTTTTTGATACGATTTTTCTAACTCCCCAAACCAAAACTAAATAATTCACTTGATTTTTCTCAAGACTCACAAACACTTGAAGAAGCAACCCTTATTTTATCTATACACACTTTTTTATTCCAACCTATTAATGGGATAATTTTATCCACATCAGATTTATTAGTTGCTTTAAATACAGTTATATGAGGAACAAACAAATCTTTAACAAAAGGATATCAGTATAGCTTAATATTCTCTTTTTCTTTATCTCAAAGATTAATTTCTGGATTTTTATATTTGTCTTTAATTAATCATTTTCTATATGGATTTAATGTATCAACTAAATTATTATGAAAACTGTAAATATCTTCATCCAAAATAAAGCTCCTAGCTATAAAATTTCATTTAACCGTTATTTCACTTGGAGTTAAATATAAATCACTTAACTCTGATGCAATTTTTTTTATCAAGGATAACACTTCTTTTTTACTTTCTTGAGGTATTTCAATTTGATAAACTGTAATATGAGGAGTGTATTCAATAAATTCTGTAACTATATTTCAATTAAACTTTCTTGAAAGAGAATTATTTAAATTTTCCAGCTCATCTGAAGTTTCTTTATCTGGAGTAACTGAAATAGTTAGAAGACATGATTTCATAATATAATAATTTAAGTGATTAAAATTTGTAGCTAAGTCTATAGAAAAACACAAATTTTACAAGAAAATAGTAATTACAGATTTTTTTTATAATTACTATTAAATAAATTTATAATTTTATATCTACAAGCTTTGAGAAATAATCACTTCTTATATTTAAGATACCCGTTATTTTTTATTTCCTAAAAAATTGCATTTCATTTATAAATTTGGGATAAATATTACAAAAGTCATTCCAATTTTTCTCTTCTTGAAGGATGTTTAAGTTTTTTAAATACTTCTACTTCTATCTGCTGTATTCTCTGCCTTGTTAAATTAAACTTTTTTCATATTTCTTCAAGAGTATACTCATGATCTTCTCATATTCAAAATCTTAATCTAATAATTTTTCTTTCTCTATCTGTTAATTCGCATAAAACTTCTTCAAGTTTTTGTTTAAGTTTTTGTTCAAGTTGCATCCTAGAAAATCAATCTTCTGGTCATTCCAGTGACTCATCTTTAACAAAATCTACAAACTCTGCTCAATTTTCTCAAACGGGACGACTTAGACTTACAACTTCTTTCATAGAGTCTAATATACTTATTACTTTTGATTCTTTCATTCCTAGAGATTCAGCAATTTCCTCTACTGTAGGCTCTCTAAGCTTTTTCTTTAGAAACTTTTTTCTAAATTTAAAAAAAATTCTCTTCTTCTCCAAAAAATCATTGGATTCTCTTATTCCTTTTCATTTATTTTCTGTAGCTCTAATTATAACTTTGCTTATGCAGTCATAAGAATATGTACTAAACTTATTTCCAATAGTGTGATCAAAAAGATCTATAGCCCTTAAGAGAGCTTGGTTTCATTCAGATATTAAATCCATAAGTTCTAATCCCCTTCATTGAAGTCTTTGTGCTATATTTATTACTAACCTTAAATGTGATTTAACTATCTCTTCCCTAATTTCTTTTCATTTTGATGTATATTCATATATTTTTGCCCATTTTTCTTTTCCTACAGCTTTTTTATTTTTTTGTAGATATAACATTTTTCATTCCTCATTTTCTCATTTTCAAGAATCTTGTTCACATTTTTGAAGATCTTCGAATCTATATGTCTTGCCAAATCTTTTAATTCATACTAGTTTTTTATGTGGTTGGAGTTCTTTAAAAAGTGAAATAATCTCTTCTGAAGTATATGTTTCAAGATTTGACATATCTCTTGTATACAAAGTCATTGGATCTTTTTCTCAAGAATCATATTCTCTTGTTAAATCTTTTTGATTTTCATCTAATAAAGAAAGAGCTTTACTTCTTAAATCCGATAAAAACTCCTGAATAAGATTAGAAGCTACTTCTCAATTTTCTTTATTACCAGCCATTTCAAGTGAATCACAATTCTCCATCCCATCTCCAAGAGGTATTACCTCAGGAGGAGTAAGTCATTTTTGTGAAACTATCAAATTTGTCTCATTAGCAAAAAATCGATTTAAAGATTTTATTTTTTCTATAGACAAATCTCAACCTTCTCAATTTGAAATACTAACAATTTCTTCTATAGTTAAAGAATCATTACTCTTTCAGTTTACTACATTTAAAATAGAATCAATTGATTTTCTAAATTCATCACTTTTTTTATATAAAGGTAAAATCTGTTTTTTAAATATTCATAAATCATCACATGTTCATGTCCCTTTAGGTAAAACTAAATTTAAACTTGAAATATTTTTAGTCATAAAATATCGTCTTGCTTATAAAATATATAATAAAAATATAAGTGTAAAAAATAAAAAGTCAACTATTTATTTGACTTTTATTTTAATTATTGCTTTATATGTTTTCATTACTAACAAAAAAATTAATCAAAAAGTAATTTATCAGGCTAAAAATATAATACAGACTAATGATTTAGGTTGAAATGACTCTAAAACCTAACAAAAACTAACAACATGAAAATATTAATAAGATTATATCTTTACTTTTTTATTCTTCAATGTAAAATAATATCAGTTAAACTTGTAGCCCCTTTCCTTTGGAATCAAAGGAAAGGATTCAGGTATGGATTATTATTTGTAAATACCTTATAAAAAAAATAAAACAATGTTTGAAAAAATAATAAACAAAGTATTAGCACACCACGATGATTTCAACTACTCAGAAATAGAAGAAATATGTCAGGAATTCTACGACAGCATTCCTGAAAAAATAAAAGAAGAAACCAAACTCAAAAGAGTAAACAAATTCATAACAAAAGAATTTGAACTAGACACAAAAGAATTTACTTTTAAAAATAATAGTAATAAGGAATATTCCCTAGAAAATATTCCAAAATACTTATTTGAATGAAAAACAAATATTGTCTCCAGTCTAATAAGTATAAAAAACATGTACAAAAATATAGAACAAACCCATTTATTTGAAAATGCCGAGTTAAAAATAAATAACAATGACAAAATAGCCCTTATATGAAAAAACGGTTGTTGAAAAACAACTCTCCTAAAAATGATTATTTGAAAAGAAGAAAATTTAGACTGTACAATAGAAATAGCACCCAGTTTAAAAATAGGTTATTTATCTCAAGATTTATTCTGGAAATCAGAAAAAAATTCTCTTAAACAAGAGATGTTAGAAATATTTCCTGAAATAAATAAAAAAATTGAAAGATTAAATGAAATTAAAAATGATTCAGAATCGTGGAAAGAAATAGAACAGTTAAATAAATTTTTAATAGAACAAGATTGATTTAAAAAACATGCACTTCAACTGGAAATACTTAAATACTTCTGATTCTCAGATGAACAAATGGAATTTAATGTATTATCACTATCAGGTTGAGAGCAAACAAAAGTACAAATAGCAAAATTCCTTATTAGTGAAGTAGATTTACTTATTTTAGATGAACCAACTAATCACTTAGATATAAACTGAATAATATTTCTAGAAAAATTTTGTAAAAACTGGAAAAAAGCAATCCTATCCATTTCACATGATATCAGATACATAAACAACACCTCATCAAGAATTGTTGAAATCTCAGAGAAAAAAATTAATAACTACAACACAAATAACTATGAGGAATATTTAATAGAAAAACAAAATCGTTTTGATAAGCAGATGAAAGATTTTAAGAGTCAAAAGAAAATAATAGATAAAGAAACGGATTATATAAATAGATTTAGAGCAAATTCCGCTAAAGCTTCAAGTGTACAGAGTAGAATTAAAGCTTTGGATAAAATAGAAATATTAAAGAAACCTGAAAATGAATCAGTTGTTAGAATGATTTCTATAAATTCTGATAAAAGATTACCTGAAATTATTATGAAACTAGAAAATATAGAAGTATGATATGATTATCCAATAGTTACTTTACCAGAACACTATAGAGGTCCATAAAAGTGATAAAATATGAATTATATGATGAAACTGAGCAGGTAAAACCACACTCCTAAAAACCATTCTCTGAGAGCTAAAACCTCTTGAAGGAATAACAACAATCAATGAAACTATAAAAATAGGTTCGTATTCACAGGTTTTAGAGGATTTAGATCTGGATGCAAGTATAATTTATGAGCTTTGAAAAGATTATGAAAGTGAGAGAGAAATAAGAACTATTTTATGATGATTGTTAATAACATGAGATAAGGTGGATCAAAAGATTTCAACTCTTTCATGATGAGAAAGAGCAAAAGTGGCTCTGACTAAGATGCTATTAGTTAAGCCTCATATAATAGTAATGGATGAACCGACTAATCATCTGGATTTACACTCAAAGGAAGTAATTAAAAAAATGTTGGAGGGTTTTAATGGTACAACTATGATTGTTTCTCATGATAGGGATTTATTGGAATCTGTATCGAATAAGATTTGGTTGATAAAAGAGAAGATGTTGGTTGTTTATGATGAGCCAGAAAAGGGGTTTGAAGAGATTTTTTTGATAAAAACCTCTCTCTTGCCCTAAAGGATACACTTCGTAAAATTCTCTCCCCTTCTCAGAGGAAAGAGGCTACAGTTGTTTTTATTTACCTATAAATTTAATCCATGAATACAGCAGCTTATTCAAAAAATCTGTTAGCATTAAATAAACCAAAAGGATATATAGTCACAAGATCCGATGAACTAGGACGAAAAACCGTTTATGATCTTTTGCCTAATTGGGCTTTTGATAAACAATGGATGCCCATCGGAAGACTTGATTTGGAATCTAAAGGACTCTTATTATTCACAAGAAATGGAAAGATAGGTAATACATTAACCAAACCGAAAAGTTGTATTAAAATATATGAAATATGGGTGAGGGGTCATGTGACAAAGGAACATATTGCAACTGCTTTAAAAGGAGTTGAAAGCCCTTATGGTTTACTCAAGGCTTTAGTTGTAGAAAAAATAGGAAATGGTGGAGCAAAAACAAAATTAAGAGTACAAATTGATGAAGGAAAAAATAGACATATCCGTCGTTTGTTTGGAGCTTTGAAAGATCCAAAATTTGATACTCCTTTAAAAGTTTTAAGCCTAAGTAGGGTTAGTATCGGTAGTTTTAAAACTAAATATAGAAAGTGGTAAATGGTGTTATCTTTCAGAAGAAGAAGAGAAGATGTTACTGAAGGGGTTGAATATTTAGGATTGGGGGAAACACTGTAGGGGCAATACCTTGTATTTGCCCTAGAAAATAAAAAAAAGGAATTGGATTTTTTAGAAAAAAGATTTTGGTTTCAATTTTGCCACTAAAAAGATTTCTACAGAAAAATCTTACTCACATTATTTTCCAAATAAGAGAAATCTATTTTAATGAAATAAATTTTCAATTCTTATTTGTATAAAGAATATAAGTTTTTTCTACATAATCATGTACAAAATACTTACAAAAACGATTTTGCTTAATGTATATCTTTGTTTCTGCACTATCTTTTTTTATATCAACCAAGGGACATTCCATAGTAAAAATTAAATCAAGTACTCACCCTGTTCATAAAAATAATGGTGTTAAATTTATTTCTTCCCAATTAGGTTCTTTATCACAATGAAAACTATAAACATTATAAAATTTTCCAGAACCTAGGTTTCATTTAAATTCTACACATATATTTTCATCTTCTCTAATAACTTGAGGTCATTCAGGAACTGAAGCTCTTGTTAGAAAAGCAAACAGTCAGAATAAAATAAGTAATGATAATAAGATGATAGATAGGACTTCTGCTAATTTTTTTATTAGTGTTTTAGACATTTGTTGTAGTATTTGAATAAAGTTATGTGGGTATTATATGTGAGTAAAAATAAAATGCAAAGAAATAAATCCAATATATTTATGTTAATCATAATCATTTCTTTTATAATTCCAAAAACCTCTTCACCTCACAAAAAATCTTCTCATGCCCTCCGCCATTCGGATGCAATCAATCCTCTAAATCCCCACTATCCATAATTCAAAACAAATCTATAAAATCAAGACCATTCTCATCGCAAACCCTTTTTATAATCCTATTATATTTCTCTATCTCTGAATTATAAAACAAAAAATCTCACTCCTCATCATTATTCACCACCTCCTCATCAACATTTATATTACCAACAAACACAAGCTTCTTAATAAGCTCATCACGATTACAAATATCAATAATCTCTTTTATATTCCTCTCAAACTGCCCCCTATTTACTTGAGGGTTTTTAGTTTCCTTGCTTATAGAACAATCATTTATTCATATAGCCACTAAAACCATACTATCCTTTTCTTTTCAAATTTTTCTCCTTGAACATCCATCAAAAAAAGACTGGAAAACTTTTAAAACATTATCACTAGTATAAGCAGACACTCAATAATTCATCAGCATTTTTTCGTATCAATATTTTTTCCATAAATCTATTTTTAACCTATTCACCCAACCTCATTTATCATAATCCCAAAATCACTCTGATATACTGTCTCAAAAAACAACTATTCTCATAAATTATAATTTTAGAAAATATTAAAGTAGTTCCGAAATATAAACTTTATTTTTAAAAAAGTAAATTCAGCTTGTCAACAGAGGGCTTTAGCCCTTTGAATTTTTTATTTCAGAACAAGCATATTATATTTTTTAATAATCCCCAAGAAATCATCTCCCCAATAAAAGCAATACCTTGTGTTTGCCCTATAATTACCCCCCTTTCTACTTCCTCCCCCTCTTCTTAAAAACCTTCTTCTCCTCTAAATTCCTCACATAAATCAATTTATACTTTGAATTTCAATTTGAATTATCCCTTTGCTCTATTTCAAACTTTCAAGTTGCCTTGATAAGAGGAGTAAGCTTTTCAAAACCATAATTCCTAGAATCAAAACTAGGCTGTTTCTTTTGTATCAGTCCTCCAACATCTCAAAGAAATGCCCATCCATCATCATCAGAAAGATCGTTAACAGTAGATGAAATAAGAGCAATTTCCTTTATCCCAATAGTATCAATACTTATTGAATCCTCTTTAAACTCCTCATTTTGCTTTTTAAGTATCTCGATAAAAATAAACTTATCACAAGCCACAACAAAAGGATTTGGAGTCTTTTTTTCTCAAATACCTATAACAAGTTTTCCAGCTTCTCTAAGTCTAGTTGCAAGTCTCGTAAAATCACTATCGCTAGATACTAGACAAAAACCTTGTACTTTCTCACTATAGAGTATATCCATCGCATCAATAATCATCGCTGAATCTGTAGCATTTTTTCAGGTAGTATATCCATACTGTTGTATAGGAGTGATAGCATTTTCCAGAAGAAGACTTTTCCATTTTGTAAGTCAAGGACGAGTCCAGTCCCCATAAATCCTCTTTATTGTAGGATTTCAGTACTTCGTTATCTCTTCTATCATTTCACCAATGTAGGCAGAGGGAATATTGTCTCCATCTATGAGTACTGCAAGATTCAAGTTTGTATCCATGAGTTTATAATTAAAAGGTAATAATTTACTTATTCATTATTACCTTTTTCCATATAAAATCAATTTTAGTTGAAATTTCTAATCTTCAATACCTTCTTTCTCCACCATATTAATAAAATTAAACTTATTATTCCAACTAACAACATTCCAGTAGTAGAATCAGAATTACCAGTTAAATTAAACTCATGAAATGGGGTAAAAAATATAAATGTTAATAAAAATCCAGATATTAAATTTACATTATGTCTTTGAGTTGTATTTTTATTATATATTTTTTTTCATACAAATTGCCAAGAATAATATAACAAAATCAATTGTATAATTACTGTTATAATTGCTGAGACACCCTTATGGGCGAGAAAATTTATAAAAATTAAGATGAAAATGAAATAGAAAAAACCTATAATCCCAAATATTTTAGTTGAAAATGTTTTTGCACTGTTTAAAATAATTTTACTTTCTCTGTACTTATAACTTAATCTAATTAAACAATAAACAATAATACCACTTAAAATTAATAGTAATGTATTAGGAGTATAAGACATAGCTGAAGTATTATCAATGTAATTAAATAATATTCCTGCTACAGTTATAATCCCTAATCCTACACTTGTTAAAATAATACCCCTCTTTTTAAGAACAGGTTTATTTTGATATTCTGGATATAAATAATCAATGATTTTTATAGGTACTATTGTACTTATGATTGAATGAAAAATAATTAGATTGATTGTCCATCCCCATTGTACACCTAAAAAAGAACCATAATTTGAAAGAACTCCCATATCTATCCAATTTGGATTGAAAAAAGATTGAACAATAATTCCTTCCTCAATAATTCCATATGCTATCAATAAAAAAATTATACTCCACTGTAAACCCCACCTAGTTTTAGCCTCCCTAATTAATAATGTTCCACAACCATACAATAAAGTGAAAATTATGAGTGTAATAGGATTGAAAAAAGCTACTGGAGGCATAGAACCAGATAATAATTCACCAGTAACCGAAGGAAGGATCAATGTTAGTAAAATTATGTTTCTAGCTTTTACTTGTTTAGAAAGACCTTCTTTCGTTTTTTTTCTAGTATAGTTTAAATTGTTCATAATAATAATCTAATACTTAGAAAAATTAAAGTATACTACTTTGAAGTGTAACCCCCTTACTATATTTATCTAAAGTATATTGAATAACTTTAATTTCGTTTTTAATATAACTTATATTTGATTTATCCTTTTCATTTATTAATTTATTTTTAAGATTCCTTTTCTTATAATATAATTTTTTACTAAGTATCCTAATCTTTTTATCAGATATTCATAAAATATTATTAAATAACCTATCAATCTTTTTTATCTTTATATTTTCTGGTTCTGTAATTTCATAAGAAATCTGACTATTAAAAACAATTTGTGAAACATTAGATAAATTTTTTAAAATAATATTTTTATAATGAGTGTCATTTATTAAAGATGAAGCCATCTGATTAGTAATACTATTTTTACGAATTAAACTATCAATATTCTTATTTGTTAAAAAATCATTTTTCTCTATAGTTAATTCTAATCTAGAAATAGAAAGTAATTTTTCCTTATCATCCTTAACTTGATTTAAATCTTCAATTTGACGAATTAAATTTACAAAATCATAAACTATTTTCAAATATTCATTTTTTATACTATCATTAGAAGATTTCGAATATTTAACAACATTTTTTTGTAAAGTAATTAAATACTTTATATTCTCAACAATTTTAATATTTATATTCTTAATTTTATAAAAATTGTTATAATATCTTTTAGGATTTCATGCCTGAGCATTAGTTATAAAATCAATAATCTCACTATATAAATTCTTAATCCTTAAATTATATAAATTCTCAATCTCTTCTAAATTTAATAATTTTTCTTTATTAATAAAATCATTTTTAGAATTATTTCTAACATCACCTAAATTTAAACCAAAAGACTCTAAAATTACATCAACTGATTTATTATATAAATTATTAGTTTCCTTAATTAAAGAAATTAAAGCCGTATGAGGAAAATCTAAAACAGATTTATTTAAATAAATTGGCTTATCAGAATATTCTAACTTCTTTTCAGAAAATACAAACGAAAGTACTTTTACAAGTCTATCCATAAACGGAACCACTATTAATATTCATGATACATTAAATAATGTATGAAATAATGCTAATTTTAAAGTATAATTATTACTTGCAATTCATATTAAGCTTCATATAGAATCAACAAAAGTTGATATAAATGGTAATAAAATTATAAATATTAATCAGGTACTAGCCTTAAATAAAACATCAGATAAAGCCAGTCTTTTCCCATTTATATTTGATGTGAAAGAACCGATAATTGCAGTTATTGTTGTACCAACATTTGCTCAGATAACTAATGCTAATGCATTATCATAAGTTACTTGATTTGTAGCAAGTGCAGCAATAACCAAAATAATAGTAGCATGACTTGATTGCATAACAATCGTTGCAATTATTCAAATTCAAACATAAGCAATTATTCACAAAAATCAATCAATAGCATATTCAATTAAGTTTATATTATCTTGAAAAGCCTCAAATCAGCTTTTCATATAATGAATTCATAAAAGTAAAAAACCTAATCAAGCAAGAATTGAACCAATTCATTTCAAGGTTTTAACCTTTTGAAATGAAAATATAATTCAAAAAACAAGCATTGGCATTGCATACAAAGAAATATTTAGTTTCATTCAAAGAGTTGCAATAAGCCATGCTCATGTTGTAGTACCTATATTTGCTCAAAAGATAATTCATATTCATTGAACTAAGGTTATTAACTCCGCACTCAAAAATGAAATAGTTAAAAGAGAGACTAAAGAACTTGATTGCATCACAGTAGCTGATGTAAATCAGAAAAGTAAGCTTTTCCATGTTCTATCTGTACTTTTTTGTAGGACTTTTTCTAGTACTCAACCAGTAAAAGCTTTGAATCAATCTTCTAAAAACATCATTCAAAATAAGAAAATGGCCACTCAAGCAGATATTACTTTAAATTCAGGACTCACCCAAAATCAATAAACTAATACTAATAATATAGATGGTAAAAAAAGTTTCTTGAACATTTTGTTTTTTTATTATAATATAAAATATTGACAATATTATCATAATATTTCTTATATATCAAAAAAAAGAGTAGTTTTTTTTTAATTTACTAATTAAATATGATATTATTAAGATTAAGATAATACATTTATTAAAAAATTATGACAAAAAATATAAATAGGAAAATTTCAAAAGAACTAAAAAGGAATATAAATTTTTGAACCACAATTATTATTTCGCTAATATTATTAATTGGAATTAATCTTATAACGGAAAAGAATATAAAACTAATTAATAATCATATTGATTCTTTACAAGTAAAGATTTGATTACTTGTAGTATTTGTAGTATTTATAATACTCGAGGTAGAAAGAGTTATAAAAAGCCGCTGAGATTTTTATATGTTAATGAAAAAATTTTTTTGCCCTGAAACACCTACATTTATTACTAGGTTATCTACAAATTTATAGCATATTTCATGATTTTTTATCAAGAAAGTGATAATAATATTTCTTTTTCTCTTCTTGAAATTTTGACGTTTTATCTATTTTCTTAAATTTTTCTCGCTTTTTTTGTTTTCTAAATGGTGTTATATTCTATTTTCTAATCTTTTTTTCTTCTTTTTATTAAATTCTCTTTATATCATTTCTCTCTGATTATATTTTCATTATTACTCAATTATTAATATCTCTCATATGATTTCATTTAGGATACGATAAACTTTAAGTGGAGTATCATTTTTCTTCTTTTTAATAATTAATCCATTATATTTTTTGGTTCAAAATTATTATTTTAGGATGCTCTATATGTTCTTTAATAAAGTTTGGATATTTTCTTTATAAATATCTAAAGCAGATGATAAAATATTATGATTATAATAATCAAAACATTGATCTACATTTAAATTATCAGGTTTCTTTCAGTTTGTTATATGTGGGAGTTGTTTAGTGTCTCAAACTATTATCACATTTTTTACAGCAACTAAAGGATAATATTCATGTCACTAAATCTACTTGAGAAGATTCATCTATGATTAAATAATCAAATAACAATCATTTATATACTGAATTTACTATAGCATATTTAGCTTTACGACAGGAAATTTTTTATAAATTTAAAATTTCTTTTTAAATAATTATTTCTGTAAATTATTTTTCAATTTTTAAATTCAGAATTTAATTTTCTTCTTTTTTTTTGAATCTTTATATATTCAGAAACTAAATCATCATAACTATTTTTAATGAACTTATCATTAAAACTAGTAATAATATTTATTCTTCTTTTTAACTCTAGATTTTTGATATGAGAGTTTAAATTATTTCATTTGTTTAATTTCTTAAATTCAATAAATCAATACTTTACTAAATAACTTTGATTTAATAATATTCATTTTTTATTTCATTAGATTTTTTAGAATTTTCAGCTAAAAATTCATTATTTATTGATTTTTTAGTCAAATGGTATTTAAATATTTCTTTTATTTCTTGTTTTTAAATAATTATCAAAATGCTTTTGTTCTATATATAATCAGATAATTCTGTTCTAACTTATGTTTTTATTTTATTCATTAACTCTGAATTTCTTCTAATTTAGACTGTTTCTAATTCTTCTATTCAAATCTTTTATTAGGAATATTAGAAAGAATTATCTTTATTTTCTTTATTTCATAACATGAACAAAAAAGTCATAATTTTCTTTTTCTAATTTTTCTTTTACATTTGATATTGCGAATTGTTATTTGATACAACTGCTACTGTTTTATCCTGCATAACTGCAATATTTGCAATTATATTCAGAATAGTTTGAGTTTTTCAGGTTCAGGGTGGTCATTGTATAACTGAGATATTTGATTTAAAATATTTTCTAAGCTTTTTCTGACTTAAATTAAATTGAATGGATAATTAAGTTTTTAGTTTTCAATAATATTTTTATTTTATTTTTTAATAAAAATATTTATATATTAGGTTATAAATTATTTTTAAATTTCTTTTTAATATTTATTTATTTCATGTTATTATTTGAATTTATATTTTTTATATTTAAGATGTTTTATTTTTTTTTTATAGGGTTTTTTTAATTGTTATCTTATTATGATATTATTTATTAAGGAAGATTTTAGAATATCAGCTTCAGAAGTCTAAAACTTTTTCTATGTTACATAGTAATGTTTTATTATGATAAAATAAGTGTTTTCAATTTTTATATTTTTGAATTTTAATATTTTTATATTACTTGAATTATAAGAATATGATTTTTGATTCTTTTTGATATGAATAATATTTATTTATTTCAATAGAAAAAATGATAAATGATCTGTTATTTCATGATTATGATTATGAGATGTTTTTGGGGTTTTAAATAGGTTTTATTTGTCATTTTATTATGGGCTAAGAGCTTAAAGTTTTTGCTATTTTTTTTATAAATATTACTTTAGAATAGAGAGAGAAGATGGTATGTTTTAAATAAAATACTAGATAAATCTACTTAACAATATTCTTAAAAAATAACTTCACTTTATTAATAAGGAGGTTTTTAAATTTTAGTATTTATTTCTCTTGTAAAGTATTTTCATAATCACTATCAATAATAATTTTCTCAATATTTTGAAAAATAGGAAGAAATCTTTCCCAAACATTTATATTTAAATTGTAATCTGGTTTTATGTAATTTTCTTTATTTTTTATTTAATATCATTTGCAAATTCTGATTTATTATAGAAATAATTATATTATTGTAATTTGATTAGCTCTTTCTTTTCTAGTTTTCATCATAAATCATTAAGTCATCTTTTCATTCTCTATTAAAGTATTTTTTAGTTTATTTTCTCAATAATAATAATCTCAAATCTTATAAACTCTCAAGATATATATTCTGTTTTCAGATAAATATTTTTCCTTTTAAATTATCTACTTTTAAAACTTCATCATCATAAAAAAACTCTATACATAAATTATCATTATATAATGTATTTTTTCTAAAGTCAGGAGTATGTAAAAATAAAACATAAGAATTATCTAACTCTCTATTTTTATTCTCATGAATCTTTTTAAAATATTTTTCTTGTAATAATTCATAATTTAAGTTTAATAATTTTTTATCACTTCAATTGTATTTTTTTTCAAAATCTGTATCAAATATACCTATAATTAGTTTTTCAGGGAATAATTTAGATAATTTCAATGTAGTCTTAAAAATATCATCATCTCATCAACCATCTTCATATTTAATTACTATATCCTCAAAATCATAAGTCTCTTTTATGAATCAACCTTTATCATTTAACAATAGTCAGGCTCTATCTAACTCCCTCCAAGCCCTAACCATATGTTTCAATCTTCTTTCCTCAGTTAAATATTCTATCAGTATTAAACAATTAATCTTATCTTTTCAAATTTTTAATCATATAAAATCTTTTATTTTTAGTTCTTTTTTTAATATTTTTCTTTCTTCTTTTAATATTTTATTTTCTTCTTGTGATTTTCTATGTTCATGAATTAATATATTATATTTATTTTTATAAATCGGATTAATTTTTTTAGTTTTTTTTAATTTGGTATTAATCTTTTCTAAAAATAATCAATTTTCAAATTCATCAATATATCTCTTAATTAATAAATAACAGATTCTAACTTATCTACACCAACCAAAATTTTAGATATTTCTGATATCAAATATTTATTCTCCGATAACCTAGATAATCAACTTAGATAATAATTAAAGGTCTTAAATATATAGAAAACATAATTAGTCCTATTTTTTCAATATTTTTCAAATCAATGCTTTAATAAATCAACAAATAAATCAATTAATTTTCTATATCGTTTTTTATTTTATAAAAGCTTTACGAACGGTAATCGTGTATTTTCATCATTGGACAAATCATTTCAGTATCTTTTCTTTACTTCATATTTTTTTGGTTTATTCATTCTATAGATCAATATCTCATTTCTATTAATATTTCTTTGATTTTAAGCTCTAAAATCATTATATTGTTCTCTCCACTTTATTATTAAATATTTACCTTTTTCTTTTTCTTTAAAATTCATTTAAAATATTTTTAGATTCTCAAAATTCACTTAAAAAATCCAGAACTATTTCTCTATTAAAAAAAGATTTATATTTTAATGCGAATTTTTTAAGAAGTTCCAAAACCTCTTTATTGAAATCTGGCTCTAAATTATTTTTAACTTTTTCATAAAAAGTAATTATATTTTGAGGATGAAAATCAGCTATATCTGGATAATCTCTGTTACCTTGAAATATTTTTTAATTCTCAACTCAGCTATTTATTATTTCTCTATATTCTTCCCTGAAGGAGTATAATAGATAATCTTCCCTTATACTAGCTTCAATTCATATTTCTTCAGATTCTCTTTCAATCTTCATCTAATCTTTCTCACCAAAGTATCAACTAAATCAACTATATCAAGAATCTTTTTTTAACTCATCTAACCAGGTATTCACATTCAAGATTAAGATTTTCACATTTTACATAATACTTTAAAGTTTGTTCTCTTTTTATATTATCATTCTTACATTTTTGAGTCTAAAGAAAATAGTAAATTTTTCATGTTTTTAAAGTAGTATTTAAATAATCTTCAGTAAACAAAATGTCTTTTATTATCAAATGTAACTAAATTTAAAGAAATCTTTATTTTATCATAATTTTCTTTTTTCATATTTCTGAAAGTGCTTATCACTTTTAATTTTATTTTTTTTTGAGTCTTTTTATATATTTTATTTTATCTCAGATACTAGATTCAAATTCAAACACTAACTCTTCTTTCAAGCATTTTTAATATACTATACAATTATATGCAAACATATAGTTATATTTTTTATAGCCTCAACTTAAAATAGATTTAACATATTTTACTTTAAGGTATAGATATAAACCTTAAAATTACCAAAGTAATAGATATTTTTTATTATATTTATATTCATTTATATTCTTTACATATACTTATTTATGAAAAAGATCTTTTTTGTTTCATCATATATATTACTTGTCATACTATTTTTTTCAATCATTTCAATACTTAATTAATAGAATCAAAAAATCATAAAGCTCTTTTTCTGCTCACAAATCAAATCATCTATCAAATATTTTCTGAATAAAAGTATCTTCATATTTTTTATCTTTCAGACACATAATAAGAGCTCTTAAACTCCCACTATTTAAAAGTTCACTTAGGAAATAGATATATATATTTTTTTCTAATGATAAAATTAATTTTTGATGTTTATTAAATTATTAACTATATAAATTGTGTTTATAATTTTAGAACAAATAAAAAATATTTAAAATTTTTATTTTAAATTGCAAAAATAATCTGTAAATTTTTATATTTGAAATTAAATAGAATTATTATAATTGTTATTATAAATTAATTATTTTTTTAAATAATTTTTTTTGATATTTTGATTAATAAATTAGTAAAAATAATTTTGTATTTTTAAAAATTATATAATAATTATTATAAGATATGATATGATAAATTTATTGATTTATATTTATAAGTATTCAAATTATTATAGTATAAATATTTTAAGTAAGTGTTATATTTTTATCTTGTAATAAAGATAATAAATATTTTTATTATCTTCATTATTCTTAAATATTGAAACATAAGTGATAAAAATAAATTTCGATGACTTTCATCTCTTAAAATCTAACTCCTTTTAATTATTAATAACCCAACTCACTCTCCCCTCTTTCCAAATCCATATCAACAACTTTCCCTTCATATTTATTCAATAATTCTAAATATACCACCTAGGCAATACCTTGTTTTGCCCACCATAAATCTAAGAAATTATTTAAAACCCACTACAATTCCCTATCAATTCCCCCCTCTTCTTAAAAGCTTTCTTTCCCTCTAGGTTTCATACACAAATAAATTCACACCCCAATTTACACATTTACCCACATTTTGCAAAAAAGAAAAATTTCTATTATATTTTCCAAAACAAATTACCTAATCCGTAGGGACAGGTTTTAAACCTGTCCCTACAAATGCTATCCCTACAATATCACAATTATACTTTGCAAATAATTCTACCTCATCAATAGTTATTTTTCTAAACACACTTTTATTTTAAAATAAAAAAGATTTGCATTTAAATACAATATCAATATACATTGATATACTGATATTATATTTTTAAAATATTATTATGAATAATGATTGTTTAACAAATCCTGAAAATATAGATTTTTTAAAAGAATCTTTTAACATATTATCAGAACCAAATAGGATAAAAATCCTATGTCTTCTTTGACGAAATCAAGAGCTTTGTGTTTGTGAAATAATAAAAGCATTATGATTAAAGCAAAACTTGGTTTCTCATCACCTTTCTATGTTTAAAAGAATTTGACTGTTTGAGCAAAGAAAAGTTTGAACTAGTATTTATTATTCAATAAATAAAGAAGTCCATATCAAACTAAAAAAATTAGTTTGATCTATTTTTAATTTTTAATTTTTGATTTTTATGAAAACTATAAAGATTTTATGAACAGGTTGCCCAAATTGTATTAGATTAGAAACTAATGTTAAAAATGCATTAGAAAAAACCTGAATACAAGCACATGTAGAAAAAATAACTGATATAACCGATATTATGACCTATTGAGTAATGTGAACACCATCACTCATCATAAATGAAAAAGTAGTAAGTTCTGGAAAGGTAAATGAGATAGATGAAATAATTGAATTATTAAATTGATGAGAATCAGATAATTCAGAAAAAAATCTTGTTGTTGTGGAACTAATTGTTAACTCTATTTAAAAATAAAGCTTTTTTAATATTTAAAATAATTCATATGAAAAAAAACTTTTACAAAAAAAATTAGTATTTTAGTTTTAAAAAATATGTTTTTTTTGATATATGTTAATTAAAACTCAAAAAAAGTTACTACAAACACTGATATTACATATGAATATACTATTTACAATTCACATATATCTTTATTAAAAATTTATTTTAGAAAATATGAATATTTTTTACCCAATTCAAGAATTTGCAGATTTTTTAACTTATGATTTATTTAACTTATTAAAAGAAACTCATCTAGCAAATTCCATAAACTTTTTTATTTATGACACTATTAAGATAGTTATTTTATTACTCGTTATTACACAAGTAATGAGTTTTATAAATATCGTTTTCCCTGTTGAAAAAATAAGAAACTTTCTAGCTACTAGAAAACTTTATTGACTTGAATATTTTTTAGCTTCATTATTTGGAGCAATTACCCCTTTTTGTAGCTGTAGTTCAATTCCCTTGTTTATAGGATTTTTAAAATGATGAATCCCACTTGGAATTACTTTTGCTTTTTTAATAACTTCACCTCTTATAAATGAAGTAGCCATTGCATTATTTTTATGAGTTTTTTGATTAAAAATTACATTAATATATATGTTTTCATGAATAATATTATGAATGGTTTGATGATATATTATTTGAAAATTAAAAATGGAAAAATATGTAGCTGATTTTATATGGGATATACAAGTAAATAATTCTAAAGTAGAAGAAAAGAAAAAAACATGGAAACAGATATGGAAAGAATCTTCAAAAGAAGGTATTATAATTACAAAAAAAATAATACTATATGTAATTGCTTGAGTTACAATTTGAGCATTAATTCATTGATATGTACCAGAATGATTCTTTCAACATTATATAACAACCGATAATCCATTTGCAGTACCTATCGCAGTAATTCTATGAATTCCAATGTATGCAAATGCCACAAGTATTATCCCTATAATGGAATCCCTAATAGATAAGTGAATACCTCTTTGAACTGGTCTTGCTTTTATGATGGCAGTTGTATGACTCAGTTTTCCTGAATTCTTGATATTAAAAAAAGTTATGAAAATTAGACTATTACTTACATTCTTTTGATTAGTTTGATTTTTTATAATTATACTTGGTTATTTTTTTAATATGGTTTTATAAAAATTAGTAGGGGCAATACCTTGTGTTTGCCCTAATTATTATAATTAATCACCGTTCTTCAATCTTAATCACCTAATCTGTAGGGACAGGTTTAAAACCTGTCCCTACAATACCTAATTCCAATTAAATCATCACAAAAAAATATCGCTTATTCTAAGCGATATTTTTTAAATCTTTTTTGGTGGAGCTAGACGGATTCGAACCGACGTCTTAGGAGGTTAACCAAATACATCTACTATCATAGTTTATTTTAATATTTGCAAGGATAAAGAACAAACAAAAAACTCTTACAAAAATCATTTCTATCAATACTAAAGTTTCACAAGAAAAAATCAAAACCCTGAAACCCAGACTAGAATTTAATATTTCTAAAAACTTCTCCAGTAAAATTTTTTAGAAATTCGTGGCAGACCAAACGGTACTCATCCTTAGATGACCACTTTTTCCTTTAAGCATTAGCTATAAGCTAAAGCTGAAGGAGAAGCTACAACATTTTTTAATCATGTTGCAAAACTTCTATAAGCTCTTTGAGCTGTGTTTTTTAAGTTTGCACTTATGTTTACTTGTCATTGATTAAGGAAGTTACAAGCATCTCCCTGATAGCATATAAGACCAACGAAATCTCCTAATAGAAACCAAGATTAGCCCCAAAATATCTTAAAATAACTGCTTTGTAAAACTGTAGCCTCTTTCCCTTATCTAAGGGAAAGAATTCAAGTTAGGGTTATTCTAAGCACCCACATTATAACCAACTAACAAAAAATTACAAATTTTATTGTCGCTTTTTCTCTACCCTTCAATTCTCTTTCATTTTACTTTATATTATATTTTTATATAATCACATATTATTATAATTCTTTCTTATTACAAATATTTAACACCGTGACTTAAATTAGTAAAACTTAAAAAAAATATGTTAATAAAAACTAAAATAAAAAAAGTAGTAAATCACATTTTACTACTCGAAAAAAAATCTTTTTTTATTTGAAACCAAATAACCAAGATTAATTTTTGATTTACCACTTTGACAGATAATATATTAGAACCTTTTCTAACTTCCCCTAAAATCAAAGATAAACTTGGAAATATCTATGATAATAGAAATTATTTATCATTTGAAAATGATAACCTATACCATAAACAAAATAATCTCATAATTTTTTATGATTTTTTTATATTTTTAGTATTTTTCAAAAACTATTTTTCTCAAATAAATAAAGAAAACTCTAAAAACGAAAAATATATAAAAGAAATTTTAGAGAAAAGCTATATTTGATTTTTTTATGAGAGTAAAATATATATTTTTTCTAATAATAAAAAAAATATATCTTTCTTTTTACATTCCTCTTCTCCTGTCTTAGGAAGCTCTATCTTTGATATAATAAAAAACATCTGAAAAGAAAAAGAATATAATCTTTTCTCAAATACTAAACTTATAAAAAAGAATAGTGAAACCATTAAAGAGTTGCTAAAAGATTTTGAAACACCGAAATACTTAAAAAATAAATGTAAAATTCTTTCTTTTACTAGAAATAAAAAAGTTTTAGAAAAAACTCAAGAGATAATTTTTGCAGATAAAAGACTTGACAATTTACCAGAGAAGCTAACAGATGCTGAGCCTAATTCAAAAATAAAACTAAAAAGTGATTTAACTTCTTCTGTACTAAAAATACATAAATTTGATAGCAAAAATAAAAATTTTTCTAAAAAAAAGTTGTTCTGAAATACAAAAACTGATTTTTGAAAAATAAGTTCAGCTGTTGGGCAAAGGGTTTTAACCCTTTGAAAATCTTATTCCAAAACAAGCCTAAACAGTAAACAATGATTTTGATATGCTTGTATTTATACTACAAATGAAAAAACTATTTTTAATGAAGAAAAAGTCAAAAATTCTTCATGATTTAATTTTGCTGATAAAAAATTAGCAAAAACAAAAGCCTTTGTGGAAGGTGTCGAAAGATTAAATAGTTGATTTTTAAAATCTGATTTAAAAGATAATAAAAAACTAAAAGACTTTGATTTAAATTTAATAGAAAAAATTATATGATTCAAAATAGATAAAAAATTTCATGATTATAAATATTTTTCAAAAGATATATATAAAATAAATTATAATAAAGATTTTTTAGAAATAAAAGAAAAAATCTCTGTTCCAGTAAATCTAGTTTATTTACAATCAAAAAGAACTAAAAAGGAATTATTTTATAAAGCTACTTCAAATGGAAATTGAGCTTGAGGTTCTTATAAACAAGCTTTCTTTTCTGGACTTATGGAATTATCAGAAAGAGATAGTATTATGATAACTTGGTTAAATAAAATAACACCTGACCTAATAGATAATAACTCTTTACCAATATCTGTGCTGGAAAAAATAAAACTTTTAGAATCAAATTGAAATTCAAAATTATTTATCTTTGAGGTTTCCTATGACAAGAAAATCCCACATATCTTGATGATTTTAAAAAATAAAAATTGAGATATAGAAGTTTGAGCATGAGCTAGATTTGATCTAAAAGAATGTATAGAAAATGCACTAAATGAAGTACTTATTTCTCATCTCTATGATGATAGGGAAAAAAATAAATTTAGAAAAACGAATAAGGTTTTAACAGTTTCAGATCATAAAGACTTTTATTGTGATCCCAAACATATAAAATATTTAGACTTTTTATTTGAGGGAAACAAAATAATAGATTATAAAAATTTAAAAAATTATTTTGATAAAGAAGTAGCTAACCTTGATAGCTTACAGAGCTGATTTGAATACTTAAAATCAAAAGTAAAGTGAGATTTTTACATATCAGATCTAACAACTAAAAACTCCAAGGATTTAGGAATTTATGTAGTTAGAATTTTTAGTGAATCTTTAGTACCAATATGGTTTTGATACGATTCTAAAGATATGCTCCCTTATGAAAAAGATAGACTAAAGATTAACCCAAAAAAGATAAAAAAATCAGAAGTACCTGATTTTTTACATTTTTTCGATTAAACCTCACCTCTGAATCTCCTCTCCTCAAGGAGAGGAAGGCTACAAGTTATTTTTTTTATTTTTTTTGAGATGAAAAAAATATTCCAGCGAAACGAAAAACTGCAACTCTTTCTCCTAAAGGGAGGAAAGAATTTTATGAAGTGTATCCTTTATGGCAAGATAGGGGTATTTTTTAAAATACTTTTAAGCACAGACAAGTCTATTAGAAAAAATTTCTTCATTATAAGAAAATTCCTCTTCAACTCTTTTTCTTTCTTCTTCCACTTTATTTACTAATTTTTTATAAACTTCAAGGTATATCTTTTTTGAATTTTCAGGAACTTTTTCTATATGTTTCGTATAAAAGGGAAAAAATAGTTCCCTTAATTCTTTTAATTTTTCAGCTTGTTTTTCTAATTTAAAAACTCACAGAGTTTCTAAATTATCAAGTTGATCACACATTTTTATAATCATAATTTCAGGATATATTCAAGTTCAAACTTCCATAAGTTCTATATATAGTTTTATCCTCTCTATAGTTGATATACCTTTTTCTTTAAAAGGTTTACTTAAAAAAAAGACCATATATAAAATTTCTTCTCAAAATAAAGGTTTTAGATCTTCTTTTGTTACACCGCAATCTTCTATTACATCATGAAGTATTGCTGCTGCTTGATATTCTTCTGCTAATCATAGATTTCTTACTCTTTCTATAACTGCTAAAGGGTGAACAATATAATCTTCTCAGCTTTTTCTCTTTTGTCACGAATGTTTAAGAGTTGCAAATTCTATTGCTTTTTTTAAAAGTATAGTTTTAGTTTCGGGCATAATAATTTTAGCTAAAAAATATAAATACTGAATTTGATTTTAGCTTTAAATATTTAGCTAAAATATAAATATTGACTTAATTTTAGCTTTATGTGAGAGAAATAACAAAAAGTAATTTCTAGGATTTCTGGAAATATATGCTTAAAAGTTTATTTATATATAAGATATTATCCCTAAATTAAACAAAAAAGGATAATCTACTATATTTATTAAGGTAATTTCTAAAAAAACTTTTTAAACTATTTTTTTTTGTCTATTTAAAGGGAAAATAGTTTTTTTCCAGAAATTCTGGAAAAAAACTTTAACATATCTTATATTTAATCTTTTCATACTAGATAAAAAAGAGCCAAAAAAAATTTGACAAAAGAGCTATATTCAACATAATGTTAATAATTAACTTTTCAATAAGATTACAAAAATAAAATTTGTAAAGTTTTATAGATTAGTTAAGTTTATTTTAATTCATAATTTAATAACTATGAACAACTTAAGACATGAGGAAGAGATAAATGAGGAAGAGATAAATGGTAAGCTAAGTAATATCTTATCAAAATTAAGAACCAGTACTGCGAAAGAAGCCAATCATAAATTAGAAGGATGTGAGTAATAGACTTGTTTAATATTAAGCAAGAAAATATTTATTAATATAGTCCGAATCCATCCCCTTAAGATACTCTTCAGGGACTTCCTTTGCAAAAGGAAGAAATTTAAGGAATAACAATTTTAAAAATTTTCTTTATCTTTCTTCCTTTTTTTTATGGAGTGCATCCTTTAAACATATGTAGCCTATTTCCTTTATTATTAAAGGAAAGAATTCAAGTATGGATTATAATAAGCTATGGATTAGTATTATAGAAGATTAAAACTCTTAATTCTAAACAAATCTATCGTTGCTTTTTTACCTTTTCCATCTCTTCTTTGATCTTTTTTATAAATTCATTAGCCTTTTTTCCGTTTATTTCAATTTCTAAAATTACTTTTGTATTTCCTAGTTCTTTCTTTTCTTTTTGAGAAAATTTTCAACAAAAGAAATTGTATGCCTTTTTATTAATTATTCAATTTTCACAGCTATCACTAATTTTATAATGCTCTTCTAAATATTTTTCTCACGGAAACTTAATTTTTGTTATCTTATTTGCGAGAATATAATATTGTGTATATTTTTCTCACTTTTCTAACTCAAAGTTATTATTTGTAAATTCTAGGTTAAATCAGTGATTATTAAAATCCTTAAAATCAATTTTATCTAAAATACTTTGATTTAAAAGGAGTCAACTTAAGTCAAAGTTTTTATTTTTACTTCTTCCTTTTGTAAAATTTTTTCATTGTGGAAAAAATGAATAAACCAGATGCTTTAAGACTACATACTCATGAACATATTGGCTTCTTATTAAATGCTCTACAATACCAATATTACGAATGAAATTTTGACAATCTATAAAAGAATTAAATTCTCTTCTTATATATCAATCTTTTTTTAATTCTTCTGAAATTTCTATCTCTAAAGCTTTAAATATATTTTTTTGTAAAATATTACTATTTTCTATTTGTTTATGAATAAATCTCAATGTAGGAAAATAATGCTGCTTATTTAAAATTATCTTGTTTTCAATTATTAGATCCTGTAAATGCCTATATATATTAGCTTGAGAACAGCCTAAGTGAAACTCATCTTTAACCCTTCTTATTATTTCTTTAGCAGATAAAGGATTACGAAAAAGTGTTTCTAGTATAAATTCTCTTATTTCATTTCATAAATACATAGACTAGTTTGTTAACTAAATACTATTTCAAATAGGATAAGAAAAAAACAAAAAATAGCAATACTAGAGACAAGCCCGTTTTGAAATAAACTACTCCTCCTCCTCCAACTTACTCTGCTCACTCTTCCACTCCTCCTCATCATAAAGCAGCTCCAACTCCCTAGTCAACTGACTTCAAGAATCAGGAATAACAACCTTCCACTCATTAATAAGAGCCTCCTTGTTATTTATCAAAGTATCCAAAATCCTCTTATTATAAGAATTTAAAAAAACATATTGTCTCATAAAATTACCACAATAAGCAGCAACAATCCTGCTATTACTATAATCCCTTTTCAAATCAACATAACTACTAACATTCTCTATACTAGCTTCACTATCAAAATTCTTATAATCCAAAGCTATCTTCTCTTTTAAAACATTAACCTCATTTTGATTATCAGATAAATTACTATTAAGCTTAGAAATATAATTATTTAAAACAGAGATATTAGCATTTCAAGTCTTATACCTAAGCTCTAACTGAGTTATAAGAGTCTCCAAAGTCTCTCCCCTATCAGAAGAATTATCAAGCATACTCAAAACATCAACCTTAAGCAAATTTATATATTCCCTTATAACAACCATATTAGTCTTTATAATATCTCCCAAAACCATCTCAGGATTTCAAATGATATCCTGAAGTTCCATCACTCATATATAACTCTTCACAGGAGTAGTCTCCCTCTTTGTAAATCAAATTCAAACATTCGTCGAAATAGCAACTCAAACACTTCAAAGCTTACTAGAATCAGCACTTTCAAAATTATATTTATTCTCACTAGCTCACTCTATCTGCTTTATTGACAAAAAATCAAAAACAAATAAAAAAGTCAAAATAATCAAAGTTAAAGTTGATATTTTCAAAAAAATCTTTATGATTCAGGCTCACATAGGGTAAAAAACTTTAGTTTATATTCTATACTTTATATTATACCATAAAAATTCAAATGAAAAAAATATTATTAGCATTTATTTTATTTTTTAGTATTTTAAATACAACAATAGCTTCACAAGACATAGAAATAATAACAAGAAAACAATGGTGAGCAAATGAAAGCTACAGATACAAAGACTCTCCAGAATGGAAAGCTATATATGAATCACGGAGTAAACAAGAAAAAACAAAACCAACACCAGAACAAAAAGAAGCATCAGAAAAAGCAGCAAAAAAAGTAAAACAAATAAATAAAATACTATCAGAGGACTTTTATGAAGATGTAAATATAATAAGCACTCAAACAGAAGAAAACTGACACAAACTAGTTCGGCCAATCCAAAAAACAAAAAAAGTAAATGCAATAGTAATACACCACACCACTTCAGAAGTAGAAAACTCAGTAAAAACACTAAGAGCAATATACAAATACCACACACTAGAAAGATGATGGTGAGACATCTGATACAACTACCTAATATGAAAAGACTGAGAAATATTTGAATGAAAAGCATGAGGAGACTATACAGTAGCAGCACATGACCTACGGAATAATTACTCAACAGTATGAATAGCCATAATGTGAACATACACAACAGAAGACATAAACGAAAAACAATACCAATCACTAAAAAAACTAACAAAATACCTAGTAAATAAATATGACATAAACCTATACAAAAAAACAAACTTTCACAAAGAATGTATTGAAGAAAACTGCCCAGAACCTCTTACTAGCTTTAAACTAGAACCAATAATCTGACACAGAGATGCATGACACACAACCTGCCCATGAGACAAACTATACACAAGAATAGACCAGCTAAAAAAAGAACTAAAAAAAGAAATCAGCTTAAATTATCCAACTGAGATGAAAGAAACAGGATGAAGCTTTATTTTAAACCTAAACCAAGAAGAAATATTTGAAAAACTGATAAAAATAGATGACTACAAACTCTTTGATATACTAATAAAGCTAGAAACGATACTAGAAAAAGAAACAAACACCTACAAATACATAAAACTAGAACAAACAAAGGAACTAATAATAGAATACTTTAGACAAAGAGATAGTTTATACACTATAAAAAAAGCCAAATATTTTGACGATGAAACAGATATAAAAATAAAACTAGAATATCCAACAGACAAAGACAAAATATCAATAGAATCAGGAAATATGTTCTACGAATTCACAAAATCATGAAAAAACTTGAAAACATGAACAAAAGAACTACCACTAGTAAAAATAAACTGTCCAAAAAACTCTTTCTGTGAAATAGAATCTTGGGATAGAAAACCATCTTGGGACACAAAAAATATCTATAATGACAATAAATTTAGATGAAGCCTAATAATATATATAGAAAATAATGAAATAGTAGTAATAAACAAACTATCTATAACAAACTACCTAAAATGACTATGAGAAATAAGCAACACTAGTAACAAAGAAAAAATAAAATCCATAATAATAGCCGCTAGAACATATGCAACTTGGTACACAATAAAAGCCAGAAAATACGAATGAGAACGGTATGATTGAACAGATAACCCAGACCAATTTCAAAAATACCTAGGATACAGCTATGAAGAAAGAAGTCCAATAGTATCAAGTATAGTAGAAGAAACAAAAGATATAGTAATAAACTACAAATGAGAACTAATAAAAGCATGGTACTTCTCTCAAAGCGACTGAAAAACACTAAGCTTCAAAGAATATTGTTTAAAATGAGTAGAATGAAAACAATGAAATGAACTAGTAAAATACTGTAATACAGAAGCAGAAAAGTACCCATTCCTATCATCAGTACCAGATCCAGCATGAGAAGGAAAAACTAGATACGGACACTGAGTATGAATGTCATGAGCATGAGCTACTTACTTCTCTAACATATGATGGACAGCACAAATGATTATAAAATACTACTTCAAATGAGTAGACATAGTAAGCAACGATATACTAGAAAAATAAAATATAAACATGAATCCCACCCTATGAAAAACTCAAAAAACAACTGATTCACATATATTGAATTAACTATAGTTATGTTAGTATTAGCAATACTATGAACAATATCAGTCATATCATACACAAATCACAAACCATCAGCAAGAGACATAACAAGAATTCAACAAATAACCACCCTAAAAAACGAACTCGAAAAATACTCAATATCAAAGAAATTACCACTACCAGATAACTTTATAGAGGTACAATCAAGCTGATCATTGATCTGATACCAATGATTCGCCTCATGAACAGTACTAAACTCACTAAAAATGTATTGAAACTGGAAAACCCCCCTAGACAATGAATACTATACCTACTACCTATCAGAATGAAAAAATAAATTTCAACTACTAACATACCTAGAAAAAGAAGACTATCTAGAAGTATACAATACAAATTCTAACCTATTAGCCCCTTCTGCAAATGCAACAGACTATACAAACAAATACATGAAAGTAGTATGAGCAAATTTATGACTACTAACAGAAAGCTGAAGTAATACCCCTATCCAAAAAATAGAAAGCATAATTTCAGTCTGAAAACTTGATATAGTAAACACAAATAGTTGATACACAGCACACATATCAAACACTGAAACAATAAATGGAACATGAAATACTCTAATTTCATCCCTACCCAATGCAAACTGCAAAAGAATAAAACAAGTATTGAAAAGCGACCAAAACAAAATATATAAAATCAATCCAACATGATTAAGCGAAATATCTGTTTACTGTGATATGACAACCGATTGATGATGATGGACGCTAATATGAGTAACTGAATCCTGAAATAATCCTCCATCAAACTTTCTAGATGCTAATATTTGAACCACTCCAACTAATCTAAATCCATGATATAACTACTCCATAGATGCTTCCATTCTAGATTTCACAGAAATATCTATGTGAATAAACGGTGATACACAAAAATACTTTGGATTTTATTTACCAGACTGATTTATTAAAGAAAGACTCTTTGAAGAAGCTGTTTGAGGAACTGAAACCTGTACGGAACACAGCTCATACTATACATACGACTCATGAAGCTCTAAATACTGGCAACAGTATTATGTTTATAAAGAATCACTAATAACAAGTAGAGCAGGTTCTAACGGTAAATGATGAATAGATTTATCTTGAAGTATATGATGTACTATGAATGCAAATTATTGATTAGGTCTTTATAGAGATAAGGATCCTCAAAACTGTGCTGCTTGAGCCTGCCTAAACCCTTGATTCGCTTGGAGTCTTATAGACTCAACCCAAAGAACCTCAGTAATCTCAGAAGTAAATACCTCTAAATTCCCTCCTGTTTGAACAGCAAGTGTCTGGATTATGGTAAGATAAAAAAGGGAAACCTCTCTCTAAATTCTCTCCCCCTTCTCAGGGGAAAGAGGCTACATTTTTATGTGAAACAGTTATTTTAGACTTAATTGAAAACTATTTTCTTATGCTATACCTATTTACATGAAACTCAGACTATCTAGTAAACCAGCAAGTAAAAGCTTGGAAAAAACTATTTATAGAAAAACACTGAGACTTCAACCTAATTCACATAAAAGACATAACCCAAACTAATAATAACACCATAATAGATGCCCTACTAGGTATGACTTTTATGAATGCAAAAAAACTAGTTATAATAGACAATATACCAACATCATCAAAAAACAAAGACTCAGAAATTAGTTCAAAACAAAATTTTTTATTCAATATATTAGAAAAAATCCCAGAAGAAAACATAATACTATTTAGTTCAGTAAACCCAGACAAAAGATCAAAAATATACAAAACACTAAAAAAACTATCAACCCTAAAAGAATTTAACATAAAACAAGACTACGACATAATAAACATACTAAACCAGAAATACACTTGAAAAATAGATAATCTAGCGATAAACACCATCATAAAATACAAAGCATCAAACCTAGATAAAATAGTAAATGAACTAGAAAAACTACTTATAACAAAACAAAAAATAACCAAACAAGACATAGAAGAAAATGTAACACCAGAACTAGAAGAAAGCATATTTATACTACTAGACGACTTACTAAACCTAAAAATAAGTGAAGCACTACAAAAACTAAACACAATACTAGAAAGCTCAAACATATATGCCTTTTACAATAACCTACTAGCAAATATAAGAACACAAGTATTTATAATGAAACTAAAAAGTATCTCAAATAACAAAACCGAAATAACAAACTCTCTAAAACTATGAAACAGATGATTCCTAGTAGATAAAAACTACAAAATAAACCTAAAAAAACTTCTAAAATTTTATACAGAAACTATAAACCTAGACAAAAAGATGAAAACCTGAAAAATGATATGAACAAAAGACGAAGACTTCAGATTTGAACTAGAAAAAGTTATATTATCATTAGTCAAACCTCTATCTTAAATTCTTTCTCCTTATAGGAGAAAGAGGCTACAATTTTTTCGCTTTGCTGTAATAACTTTTCCATTTCAAAGAGATGAAAAAATTAATTTGTAGCCCTCCTCTCCTCTAAAGAGAGGAGATTCAGTGGTAAGGTTTTACACCTTCTCAAATCCTTCGTACTTCCCTCTTCAAGTAACAATCAAATATATATGATAAGGAACCTTCAAAACTCAAGTTCATATATAATACAAAACTCTAACCACCTGCTCAGCAGAATTAACAAGTCAAACAGAAGCTCAAATAAGATTATCCCTTAACCCCTTAGGATTTAAAGCCCTATCCATAAATCTCTTAGAAATAAGCTTATTAGATAAATAAATATTTTTTTCAGGATCATAAGCAACCTTATCAATATTTCACCTCAATAGATCAATTTCATCTCTACTAGCCTTTTCTATAACATCCCTAGCACCAGAAATTACACTCAATAAATTTTCTTTATCCTTCACACTAAACTTCAAATCCTCCAGACTAGAAAGAGTTTTTGATCAAATAAGATTTTTTACTTCACTCACATCAACTCAAAATTCCTTAGCAATCTTTTGTGCTAATTCTTCTAAAAGATTTTTAGTATCAATCTTTATTTTCACATCATGTTCTTTCTCTCTACTCTCTTTCTCTCTCTTTTTCTTTAATTTTTCCTCTTCCCTCTTTTGATATTCTGAATTATTATCCATAAATTTTTATTAAAAATAGAATTAAAGAAATTATATTTAAATATTTTTTTATTCAAAATTATTCTTTCAAACAAATAACTCATCCAAACCTTCAAGTCTCTCAATCCCTTCTGTAAGAAAAATAATTATTATCACAACAAGTACAGATATTACTTTTTTCAATATTTTTCTCACTAATTCAAAATTTCAAAAACTCCCCAAAATTAATCTCAGCCAAATCCAAAAAATATTTTCATCCCCTAACGAAAACACTATATTCTCAAAATCTCTCTAAAAACTGATTTGCGATATCTTTTCAAACCTCATAACAACAGCTTCATATACTAGGTCATATAGAAACTAAAATATTTTCGGGTTTACATCAAAACTCACTTCACATCTTTTTTATAACTTTATTTGAAATTCATAAAAAAGTCCCCATTCTACCTGCATGAGCTACAGCAACAATTTGCTCAACTGGATCAAAATAAACAATCGGTACACAATCTCCCACCATAACCAAAATAGCAAGATTCTTTTGATTTGTAATCAAAGCATCAGTATTTTTATAAACTCATTCTTTTGAAACTATTTGTATATTATCAGAATGAGTTTGTTCCATAAAAGCTAATTTCTGAACTCACAGTTTTTTTAATAATATTTCATGATTTTTAATGACATTTTTAGGATTATCTCATACATGAAAACCCAAATTTAGAGAATTGAAAGAAGAAGAGCTATTTCAATTTTGTCTTGTTGTGAAGAATGCTTTTATTTTATCTGAATGAAAAAATGTTTTTTGCATAAAAAATAATCTACTTATAAATTTTAAAGTAGATTATAAAAATATCTATAAAAAGCAAAAAGATTATTTAAATCATATGTAAACTAAGATTTTTTAGACTCATACTTTTGAAGTTCAACAATATTTCACTCAGGATCTTTTGCATAAACACATGTTAAAGTTCAACTAGCAAATTCTTTTCTAACTACCTCTCCTAGTTTAGCACCACCAAAAGAAATCATCTCCTCAAATATATTTTCAATATCATCAACATAAAATGCAATATGCCCATAACCTTCTCTATTTGCAACTGGATTAAGTTTTTCTTCATTATTATCATATTGAAATATTTCTAAAGTTGGTCCTTCTTTCCCAAATCAAGGTAGAAGTAAATGAATCCCCTTAAGAGAAGCATCTTCTACCCCCGTACATCTTTCCAACCAATCCCCTTTAAGATTTCTCTCTGGAGGCACAGGTTTACAATCAAATACTTTGATATAAAAATCCGATAACTTTTTCCAATCTTTAGCAACAATATTTGTATGTACATATCTCATATAATTTTTGATTAAAAGATAAAATAACTGCTCTGCAGAATATAAATTGTTATACAGCTTGTTAACAGAGGGACTTTAGTCCTTTGCTACTTTCTATTTCCTAATGCTATAAAGATGAATTATATTTAAAATAACAATTTTTTCAAACTTTTTTCTCCAAAACCCTAAATCCCCAACAATCCCATTATCTTCTTATTCCCATCCTCCCTTATAATCTCAAAAATCTCAAGCACCGACTGTAAAGACTTTTTTAGATTCACTAAATCTCTAGGCAAAGCCCTATTCATAGCAAGTCTAGTTAAAATATTATCTAAATCCGAAACCATCTTCAACCTCTTATCTATTTTATCTAAAAGTATAGGATTAGCCAAAAACTCCTCAACTAAATTTAATCTACTTTCAATATCTTCTTTACTCTGCAAAGGTCTAATAATATTCTCCCTAAGTAACCTCTTACCCATAGAAGTCCTAGTCTTATCTAAAACTCAAAATAAAGTCCCCACAGTCCCTGATTTTGATCATATATTATAAATAAGATCTAAGTTTCTAATAGTAGCCTCATCCAAATCCATAAAATCTGAAAACGAATCATAACTTATACAATCAAGATGATTCAAATCCGATTTTTGATTTTGCTCTAGATATCATAAAAGCAAAGAAGAGGCCTTTTGTGCTAAAAATTTCTTTTCAAGTCAAAATCATTCTAAACTCTTTACTCAAAAATGTTTTAGAAGCTTCTCTCTAGAATTTCAAATCTCATCAAAATAATATACATTTAGAGAAAACTTTTTTGACAAAATACTCTTCACATCTTCTCTATTAAATAAATTCTTTTCTAAAATAACTTCTTTAGGAAATACTTTATAAACCTCTCCAGCCAAAGCTTCCAGATTTTTTAACTCCCCTGTTTTCCATTTTCCAGAATCAAGTTCCAAAAAACTTATCCCATATCTTCAATCCTTTTCACATATTGATATTATATAGTTTGAAATATCATTTGAAACATAATTTTCTTCCTCCAAACTTAAAGTAGCTGGAGTAACAATTCTTACAATTTCCCTTTTCACTATTCATTTCAGTTTTGGATCTGAAACCTGCTCAGCAACTGCCACCTTATATCAAGCATTTATCAACCTTGGTAGGTACTTATCTTTTGCATGGTATGGAATCCCAGCAAGAGGAGTAGGAGTCTGAGCATTCTTATTTCTACTAGTTATATTAATTCCCAAAACCTTATGAGCAATGTTAGCATCTTCATCAAACATCTCATAAAAATCTCACATCCTAAAAAACAAAATAGCATCTCATACTTCTTCCTTTAAATCATAGTACTGTTGCATAGCTGGAGTCACAGACATAAAAAAGAATTAAAAATATAAAATCCCAATATTTATTCATTAATAAGTAGAGACACATTGCAATATGTCTCTACAAAAACCAATACCATTAAGTTAAGAAAATAACGGTAGTCCCTTTCCCCTGATAAGGGGAGAGGATTCAGGAAAGAGGTATAAAATAAATGCTTAACTTAATGGCAGTGCTACAAACAATATTACATCTCTTACTTTTTCTCAAAATTATCTGTTACACTTTCATAGTCATCCCAAATACTTTTTCACCCAGAAAAAACATATTCATCACTATTCTCATTCTTTTTATTTTTTTCTATCTTTACTTCTTCCTTAGGTTTATCAAAACTATTTGATTTATAAGAATAGTCATTATTAACGGCAGAATCATTTTCTATAAACATATCATAAACCACCTTCGCATTACTATCTGAACTAGATTTATTTACTGAACTATTGATATCAACTCCTTCCTCTCTATCTTTTAAATTAACTCTCTTCTCCAAATCAAACTTATGAACATTCTTAGCTATATAGATTAGAAAATTACTAAACATATTACTAATAGAACTAATAGAAGAATTTTCATCACCAGACAATATTTCAAATATCCCCATTTTTACAAATAAGAATATAAAAAGAGTCTTATTATATAATATAACAGCCACAGCAATAATTATATTTAAAGGAAACAATTCAATAGCAAAAAAAACTAAAATTATAAGAAAAAATCATAATCTAATTAACTTTGGGTTCTTTATATTTATATCTTGTCTAGTTTTTTTATTCATATTCATAATAATAAATTACACAAAACGAAAATATTCGTTCCCTACAAAAACATACCTTTCTGTTCCCCCTCCTTAATAAGGAGTAGGCTAGACAGTGGTTTATCCAAAAATCCTCTTTTGCCTCAACTTCCTAAGATCCTTTTGAGCATTTCAAGTATACCTAGAAATATTTAAAAGCAAAGCCAATCACAAGCTAAGAGAAAGCAAACTAGACCCTCAATAGCTAACAAAAGGCAAAGTAATTCAAGTCAAAGGAACAATATTTAAATTTACTCATATATTTATAAAAGCCTGCATAAGAATCCAAGAAGAAATTCAAATAGCACAATACTTTGCAAACAAATCCGAAGTATGAGTTGATATATAAAACCCTCTATATCATATATAAAGATACATAGAAAGTAATACAAAAGCCCCCATAAAACCAAGCTCTTCAACTATAACCGAAAAGATAAAATCTCCCTGAACCTCTGGCAAATATCAAAACTTCTGTACAGAATTTCCAAAACCAAGACCAACAAAACCACCACTTCATATTGCTATCAAAGCCTGTTCAATCTGATAATTACTGTCATCCCTTTTTTCACTTATCCTATTTCTCTCTATAATCTCTTTATTATCAGCTAAAAAATTATCCATCCTATCTGTTATATAAGAAAACTTATTCTTACTATCAGGATTAGTCTTATCATATTTTCACATAGTATAAACCGATCCTATAAGAGAAAATCATAATAAAACCAAAATACTCAAATGCTTTACATTAGCTCCTGCAATAAAAAACATTATAAAAGAAACAGGAACTATAACCATAATAGCTCAGAAATCTGGTTGAGCTCAAATAAGCACAACCAAAACTCAAAGAATAAATATAAAAGGTAGAAATCACTCATAGAAATCAGAAACAAGAGACTTATACTTTTTGAAAAAATGAGCAAAATATACCACCAATGTAAGTTTCAAAAATTCAGTTGGCTGTATTTCAAAAGGAATTCAAGGGATAGAAATCCATCCCCTAGCTCAATTATGATCCTCTCAGATAAAGAAAACCAAAATAAGTAAAACTACAGTAATACCTAAAAAATACTTAGCATACTTTTCAAAGAATGTATATGGAATTTTTACTACAACTCACAAAGCAGCCAAAGAAGCCAAAATACTTATGATATTTCTTTTTACATAAAAATGATTATAAGGCTCATCAATAAGTCATTGCTGTACCAGTTTATTTGTTACTTTAAAAGATGAATAAACCGAAACTGATGATATCATTATCATTCAAAATATTATAAGAATCAGTACTGTAAAAAATAATTTATAATCAACTGATTTCATTAATTTTCTTTTAAATATCTAAAACACAAAAAAATCCAAAATAGTTCAACTCTCTATCTCTGGAAATACAACATAAACACCCATTTCAATAAATGCTAAACTCAAAATAATTATTATAGGAGCAAAATCAAAAGCTCAAAAAGTAGAAGGAATATTATTTCTAACAAAATCATATAGAGGTCTCAAAATATCCTCTATAAACTTAATTTTAATAATTATTCAAACCAAAGAAACCCAAGATAATAAAATATCAAGAATAACTACCCGCCCCACAATCCTTATAAATATAACAAATGCTAAAGCTATTGTTGACATAATTTTTATATTATTTTTTTATAATTTCTAATGCATTCACAGCTGCTTTTTCCTGTGCCTTTTTCTTACTACTTCACTCTCAAAATCAAACCTGCTTATCTCATATAAATATCCCAACCATAAATTTTTTATTATGATCAGGTCAAGATTCATCTAAAACTTTATATATAGGAGTCACATCATAATTAGCTTGAATATATTCCTGTATAGTAGTCTTTGCATCTCTAAAAAGCTCTTCCTCCATTATTTTATCAAGTGTATTATATATATACTTATTTATGAATATTGAAGACTCTTCAAATCATAAATCTATATACAAAGCTCACAAAAAAGCCTCTAAAGTATTTGCTAGTATATAATTATTATTTCTTCCACCTCATTGTTCCTCACCATTTCATAAATACAAATAATCATTAAATCATAAATCCCTAGCAATACCAGCTAAATTCTTTCATCTAACTATAGCACTTCTTAGGTCAGTCAACTCTCCCTCCTGCTTTTCAGGAAAATCATTAAACAAACTAGAGGTTATAACTAACTCTAAAATAGCATCTCACAAAAATTCTAACCTCTCATTATCATTTGGAGCAAAATCAGGTCTTTCATTTACTATAGACTTATGTATAAAAGCTAAAATATAATCACTTATATTTTTATAACTTATCTCTAACTTTTTTAATAAAGAATCTATTTTCTTTTTACAAATATCGCTCTCTACAGCTTTTTTTGTTATAACCAAAATTCTACAATTAAAATACTAAAATAATATCTTCGAAAAACATAAATATAATACAGCTGGTAAACAGAGGGCTTTAGCCTTTTGAACTTTTTTATTTTCCAAGACTATAAAATATTTTTATCTTTTAAAAACATTAATAATTTAATCTTTTTAAACTTTTTGTAAAGTTTTTACCTAAATAAATGATTTTTTACATCTGAAACAACAACTTCTTTCTGCTTATAATTATCCAAATCTTTATAGAAATTATTTAAAATTCAATTCACAATCTTTTTACTCGAATCATCACCATAAGCCTTTGATAACTCAATAGCTTCATTTATAGAAACCTTTGCAGGAATCTCATCCTTTAAAAATAACATCTCTGTCAAACAAATAAAAACTGGAAATATTATAGAATAATTCATTGACTTCACATCAAACCTAGGAGCATATTTTTGCATTATACCTATAAGTAAAGCCTCATTCTCTATTATTAAACCATACATTTCATCTAAATATTTCTCATCCAATGAAAAAGAAAAAATCTCATCAAAAAAATACTCTCTAAATAAATCCTCATCAAACTCTCAAAATATTCTAGCATAAAGCCTTTGAAACAAAAATTTTCTAGTTTTCTTACGATTAGTTTTTTCCATACCCCCTTTAATAATTAATTTATATTCTATACACCATAAAAAACGAACTACAAAACATATCCTATAAATTGTAATCCGTATTTTACTATCATAAATAATTTATGAATTATATTCTAGTAACTTTTTTTGCCTTCTGTCTCTTAGCTATAACTTGTCTTCATTTATAAACTCAGTTTTCATCAGCAAAATGAGCTAAACCATTTTGTTCGCTATTTAAAGCTACTCTATTTTTTAATTTTTTAGCTGTAAGTTTTATCCAATTAGTAGTTCTTGTTCTACTTCTAGATTTAGAATGTTTTTTCTTAGGTCAGAAAGCCATACATACATACTTAAATAATAATAACAAAAGGGATTGTATAAAAAAAACTAAATATTGCAAATTTTTCTACTCTTTTTTACATATAAATGATAAAATTCGTCAAATTGCATTATTCCAATTATATTTTTCACTTCAAAAAATAACTCTTTCAAATTTCACTCAAATATTTTTAGCAAACTCCATATCTGTGTTTCTATCTCAAATCACATAAGATTTTTCAAGATCTATATTATTTTTTTCTAAATAATTTTTCAGTATTCAAACTTTAGGTTTCCTACATTTACAGTTATCCTCTGGAAAATGTTCACATTCAAATATTTCACTAAACTCAATTCATTCTCACTCAAAAATTTGAAGTATTTTGCTATTGATTTTTTCATAATTTTCTCTTGGGTTAGACTTTGTACCGAGTCAATCTTGATTTGTAACAAGTACCAGCTCAAAACCAGCTCTCACAAGTCTTTGTAAGCTTGAAATTACCATAGGTAGAAAAATCATTTCTTCTAAGTTATTTACTTGAAAGGTAATGGGTGGTTCAAAGATAAGAGTTCAATCTCTATCTATAAAAAGTACTTTTTTCATATTTTTTTGGTTATGTTAAAAAAAATCTCGTAGGGACAGGTTTAAAGTAAGGTTTTAAGTTTTAGTAGGGACAGGTTTAAAACCTGTCCCTACCTCCTCCTACATGTTAATCCTCAAACTCATAGCCCTCTTATGAGCCTCTAAACCTTCTGCCTCTGCCATAATCTCAACAGCTCTTCATATTGATTTAACTCACTCCTCAGATAATTCCTGAAAAGTAATCCATTTTCAAAAACTCTCTAATCAGACTCAAGAATAAGACTTTGCAAATCAGGTTGTTGGTAGAGTATGATTAGTTCCACTAGCATAATCCCCTGCTGACTCTGGAGAATATTTTCACAAAAATACACTTCAAGCATTTATTATTTTAGAAATATATTTTCCATAATTATCAACTTGTAAAATCAAATGCTCAGGAGCATAAATATTTGAAACATATATAGCTTCATCTATATCAGAAACGAAAATAGCAAAACTATTTTTTAATGACTCTACACAAATATCTTTCCTACTAAGTCTTTCTAGTTGAACTTTTATATATTTCAAAACTTCCTTTATTTTCTCTTCACTGTTTGAAACTAACACAACTTGAGAATCAATTCAATGCTCTGCTTGAGAAAGTAAATCCGCAGCTACAAATTCAGAATTTGAATTTTTATCAGCTATAACTAAAACTTCACTTGGACCAGCTGGCATATCTATAGCTATTTTTGAAGAAACTATTTTTTTAGCTTCTGTCACAAATGAATTTCAAGGTCAAAATATTTTATCAACCTGAGGAATTTGCTTTGTTCAATATGCCATAGAAAAAATAGCTTGGGCTCATCATATTTTATAGATATTATTTATTCAAATAAGTGATGCTGTATACAATATTTCAGGTGCAATTTCTGGAGGAGTACATAAAACTATTTCCTTACATCATACTAATTTTGCTGGTATTCAAAGCATTAAAACTGTAGAAAATAAAGGTGCTGTTCCTCAAGGTATATATAATCAAACTTTTTCAATTACTCTGAACTGCTTAAAACATTTCACTCATTTACTAGTTTCCTCTGATTCTAAATCATTTGGAATTTGTCTTTTATGGAATTTCTCTATATTATTTTTTGCCAATTTTATAGCATTTTTAAATTCTTCTGAAACTAAGCCTTTTGCTTTTTCTATTTCATCCTGACTTACTCTAAATTTTTCTAATTTAACTCAATCAAACTTTTCAGTTAATTCAATAGAATAATCATCTCATCTTTCTAAAATTCATCTTTCTATTTCTTTTACTATCTTCAAAATATTTTCTGAGTTTTCTTCTGTTTTTCTTTTCATTAAATTTATTAATGAAAAATTTTCTGAAAAGTTTTTAAAATCAGCATTTTTATTGTTTAGATTTTTTATATTTATTTTTTTTATTTATAAAGGGAGGTTTTATTGTTGGGGGGGGGTGGTTTGGAAAAATTAAATAACAGCAGACAATCCAATACCCACAAAACCACAGAAATCTAAATATCATTAGAATAAATAAAAATGAGGGATCCCGGGGCCAGATAATTATCCCAAACCCGCGAGGAAACCCTTTTTATTCAATTCTCAGATACACGAGACAAGATCTTTAAATATCTATTTTAGAATAAATAAAATTAGGCATCCGTGGGCCTAGATAATTTATTCCCTAACTCCTGTCGAGAAAATTTCTAAATCTGTAAACAGTTTTAAGAGCACAGAAGATAAAATCCTCTATCAAGGGGATACCCAACTCATTTATATGAAGCCATTCAAATAGTGGTAGAAGATTGGAACTAACATCAAAAAAGGAAGGGAACGAAAAGCAACAAGAGATCAAGAGAAAAGAGAAATAGAAAGAGAACGCCGGACAAAGGAAAGGACAGGAGGAAAAAGAAACCCCCAAACCCCCCGGAGGGAAAGCCCACAGGACGAAACAGCAAAGCACAGCAACAGACAAAAACCCCACAAGGAGAGAACACCAACCAAAGCAAAGCGCCACAAAAGCCAAGAGTGATAGAAAAAAGAAAGAAAGAAAAAACCACAGAGAGAAAAACATAAGAAAGGAAAAGGAAAAAAGAAAAAAGAAAGAAAAAACATTACACACAACAACAAAAATCCCCACAAGGAGAGAAACCCCAACCAAAGCAAAGCGCCACAAAAGCCAGGAGACCAAAAAAGCAGCGGAACCCAGACACACAGAAAACAACACAAAACAAAATAAGGTAGTATTCACGATATCTATACCGTTTTCAACTAGCATCTCAATCCATAGGTGTATCGCGGGATAGCAAATGCATATCTATTTATTCATCTTTTATCTCAAAGGGCTTCCCTTAAAACCTCCCCCAGAACAATACCAGTATCTTCAACAGTATGATGATCGTCTATATCTATGTCTCACTCAATATTTACCTCTAGATCTATTTTAGAATGTCTAGATAACTGCTCTAACATATGATCAAAAACCTTACTCCCGTATTCACATTATACTTTCAAAGAACAATAAAATAAAGGTAAAAAAAAAATAGTTCTAGGCTTCGGCTTTTTTAAGAATTTTTAAAAAAAAAATTTAATGAAAAAATCAATTATAATTTCAAGTTAAATCTCTTTGTTCATAGTTGTAGAGACAAGGCATTGCCTTGTCTCATTTTTTTCAGAAAATGTTCTGTTTTTCATACCTAGTTAAGTAACTTTGAGCCCTAGATTCATAAATACAATGTCTCTACAAACCATGTAGGGAATGCAGGCATACATTCCCCTAACAGATTCTCCCTAAAACATCCCCAACACCTCCAAAAGCTTACTATTCTCTTCCTCAGTTCAAATGGTAATTCTCAAACAATTTTCCGTTCATTTTTTACTTGAAAAATTTCTAACAATAATTCATTTATTCTTCAAAAAACTAAAAACACTTTCAGCATCTTTAAACTTAATCAACAAAAAATTAGAATCACTTTTATAAATCTTTTTTACCATAGAAAACTTTCTGAGTTCCAATTCTAATCTTTTTCTTTCCTCTAATATTCTGTCTTTTATATTAAAAAGCACCTCTACATTTTTCATCTGTTTTAATATAAACTTTTGAGTTAAATTGCTGACATTATAAGGAGCTTTGACTGTATTTAGTTTCTGAATAATTTCAGGAGAGGAAAAAGCCATTCAGCACCTCGCTCCAGCAAGTCCCCAAAATTTTGAAAAAGTTTGTAAAACCACCAAATTATTATACTTTTTAAGTAACTTTAGACTTGTTTTTTCTGGACAGAAATCAATATATGCCTCATCAATAACAACTATTCCATTAAAATTCTTCAGCAAACTTTCTACCAATTCTAAATTAGCCATAATATTTCAGCTTGGATTATTTGGATTACAAAGAAAAATTAACTTTATTTTATTATCAGAATATATTTTTTCTAAATCTTGCTTTTTAATCTTAAAATCATCATCCAAAAAATACTCTTTAGTCTTCACATTATTAATATTTCAAACAACCTTATACATTCAAAAAGTTGGAGGAAAATAAGCTAAACTATCTTCTTTAGGTTCACAAAACATCCTCACGACTAAATCAATAATATTATCACTTCAATTATCCACCATTATATTTTCTTGCTTCAAATTAACTCAAAACTGTTTATTCTTCAGTTTTAATAATTCCCTTTTTAACTCAATCTGCATAGGGTCAGGATACCTATTATTTCAAAAACCTCACAAATCATAAGGATTTTCATTAGTATCCAAAAACACCTCAGCATTTCAACTAAACTCCTCCTTTCACGAAGAATATCATTTTAGCTTTTCTATATTTTTTCTAAATTTTATTTTCATAGTTTTTTGTTAGTATATAAATTATTAAATAATTTCCTATCCTCATTATCCCACTCTAAAGAAATTTCCAATCCCATTCTCCAAGCAATATGCTCTATCATATGCGAAACAAAATCATTTTTTGTTTCTATGCTTTTGTTCTTTACATTTCAATATTTTAGTTTTATTTTTTGCATAAAGTTTTTGTTATGGAATAAAAAAGTGTTCAAAATTTGTATTGTTTGGAAATTTGTGTTAGAGTATGTATGTAAATTAATATTTTATATTTTTAATTTTTTTTATTATGGCATTAACTACTAGTCCTTCAAAAACAGAACAATTACCTGAGTCTTCTGAACAATTAAATATAGCAGAAGAAATGGAAAATTTATTTAATAAAGCAGGAGATATTATTGCAAAGTTTGGTTCAAGAGTTATTTGTTTATGACTTTGTGAGGACTCTCCTAGCGAACCATCTAATCGTAGAATATACTTTAAAATAGACTGATATAATGGTGTTATGGAACTTAAAAACAACATTATGAAATTTGAAGATAAAACTACATGAGAAACAAAGACAATAGAAGACTTCCAACTTGAGGAATTTAGATTTTTAAACAAAGAATGAAAATCACAGAAGTTCTGAAATTGAAAGATATCATGAGAAGGACTGAAATTAACAAAATATATGAAAATAGCAGAAAATTTGATTGATAAACTAGAAACTAAATATGAAAAAAAATAGAAAAGTTAAAAAATACTTATAAAAAACTCCAAATGATTATAGTCCCACTATAATCATTTTTTTTCGTTTATTTTAAAGAACATCCAAAACCACCTAAAAAAACATCAACCTACCTACTTTTCCCTTCCTTACCAAAAAAGTAGCTAGGAAGTAATCCTCACCTCAATCCCTCCTTCCCCCAAATACTCCTTCAACTCCCCAACTCCAAATTTATCATAATGAAACACAGAAGCAGCCAAAGCTCCACTAACATCCGCTTGCTCAAAAACCTCTAAAAAGTCCTGCTTTTCCCCAGCTCCTCAAGATGCTATAAGTGGAACTGATGAAATTTTTCACATAATTTTTAGTTGCTCTATATCATATCAATCTCTTACCCCATCCTGATTTATACAGTTCAAAACTATTTCTCAAGCTCATCTTTTAATCACTTCTTTTATCCAATCAGAAGTTTTTATTTTAGTGTTTTGCATGGTCTTTTCACTCCCCGTATATTTATAGACAAAATAATCTTTACCATCAAAGTAAGAGTCTATTCATATAACAACCGCCTGACTCCCAAAGACTTCAGAAAATTCATTTATAATATCTGGATTATCCAAAGCAGGAGAGTTTATGCTTATTTTATCCGCTCCGAGATTGAGTATTTTTCTTGCATCTTCTAGAATTTTTATCCCTCCAGCAACACAAAAGGGAATATTTATAATTCTAGCGATATCCTCGACCCATTTTTTATCTACCACATCTCAAGTTGTACTAGCACTTATACCATAAAACACCAATTCATCAGCTCAAGCTTTAACATATTTTTCAGCTAATTTTAAGACATTTCAAACAACTCTATGGTTTTTAAACTTTACTCATTTAACCACCTTTCAATCTTTTACATCCAAACATGGAATTATTCTTTTTATTATCATAGTTTTTTAGGTTATTGAAGTAAAATATATCTTATTCTATAGTCTTACCTCTATCTTGCCCTAAAGGATACACTTCGTAAAATTCTTTCTCCTTTCTGGAGAAAGAGGCTCCAAATTGTCCCCCTTTCCCTGACAAGGGGAGAGGATTCAGGAGAGAGGTAAAACCAAGGGAGAGAAAGAAAAATTATTCCCCCTCCCTTAGTAAGGAGGGGACTAAGAGGGTGGTAAAATCCCTCTTCCCTCATAAAAAGCCTTTCACACAATTATCCCCGCACTCCCTATATTCTTAGCATTTATAATATCATCACTATCCTTAACTCCCCCTGAAACCACTATCTCAAGTTTTGAATAGTTCTTTATTATCCTCTCATACAAATCTAAATTCACTCAAAATAACTTTCAATCATTTAAAATACTTGTAATATTAAATCTTTTTACTCATAGTTTGCTGTATAGATCTAATATTTCAAAATACTTTGACTCAGATTTTTGTTTCCATCAGTTTGTGTAACAATACCCTCAAATCACATCTATTCATATAGAAAAACTTTCCGCTCAAAACTCCTCTATAAAACTTTTCATTTTTTCAGGAGATTTTATAGCAAGACTTCAAATATTTACATATTTAACTCACAGCTTTATTATTTTTTTTACATCTTCTCTAGTTCTAATTCCTCAACCAAAATCTACATTTAAACTAGAGTTTTCTAGGATTTTCTCTATCAAATCCCACTCAATAACTTTTCATTCTCTAGCTCAAATCAAGTCTACTAAATGTAAATCTTTCAGTCAAATATTTTCAAAGTATTTTATTGTTTCAAAAATATCTTTATCATAAAAAGTCTTTTCCTCATAATTTCACTCACTCAATCTAACAATTTTTCAATCTATAATATCTATCGCAGGTATTATACTAAACATAGTTTTATAGGTTATCAATTAAAAACTTTCTCAAAAATTTCTCACCCTCTTTCCCTGACTTTTCAGGATGAAACTGAACTCAGAAGAAATTATCCTTTCTCACAGCAGAAGAAAAATTATTTATATAATCAGTTTCTAAAACTGTATACTCTCAAACAGGAACATAGTATGAATGTACAAAATACATCTGCCCATTTTCTCAACTTGGTTTTCATTCTCCCCTCTCCTGAAGGGGGAGGGTTAGGGAGGGGTATATAACATCATTCCACCCCATATGAGGAACTGGCAATTCTTTACTAACAAATCTCTTTACTTCTCACTTAATAATTCACAAAGTCTCAACATTTCACTCTTCTGACTTTTCAAAAGTAATTGCATTCAAAGACAAATTCACAAAAAAGGATTCTTATAGTTTCTTATAACACCAGCCAAATCAAGATTTTCTAATTGCCTCATAGCATATTTAGCATTTCAAACTCAAGGAAAAATAACTAAATCAGAACTCTCTATTTCTTCCCTATCAGAAGTAGTTTTAAAATCTACTCACAACCTATTTAAACAACTCTCCACAGACCTAATATTTCCACTTCCATAATCTATAACTACGATATCTTTTCATCTTAATTTTTTTTCTAGGATCCCCCCCTTATCAAACCTTTTAGAGAGTTCTTTTTGTATATCTTTCATAAAAATATTTTTAATATTTAAGGCTACTAGAGAGTGAAAAAATAAATCTGCAAACTCTGAGATTATTTCTTTTTTATCTCAGTCTTTTAGTGCTAAAACTAATTCTCCAGCTTCTTCAATTATTTTTTCTAAAACCTTATTTCAATTTTTAGCTTTTAGACTTGCTACATAAGAATCTTTAGAATTTTCTTTTAGTCTTTGGGTGATTATTTTTTCTAGTTTTTGGAAAGTTTCTTCCATAGTTCTACCTCTATCTTGAATTCTTTCTACTCCAGAGTACTCTCTCTTGCTTCACAATTCACTCTTGTCCTTTCTGGAGAAAAGAGGCTACAATCTTTTTCTTTCTTTTTTGTAGCCTCTTTCCTTTAGTGATTAAAAGGAAAGGATTCAGGTATGGGATTACAAAATTATTATCACCTTTTTGTTCCCTCTCCTGAAGGGGGAGGGTTAGGGAAGGGTATAAAAAGACCTCAAAACAACTCTCACTTCCCAAATGACAAGCAGGTCAATTTTTCTTTACTTTTACAACAATAGAATCACCATCACAATCCACTAACACTTCTTTAACCTCCTGTGTATTTCAACTTGTTTTACCCTTTTCCCAAATCTCATTTCTACTTGTTGAAAATAATACAACTCTTTCAGTACTTTTCATCATTTCAAAACTTTCCCTTGAAGAATAAGCAAGAGTTAAAACCTCTAAAGTCTCATAATCCTGTATTATTGTAGGAATTAATCCTCATCTTTTATCCCAATCTATTTTTTTCATATTTTTTTATTTTTAAAAATATATTAGAAACTCCGTAGAGACTTCCATTTATGATGTCTTCATTTCATCTGCAAAGCAATACCTTGTGTCTGCTCTAATTTGGCTAATTCTAATAAACCTGTCTCAAAGGCTCAACCAAAATATCCGTTCCTCAAATTTTTCTAATCCTTGTAATAGTACTCACATCATACTTTCTTATCAAAATCCTCAAAGTCACATAATCCTCATCATTAGTCTCTAATACATTAGGGTACCTTCAAGGAAATATTTCTAAAATAACATCCATCAAATCTCTCCTTATATTAAAAGAAATCAAATCATACTTCTCCGCATCCAAAACAGACTTCATATTTATAACAAAATCCTCTAAAAACTCCCTTTTTTCTGAACTCAAATCCTTCCTTCAAAAAATCCTTATAGAATTATCTGGTAAATCAGACAACACCTTTCACAAATAAGTATTTTCATCAACACTCCTAGTCTCTCACAAAATATCTAATCAATTTTGCTTAGCCGTTTCCCCACTCTCAACTATTTCAAAAGAAATAGCTCAAAACCTTTTAGCCAATAACTCAGAATCTGACTCTGACTTTTTTATAACAATATCATTTCAAACATATTTTTTTGCAAGATTCGGATATTTAGTAATAATAAAATCAAACTGCTTTCATAAACTCTTATCAAAATCTACTTCAATCTCTTTATCCACAAGTAAACAAAACCTAGACTTTGATTTTTCCAAATCAAGCATCTCTTCTAGAAAAATCTTTTTATTTTCTAAACTCAAATTAACCTCACCAGCAATATCAGAACCTATAATAAATCCTTCAATATCACCATACTCTACACTTGTACAAATCTGCTCAACTCCCTTTATTTGCACAAATCTTATATTTCATATAACACACTCTCCAGTTCTTCAAAAGCTCAACTTATATCAGATCCTCTGAAACATATCCTCAACAATACTAAAAACCCTAGCCTGTTTAGATATTCAAATCGATAATTTATAATCTGTCATTTTTTTTTGTTAAATAATAAAATTTTAATAATCCATACCTGACCTAAGATATACTCTTCGTAAAATCATTTGAAAGGAAAGAACTACATAATTAGAATTAATATTTCTTAAATCATCTTATTTTTAGAGGGGGGGGGGGGGGGGAGGGGGGGGGGAAGGAGGGGGGGGGGAGGGGAGCTTTATTTATTTTTTTCCTCCAAACAAAAAATTAGTTTATAAAAAAAGCCATTACTCTGCAGTAATGGCTTTCAAAATTTTTCTCTACTTAAAATAAGCAGTATTTTGTAAATCTATTACTACGATGGCTTAGTGGATGATGATGTATGTTCATTAGTCTTTGTTTTCTTTTAAACATTTTTTATAATTTTATTAATAATAATTAATTTTTTCTTTGTAGTTAGATCTCTCTCCTGAATCCTCTCCCCTTCTCAGGGGAAAGGGGCTACAATTTTAGAAAAAACAAAAAAACTGCTATTTCTTTTTTGAAATAACAGTTTTAATTTTAATATTTTTTTAAATACAAAATTCTCTAGAGACTGTTATTTCAGAATCTAGCATGATGAATGTTATTTTGTAAATTAAGCATTTTGTATTTTTTCTCTTGGAATTAATGTTACTTGCACTTTATGAAAAATTTGAGATTTGTCAAAAGATTTTTTAAAACTTGAGATTATGCCAATAAATAGTTATTACAAATTCTCTCCAATTCAGATGAAGAACCTGTTCATCACTGTTTTACTTTCACAAGTTCTCAGTCTTTAAAAAAAGCCACCGTTGGATATCATTTAATTTTATAACCAAATAGAAATTCCAGATTAACTAATAAAAGAGTATTCTCAGGTCAATTAACACTTCATATTTTTACATTTTTTCAAAAATCTGCTTTCTCAATATCTTTTTTTTCTTTTAGGACAATTTCCACAATCAGGGTCGTAAAAATAAACTATATAATTTCATTTACCTACTTTTTTCTGAAAATTGCTACTATCTAACACAATAAAAATTCCATCTTTTTTTTCTGCAAAAGCTTCTTTCTCCAAAGGGCGATCACTTTTTAGGTGTGATAAATCAACAGGACAAATATCACCATCACATAATGTTCCTGTTGTTCTTTTTTCACCCTCAGCAACTACAACACTTTCTTCTTTCTTTTTTACTACTTTTTTCCCCTCAATATATTTCTCTAATTTAATTTTTACTTTTTTAAGTTCAGAGATTAAACTAAGAAAAGCTTTATTTTCTTCATATTTTTTGATAACACGATTCATATCTGCTAACCATTTTTTTTTTTTTTTTTTTAACCTTGGATAATTCATATCTTTCAGTATTTGAGAAATCAAATTATTCCCATGATTTTATGTACTTTGTTAATTTTTCTCTTTCCACTTTATTATAAATACTAATATCATATTCTTGCACCATATTAGAATTTTTATTTCTTTTTTCAGGATTAGGCTCTAATTTTGCATCAACATAATCTTTTAATGTTTTCCTAACTTCCCTAAGCTGAGGAATCATATCAGAAACAAGAGAATTATTTTCACTCTCTTCAATCTTTTCATCCATTTCTGATATAGCTCTTTGGATACTAGATAGATAATGATAATTAAGATTAATATTTTTCCATTCTTTTATATATCACAGTAATTCAGTTCTAGTTATTTTGTTTTTTAACTTATCTAAATTATATTGTGCTTCTAAAATACTTCTTGTTGATTTAAAAACTGCTACTTCATTTCTGAAATAACAGTTTAATTTCTAATTTTTTTTTAAAATTACAAAATTACTAGAAACTGTCATTTCAGTATCCAGTGATGATGAATGTTATTTTGTAATTTAATCATTTTCATAATTTTTCTAAAAAATTTAATTATTGACATAATATTATTTTATACCCATCTGTCAAAAGTTTTTTTTTTTTTTCTTCCTCAACTTCTCTATCCCAATCAAACTCTTCCCCTCCAAAAGCTTCAAACTCGCACCTCATCAAGTCGAAATAAAACTAAACCTATCCGCCAATCAAAGCCCATTAATAATACTTATAGAATCCCCACCTCAAACAATAGTAACACCACCGCTCTCAGCCAAAATACTAGCAACACTAGCACTACCATTAAAAAACTCCTCCAACTCATAAGCCCCCATCGGTCAATTCCAAAAAATAGTCTTAGCCCCTATGCACTTCTCCCTAAATAAATTCACAGACCCCACTCAAATATCAAGCCCCATAAAATCCCTCGGAATCTCATTATACCCCACAGTCTTCATATCTCAATCTCTCCCAAAAACCTTAGAAACAACAAAATCAACAGGCAAAACTAACTCCTTCCCCTGCTCCTCCATAGTTTTTATAATCTCCCTCGCATCATTCAAAAGATAATCCTCAACCAAACTCCTTCACACCTCATACCCCTTAGCCTTCAAAAAAGTAAAAGCCATAGCACCACCAATAATTATTTTATCAACCCTTCCAACCAACTGCTTCACCGCCAATAACTTTGAACTAATCTTACTTCAACCAACTATCGCCACAAAAGGTCTATCAGGACTATCTACAACCTCTCTCAAATAAGAAATCTCTTTCTGAACTAAAAAACCCAACCCCTTTTTATCACTCGGAAAAAAATCAGTTATCCTATCTATAGAAGCATGTTGCCTATGAATAACTCAAAAACCATCATTTATATAAACATCAGCCATACTAGAAAGCTGACCTGCAAACCCTTCATCATTTTTCACCTCCCTATCATCAAATCTCAAATTCTCAAGCAAAAGAATCTCCCTAGACTTTAAATCCTTTGCTATTTTAATAGTCTCAGAATTACAAACTCAATCAGCCATTTTCACATCCCACCTAAGCATAGCTCTCAAAACCCTCTGCACAGGCTCCAAACTAAATTGCTTCTGATATCAACTTCACCTCGGCTTCCCTAGATGACTAGCCATAACTATACTACAATTTTGATCCAAAAGATACTCTATAGTATGCAAAGCCCCTTTCAATCTAGTATAATCTGAAATATCCTTATTTTTATCAAAAGGCACATTAAAATCAAACTTAGCAAAAACCCTCTTTCACCTCAAATCTATATCCTGAATTCTTAGTATTTTCATTTTTATTAAAGGAATTAACAATTATACCTCTATTTTGAATTTTCCCCCAGGGGACTCTCTCTTGAGTAAACTCAATTCACCTTGTTTCCCCTTTCTGTAGAAAGAGGAACAAACTGCAGTTTTTTCATTGTTCCCTCTCCTGAAGGGGGAGGGTTAGGGAGGGGTTATTTCCCAACATAAACAGCCATATCAACCAATCTAGACGAATACCCCCACTCATTATCATACCAAACCATAAGCTTAAGTAAATTCCCATCAACAACCTGAGTCATATCTGGTGCAACTATTGAACTATTAGAATTTCATACAAAATCACTAGAAACCCTCATATCATTATCCATCAAAATAATCCCCTTATAACTACCCTTTGAATATTTCTCTAAAATATTATTTACCTCCTCAACCGAAGTATCTTTCTTTAAAACATAATTCACATCAACCAAACTAACATTAGCAGTAGGAACCCTAACTGATTGACCATGAATCTTCCCTTTTAACTCAGGCATAATCTTAGTCATAGCCTTAGCCGCTCAAGTAGTAGTAGGAATTATATTTAAACCAGCAGCTCTCCCCCTCCTTCTATCCTTCAAATTCTTAGAATCCAATACAGCCTGACTAGTAGTATAAGAATGAATAGTAGTCATAATAGCCTTCTCTATTCAAAACTCATCCTCTATCAATCTAGTCACAGGTCATAAACAATTCGTCGTACAACTAGCATTAGAAATAATACTCTCTCCAGCATAATCCTTTTCATTCACTCAAATAACATAAGTAGAAGTATCATCCTTAGCAGGAGCAGACAAAACCACCTTTTTAACTCAATTCTTTAAATGAGGCTTAGCCAACTCAGTAGTCAAAAACTGTCAAGTACAATCCAAAACAACCTCAGCTCAATATTTCCCAAAATCCAAAGTCTCAGGATTTCTATCTGATAAAATTTTAGCCTTTGTATTCTCTCAAATAATCATATAAGAATCTTCAACTTTTACCTCTTCCACATATTTAGTATGAACAGAATCATACTTAGTCATATACTCAATCTCACAGTGAGGAGTACTTGAATTTATTGCAACCAACTCAACATCATCTCTACCTGAAATTATTTTAGCAACACAAATTCAAATTCTCCCATATCAATTTATAGCAACTTTTACTTTTTTCATTTTTTTAATTTTTAAGAAATAGTTAAGTTATTATAGTCATTTTGAGAGAAAATAAAGTTTTTTTTAAGGTATTTTCTTTTTAATAAAGACAAGAAGTAAAAAAATTTCCAAAAACATCATTTTTACATATAATAAAAACTCTTAAAAAAATACTTTAATTTCTAACTTTTTGAAACATGTGAATCCTAAATATAGTAAAACCATGAGTAATCTACTGAAAAGACCTAAAAAAAGTATATAAATATGCAAAAGAAAATAAATTTGCAATCCCAGCAATAAATGTAGTAGGATCTAACTCAATAAATGCCGCCCTAGAAGCCGCAAAAGAAGTAAATTCTCCAATAATTATACAATTTACTAGCTGATGAGGACAATTTAATTGATCTAATGCACTAGAACCTATTGATGCTCAGGTTTTAGGATGTATAGCTGGTGCAAAACATATACATACTTTAGCAGAAAAAATATGAGTAGTTGCCATTGTACACACTGACCATGCAAATAAAAAAGTACTACCTTGGATAGATGGACTATTAGAAGAAAATAAAAAATACTTTAAAAAAGAAGGAAGACCACTATTCTCTTCACACATGCTAGACCTATCAGTAGAACCACTAGAAGAAAATATAGAAATATCTAAAAAATACTTTGAAGAATTTAATAAACTAAACATCTGACTAGAAGTAGAAATATGAATAACAGGATGAGAAGAAGAATGAGCAGACACAACCACAGACACAAAAAAAATGTACACATCATCAGAAGAACTAGCCTATGCTTATGAACACTTATCTAAAATCTGAGACAATTTTACACTAGCAGCAATGTTTGGAAATGTACACTGAGTATACAAACCATGAAATGTAGTACTAAAACCAGAAATACTAGACGAAGCACAAAAGTACATCGCCAAAAAATTTGATACAGAAGAAAACCCTCTAGAATATGTATTCCACGGAGGAAGCGGAAGTGAAGAAGAAAAAATAAAACAAGCAATAGACTACTGAGTAATAAAAATGAATGTAGACACAGACACACAATGGGCATTTTGGGAATGAGTAAAAGAATTCATTGAAGAAAACAAAGACTACCTACAATGACAAATATGAAACCCCGAATGAAAAGATATGCCAAATAAAAAATACTACGACCCAAGAAAATGGTTAGCAAAATGACAAGAATCTATGAAAAATAGAATAATAAAAGCCTTTAAAGACCTAAATGCTTTAGATAGAAACTAGTATCACTTTTTACTAAACAAACAAAAAAACTCACAAAATTTGTGAGTTTTTTTTGTATTGCTAATTTAATATAACCAAATTGCAGCCCTTTCCCCTGAGAAGGGGAGAAGATTCAGGAGAGAGGTTAAAAACCAAAGCCCATTTGTTCAACTTCATCAATACTATCCTCCATATCCTCCCTACTCAAAAAATTCTCAACAACCTCCAAATCATACTTTAAATTATGCCCTATCACAAGACTATCACTTAAAAATAAATTATTTAAAAATTTTTTCAAACCCCCATCAGAAACCCTAGCTCAACTATGCAACTTATTTATATAATAAATATTTTTTTCATCTAAAAATATACTAACTCAAACAAGCCTAGCCTCCATCACATCCAAAGAAGTAGTCTCAGTATCCAAAGTAATTTCATTATAATTCTCTAAAACAGCACCCAACTCTTCAAGTCACTCATCATCTCAAACAATCTTTACACTTAATCACAAATCACTCCAAATTTCCAGTTTAGTATCATCCTCGGGCAAAAGAGAACTAAACTCAAAATCCTTAAACAGAATTACAACATTATCATTTAAAATATTCTCAGGAAAAAACTTATAATCGTCCAGATTAAAATCATCCAACTTAACCCCCTTATCAACAGTTGCCAACTTCTTTGATAAAAAAGCATCATCTTTAGAATTTAATAACTTCTCAAAAGTTTTTCACTTAAATAATTTTCATAGTTCTTTTAAATTATCTTCATTAATATTTTCTAAACAATCTTCTATTTTTTCTCAAGAATTTATTTTTTCTACCACTTTATAAATTTCTTCCACTCATCCGATATTATTTATAAGAGGAATAACCTTTTTAGGTCAAAAACCAGCAACTCAAGGAATATTATCAGACTTATCTCAAACTATAGATAAATAATCTATTATAAACTTAGGCTCTATTCAAAACTTTTCTTTTGTTTCTTCTGGTCAAAATTTTTTCTTCTTCATAGTATCATAAATTTTTACATTATCTGATACCAGAGAATACAAATCCTTATCCCCTGTAAGTATATCTATTGAATAATCCTTATCTTTTCAAAGTAATTCAGCCAAAGTTCATATAACATCATCAGCCTCATATCAAGAAATTTCAAGTATATCTATTCACATCTCCCCTATCATATTTTCTATATCACTAATTTGAACTCTTAAATTATCTGGCATCCTATCTCTAGTAGCCTTATATTCAGAATAAATCTCATGACGAAAATTCTTTCCCTTAGCATCTTTTACAAAAACCAAATAATCAGGCTTCTCATTTATAAGCTGTCACACAAAAAATTTAGCCATACCAAAAACAGCATTCACTATCCTACCATCTTTTGTAGAAAATTCTGGCAATGCAAAAAACATACGATATATAAAACTATTTCCGTCTACTAAATATACTTTTTTTTGCATAGCTATTTTTTTTGAATTATAAAATTAGAGACAAAAAATTTTTTGCCTCTACGGTTTATTCAAATAAAAACTAAAAAAAATTATTTAAACAAATCCAACTCAGATAAATCCCTTGCTCAATGTATTATTTATAATACAACGACTTCCTTTTCAGATTCAAATATTTTATAAAAAATCAAATAACTCTCAAACGGTATGAACCTAACTTCATTTTTATATATCCTATACATCATAGGCATAAAAGATAAGTACTTTTTCAAAATATCCAAGACTCTCCATACAAAAACCTTAGCGGTCTGTGGATTATCATTTGAAATGTATTCAGAAATTTCAATCAACTCAGCATCAAAATCAGAAGACAACTTTACACTATAACTCATGACTCTTGATTATTCTTTAAAATAACTCTAGACTCTGCTAAAGACATCATTTCTTGAATATAAGAATCATCTAAATCTCTACATTTTCAATTTTTATAATCTTCAAGTCATCTATCTATAGACCTATCTATCTTAATTTTAAGTCCTTTAATACTATCCATATTATCTTAATTTAAATTACTATTACCCCCTCCTTGATAAGGAAGAGGTAAGGGGCTAAAAATTAAACACATCCACAACCTTACCATTCATCTTTATATCATCAGCCTCAGAAAGAATAATAGGCTTATTATAATCCTCTGTTGATTCAGGAAGAAGATAAATAGTCTCACCATCTTTTTTATATTTTTTTAAAGTAGCAGCTCCATTAACTATAAACAGAAAAGCCTCTCTCTTATTAAGCTTATCAGAATCATTTCTTTTAATCAAAACATAACTCCCATTTTCAACCTTTTTTCAATTAACTTCAAAATTATTCATACTAGTTCACTCAACCTTAAGTATAAAATAATTCTCACCATTTCCAGAAATAAGTTTCTTTGATACTGGCATAGAACCATAATCACTCTCTTTTGCTTCTACAAGTGGAGTTCAAGCATTAGCATAACCTAAAATAGGTATATTAAGAGTTGTCTGGAATCATATATTATTACCAAGTCTAATACCTCTATATCAACTTCATCTTGTTATAAATCACTTCTTCTCAAGAGACTCTAAATACTGAGTAACCCCCCTCTTTGACTTCTGTTTTAATATAAGTCTAAGCTCCTCTATAGTAGGAGATTTACCATATTTTGCCACGAACTCTGTTATATTATCTATAACATTTTGCTGTTTTTCTGTAAGCATGTTTTTATTAATTATATACTAAATATGATTAGGATATATAATTTATAATAAAAAGCAAGTTTTTTTTTGATATTCTTTTTAATTTGTATTTTTATTTAATATTTTCTGCCCAAAAAAACACATGTAGAGACACATTGCAATGTGTCTATTTATTTTAAATTAAACATCACAATGTGTGTATTTATGTAAAAAATACATCACAATTTATCATTTTTTAAAGACACATAGCAATGTGTCTCTACGGCAATATGTTTCTAAATACTAAATCACTTTTTTCACAACCCCTTCTGGATTCTTTCATCACCTTTTTATTATTTTTACCTCAACAGCATCACCATCTCTAGCTCATCATTTCCTTGAACCAGCTATAAATATATCCCCAGAATTATCATCAGGAATAACAAATCAAAATCTATCATTATCCTTATAAACTCCTATCAATATTTCCTCTTCCTGCTCTAAAATCTCTGTAACTATAGCCTCATCCTTCCCTTTAAACTCAATTACATCAGCTCTTACCTTATCTCAATCTATAGCTCAATTTCTTTTATGACCATAGACAAAGTATCAATTCTCTTGTCAAGGAATATCAACAAATCAGAAATTACCATCCCCAGAACTGTAAATTCATTCCACAACCCTTATAACCTCATTTTTAGACTTCTCTACCTTCTTTCATTTTCAACTAAGTACTTTTAGTATTTTCGCTTCTGGCTTCTTTCATTTTGATTTCTCAAGCTGTCTAGCTTCAACTCTATCTCAATCATTAGCCCCATTAAAATTATTTTTATTTACAAAAAAATCACCTCAAAAATAATCCCTATCATCAGGAATAACAAAACCAAAAGCACCACTCTTTAATTGCAATTTTCAAATTATTGTTTCTTTTCTCATATTTTTTGTTAAAAAAGTAAAAAATAAACTGTAGGGGCAATACCCAATGCCATTAAGTTAAGAACTTTTTTAAAACCTCTATCTTGAATTCTTTCCCCTTCTCAGGGGAAAGAGGCTATAAGTTTAGTTAATATGTAGCCCTTTTCTCCTGATAAGGAGAGAAGATTCAGATGAGAGGTCTACAATAGACTTAAAAAGTTCTTAACTTAATGACATTGAGATAACACCTTATATTCCCCCTAAAAACTATAATCACACTAATACTCAATCACCTTATTATTTTTTCTCATCTTCAATCTCTTTATTTCCTTAACCGTCCTATTATTTTTTCAATTTATAAATCTTATTATTTCATCTATATTTGCCATACTAAGTCATATAGTAGATTTCCCATTAGAAATATAATAAATATACCTAATAACTTCTTTTTGTAAAAACTTTGATAAATTATTAAATTTCTCTATATTAAAATTTCTCATATTACCTAACTTGCCCCCTTTAGCAATACCTCTATCTTGAATTCTTTCTCCTTCTCAGGAGAAAGATGAACAATTTGTAACCCCTTTCTCCTGATAAGGGGAGAGGATTCAGGTGAGAGGTTTTTCTTCCTTGATAAGTAGGGGCTGGGGGGGGGCTAAAAACCTCTCAACTTCATCATCAACAAAACTTTTCAGCTCCTCAAAATAAGAAATAGTAGCACCAATATTTTGCTTATAACTCGAGTTTACCCTCTCAAACTGAGGAATTATATTATGTCTCAAATGATTTCTTGTGTACTTAGTATCAAAATTAGTCTCATCAATATTATATTCCAAATTATTTTCTTTCAAATACTTCTCTATTTCAACTTTAGTTATACCCAAAAGAGGTCTCAAAATACCTCAATTTTCCTCTGTCATATTCACAAGTCCAGAAAGCTTTGTTCACCTAGCCAAATTGAAAAAAAATGTTTCTATTTTATCATCCAAATGATGAGCAGTAAACAAATATTTAGACTTATATATATTCATAATAGCATCAAAAAATTGATACCTCTTCTCCCTAGCTAATTCTTCAAAACTCTTACTAGGATAAAGCTTTTTTATTTTTTCAAAATCACAAGAAGCCACTTCAACTTTAAATCACTTTTCTTTTCAAAGCTTTTCAATAAACTCCTCCTCTACATCTGTTCAAGCTCTAGTTTTATGATTAAAATAACATGCAACTATTCTATCCCTAAAACTAGTCTCCAAAAGCTTATACAATAAAAACATAGAATCAGGTCAAGTTGAACAAGCCAAAATTATATAATCATCTTTTTTATAATATTTATCCAGAAACTTTTGTAAATTTAACATATGATTTTTTAGATTAATTTGTGTCCTATCCTTAATAGTCTAATTTTAGAGATAAAAAAAAGAAAAGCAAAAACTTTTCTTTTTTTCTAAAATCTTTTACTTCTTAGACTTTGCCTCTATCAATTTTTTAAACTCTTCCTTTCTTCAATACTCTTCTATAACCTTATCCCTAAGATAAAGTCAAATAGTTTTTATAACCTGCTCTTCTTCATCAGATAAACCATTTTCAAAAATATACTGTCTAACTCAATCCAAAATTTTATCTCATCACTCATAAAATTCTTCTATCAATTTTATAGAAAAAAGTTCTGCATAATAAAAAAATACTTCCAAATTTTCTTTTCAATCAAGACTTTGTTTTATACTCTCCATTATAAAGTCCCTTTTCTCCTCAAATACCTCATCAAAACCACTACCATAAATAAGGTTTTCTCACTCAGTGGTAAGTTTTAACGGAGAATTGCTCTCATAATACCTAGAATGAGATGTGCTATAATTTTTCAACCTATCAGGAACTCATTTAAAATTTCAATCCTTAAAGTAATTACTTAAATTTTTGATATAACCTTCTATTCATTCTATTTTAGAAACATCTACTTTCATTATTTCTACATCCTTTTTAATAAGTTCTAAGTCTTTTTTTAAATAGAAAAAATACACGATAACTCATCCAGCTACCGTAAGAATTTGTAATATTAATGTAAATATTTCTATTTTCATAAGAAAATATGTTTAATATTAAAATAGATAATTTATATATTTATTATATGAAAAAAATCAAAAATTCAAAAATTTTTTTAAATAAAAATCGCAAAAAGAAATCCCCCTATTTCTAAATAGGGGGATTTATAAAATAACTTGTAGCCTCTTTCCCCTGAGAAGGGAAGAGAATTTAGAGAGAGGTAAAATACTCTGCAAACTCATCCTTACTTATCTCTTCCTTTTCAATTAAATCTTTTGATATCTTTTCATGTAAAATCTTATTCTTTTCAATTAAATCTAAAGCCACTTTATAAGCATCAACAAGTACCTCTTTAACCTTAGCGTCAATCATCTTTTTAGTCTCATTTGAAACATCTTTATACTCTCCAGAAACTCATAAGTGATTTCAAGAAAGATTATCTCAAACAAAATTTTCAGCTCAAATATCCTCAAACATACCATACCTAGTAACCATCTGCCTAGCTATATAAGTAGCTCTTTCTATATCATTACTAGCTCAAGTTGTGATATTTTCTTTTCCAAAAAATATTTCCTCAGCAACTCTTCAACCATAAAGAGTAGCCAACTCATCCAAAAATCTAGCCTTTGAAGTCAAAAGCTGATCCCTCTCTGGCAAAAACCAAGTAACTCATAAAGCACCTCAACGAGATATAATACTAACCTTATGAACAGGATCAGTATTTGGAAGAAGCCTTCATACAAGAGCATGACCAACCTCATGATAAGCAGTAACTTTCTTTTCATTATCATCCATTATAAGAGACTTCTTTCTAAGTCACATAACTATTCTTTCAAAAGCCTCTTGTATTCTAGATTCTGAAACAGTTGTCTCATTATTTCTAGCAGTTATTATAGCAGACTCATTCATTAGATTTCATAAATCCGCACCTGAAAATCAAACTGTAGAAGAAGCTAAAGCTTTAAAATCTATGTCCTTAGCAATATTTTTACCATTAGCATGTATTTTCAATATCTCCTCCCTATCTTTTAAATTAGGCAAATTAACAGTTATTTTTCTATCAAATCTTCATGGTCTAAGTAAAGCACTATCAAGAACATCAGCTCTATTAGTGGCTCACATAATTATTACATTCGTCTCATTATCAAAACCATCCATCTCCGTAAGAATCTGATTTAAAGTCTGTTCCCTTTCATCATGCCCCCCTCAAAGTCAAGGTCATCTCTTTTTTCAAATAGCATCTATCTCATCTATAAAAATTATAGCAGGAGCTATTTTTTTAGCATTAGTAAACAAATCCCTAACTCTAGAAGCTCACACTCATACAAACATCTCCACAAACTCAGAACCAGATATGCTTAAAAAAGGAACTCAACTCTCTCCTGCTACAGCCCTAGCAAGTAAAGTCTTACCAGTTCAAGGAGGTCAAACAAGCAAAGTTCATCTAGGAATCTTAGCTCAAATCTTTTTATACTTTTTAGGATTTTTTAAAAAATCAACAACCTCATTAAGCTCCTCTTTTTCTTCCTCAGCTCATGCAACATCTTTAAATAAAACCTTCTCCTTATCTTTATCATAAAGCTTTGCCCTAGATTTACCAAAGGTCATAGCATTATTAGCCATACCTCACATACGACTTATCAAATACATAGCTATGATAAAAAATAAAATGAAAAATACAACAGTAGGAAAAATCTCCATCCAAAATTGAGACCCCGTATTATCCTTTACTTTTACCTCAGTAGAAACATCAGAACTCCTAAGTCATAAATCAGTCAAAGAATCAGTAAGTGGTAAAACAACAATATCTCTCTTAATTACATCATAACTTCACTGCTTCTCCACCTCTCAAGTAAGAGTAGCAATAGCCTTATTACCATCTATAAGTATTTCTTTATATTCTCACAGCTTAAACTTACTCTCTAAAACACTAAGAGCAACCTTATTATCCTCATACTTTACACTCCCCTTGAAATAATTAAAAGCCACAGTTAACAATAACACCATCAAAAACAAAATACCCAAAGCATTAGTATTTTTCTTTCTTTTCTTATCTCTAAACTCCTTTTTAAACTGTTTAGAATTTTTAGTCTGTTTATTTTTTTCTGTCATAATTTATTATTATTCTTTTTACTCTCCTAAAAAATAATGGAGAAAATATAAAATCTAGTGAATTGTATAAAAAAGATGTATTTTTGCAAATAAAATAACTACTTAGCAAAATAGAAATATCATACAGCTGGTCAACAAGGGGCTTTAGCCCTTTATTTTTTTATGTTTTAAAAATATAAACTTACCATTTAAAAACATAAAGCCTACCAAATAATCACAGAAATACCCCCTCCTTGATAAGGAGGGGGCTAAAAAATAGTAAACTAATTTAACATATTCAAAATATCATCAGGATTCTCTTCTTTATCATTAGCCTCCTCTTGTTTTATCTTATCTTTACTCTCCTTCATCTGAACTTCCTGCCACTCTATTAAATGCTTTTCATTTAACGACTTAATCTGCTTTTGATACTTCTGTTCCAAAGCCTCAAGCTTCTTTCTCTCCGTATCAAGTATCTCAAACAACCTATCAATCTGCTTCTCTGTCATCGAAGGCATTATATCAAACCAATACTGCCTTTCATTGTCATCCATGCTCTCAGTCCTCAATATAAGCTGAATCAACTCAGTATATTTATTTTGAATATCATCCGACACATTATAAGTTCTTCAATTATGTTTTATCTCAGCCATTATTTTATTTTTTTAAAAAAATATTGTAAACACAGAAACCAAAAAAGTTTCTACAACTCAAGTTTCATTATAACAATTTTTCTAAAAATTTGCAAAAAAAAAATAATAATTAATATAGATACAAATTTATTTTATGTTTTAATAAACTATGCTAACAATATCTACATGAATATACCTCTGAATATACTCCTTTTGTTTACTACTAGCTTGGGTATTTTTTATAATAGCAAAAATACACCTATACAAATTTAGAAACTTCAGTAAAAATATTAAAAAAATAACAATAATTTTAGCAATTTCACTGTTAATATTATCCATAACCTGATACATACTAATATTCACCATGTGAACAAATTCCAGCGAAACCAAAATAAACTTCTGAAAAAAAACCAGTGAAAGTTATTATTAAAAAACAATGTTAAGACAAAAAACATTTGTCTTTTTTAATATATTTTTAACAACTAACAAAAAAACTATGTCTATATTCACAAAAATAATAAATAGAGAAATACCATCTGACATCGTCTACGAACAAGATAACATAATAGTAATTAGAGATATAGCACCAAGAGCAAAAACACATCTACTCATAATACCAAAAAAAGAAATAGAGACAATAAACGACCTAAAATTAGAAGACAGTAAACTAATAGCAGAAATGTTTTTTGTAGCACAAAAAGTAGCAAAAGACCTAAAAATAACAGAAGGATACAAACTAGCCTTCAATGTATGAAAAAAATGATGACAAGAAGTAATGCACATACACATGCACCTACTATCTGACATATAAAATACCACTTAACAAAAATAAAATGAACAAAAGCAAAATTATATTTATGATAATATGAATAATAATACTAGCAATAATTATATACACAATACCCAAACTACTAGAAAGAACAGAAAAAAAATCAGCAACAAAAATACCAAAATGAGCATTCGTCATACGGACAATACAAGACGATAAAAACACATTCCAAAACTTCATAACAGAATTCAAAAAAAAATACCCACAATACTCAGCAACACAAATAATAGTAGAATCATTCCCAAGCTACGAAGACTATTTTTATACTCTAACATCAGCCTTCAATAAATGAACCTGACCAGACCTATTTGTACTCAATAATAACGAAACATCAGTTTTAGAAGAACAAGCACTAGGACTAGGAACAGATATAATCAGCATCAACGACTTTAGAAAAAACTACAAAACAGTATTCTCACAAGATCTAATAAAAAAAGACCCAGACACAAAAAAAGAGTACATTATATGAATACCAATGGGTTACGAATCACTATGAATATTCTACAATAGAAGATTTTTTAACTCAGAAGAATTAAAAACTTGGGAAAATATAAACAAAAAAATATACACCCTAGAACAAAAATGAAACGACACAATCCCAATATGAATATGAAACTGAAGCACCGTATCTCTATCAAGCGAAATACTAACACAACTATTAGTTTTAGAATGATGAAACAATATAAAAAATATAGGCTCAGAAAAAATAATACAAGCCGTAAATATGTATAAACAATACTGAGAAAGCAATTCCGAAAAAAATTACAATTCAATACTACCAATATCCTCTAAAAAAAATAATCTAGATCTATTCTCCGCTTGAGAGATCTGAGCAATTATATGATACCCCAGAACATTAAAAGAAATAGACGAAAAATGATACAGTCCAAACTTTCTACTTTCCTCACCATTCCCAATATACTGAGGAAATAATTCAAACAAAACCTTTATAAATTACAATTATTTCTGCATAAACAAAGTCTCTGACAATCCAAGACTATGAGTAGATATGCTTGATTTTATGACAACCAGACTATGAGCAGGAACATACCTAAATAATTCGCCCTACTACATACCAGCACAAACAGTCCTAAAAGACGAGGTTATAGAATTAGAACAAAAAATAAACAAAGACTATAACATACTATACAAAGATTTTATAATGCATGAGAACTGAAACAACTGAATAGAAAGCGAATTAACATCTTTTAATAAATGAATAAGAGTAATATATGATAGGGAGGTACCAAAACTACTTGATACACAAGAAAGCACAAGTGACCTATTTGAAAACTTTATAAGAAAACTATCATGTAAAGCAAACAAAGCATTAAATTTCATAAATCTATCTAGCTCTTGTGAATAATTTCATATACAAATAATCATATAAAAAACTCACAGGTTAGTGAGTTTTTTTACTAAAATTATTTTTCTATTTTAAAATAATAAACCTATCATTCCTGCGAAAGCATGAATATATAAATAATTCTCATCTTACTATTCGACCTTCTCCTGAACCACATTCATATCAACCATCTCCCCTAAAAACTTAGGCTCTGATTTAAATATTTCTACATCTAAAAATGCTTTTATTCTAGCCAACACTTCTCTAACTTCCATTCTTCTTATATAATAATATTCCCTCAAATCAGTACTAACTCAAACAGTCTTTATTCACAATCTATTTCATATATAAACAGACCTACCCAAATGAAAATCCTGAGTAAAAACGATAAGCTCATCTACTCAAAAAATCTCCTTAACCCTATAAAAAGAATCATAAGTATCAAATCAAGCATAATCTATATAAATATCATCTTTCTCCACTCACAAAGACACTAAATAATTTTGCATATTCACAGGTTCATTATAATGCTCATTTCAATTATCACCTGAAACTATTATCTTCTCTATTTTTCAATTCTTATAGGCATTATAAGCTTGTATAAGTCTATCTTCTAAAACAGGAGAGGGACTCCCATTTTTATAAACCAAAGCTCACAAAACTAATCAAACCCTTGTTTTTTCTAATTCATCTACATTATTTTTTATATTACTCCTAGAATATTCTATTACATAAATATTCACAGAAGCAACAAATAACACCCCTAAAAATCACAAAATAAAACAATATTTCAAAATTTTCTTAAAACTAAATCTTATTTTTATCATAAAAATCTTTTTAAAATTAAATACAAAAATAAACTCAAAATACTCTAATCAAATTATTTTTAATAGCAATTAGCTTTTTATTTTACTAAGCTTCTATTTAGATATCGTAGAAGTTTGATACATTTTCATCATGAAATATCCAGAAAATGTAAGAAAAAATAAATCTCCTCTACTCATTAATAACAAAATAATTTCATTCACTAATAACTTTAACTTTATCATCAACAACTAAAATTGCTGATTCATCATCTAGAACATAAATCTTTTCTTTTATTTCTTTACATGTTTCTCTAATAAAGTTTTCTTTTTTATTTTCTAATCATTCAGAGTTAAAATGTGGTAGCATATAAAATAATAGTTTTAATCAATCTAATTCATATCTTTAAATAAATCTTCTTTGTAAATATCTTGGGAAATTTTTGCTAAATCTTTACTTGCCCATACTCCTCAAATACTTATACATAGATTTTATCTTTTAAATTTTGTAATTGTAATTTAAAGCTTTTTATTTACCATTCCATAAGATGATGATTTTATCACTACATTAAATATCGGCTCTTTCGATGTTGTTTATAATTTGATCAGCAAAATTAATGTATTTGAAATTTATATATACAAAAAATAAAGACTTTTATCTCATGTAATAAGGCTTGATGCAGAGGGAAGAAAAACTAGAGTCATCTCTTCTGGTTTTTTATCACTTAAACTAAATAAAGCCTCTTCTATTGATTTATTTCTGATTCATCATGATGTAAGTAGTAGTTTCATATTTTTTTGTTAATAAATATTTGAGTAGTTTCTTTAGGTTCTATAAATGAGTTAGATAATTAAATTTTTACCCTTCTTTAATTCTATTAAAAACCCCATTTTCTTTTTTATATTCACGATTTTTATTTTTCTCAACCTTTTTCAAAATCTCTTCTTCTAGATTTATCTTTAGAATAGAAGATAATCACATCAAGTATATTGCAACATCGGCTAGTTCTTCTCATAGGTCTGGGAGTTTCTTTCTGTAGGCATGGAAGGCTTCTGATAGTTCTTCATGAGTCAAGCCAAATTCTAAAGCAACATCTGTGGTATTAAATCCTTTAGCTACTTTGTTTGCCATTATTTCTTTTTGTAGTTTTTGTAGGTCTATCATGTTTAGTTTTTAGTATTAAGGTTGTATGGAAATTAATTTTTCAAAGGGTTAAAACCCTCTGTTGACAAGCTGTCGTCATTATTTCTATGCAGGTTTATTATAATAAGTTTATGTAGAGATGTTTTATCAAAACATCTCTGCTAAAGAATAGAGTAAGCTTGTTTTTTACTTGCTACTTTTTTGTCTAAATATTTTCAGATTTCATTAACTATTTCATCAAAATTATCTTGAGAGTATTTTAATATCAAATCTGCTTCTTCTCTAGTAACTTTTTCATATTTCTTTTTTCTAATGTCTTTATAAAATTTAACCCACTTCTCTCATGGTTTTTGAGTATCTCTTTCTGATAACCTTTTTAAAAGCAATTCTTCTTCTAAACTAATTTCTATGATAATTGTTAATATTTTAGGATTAACTCTTTTTGCTATTTTTATAGACTTACTCCTTCCTTCCTTCCTTTGTTATTCAAGCTCCATCAAATATTATTGATTGATTTTGTAAAACTAATTCTTCTAAAAGTTTACATCTATAAGCAGAAACTATTTTATTTGCTGATTTTATTTTTGGATTAGGATAAGAATATTTTGCATCAGAATAAAAATTAATATTTGAAATTAGCATTTCTCTGATAGTATCACCATTAATTCTACCTAAAGCAAATTTAGAAATTAGTTTTTTAGATAAAGTTGTTTTTCAAGAGGCATTATGTCCTGCTATTAGTATTAATACTTGTTTTTTCATAAAATTCTATTTTATAAATACTAAATCTTCTTCTTTATTCTTATCAAGCTTTACATCCTTTAGGATTACAAACATATTTCCCAATTTTTTCAGAATTATGTGGACAATCACTTTCAAAGGTAGCTATTTCATATACACTATCCTTAATAGAACAATCAATACTTTCTACAAGTGAATAAGTACCAAATAATCAGTTCATTACCAAATCTATTGTAATAAATGCTAATAATCATCAAAAAATAAATATGATTATTACTACTATTTTCTTTATTTTCATTTTAATAAAATCTTAAATTTTAAAATTTATTTCAATCTCTCTACAATAACATCCCCCATCTCCCTTGTCCCCACTTTCTTCTCCCCCTCCAATTCTCTAAATATATCATAAGTTCTATACCCATCATCCATTGCCTGATCTACTGCATTTTCTACTGATTTTGCAGCCTCCTCCATTCCAAAAGAATACCTAAGCATCATAGCTACACATAGTATTTGAGCTATTGGGTTTATTCTATCTTTCCCTGCATGTTTTGGTGCTGATCCTCCAGATGGTTCATACATACCAAAACCTTCTTTATTAAACGATGCACTAGCAAGAAGACCTAAACTTCAAGCAAAAGTGGAAGTTAGGTCAGATAGTATATCACCAAATAAATTTTCAGTTAGAATATATTCAAACCAGTCTGGATTTTTTACTAGTTGCATGGCACAATTATCTACTAGTACATATTCATACTCAACCTCTGGAAATTCCTTTGCTACCTCGTCTACTACTATTCTCCAAAGTCTTGAGCTATCTAGTACATTTGCTTTATCTACTACTGATATTTTTTTTCAAGATAGTTTTGCTGATTCAAAGCAAAATTTTGCTATATGTCTGATGGTTTCTTCATCATAGTTACAAATATCTCTAGCTTTTCTGATTCCGTTTTCTTCGTATGTAGTATGCTCTCCAAAATATAATCCCCCTGATAGTTCTCTAAAAGTTACTATATCTAGTCAGTTTTCTGGTATTTTTTCTTCTCTTAAAACTGATAAGTGAGATAGTTTTGACCAAACTTTAGAAGGTCTTAGATTAACAGTAAGACCTAAATATTTTCTAATGGCTAATATTGAGTTTCTTTCACAGTCTTTCCATTGTTCCTCAAACTGGGCATCTACTGGTCCTCATACAGAACCAAATAGAACAGCATCTGAGTTATCACAGATTTTTTTTGTTTCGTCTGGAAAGTGATTTTTATGCTTTGGATAAGCTGCTCAACCGATTAGACCAAATGTTTTTTCAAAATTCACATTGTATAGTTTTCATACTTTATCTAAAACTTTTATAGCTTCATCACAAACTTCTGGTCCTATTCCATCTCATGGTAAAACTGCGATTTTATATGTTTTCATAATATAATATTGTTATGTTGTAAAATAATGATGTTATAATAATAAAAAAAAGAAAAGTGGCAAAAAGTTTTTACATTTATATGAAAAAATATAAAATTTGTAAAATATTTAGTTTGTTAAAAAAATAGAATTATGAAAAAGATAGCAATAGTACTTTTTACACTTATTATTCTAACAAGTTGTAGTGGAAATACTAATAATAAAGAAATAAAATTAATTAATTTTGAAAAATCAAAATATAAAGAAAGTAAAGATTTTATAAAAACAAGTATAGAAAGTAAAAATATTGAAAATGATATTTTAACTTTAGAAATTAGTTCTATGCTTAATTGTTGCTCAGGAAGAGAAGAAGAAAGTGGTATAGAAGTTCTTAAGAATAATATTATTTCATTAAATTACAAAGGCTCAAACATATGTAATTGTATAGAGAATTATAGATTAAAATACACTATTGAGTGAATTAATGATTTTAATGACTTTAAATACCAATTTAACTGAAAAGATTTAAAATAAAATTAAGATGTGGCAAAATGTTTTTTCTTAATCTCTATCAACTCTTCATAAAACTTCTCTAAAAATTTCATCAAACTCATCTTTAGACTTTTCAAGATTTTCTATGGTTCAGATATGTCCTGCCTCCTCTTTTGTTATTTCAAAAATAGCTTTTAGTTTGTCTTGGGATAAGGTTGATAATTGACCATAATCTTGTACATATCATATAGGCTTTTTATGACTTAATTCAACTAAACCATTTTTTGACTGTTTTAGGGATAGGTGCTTTTTTATTTGCTCTGGGAGTCTTTTTATCCGTTTATCCTGAGACGATATAGGCTTTTTAGAATATACATTATAAGAATTTATCACATATCAGATAAAAATAGGTTCTCCATTTAAAATATTTCCTGATGTTATATTATTAGCTCTAGCAAGTACCTTGGATGTTAAGTTCCAGTTTCTTCTTTCCTCATAAAAAAAGTCTCAAATATTTTCTACTCATTGATGATTAAATGTATCTGGATTTGTGGGAACCAAAAAGTAATCTGTTCAGAGAAATATAGCTTTATTAAGCTGAGATAGACTTGGGTTTGTATCTATTATAAATATATCTATTTCTTCATCTAATCACTTTTCTCTTAAAAATCTATCTATTGCTGAGGTTATTACATATCATCTTAGTTGCCCAGAAGAGGCTTCATTAAAGCTATTTGATAACATTCTATCAAAGTTTGATAGTTTTATATTTCAAGGAAGTATCGATAGATTTTCTGATATTTTAGTAAAATTTGTATTTTTTCTAATATCTGATGTTCATTCTATAAGTCATCCTAGTACAGAAATTATGTCATTTTTTTCTTCTTCGTTGTCAAAGAAGTCTTCTCATAGTGCTAGTCTGGATAGGTTACATTGTGGGTCTAGGTCTATTAATATTGTTTTATATCAGTTTTTAGCAAACATTTTTGCGATGTTGTAGGATAGTGTAGTTTTTCAAACTCATCATTTGTTGTTTGTAAGCATTAATTGCTTTGGTCTTATGAATTTCATTTTGTGCTTTTTTGAGGGATAAATTTTATGATTCTGATAATACTCAAAAATGTGATTGTGGCAAAAAAGTTTTTACTTTTAAACAATAAAAATTAGAATGATGAAGATTTATTATATAATTTAAAATAAATGAAATATCTAAAAAATAAAATTATGAAAAAAGCTTTAATTGTATTTGGAATATTATTTTTAGTAATCATTTTTATAAAATGATTTTTCCCTATATACCAAGTATCAAGTGATTCTATGGAACCAACTTTTATAACAGGAGATTATATAATAGTTAGTAAACTCCATTATAATTTCTTTGATGAAAAAATAAATGATATAGTATTATTTGAACCAGTTAAAGGTGTTTTTGAAAAATGAGTATGGACTCATAGGATTATTGGAATAGAGTGAGATTTAGTTTCAATAAGAGATAAATCTACATATGTAAATGGAGAAGAAGCTTTATTTATAAAAGTAAATTCTAAGGATTTAGAAACAAAAGTTCCTGAAGGTTATATATTTCAAAAATGAGATAGTGAAAAAACACCGCAAAAATGAAATAAAGAAAATACACCGCTAGGTTTAGTTCCTGAAAAAGAAATTATAGGAAAAGTGATTTTTAGTTTTTAGAACTTACTTTTATCTAAAAATTAGAAAAAAAATCTAAATCAAAAAAGAAGAAACTTTCGTTTCTTCTTTTTAGATATATCTCTTTATATTAAGTAAATAATTTTCTATTTTTCTCTAATTTTTCATAAAATGCAAGTAATCAGAATAAAAATGCAAGTAATATATTACCTAAAGATAGGCTTTTCTCAGTGAATAATATAATAGTTTTTCATAAAATGCAAGTAAAACGACAAAAAAATGCAAGTTATCATTTTCCTCCTTCTCTTCCTCTTCCCATAAATGGTCTAATTTCCTTTGCCTCAAAAACTCACTCTTCCTTTTTTTCTCAAATTATTTTAATTTTTTCTCATGCACTCAAATTTACTCTTCTTTTTATATTCGTTTCATCACTTATTAAAACTGTCCAGATTTTTTCATTATAATCAGTAAAAGAAAAGCTGCTATCTCCTATCTTTACGACTTCTCATATAAGCACCCCCTCACTCTCATTTTGCCACACCTCAACCATCCTAGAAACTCTATCCTCCACAAATACATCTCTATACTTAGGAATCAAGTTCTCTATCTTTGATTCTACATAGTGACCAATTCATGTAAAGTACAATAAAATTCAAAACAATACAGAGAAAACAATATTTAAGCCTAATATTTGTAAAAAGCTAAACTTATATCACCTCTGAGTATGTCTAAAATTATAGTAAGATAAAAAGACAGAAATAAGCAAAAATACTAGCCAAAAGAAAGGCATAAAAACAGTAAAGATTCTGAAGACTCATATCTTATGAGCTAAAAACCAATCAGCACTAAACAGGTACTCAAAAGTTATACTCAAAGCTAAAGCTCAAACAGATAATGAAAAAATCAAAAAAATCCAAACAAATAAGTGTTTTATTACAAATACATACTTAGGTATTTGTTTCACTTCTTCTTTTTCTATCTTTTTTATAAGTTCTTTACCAAACCCCTTTTTTAGTATTTTTTCTTTTTTCATTTTCTATAAATAAAATTCTAAATTATTTGCTTTTGCAAATTTCTGGAATTGCTTCTTTCCCCTATTTACCAAAATAGCCACCGTTCACATTGGTATTTTTAGTATATCACTAATCTCATCATACTTTTTTTCTTCAAGAAATTTTAGAACAAGTACATCCCTATATTTTTTATCAAGAGAATTCAAAATAAAAACTATTTTTTCTATCAACTGCTTATTTTTCAAACTACCTTCAATATCTACTCCAGAATCTATCATCTCTATCAAGTTTAAATAATCTTCATCATCTGTTTCTAAGCTTATATTTATTTTATTTTTATTTTTTCTGTAGTTATCTATTGCAGTATTGTGGGCAATTCTGTATATCCGACTAGAAAAACTTAGCTTTTCATCATAATTATTTATATTTTTATAGATTTTTATAAAAATTTCTTGTAGTAGGTTTTCTATTTCTTCTGTTGGAATGTTCGTTATTCTTAATATGTATTTAAATAGTTTATTTTCGTATTTTTCAACAATACAATAAAATGCCTCTGTATCTCAGGAGGATATTTTTTTTACTATTTCCTTATCAGTATTTTTTTCGCAGTTCAGCATATTTTTATATTTTTAGATAGGAATACATAAATAACCCTAACTTGTATTCTTCCCCTTATATAAGGGGAAGAGACTACATTAATATAGTACGGTTTTAGTATACTTTTTCTTTCAAAAAAGTCTATTTTTACTTAAACTTCCTCAACCTCAAACTATTAGCTATCACACTCACTGAACTCATACTCATAGCAAAACTAGCAAATATAGGGTCCAATATTCAGAAAACAGCCAGAGGAATACCTATACTATTATAAACAAAAGCCCAAAAAAGATTTTGTTTTATAGTCTTCAATGTCCTCCTTGATAAATTTATCGCAGAAACAACCTTTTCCAAATTTCACTCCACCAAAACTATATCCGAAAGCTCTATCGCAATATCACTCCCCGTTCACATAGAAATAGACAAATCAGACTGTATCAAAGCAGGAGCATCATTTATTCCATCTCAAACAAAAGCCACCTTCTTATTCTCATCTTGCAATTTTCTAATAATAGCCAATTTATCCTCTGGCATAGACTCAGCAAAAACCTTTTTTATTCAAACCTCTTTAGCTATAAAATTAGCTGTTTTTTTAGTATCTCAAGTCAACATAATAATATCTAATCACATATCATATAATTTATCGATAGTCTTTTTAACTCAAGGTTTTGGTAAATCTAAAAGTCAAATAACTCAAAAAACTTCTTCATCATTTCACACCAAAATAGGAGTTTTTCAAGAACCAGATAAATCCTCTATCTTCTTTAAAATCTTTTTACCTATATTTTTAAATAATTTTTTATTTCAAATTTTAACCTGCTCTCAAGAAATAGTTCAAATTAATCACTTTCATCTTAGCTCTTCAAAATCCTCTACATCCAAACTATCCACATCACCCCAATATTTTGAAATAGCCTTAGATAACGGATGATTAGATAAAACAGATAAAGACTTCACTATAGCAATAAAATCTTTTTCATCTTTAGAAAATATAGTTACATCTGTTACCTCTGGCTTAGCCTTAGTCAAAGTTCCAGTCTTATCAAATGCTATTACATCTATATCCTTTGTCTTTTCAAGATTTCAAGCATCTTTTATAAGAATCCCCCTTTTAGCTCAAACTCATGTTCAAACCATTATAGCAGTAGGAGTAGCCAGTCACAAAGCACAAGGACAAGCAATAACCAAAGAGGCCACAGAAGTAATTATAGCCTTACTCAAATTTCAAGTTATAAAGAACCAAGAAGCAAATGTAACAATTGAAATTATTATTATCACAGGAACAAATACAGACGACACCCTATCAGCCAAATGCTCAATAGGAGCCTTTGAACTCTGAGCATTATTTACTAATTTTATAATATTAGCCAAAGTACCATCTTTATTTGTCTTATTCACACTTATCTCCACACCACCATCAAGATTTATAGTTCATCAATAACACTCATCACCCTCTTGCTTAAAAACAGGAATACTCTCACCAGTTAACATACTCTCATCACAATTTACAGTTCATTTTACAATAACTCAATCCAAAGCTATTTTTCATCAAGCTTTCACCACTATTATATCTCAAACATCTATATCATCAACACTCCTTTTTTCCATACTACCATCTCACAGTTTAATGGTAGCCTTCTTAACTCACAACTCAACAAGCTTTTTAATAGCATCTCAAGCCCTAGTCTTTGCCTTATACTCAAGAAGCTTTCATAAATTTATAAGAGTAATAATAGCAACTGAAGCCTCAAAGTAGACAACAGGTTGCTTTAAAAACATAGCTATTACAGAATAAATAAATGCTATAGAAGTTCAAAGTGAAACCAAACTATCCATATTAAAGTTAAACCTAGACAAAGATTTTATAGCATTTTTATGAAAGTTTTTACCCAAGATAAATACTACAACAAATGATAACAAAGCAAATATATACATAATCAAATCTATATCTAGAACCTTTATTCAAGTCTTAATATCTATAAACATCATAGAGAAAACAGGGATTGAAAATATTAAAGATAATAAAAATCTTTTAAATATAACATGATATTCAGAACCATCATCTTCTTGCCCTATATCTGATTCAGTTATAGAATATCAATTAGCAAGTATCTCTTTTTTTATATTTTCAAAACTTATAATATTCTCATTAAAACTTACAGTTGACTGCCCAGTAGCCAAATTTATAGCGACTTCTGAAACTCATTCAAGTTTAGTTAAAGAATCTCTATTTATAACTAAACAACTAGCACATGTCATTCATTTTATTAAAAATTGTTTTTTCATATTATTTTTTTATTCAAGTAAAAAATTATTCCCATTCAATTACCTTAAATCAATTCTTCTCTACTTCTTTTTTTATATCATCAAAACTCAATTTTTCCTCATCAAAAGAAACTATAGCCTCATGCTTTTTGAAATTTATAGTCACCTCATAAATTCAATTCAAATTATTTAATGTATCTTGATTAATACCTAAACATTTAGGACAAGTCATTCATTTTATTAAAAATTTTTTTTGCATATTTTTTTTATTTAATAATTATTTTTCACTGTAACATTCCCATAGTTCAACAAACCACATCATAAGTTCAAGCCTTAGTATCACTACTTATATCATAAGTAATAGGAACTCCCTTTTTTATATCAGAAACCTTTGAACTCAACTTTGGAATTAACTGAGAAACCATACATCATTTTCAGTTTGAAGTTGGAGTAACTATTATTTTATAATCCCTTCACTTCTCTAAAAAAATCTCCTCAGGTTCCATTGACCATCCATTATATCCAACATCCACAACCTCCACCTGATTATTATCATCAACCAAAGATCAAGAATAAGAGCTAATATTTAAACTAGAATCAGACACTGAACTAAAATTTACCCCCAAAAGATTATAGGAATTAGAAATAGTTGTGACACCAAAAAGTATAAGAATTCAAGCAACTATCTTATTTAGCAAAACAAAATTTTTATTCCTAATATAGCTAGTTCAGATTCATATAGAAAATAAAACAGGAAAAGTTCAGATAGCAAAGAAAAGCATAATAAATCATCACACTAAATAATCTCCACTACTTATAGTAAGTATCTGCATAGACTGTGTGAAACCACAAGGCAAAAAGAAAGTCAAAGCCCCTGCTAAAAAAGAATATTTAGGCTTTCATAAATTCTCTATTCTACTAGCAAAGCTTTTTGGCATTTTTAGTCAAAACCTTGCCAAAGAAGGTAAAAATCACAAAATCTGTAATCACATATACAAAAGCAAAATTCAAACCCCAAAAGACAAAATACTTGAAAAAGAAAGATTAATACTAATAATCTGTCCAGTAGCTCATAAAATACAACCAAACAAAAAGAATCAAATCAACCTTCACAATTGAAATCATATTTGAACTTTTAAATGTCCACCTTTTTGAGCTATTAGAAAATCATATAACTATTCATCAAACTAAAGCTAAACATGTAGACAAAGAAGCTATTATTCAGATTAAGAAAGATCAAGAATAACTAAGAGTACTTGTATCTGGAATGTACTTATACAAGTCAAAAAGATTAGCAAGTATTAACAAAATCATTACAACTAAAACCGCTACAATATTTACCAAAAAACCACTTTTTATATTTTTATTTTCATTATTATCGTTAATAATATTATATCAAGCCTCTTCTATTACATTAGTTACTTTCTTATAATCAGAATTATTTTTATACTCTATCTCTAAAATTCACTTTTTATAACTCACCATATTCACCTTTACTCAAGAAATATCTTTCAATTTTCTCTCTAAAAGAACCTCACAACTAACACAATGCATTCAATGCACATTTATTATTTTTTTCATTTTAAAAAAACCTAAGAAATAAAAAATTTAAATTAGGTTTATTTTGTATGTCAAACAAGGAATTTTCTAAGAAAATACCAGAAAACATAAAATAACTGCTTTGCAGAATACAAATGTTATACAGCTGGTAAACAAAGGGTTTTAACCCTTTGTAATTTTCTATTTTCCGAAAATACAAAATAACCTATAAATTTATACAATCCCTAGGTATTTGATTTTATTATCTTAGTGAAATCCTTATAAGAATAATTTTTTATTTTTTTAGCAAAAAACGGAGGAGAAGTTTTTCTAACTAAATTTCTACTTGGAGATAAATCATAATAAATCGATAAAATATCTACAACAGGTATTATTTTAATCTTTAACTCCTTACTATTAGGTGAAAAATTATTTATTATAAAATTCTGCTTAACCGTTTTTGAATCAATACAACAACTATGATTACATCATCATTGTTCTTCATGTTCCTGCTTATATTCCTCTCCATCACAACAATCCATCACCCTATCATCCCTAATACCATGATCCATTATCATCATATTTTTCCCCATAGCAAAAGATACAACTATACTTTGAGAAAAAGCCACAGCCATAAATATAATTAGAGCGAAAAATGAAGATAATTTCTTTTTCATAAATTTTATTTTAATTAGCAACTTCTAATTATATTGATTTCTTAGATAATGTACAATATTTTAGTTTGACAAAGTTAGTATAACACCTATTCTAACTATTAATTATACTTATAGCATCAACAGGGCATCTATCTATAGCCATATCCACATTTATAAACTCTATATTCTCCTGACTAATAACCTCAGCCTTATAGCTCTGAAAATTCATTTTAAAATTTTGTGGAGATATATTAGTACACTTACCACATCAAACACACTTCTTATCAATAACCAAAACCTGCTGAACTTCATTTACTACCACATCAAGTTCCCCCGAACTAGTTTTAGTTTTTGTATTATTTTTAACATCTACCTCTTGTAAATCTTTTCAACAAGAAGTAAGTAACCAAACAAGTAAAACTGATATTAAGATTCTCTTTTTCATCTTTTAGATTTTATAAAATAGGCTATAGTATAGAGTAATATATAAATTACAATTATAACTATCATTTTATTGGTTTCTTCATTATTTACAAGTCCAATATGAACCAGTGTAGCCAAAAACATAACATATGCCAAATACTGCAACCTCTTCCAATTTTTTCAACCCAATTTTTTCATTGAAAATTTATTTGAAGTAATCGTAAGCGGAATACTCGCAAAAAATGCAACAATTCACCAAGCCAACTGACTATTTATATACCGAATATTTTTGTTTAAAATTAAGTCTAATCATACTTTCGTATCTAGAAAAAATCAGATACTATGTGTTATAGCAAAAGCTCAAGCAAGAATTCACAGCTCTTTTCTGATTCAAACTATTTTGTTTAGAAATTTAAGTTTTGGAAAAATATCTCTGAGTGGTCTTGAAAACATTATAACCATAAGTAACTTAAAAGAGGTTTCTCAAAAAGTTACATGAGTACTTGGTTTAAATATTACTATAAAGCAGATTATAGCAATGTATGGTATGTATTTTTTTAGTTTATTTAGCATGGGTATTTTTAGTTATACTAAGCCTTCTTAGAAAATCGGAATTTAAAATATATTATTTACTTATTGCAAAGGGTTAAAACCCTCTGTTGACAAGCCGGAAAATCAAAAATTCTAAATAGGCTTAGTATATATTATATTTATTGGATTATTTATATCAAGTTCCCATTTTAAAGGATTATTAATTATATATTTTCTTGTTTTTTCTAATTGTTCGTTATTTTTTATGATTTTATCAAAAAATGATTTTTGCCAAGCAAATATAAAGTCTTCTTGTATTGAATTTATCTGTTTTGTTATTGTTCCCTTCAAACCACGAATTATTGATGATATATGATTTCATTTCAATCATAATGCACCATTTATTCCAAAGAAATGTGTTGAACTTACCGTAGGGAACGATTGCAATCGTTCCCTACAAGATTGGATAACAACAATTAAATGTAAATGATTTGGCATAATAATAAAATTATCTATTTCTACATTATATCTAATATCTCCCGTTTTTAAAATCTCATTTTCTACAATTCTACCATACTCACTTAAAATCATCTTTCATTCCAATACTTTTCCAAAATATTCTTCTCTTAATTTTGTGCAAATCGTTATAAAATAATATCAATTATTTGAATAATCATATTTTTTTAACCTTAAAGGTTTTCTATGTGGTCAATTATACATAAAATCTTTTTTCTAATAAAATAACAGCTTTACAAAAAATTAATAAACTCAGATGGTAAACGAGGCAGGTTTTAACCCCTCGCTATTTTATATTTTCCGAAATTAAAATTCCCTCCATTCCTTCACCTTCTCATAAATCTTCCCATGCCCTCTAGCATTCGGATGAAGCCCATCACTCAAATCCTCCCCCCCCAAACAATCAAACAAATCCAAATATCAAAAACTATTATCTAAAGCAAAAATCCTTATAACCTCATCAAACTTTTTAATCCTATCATTGAAATAGCATTTTCATGTACTCGACCAAGGAAACGGAGAAACTTGGCTTTCATTAATTCTAGTGAGTCATAAAAAAGAAATATCACTGGTATACTTCCCTGCTAAAGCACTTAACTTTTCAAGATTCACTTTAAACTCATCTATAGAATAGATATTTTTTCAATCTCACATAACTACAGAATCATTTATTCATACAGCAAAAACAATCTTCATCTCTTCATTATACTTTTCAGTAAAAGCTTTTACTTCTACTTCAAATCTTTTTAAAATATCAGGAATTTCATCCCCAGAAATTCATAGATTAGCCGCTTCTACTCCTCTTCCCTGCTTCCAAAATTCCATTTTTAGTCTATTAACCCAACCTCATTGTTCTAGGTCATAATATCACTCTGTGATAGAGTCTCAAAAAATTAGTATTCTCATGTTTTACTTTTTAAATTAGTTTTTTTCAAAAAAATATAAAATATAGTGTATGTATTATACATAAAATATCAATTCTTTATTTTCTACTTTTTTTTCAAATAAAATTCAAAAAAACTTTACTCTTCTTACATTCTCCTTACATTATATGAATATAATACCAAAGTATTAAAAGTAAATTAGCTAATCTTAGACTAAAAATACTCTTTGCCTTTAGTATAACTTACTTTTAAACATATTTTATAACAAAAAAACTTATGAAAAAAATTCTAAGTATTATTCTGTTGTTAATACTAATTACAACAACAAGCCTTTCTTGAGTAAATGCTGATTATTCAAGTGATACAGAACAATATATAGCAAAAAACTATCCAACATTTAAGCAAAAAATAGATGTTCTATTTATAAAAGTTGAAGAAAAATTATCTAATAAAGATTATAACTTCAAAAAACAAGTATACACAAGGTTGTTACAAAATGTTTGAACATATGAAAAAAGAAAAAGCAGTGATAAAAAAGTTTCTACTATATTATCATATATAAAGATAAAAGCTGAAAATAAAATAGCTGAAATAGAAGTAGATAATTTAGCAAATTTAGATTATATATTTGAAGGGATAATAGATGAGGATAAGAAAAATACATATTTTTCTATAGAAACTATAAATAGTGATGTAAAGTATGATGAAGGAAAAAATATACTTTTATGAGAATTTAAAATTGATTCTTCTGATACTGTAATACTAAATGAATTAGAACTAATTTTAAAATCAGATATAGGAGGAATCATTTCATCAAAAGATATTACTTTAAAAAATAAAGAATGATTATTAATTGTTGATTGATATATAAATAAAAATAATGATGGTGAGATAAAATTATCTCTTTATAACTCTTATAATGACTCAACTGATGAAAGAGTTTATCTAAAACCATGATTTTATTATATAGAGTGAAAAGTTTCAGTTAAAAACAATAAACAAAAGTGAAGTATATATACATCTTTGAAATTAGCTTGAGATTCTTGATACTTAATCAAAGAAACTCAAAAACCTGATTCAAACTTTAATTTAAACAAAATTCTTGTTAATGACATATACTAAGCCTATTTAGAAAATTAGAATATTAGCTTATCAGAAAATGCTTTTACAAAAGCAAATAAATAAAAAATATCTTTTATTAAATTTCTATTTTCTAAGTTGAACTAGTATATTTAAGACTAAAAAAGTAAATATTTTAAGAATAACAAATAAAATTCTTTCTAACGAGAACATAGAAGCAAATACAAATGATATTATATTTTTGTCTTTCGTTATTTATACAGATTGAATGGAAGGCATAAAAACGAATAAAAAAGAAGCAAAAATATTTTTGCTTCTTTTTTTGTATTTCAAAATACAAATAATCCTATTCAAACCTCAAAGCATCAATAGGTCTCAATTTAGCAGCTTTATAAGCAGGAAGAATACCAAAAACAAGACCAATTCAAAGAGAAAAACAAAAACTTAAAACTATAGAATCCATTGTAATAATAGCCGTTATAGAAAAATTATTAAAAACATAAACAGCCCCATAACTCAAAAGTATTCAAATCAATCATCACAAAATACTCAAATTTAAAGCCTCAATCAAAAACTGTAAAAGTATATCAAACCTACCAGCTCAAATAGCCTTTCTTATACCTATTTCTTTAGTTCTCTCTGTTACTGACACTAGCATTATATTCATAACACCAATACCTCAAACAAGTAAAGAAATTCAAGCTATTCAACTAAGAAGCATTGTCAAAGTTCAAGTTATATCACTAAACTTAGAAAGCATCTCAGACTGATTTCTTATATTATAAGGTAAACTATTAATATCAGTCACCTTAAACAATTCATTTAAATACCCTTCAAGCTCTTCCTGTTTTTCTTCTACTTTATCTGCATCGCTAACCGCAACTATTATCTGAGAATAATAACTTTGACCAATTATTCTAACTCATGCTGTAGTAATAGGAATAAATATATAAGAATCCAAAGAAGAATTCTCTTCTATAATTCATATAACTTCAAGAACATTTGTTCACATCTTTATGCTCTCTCAAATAGGATTTTTTCAATCAAACAATCCTTTAGCAATCTCCTGTCAAATTACTGCAACCTTTTCTAATTCATCTAAATTATCCTGAGAAAAATTTAAACCATACTCTATTTCAACATCCTTTACATCAAAAAAGTCTAAATCAACTCAATAAACAGTTACATTCATATCATTCTCTCAATATATTACCTGTCAATTTCATGAAATAACAGGCAATACTCCATCTAGTCAAGAAACATTTCCTTTTATTCAATTTACGACTTTTTTATTTAGTATATCTCAAGCTGTTGCCTTTGCTCTAGTAGATCATCTTCAACCACCAGCAGAAATAGTCAAAATATTTGTTCACATCTCCTCTATTTTATCAATAATAGCTTTACTACTACCATTTCATAAAGCTGTTAAAATAATAACAGAAGACACCCCTATTATTATTCAAAGCATACTCAAACCAGACCTAAGTTTATTAGCTCTTATAGACTCTATAGAATTCAGAAAATTTTCTATTATTATTGAAAGCATGTGGTATTTTTTTTAATTTTAGGGGTTATTTTAGTATTATAAAATATTACTGTAGGGGCAATACCTTGTGTTTGCCCTAAATTAACATTCCAGCCGTGATGCTAGGCATTTTTTATTCTATCAAACCATCTTTTATAGTTATATGCTTCTTAGCATAAGCATTAATCTCAGCTTCATGAGTTATTAAAACAATAGTCTTTCATTCTTCATTTAATTCACACAAAAGATTCATTATCTCCTTTCAAGTCTTTGTATCTAAAGCTCAAGTCGGTTCATCCGCAAGAATCATAGGCGGATCAATTGCCAATGCCCTTGCAATACTAACCCTTTGCTGCTGTCATCATGATAATTCATTAGGTTTACTATGTATTTTATCTTCTAATCAAACCTTTCTAAGAGCTTCTATAGCCATTTTTTTTCTTTTTCTCTTACTAATCCTAGCATAAGCAAGTGGCAACATTACCTGTTTTAAAACACTAACTCTAGGTATTAAATTATAACTCTGGAAAACAAAACCAATATTCCTTCATCTTATACTTGATAACTGACTCTCTTTTCTACCAGTAACCATTAAATCATTAAAAGTATATTTTCCATCTGTAGCAACATCCAGCATTCAAATTATATTCATAAGTGTCGACTTCCCACTTCAACTTGGTCACATTATAGAAACAAAATCTCAAGAATTTATTTCTAAATCTATTCATCTCAAAACATGAACTACATTATTTCACATATAATAATCCTTTTTTATATTTTCCAGTTTAATCATATACAGAATTATTTAAAATTAATCTTTATAGCCTCCTTCATTTCATATGAAAGGAAGAAATTTAGGATGGTTTATCTCCATCTTACCTCATACCACCTCATCATCATCTTGCACCACCTCATCATTTAGGTATATTAAACAATCATCAATTTTGTTCCTCTGTGGCTTCAATCTTAAACTCTTTTTCATAAATAATATCTCATTCACTCAATCATGAAATAACCTCAGTATTTCATTCTGATGAAATTCAAGTTTTTATCTCAACTATCTTTTGTTTTCATTTATCATCTATTATAACTACTTTCTTTCAATTTTTACTTTGTATAGCAGAAGTCTTTACAAGTAACACATCCTCTTTTGACTCTGTTATAATCTCTATATTTGCCGTCATTCATGACAAAATCTTTTTATCAAAATCTAAATCATCTAAAATAACCTTTACCTCATAATAAACAACTCAAGAAACTTTTTTGGGTGTAGTATCAATCAAACTAATTTTTCAATCCACAAGTAAATTTTTATAAGCATCAAAATTTATAATAGCCTTATCTCAAATTTTTGTATCCACAATACTTATCTGATCCAACATCACAGTTATCTCAACCAAATCAGGATTTTCTATAAAAACAAATTTATCTGTATCATTTGTAAGATTATCTCAAACCATATAATCAATCTTTCTCACAACTCAATCAAAAGGAGAAATAAGTTTATAATCATCCAAATTCTTATAAGCACTCTCCAATCTAATCTCTGCCTGTTTTACTGAATTCTCGGCTTTCCTAATATTCTCAGCAGTAGGTCATTGCTGCAATTCTTCCAAATTCATTTTAGATATTTCTAAACTTAACCTCTTAGATTTCAAATCATTCTCTTTTGACTCTAATGTCACTTTGTAACTCTCAACAGTCTCATTATAAGACTTTATAGCATTTTTTATATCCAATTCCTTTTTTTCAATACTCAACTCCTGTCATTTTATAGATTCCTGCTTTGAAGCTATACTATTACTATTTCACTCTGAAATTAAATCCGTATTAGTAAGTGTTTTTAGTTTTTCTAAAGATGACTTAATAGAACTAACCTTTGACAAAGACGAACCCCTATATGAATTCATAGTACTTTTCATAGAATTTATATCAGAACTAGTTAAAGATCAAACACTCTCAATACTATTTTCAACAGTCTTATAAATCAAATCCGTAGTCTCATAAAGTTTATAAAAAATCTCTGAATAACTATTTAAAAGACTTTCCACATCCTCCTTATTTCAACTATAATCATATTCATCCAAATCTTGCTTCAACTCACTATAAAGATTTATAGACTCCACAAGAGAAGCCCTAGCATCATTTTTTATAGTACGATTCCTAGCTCATAAAAAATCATAAAACTTATCATTTCTATCTTTATTTTCATTTGTAACTCACATAATATAATCAGACTCCTCTATTGTTTTACCTATATCTAAAAGATAACTCTGGAAATTATTTTCTATATCAGTTACAGTTGAACTCTTTGAAGTCTCAGTACTCTCTAACGAATCATCTATCTGTTTTTTAAAAGTCTCTAACTCCTTCCTAGAAAGTTCCAAACTAGACTTACTACTCTCCAGCTCTTTATTTGAAGTAGCTATATTTTCTTTTAGCTTATTAAGTGAATTTTCTTGAGTTATTTTAATATTTTCTAATTCTTTTTCAGTAAGCTTAATGGAATTTTCTGCATTTATTATAGAATTTTTTGACTGCAAAACATTACTTTCATCTGGTCACTCATAAAGTTGCTTTAAATTAATCTTCGCATTATCTAAACTCAATCTATTCTCTTCAATAGAAACATATGCCTCAGAATTATCTATCTCAGCAATCACATCTCACTTTTTAATCTTATCTCAAGCCCTAAAATTAACTTTAGTAATTGTTCAAACCTTATTAAATTGCAAACTCTGTTCATCAACCAAGGATGTTTCTCAAACAACATCTACAGAATTCTTTATATATCACTTTTTTACAACATAAGTTGTAACAGAATCACTTTCCGTACCCTCAACCTTTTCAGGTAAAAAAAGCTTATAATTTATTGCTGGAAAGAAAAATAATCAAACAATAAAATACACAAAATAAAATTTAAATTTCATACTAATCATTTTTATATTAATAATAAACTTGTAAAAAATTAGAAAAAAAAGTCATATAAAACACTACTTATTCTCCTCACTTCAACTTCCCGAACGACCTTCTCAAGTTACATCTCATCTATTTCATCATCTACTACCTCACCCTTGAGGCATTAAATCCCTTATATTCTCTCAAGCATCAAGTTTTTTCTTCAATTCCTCTTTTGAAATTCCAATTCTTTCAGCCATCCTCTCTAACTGCTGTTCATCCATATTTGAAGAATCAATCCCCCCCCTATTATTCATCGCAGAATTATTAACCTCATCACCTTCTATAAAATACATATATCAATAAATCAAAGCTCATCATACAACCAATCAAATAACAAAAGAAATAATCTTATCCTTCATAAAAAAAAATTAAAATATAAAATAACAAATCCACATCCGACCAAGTATATTATTCCAAATTAAGAAGTACTTAAGAGAAAAAACATTTTCACTTCATAAAATGTATATTATAAAATAAATACATAAAAGGTAAATACTTTTTATATAAAAAACCCTTTTATTAAAAAATAAAACAATATAATTAAAAATCAAGTTTATCTCCTCACAAAAAAATATGAGACACATATACTCAACATTATTTTTTATTTCCGTTGTCGTTATCACATACTTTCAAATCTCAACAGACTATATAATAATACTCACAGCCCTATTAGGAGCATACATTGCACTAAGCATATGAGCCAACGATGTATCAAGTAGTATATGACCAGCCATAGAATCAAAATCAATAAAACTAGAATGAGCCATAATACTAGCCTCTATATGAAACATACTAGGAGCAATATTCGCCTGATGAGAAGTTATATGAACCCTAAAAAATAAAATTATAGACATATCTAATATAAACCAAGACCTAAACCTATATATATATGCAATGGTCTCAGCAATAATAGCAATGGTCATATGGTTAAACCTAGCTATTTACTTAAAATCCCCCGTATCAACAAGCCATGCAATTGTATGAGCCATATTATGAGCCTGAATAGTATCCTTAGGAACCAAAGCAATATGATGGTTAACAATATGAAAAATAGCCCTAAGTTGGGTTATAACTCCCATCTTATGATGAATAATAGCAATGTTTCTACTATACATAATAAAAATCACAATACTAAAAAAAGACAAAATAGCCTCTGCAAAAATATGGATTCCTATATATGTAGCAGTTATATCATGAACATTCTTTTCCTATTTAATAACCAAATGATTCAATAAAATAAGTCTAGAAGTTAATTTTTTATATAATATAATAGCCTGAATAGTAGTTGCAATAATAATGTTTTTTGCAATGAAATGGTACATAAACAAAAAAATCACAAATAATCCAAATATAAAAATAAGACAATTATTCTCAGTACCATTAATACTCTGAGTATGATTACTAACATTCGCCCACTGAGCAAATGATGTAGCAAATGCCATATGACCACTAGCCTGAGTCTACACAGCAATGGATAATACAACCCTACTCTCTGCCATAAAAATACCCCTATGAATAATAATAATAGGAGCATTCGGTATGGCAATATGAGTAACAATATTTGGAGATTCAATGACAAGAATAGTTTGAAAAATAGAAAAAATCAATCAAATAAAAGCTTTCTGTATAGCCATATCTACAGCTTTTATTGTAATAATCTCTAGTAGTTTATGATTACCAGTTAGTTCAACACAAATAGCCGTAGGTTGAGCCTTATGAATATGAATTCTAAGAAACAACAAACAAGAAAAAGAAAACAACAAAAAATCAATTATAGAAATCTTGTTATCTTGGTTTATCACAGTACCAGCGGTAGGAATAACAGCATGACTAATTTTCTTAGTAATAAACTTTAGTTTCGGAAAATAAAAAATATTCTATTATACTAGTCCAACTTAAAAAACAGAAATTTAACAAAAGATATTTTTTGTTTATTTGCTTTTGTAAAAGCATTTTCTGATAAGCTAATATTTTAATTTTTCAAAATAGGCTTAAGTACAAGACCATCAACTTAAGAACTTTTTTATAACCCTAACTTAAATTCTTCCCCTTACATAAGAGGAAGAGGCTAAAATTGTTTTTTTAAAGTTGATGGCTTTGGGATTTAGTATACAAAAAAACTAAAAACAAAAAAAGATACAAATTAATTTGTATCTTTTTTTTAAAAAACTTTTTAGTCTTCTCTTTTTTCTTCAGCGAAATCTACTTTTATAGACCTTCCGTCAAGTTCAGCTCAATCCATAGCTTCTTTTGCAACAGCAGCTTCTTCAGCAGTAGCAAATTCTACAAATCAAAATCCTCTTGATTTTCCAGTTTCTCTATCCATTATCACTTTTGTATAAACAACTTCACCGTGTTCACCAAAAGCATCCTTTAAGTCTTGCCAAGTAAGATTCCAAGAAAGACCACCAACAAATAGTTTTTTTGTTTCCATAAACTATAATAAAAAAATATAAATACCTGAAATAAACTTTTTACCCCTTTTTTCTCGCTTATGAAAACATGAAAGAACATGAAAAGCACAAGGAACACGAAAGAAACTAAAAATATTATTTCTAAGACAGAATATTAAGGCTTTATTACAAAAAAGCAAATTTTTTTTATATTTTTTTTATTACAAATCTTAAGCAAGTCTAATTTATAAAAACTTTTCTAATTCTAAATAAATTGTTTTATATGATTGTTCTTTACTGTTTTCTAAAACATCTATCTTTAAATCTGCAAAATCCTTTGTTGGTTCTACATACTTTTTATGCATTGGAAATAAAATTTTATTATTATATTCTGATTCATCATTATAAGTTACTTTATCTCTTCTTTTCATACTTTCTTCAATTGGAATATCAAGAAATATTTTAAAATCAAACATTTCTCTGATTTTTTCATCAACTAGAGTCATATATCATTCTACTATGATTATTTTTTTGGGTTTTAAAATATGTTTTATTCTTCAGTTTTTTTCATAATTTGGATTTAAAACTGAGCTTTTTGTCATAATTTCAACTTCAATACCATTTTTTAGATCTATTAAATCTCTGTATAGACTATCAAAATCAATAGCATCTGGGTGATCCCAATTTTTCATACCTTTAAAAGAAGGGACTTCTTCCTCTTCCTTTTGATAGTCGTCAAAGTGAACGATTTCAATTAAATCAGGATAATTTTCTTTCAGGGAGTAGGCTATAGTTGATTTCCCAGAACCAGAACCTCAGGCTATTCAAATAAAATATTTTTTCATGAGTTTTTTATTATGTAATAAAGTCTTAATCTTTTTGTATAATCTTAGCTAAGACATATCAAGCAGGTAAGTGACCTAATAAACATAAAAATATTATTTTTTTGATAAAATTAAAGTAAAAAGGGCATTCTCATTTGGGTAACTATTTATATATTTTTTAGCTTTTTCAATGCTATTAGAGACATAATTTATCCATGATTTAGAGTCATTATTATCTAAATACCAGTTGTCATAATTATAGCCATATTCTCAAGTCTTATCATCTAAAACATCACCGCCTAATATTGCAATATCATTTTCTATAAGGTATTTTAAAATATCAGGAATATATTTCCTTTCAAATGCTATATTAGAAACACCTATGTATTCTAAATTAATTCCATTCTTTAAAATCTTTTCAGGTAGTTTTATCATGTATTTTTTTTAAGTTTAATACTTATTATTATATCCCTTACCTAAAAAATTCAAAACAAAAAAGCCTAAATTTAAAAATTTAGGCTTTAAAATGTTTTTTTTAAGTAAAACCTATTCACACCCCTTCATACTACAATCCTTTATATGATAAAAAAGATCATTAAAATAATAATCCCCTCCATCTGGAGCCACAACCAATCACTTAAGTCATTCTTTTCACTTCAAATATCTTTTTGCTCAGGTAAGAATAGCCGCAGAAGAAATTCCGTTAAAATATCACTCTTTTAGATAATCATTTAATCATATAGGCACTGAATCTTCAAAAGTCACATCTATCATCTCATCTATCAAATACTTATACTCTAAATAAAACTTTCACAAATTCCTAACAATATTATAATCCTTTATCCCCTCCACCTTATTCAATGGATTTATTCAAATTATTTTTATATCCTTATTCTGCTCCTTTAAATACTTAGCCGTTCAAAGTAAAGTACCTGTAGTTCCCATACCCGCTACAAAGAAATCTAATTTTCATAATTTTCTATGAATGTATGGTCAAGTTAAATTGTAATGAGCATTCATATTTGCATACGAATTAAACTGATCAGTTAAGAAATACTTTTCAGGATTCTTTTCATATAACTCTCTCATATAATCTATACTATCATCAGTAATTCAAGGAACTTCTACTATTTCAGCTCAGTATGATTTTATAAGTTTCTTCTTACAACTAGCAGTAGATTCAGGAATAACCAAAAGTACTTTAAAATCAAATAAGTTTGCCAAATATGACAATGCTATAGCCGTATTTCAACTAGAAGCCTCCAGTATAGTCTTTGACTTATCAAGCTTTCCTGACTCTATAGCCTCTTTAAGTATCCAATAAACAGTTTTTGTTTTTATCGCTCATCAGATGTTAAATTTTTCAAGTAGAGAATATACCTCATTCTCTTTTATATTATTTAGTCTAGTAATTGGAACAGTCTCCAAAAGTTTTTCTATATTTAGTTTCATAGTATTTTTTTAGTTTATAAATATTTTTAATATTAAGTTGTCTCACTTTAGATTTTTATCAAAATCAACAGCCTCTCAAATGATCCTTGAGAGTACAACAACATGAGTTATAAATAAAAAGAAATTTCATAATAATTAAAATAAATAATAAAAAACTCTTGAGTAAACTTTAGGTTCATTCAAGAGTTTTAATGTTGAAAAATAATATTTTTTTTAGCAACAAAAACAGTCTCTCAAATGACCTCTGAGAGTACAACAACATGTTTTATGGTTAAAAATATTTTTCATAATTATTTTTATTCTTTTTAATTATCTGAGAGTATTATATGCTTTTGAGTTTAATAAGTCAAAAGATTTTATCTAAAACTACATAAAAAGTAAAAAAAATCTAATTTTCTAGGAAACTACCTCTTCATATAATACCTTCTCAAGTCCTCATCCAATTTCTCAATAGCATATCTAAGCATAGTTCTTGGCATATTTTCAGAATATTTATCTAAAAAATCCAAAAGCTCTTCTTCATCTTTTTTTCACAACTCTCTCAACATCCATCCTACAGCTTTATGAATAAGGTCATGTTTATCCAATAAAAGCACTTCAGCTAATTTCAAAGTATCCAAAAACTGTTTTTCTCTAATAAAAGCATGTGTTGCCAAAATAGAAATCCTTCTCTCCCAAAGATTCTCTGACTCAGCAAGTTTATATAAAAAACCTCTATCTTCATCAGGATTCAGAAGTAAATATTTTCCGATAATATGTGGAGTTGTAGTATCCACCAAATCCCAATTATTAACACTTTTTAAATGCTTTAAATAAAAATCAAAAATCTCTTTTTGTTCTGGGGGATTGGATTTTTGAAACTGATATAATAAGATAAAGAGTCATAAAAGTCTTATTTCGTGATATTTGTTTTCTAATAGTTTTGAGATATCTTTGTTTTGGGTTTCTATATTTTGTTTTGCTAATTTTCTTAGTTCTGGAACCTTGATTCCTAAAAACTTGTCTCATTCTCAATACTCCCCTACTCCAGTTTTAAAGAATTTCTGTGATTGCTGGGCTATTTTGGGGTTGGCTATTTGTTTTAGGTGGTTTATTATTTCTTTGTGCATGGTTTATTTGTAGATTATATTTTTTATTTAGTAGATAACAGATAACAAAAGTTACTTGTTTTGAGTTTACTCTGTATTAAAAAGTGTAGAATTATTATTTAAGTTTTTTTAATGTATCTAATGTTAAATCTCTTGATGAGAAAATTCCCGTCATATTTTGTAAGAATTTTCTTTTTTTATATATTTCATCTGAAACAAAAATATAACAACCATGATTAAGTATACTCTTGGCTTTTTCCTCATTTAGGTCTAATCATAGTGTAATTTCTATCATCACATCAATCTTACTCATTTGAGCTGTTTTAATAAATTGCTTATATCTTTCTCTTAGGGTTCTTTTAGCTCCTATTCAATAAGTTTTATTGTCTAATTCAAAGAAAAAATCAAATTCTGTTGAACTGTCATCTTTATCATGTATTTTTTTAATTTTATTTTCATTAATTCCTATTGATAATAGTACTGATAAGATTCTATCTTCATAGTTAGTTCCACTATCACTTATTATGGATTGATTTATACTTTCACTAAACATAAGCATAAATATTTGATTTGGTTCTACTCCATTATTTTTTAATTCTACGGCAAACTCTGATAAGCTTTTAATAAAACTTTCGGCATTTTTAGATATAAAGTTTGTTTCTTGCTTTTCTAGTTTGTCAAAAAATATTAGTGACAATAGTGCTCCGTTAACTCTTGTCGAATAGGGACTGTATAAGGTAATTTTATCATACTATAATGATAAAGGATCTAAATCTTTTAAGCTTGAAGTATCTAATAAGTCCTTTAGTTTTGCTTCTTGTAAAAGCAAGTCTTTAATCATATAAAGATTTAAACTAAAAATGAATAATTTTAAATCTATTTCATTATTTATTTCATCTAGTATTTCAAATAAAAGATTTTGTTTATCTGTTCCTGATTTTAATTTAGAAGTTGTTAAATTTCTTAATTTTTCAATATTTTTCTCAAAATTTAATTTTTGATTTAAAATATAAGTCTTTAAAAAATCATTAGATTGATTATCTGTAAGTTTTACCTTAACTAAATGTTTCAGAAAAAAATAAAATTTTAGATTTATATTAAACTTTTCTTTTGTTATTTCTAACTTTTCAATCTTCATAGTTATCTTTGGTTAAATAAGTAAATAGCCTCTTTTATTGATTTTGCTAATTCTTTAATAACTGGAACTGCTACACTATTACCAAATTGTTTATATGCTTGTGTATCACTTACTTGAATTTTATAATCTTCTGGAAATCCTTGTAATCTTGATGCCTCTTTTGGAGTAATTTTTCTAGGGTTTTTATCTATTTGTTTAATCAAAATCTCTGAACCATCTTTATAGTATCTGGCTGACATTGTACTTGTATATTCAGAATTTTCATCAAACATCGAGTATCCAGAACCATTACCTTTTTCTTTGTGTTCTTTCTTCCTTCTTTGATGACCTGCCCATAGTTTATCAGAGATTGTATATTTGCTATCAACTTTTTTATCTAAAATATCGCCTAATTTCACTTTTTTATTTAAAGGATTTGGAAATTTAAAATCCACATCATCTAAAAATGCTATAATATAGATTCTTTCTCTGTTTTGAGGTACACCAAAGTCTCTTGCATTTAGTATTTTAGAAAATACTTTGTATCCAAGTTCTTCAAGAGTATTTTTTACGACTTCAAAGGTTGTTCATTTTTGATGATTTTTAAATCCTTTTACATTTTCTAAAAAGATAACTTTGGGTTTATGATATTTTATAATTCTTGCTATATCAAAAAATAAGGTTCCTCTTGAGTCTTCAAATCCTTTTTTTAATCAGGCATTAGAAAAGGGCTGACAGGGAAAACCTGCAAGTAAAATATCAAAATCAGGTATATCTTTTTCATTAATTTTAGTAATGTCTCAACTGGGTTTATGTCCAAAATTAGATTCATATGTTATTTGTGCATATTTATCCCATTCAGACGAGAATACACAATTACCAAAAAGCTCCTCAAATCAAAGTCTTATTCCTCCAATTCATGCAAATAAGTCAATGAACTTCATGTTTTTCATTTACAATAAATAATAAATTATATCTTTCTTATATATTTTTATAATATGGTATAAGGTAAAAAAATCAACTATTTTTAAGATTTTCAAAATTTTATTTGACATAAATTAAAAAACATAGTATAGTAATATTATATAATTTATATTTTAATTTTAAATATTATGTGAGCTTGAGAAAATCCTACTTTGGAAAAATGATTTTGAGATTTTTTATATGAAATGATTTGAGAGCAAGAGTTAACAGAAAAACAACAAAAATGATTTTGAGAATTACTTGAAGAATTACAAGAACTTGGAAAGTTTGTAATCAAAACAAAAAAGGAACTAAAAGAAAAAATAGATAAAATCAAACAGGGAATAGCCGCAGTTAATTCATCTAAAAGACAAGAAGCTGAAACCTATTCGGAAAGAAAAATTAAAACAGATACAGGCAAAGCAGAAAAAAAGATTGATAATAAAAAAATAAAACTTTATAAAAAAATAGAGTCAATTATTAAAATTTATAGATTTAATGACTTTTTTAGCATTGATGATATAAAGGAAAGAATGGAAGAGGAAATAAATAATAGAATGAAAGAATCATTAGATGTAGAGGGTATTGGTGTAGCTAATAAAGTCACTGGTATCGTTGAGCCTTCAAATGAATAACCTTAATATTTTAAAATTCAAACTAAAAAAACCTAGACGAAGTCTAGGTTTTTTTTTTACATCATTGGCATCCCTCCCATTCATCACATTCCCCCCATTCCTCACATTCAACCTGCTCCACAAGAACCACTACAACCATCATCCTTTTTAGGAGCATCAGTTATAACAGACTCTGTAGTCAAGAACATACCAGCTAAACTTATAGACTCCTCTAATGCCACCCTCTCAACCTTCATAGGGTCAATTATTCACGACTCAATCATATCCACAAAAGTATCATTAGCTGCATTATAACCATAGTTTATGTTATCATTTTCCATAACCTTATTTATCACAACACCCGACTCCTTTCAAGCATTATCCACAATCTGTTTCATAGGATAAACTAAAGCACTTCTTACTATAGAAGCTCCTATATTCTGATCCTCGTTTCCTAAATCAATAGAATCAAGAATTCTTGAAGCTTTAAGCAAAGCCACTCAACCTCAAGCAACTACTCATTCATCAACTGCAGCACGAGTTGCATTTAAAGCATCCTCTATTCTCATTTTCTTTTCTTTCATCTCCACCTCTGATGCAGCTCATACCTTTATAACAGCAACACCTCATGCAAGTTTAGCTAATCTTTCTTGTAATTTTTCCTTATCATATTTAGAATCTGAATTCTCTATCGCACTTTTTATTTCAGCAACCCTATTTTCTATATCCTCTTTTTTTCCTCCCCCCGCTATTATTGTAGTTTTATCTTTAGACGAAATAATATTTTTAGCACTTCATAAATCATCTAAAGTCACATTTTCAAGCTTCATACTAAGCTCTTCTGTAATCACATTAGCTCAGGTTAATGATGCTATATCCTTAAGCATCTCCTTTTTATTGTCTCCAAATCAAGGTATTTTTATTCAAAGTATATTTAGTACTCACTTTAATTTATTTAGAATAATAGTAGTAAGAGCCTCCCCTTCTATATCATCTGCTATTATTATTAAATCCTTTCTTCCATCATTAACCAATTGTTCTAAAAGAGGTAATAACTCTTTCATATTAGAAATCTTTTTATCAGTAATCAAAATAGGTGTAGACTTCATTTCAGCAAGCATTTTTTCTGTATTTGTTACCATGTATGGACTTATATATCACTCTCAAAACTCCATTCATTCTGTTATTTCTACCTCCATACCAAAAGTTTGTCACTCTTCTACACTTATAACTCAGTCTTTTCCAACTTTATCCATAGCCTCCGCTATTATTTCTCATACCTGAGAATCTTGAGCACTTATAGTAGCAACCTGTGCTATTTCTTCCTTACTAGAAATTTGTTTAGCATTTTTAGATAGCTCTTCTACTATTTTTTCTCCTGCTTTTCTCATTCCATTTTTTAGCTCTACTGCATTTACTCATGTTCTTATATTTCTTAGTCCTTCTTTTGCTAGTGCATATGTTAGTAAAGTAGCTGTCGTTGTTCCATCTCATGCTATAGTGTTTGTTTTATCAGCTGCCTCTTTTACAAGTTCAGCTCCTAGATTTTCAAATTTATCTTCTAGTTCTATTTCTTTTGCTATAGTCACTCAATCATTTGTTACTTGCGGTGCTCAATATCATTTATCTAATACCACATTTCTTCATTTCGGTCACATTGTTACTGTTACTGTTTTTGCTACTGTTTCCATTCAAGCAAACATTTTTTGCCTTGCTTCGTCTCAAAATTTTATTTGTTTTGCCATGGTTATTTTTTTAAGTTTTAAAGTATTTTTTTTAAATTATCTTGTAGTGACAGTAGATCTGCTGTCACTACTAAAGCCTATTAAAAAATCCCTAGTCAATAGTAGCTAATAAATATTCAACTGCCACTATTTTATATTCCTTATCCTCTAATTTTACCTCATCTCAAGAATATTGCCCACAAAGAACTTTATCTCAAACCGCTACATTCATATCTACATCTTTTTTTCATGGTCAAACCGCCATAACTTCATACATAAATGGTCTTTCCTCTTTTGCACTTTCAGGAAGCAATATTCCACTTTCTGTTATACTCTCCTTTCTAAGTCATTTTAAAACAACTCTATCACCTAATGGTTTTATATTCATATAAATAAAAATTAAAAAAATAAAATAAAGCTTTTTTAAGCACTCTTATTATATAGGTGCTAAAAAATAAGTCAAACTTTTTTGTAAAAATTTTTGCATTATGTATTTTAAGGATTAGTATATTTGGAAATAATAATATATCTAACATATCAACAAGAGTCTTTTCCCCTTTATAATGTTTCCCTTAAAAATAAGCTTATTTCAATAAACACAATTAATCTTCTATGAAATACACAACAACAAATCCTCATAAACTAAAAGATTATGCTCTAAAATACTATTTCAGATACTATTCTTCAAATAAAAGACTACTTGATAAAATGACAGAAAAAGCAGACTGAGATGATATCCTAGCAAAAAAAGTATTTGAAGAAATAAAACACTTACTACAAGAAGAAGAAATAATCCGAGCCAAAATAAGAAACTACTTAGATAGAAACAAAAATCTGAATTACATAAGACAAAAACTATTCATAAAACAATTTCCAAAAGACTCAGTAGAAAATATTCTAAAAGCAGAATTTATAGAAGAAGGAAATAGCCTACTAAAAAAAGACTTCATCATAAAAAAGATAAAATCCTATAAACAAAAAGCCAAAAGCCGAAACTACATCAGACAAAAACTAATAGAAAGAAGTGAAGACACATCTATAGTTGACACCTGCTTAAATGAAATATTTATAGACTGAGAAACAGAATCTATAAAAAAAGAATATGAAAAACTAAAAAATAAATATCCAAAAGAGAAAATCATAAATAAACTGATAATGAAATGATTTAAATATAATGAAATCTCTAAAATAACTGCTTTGTAGAAATGCATCCCCTTTCCCCTGAGAAGGGGAGAGGATTCAGGAGAGAGGTTTTCTATTTTCCGAGACTCTAAAATAATTCCATAATAATTTATCCCCTAATTTCTTTCCTTTTTTTACGAAGTGTACCCTTTAGGAAAAAGAAAGTCCTTGAAGTGAAACGGAAAGGGATGGATTCACATATTATAAAACATCTAGTTTTCTAATAAATCAAAAATAATAGCAATCCTGTTAAAAGCATAACCCCTATTTTAGCAACTATAGCTAAAACCTCTGACTTATAAAGCACCCTTATTTTTTTGTCTAATAAATTACTTAAATATAAACCTAAAGCAAATATTAAAAATAAAAATAACATTTTATTTAAAAACCAAAATATACTTATAAACATTCAAGAAACCTTATCAATACCAATAATAGAAAAAGCTTTCATAAAAACGAAAAGAACAATATAAGCAAAAACCGTATTTCAAACTATTCTTGAAGGAGATACTTTTAAATTTAACTTACTCAAACCAATATGCTCTAATACACTATCAAAGTTAACCTTAGTCAATAACTCAGTTATCAAATTTGAAATAATCTTTCAAATCACAAAAGATATTACCACTATAATAGAAGCATTTAACACTCCATTAGTAAAATCAATAATAGACTGTATTCACTTATCTATTGTTCCACTTATAGTATCTATTTTCAGATTATTTAAAGCCACAAAAGTTGTCACAAGTAAAATAATCACATAAACAGCTCATCAAGCATATTTAGATACAAACTCTGCCCTAACCTTTAATTTTTCAGAAATTTTTTCCACTCAGTTAGCTACTATAAACTTATCAACCATCTTCTGAGCAAACCTAGCAATAATAAATCAAACAATAATCACAATAAACGACTCCACTATATTTGGAGCATAAACAGAAATATCATCTATTTTAGTATTTACAGGATTTAATAAATCATGATTTCCTATCCTTTTCAAAAAAATAGGAATAAAAAACACTATCACTCACCAATATCAAACAACTCAAGCCCAATCTAAATTAATTCACAACTTATCCCCCAAACTAAATCTTCTTACAACTCTTATCAAAACAGTCTTTAAAATACTAGCAAATAAAAAAGCTCATAAAATAACAAGCCCTATTCATCAAAACTTTGGAAGTTGAACATATACAACATTATCAATAAAAGCATCTAAAAACTCTATCTCTAGATTTACATATTTCAGTGTAACAATAAGTCAAGCAAAAGTTATACCAACAAAAAATACACTATAAATAAAATCCGCAAAAGACCTCACACTAACATTAATTCAAACCTTTGAAAAAATATTTTTAAAAAAATTATTTCTCAATATTGCATCCCTTAATCATCTAGAAAAAGCCTTTGCTATTACCCAAGACACTATAGAAGCAATTAAAAGTATAGCTTCATTTGCAATAAGCTCTTTTGAAATATTTTCTAAATCAATGGGAATATCAAGATTTTTACTCTGTAAAAATACCCCAAACTTCTCAATAAAAGAACTTATTCCTCACATATTTTTTATAGTAAATAATAATATTAAATATTATATCATACTTAATTTATTATTGTCAAAATATAAATTAAATTTTAGAAATAACTACTTCTCTACAAGAGTATTTTGCTGTATATTCATACCCTCTTCTCATCATACAAAATACCTTGGACGAGCTATATCTATACCAGACTGCTTAAATGCTAAATTTATAGTTTCAACCACATTTGACTGAATAGAAAGAAAATCATCTTTTGATAAAACCCGATATCTAAGTTTCAAAGACCGTCACCATTCTCATAAATTGTCTATCAATATACTAGGTGCTGGAGCTTGTAAAATATTTGGAAAACTATCAACTACCCTCTTTATAATAGTCTTCGCTTTTACTGTGTCTACATTGTAATCTATTGCTAGAGATAATTCTAATCTTCTTTTTTCATTTGTATGAAAATTCTCAACATTATCCTCTAAAAACTGAATATTAGGGACGAAAAACATAACTCAATTAAACTGCTCAATAGCTGTAAAAAGAGAATAAACCTTCTTAATCATTCACATTTTTCATCATATTTTAATTAGGTCTCAAGGATGATAAATTCATTGTGTAACCATCAAAACTCAAGATATAAAATTTGTAAGAAATACTCTTAGAGTAAAACCTATACCAAATCATACTCAACCTATAAATATAGTTAAATCTAATCATAAAACTCCTAAAGTTATAGAAAAACCTGTAACTATTATCACCACATTAACTGTTCTATTTATAACTCATAGTATTTCATCTTTTCAGGTAACATCTCATCATAAACGATTTTCTAAATATCAGAAAAGTTTATCCTTAACAATTCTAGCAAATACAAGAGTTATTAAAATTGCTAATATAGCAAATAAAACTCTCACTCAATATTCTTTAGAAAATACAGCTTTCAAACTATCTACAAAATTGCTAGTTTGATTTTGAACTGAGGCATCACCTTGAGTTTGTATATCAGATGCAAATGATATATTTATAAAAGAAAATAAAGAAACCAACATAAACACATTTCTAAATAGTTTTCTCCTCATAATAATTTTTTAATAAATAATTTTGTTTTTGTTTTTTTATATTTTTTTTTACTGACTCAACCTAAAATTATAATCATCTCACACATACTCTCATTTTATATGAGACATACACTTTATAATATTATTATGCCAATTATAAGAACTAGAAGCATAAATAGATCATGTTTTATTTCAATATCTACTAAGATCTTTTATCTGAGTATATTTTCAAAGAATTTTATTATTTAAAGTCCTAACCATCCGATAAATTCACTCTCTAGAATTAGAAAAACTATAAGTTGATCAAGAATCTGTATTTCATACATTTCATATATTATAACGAGTCTTTAAATTATTTCACAAACTACTCTCTGCCAATCATACACATATAAGAAATGTCGGATCAATACCTCCAGCCAAAGATTCCTCTACCCAAATGTCCAAATCCTTAAAATCATCTGCAGCGTATGTAGAAAGTAGATTTTTTTGTCTCTCAGACTCAGTATCTCAAGTTATTTTAAATACTCATTTACTATCCCCCATTCTCTTATATTCAAATCAAGCCCTATTTTTAAAATCAAAATAAAACTTATACCTATATTTATCAGGCAAACTCTCAAGAGAAAAATAAGAAATATCTAAATAATTTAATGGATCAACATACTTTTTATCTTTAAATACTCAAAAATGAAGGTGAGGTCAAGTAGAATAATATCAAGCTCAATTAGTACCATATTCTCATCAAGTCTTTGCAAAAGCCTGTCATTTATTAACAAAATCATACTGTTTAACACTAACCTCACTTATATGACCATAAACTGTTACATATCAATCGGCATGCTTTAAAGCAACATAAGCATAACTATCATCAAAAGGAGGCTGTACATATATAACATAACCATCTGCAGGTGCTATAATATCAGTTCACTGAGGTGTTTTTATATCTACAGCATCATGTTCTGATCAAAACTCATCTTTATATTCCTGATCATGAAAATAAGCACTAATACCATATACACTCCCTGTTGGCCAAGAAAATACATTCTTCTCCTTTGAATCAAAAGATGATAATCTAGATTCCGATTGAATTATATTATTTACCTCTAAACATTTTCATTCTAAAGATTTAGACCCCTGAGTATCTTTAGACATATCAACCAATGAACAACCATACTTTTCTAACAACTCATCCTTCTGCTTATCAAACTTCATTTCTTCAATAAAACTTTTAAGCTTAACCCTCCTCTCCATCTCTTGCTTTTCTTCTATATATTTCCTATATAAAACCTCTTTTCACTTTGTTACAGAAAAAAGCTTCTCCTTTAACTCCTTTTTATCATCCAAAGCCTTCTTTTTTATAATAGCCATTTTCCTAAGTTTTTTTATCTTATCCTGCTGTTTCTCTAAATCAACATTAGTAGTATACAACTTATAAATATTACCTTTATACTTATTTATAAGATGACTACCTGTAATTTCTATATCTGATTTAAATTGTATATCATTTATTATATCTCACATATTTTCCCCTGAAAGCAAAATAGTCTTAAGATTATCAACTCAATTCTCACCATATATATAATTCCCCTTCTTATACAAATGAACTATATATTCTAATAAAACCTCTCTATTACTTTTTATTTTTTCTTTCAAATCAGATATCTCTTTTTTTCAATACTCTATTTGTTTTTTTATAGTTACAACATCCTTATTTATAGAATCTATCTCTTCCGATATCCCCTTCATTTCCTGATCCAACTCAAAAATTGCTGTTTTAAAAGATTTCAACCTAGCTTTCATCTTATCACTTTCCTCCTGTAATTCCTGTCTTTTTGTTTGGAGCTTTTCTCATATCCCCTTATATATATTAAGCTTCCTTGATGAACTAACTATTTTTTTATCTTGCTCATCTAAGAAAAAGTCTTCACTCTCAAAAATCATTTCATACTCCAACTTTTTAAAATTCTCTAAAACAGTTCCCGCTCATGCAGCATGAACCAAAACTGAAAAAGTTCCAATAAAAAGTATCAGAGAAAAATTTATTAATACAATCTTTTTAAAATTCATTTTTATTTATTATACATAATTAATATTTAAATAGGATTTAATACTTCTAGAATTATACTACATATGTCTTTCTAAAACAAAAAAACACCTTGACTTTTATCTTTCTAAATTTTTTATTAATAACTCTATAAAAACAAGCATCACAAACAACAAGGAACCAGACCTTAAAATAGGAGTTCAAATATTTAAGAATATAGCTAATCCAAGGAAAAAAGAAGCAAAGAAAAATGCCTGTCTAAAACTAATAAGAACATTAGATAAAAACACCTCTCATCTAAAATAAATCTTTTTTACAAAATATAAAACCACAGAAAAAAAACTTGTTACAGACAGCATAAAAGATAATGTCAGAAAAGAAACTGCCATTATTTTATTCTCATAAGGATCTAAATATTTTAGTATAAGCACAAAAGTAATAGTACTTATAACAAACATAATAATTAAAATCAATATAAGTAATCTTTTTTTCATAACTTTTTATTTTATTTTTTAGGCTTTTTATAATAATATCATCTCTTTTTTCTCCTAACTGTTTCAATCAACCAGTTAAACCAATATTTTGGAGAAATTACCAAATCCTGAGCATGAAGTAAGCTATAATCATAACCACAAAACTTCCTCTTAAACAATGTAACTCATGCTATAGGATGTTTGGGATTATCATCAGGAGAAACTCACCAAAAATTATATACCCCACAACCATCTTTTTTAGCTTTACAAATAGCTTCAAACTGACACAAATAATTAGGGGAAAATTTAGTACTTATAATACTACTTGCAGCTATATAGTAAACACATGTCTTTCAAAACCTTATAGTCATCAAAATTGACTCCACTATATCATTATAACTTGCAGAAATAGTAGAAATATTATTTCAAAAAGCCTTATACAAATCCAATATATAATTCCTAGGAAACTTATGATATCAAACCTTTATAGAATGAGAATGATGCATATCTATTAGTGTTTCTATATGATCTGGTTCATTATCTATTCTTATTTTGACCCCTTCTTTTCTAGCTCTGTTTATATAATATCTATCTTTTTTCTTAATATCTTTAAGTAAATCATCTTCAGTCTTATCTAAATTTAGTAAATGTGTATCTTCTGCATGTTCATGCATTGGAGCATTTATAAAACCAAGCCCCTGATAACTCTTTTTATTTTTTAAAGTATTTTCATTTACTGGATTCAATCTTATAAAATTACATTTTTCTTTTTTAGCTATCTCTTTTAATTCTGGTAAAATATTATTCAAAACCTCAAAAAATAATTCTACCTCACATCAGGAACATTTCACACTCTCATCATCATTATTCTCTTTTACAGATACCTCACAATTACATATTTTACATTTTGTTTTAAGTATCTTATAACTCTTCTCAATATTTTCTTTTATAAGAGGACCATGTGGAGCAAAAAGATAAGCCCCCCTTTTCGCTTTAACCTTTATAAGAGGAAAAACTCAAACTAATTCCTTTCATTCATATATCCCATACCTAAAAACTCAAAATCAACTCATCATTTTAAATTCACCCCATTCCCAAGAAGACAAAAAACTATAAAACTCAAAACCTGAATTTATTATAAAGTCATTCCAAGTTTTTTTATCATTTATTATTTTTAGTTCGTACATTTTTTTTGGTTTTTATAATTTTAAAAAAAGCTTTTTTTGAAATGTTTGTGTTTTTTCTAATTTGTAAAATTTGTATAGAAAACATAAATTAGCTTTGCTAAAGCAAAAGTCATATCAATGCAAAACTCCTATTATAATATTTAGTCTGAGGTTTCATCAGAACATACTGATTTATCTACTATTGCTCAATCTTTATAACAGTTATTTTTGTCTTGGAATATTCAGTCTCATAACATTTTAAAAGTTTCTGGATCTCATGATTTAATTACACCATTTCAGTTAAAATAATATTTATAGTAAAAATAATATACATAATTTTTATCTTTTGCAAAACCATGATCAAAGACCTCAAAAGTATTATAATCAATATCTTTTAAAATATTTCAATCATAATAGTAATTGTTCTTATCTTTTGCAAAATTATCTCAAAGAACTTCAAAGGTTTCCAAATCTGCCTCTTGCATAGGTAAAGTTTCTCATTGTGAATATATATGATAAACTCTATTTTTATCCTTTAAATAACGATCTTGTAAAATCTCAAATGTTTTTATATCTACTCAGGGCACTTCTTTACCATTATAAAAAACCTTATCATTTTCTATTTTATAAAATTTTTCTTCAGATTTTAAAACCTTTTCTTCTAGTTTATTATACCTTTTACATTCTGTTCTATTTACTATTTTTCAGTCTCTATAACAATTATTTTTATCTTGTGCATAATTCAAAATTTCACTATCTAATACTTCAAAAGTTTCTAAATCAACATTTTTAAAAACTTCTCCACGATAAAATATATTGTTTTTATCTTTTCCATATTCTTCAACTATTGTTTCAAATGTTTTAGGATCAGCTTCTTTTATAATTTTACCATGATAAAATACATTATTTTTATCTTTTGAATAATTATAGTTTAATGATTCAAATGTTTCAATATCAGCTTCTTTTATTCCAAATATACCATCTTTATCTTTAACATGTCAATACCCTAAATATTCAAAAGTCTTAGCATCCGCTCACTTTATTATGACTTCATTTCATGCAGACCGACAATGATAACTAAATTGATAAACATTATTTTTATCTTTTGCATATCAGTAATCAAAAGCTTTAAATGTTTTATAATCAACATCTTCTAAGGGATATTCATCATAATAATAGTAATTTTTATCTTTAGTAAAATTTCTATTTATAACTTCAAAAGTTTCTGGATCGGCTCAATTAAAAGGATACACCCGTCATTGTCATGATACATAGTAAACCTGATTTTTGTCTTTAAAATAATAACCTGTCTTCAAAAGTTCAAACATTTCTATATCTATTCATTCTATTTCTTTCCATTTCCAATAAACTTTATTTTTATCTTTTGCTAAATTTTCTGTTAACACTTCAAATGTTTCTAAATCAGCTTCTTCCATTATACCTCAATTCCAATAAATATTTTCTTTATCTTTTGTATAATATTTATTTATAAATTCAAAAGTTTCTGGACTATTTGAAACTGTAATTACATATGAGTCAATAGAGCTTTGGACACTATAAACATAATTTTTATCTTTAAAATAGCTAAATTCTAAATCTTCAAAAGTTTGTCAGTCTGCTCACTCTATTGTAGTTTCATTGATATAAACATGATTTTTATCTCTTGATAAACAATGACTTATTACTTCAAATGTTTCAATATTAGCTCATTCTATTATATCTTCATATTGGTAAATATTATTTTTATCTTTTGCATAATTTCAGTAAAGTATTTCAAAAGTTTCAGGATCAGTTCCCTCAATTAAACGATTTTTATAATAAGCATGATTCTTATCTTTATAATAATTTTGAGAATAAGCTTCTTCACTATATAATTTTTTAAAAGTAGTTACATCTGCATTTTCAATTTTCTCCCAATTTGAGTTAGAATTATTATACATATAAACAAAATTTTTATCTACTGCATAATCATTTTTTAACTCAAAAGTCTCAGAATCGGCTCATTCTATTATTTTTTTGTTATAATAAACATATTTATCATCTTTTTTAAAATTTTTTCCTAAATCAATTAGTTCTGTTTGTTTTTTTGTTTCAACTGAAACTGGTGTGTTAGATATATTTTGGTTGCTGATATTTTCATCAGAATTAAAATTAGAAATGATTCCAATAACTCCGATTGCTAATAAAGTTTGTATTGTTTTCATAATATTTTTGGATTTAAAAATTTAACAGTCAAATAACTTTCTCCACTCCCCTCTCTCCTATCAATTTATGATTTGGTAAAAAAACTATTCTATCGGCTATTTCTTCACTTGTTTTACATATTCACAGCTTATATTTTGCTTTTTCTAGGTCGGTTCAGATTGGTGCTATATTTTTTCAAGACCATGTTACTCATAATAATATATGATTTTTTTTCATAAAAGAAACTATTTTTTCTTTTTTTTCTTGGGTATTACATATTATTGGATATCTAAAGTAGTTTAGTTTTTCTCACTTTTTTTCTTTTAATAATACTGAAACTCATTTTATATTTTTCAATTTTTCATCATATATTTTTGCTATTTTTCTCCTATGTGTATTGTATTTTTCTAGATTTTTTAATTCTTTTCTAACTAAATAGGCTAGTGAGTTTGGTAATCTATAATTAAACTCAGAAAAATTGCACTCCTTTTCTGATTTAGTTAATATTTCAGTTATTATATTAAGTTTTCTGGAATAATGTATTATAATTCTTCATATTTTAAAAAAATCATATAATTTATAAGCCTTATAAGCCACAACATTATAAAGTAAATTTTTTATAACCAACAAAATACTCGGCATTTTCAAACTATCCCTAACATCTTTAACTAAGTCAAAATACTTTGAATTATTTACAACCAGAAATCATCATGTTACACTTGAAATAACCTTATCTCTTCAAGTAGAATATATTGAGAAGTCTGATTTTAGATCTTTATTTTGATTTTTTTCTTTTTTAATCTGACCTCTATCTTGAATTCTTTCTCCTTCTCAGGAGAAAGAAGCTACATTTTTTGTTCACAAGCTATGAGCACAATCCTCAATAATCAAGATATCTTTTGATGATACTATTTTTTTAATTTCTTCAACATTAGAAATCTTTCAAAAAGTATGTTGAACTATTACAGCTTTTGTATTTTTTGTAATCTTACTTTCTAAGTCCTTCACATCAAGTCATAAAGTCTCTTCCTCTATATCACAATAAACAACCCTTGCTCAAGACTGCAAAACAGCATTTGAAACAGATACACAATTATAACCAGAAACAATAACCTCATCACCAGAAATTATTCATATCATTTTCAAACACTGATAAATAGCACTTCTTCAATTATAAAAAGATAGTATCTTCCTATCTTTTAAAGAATCTTCAGTTTTTGAAATATATTTTAATAATTCTTTTTCAGCCTCTTGTATATCTTTTCAATATCTCAAAAAAGGCAATCTAAAAGTCATTAAATACAAGCTGTAAAAAGCTTGTTTTAATGATATTGTAGTAAAAAATTCTGTAAGTATAGTTTTTTTGAACATAGTTTTTTTTATATATTAACCATCAATAGAATCAATTCCGTTGAATTCAGTATATTCTACATTTTTATCTTTTCTTAGTTTGCAAATCTGTTCAAGTTCTTTTCATTTTTCTACATTAACTAAAACTGAAACTCTATTTACAGCAACTCTTTCTATCTCTATTTCATCTATTGAATCAAGAAATTCTTCAGTTTGTTCATTTGTTACACTTAATTTTTGTTCAGCATAAATTTTTCCATCTATTGAAACATTACTCCCAACTTCATCAAATAATCAACTAAACTCTAATTTACTTAATACCTCTACTTTAGTCAATAATGTTTCAGAATTTCATAATTTCATATTAATTTGATATCAATATCTTGAAAATAAAACAATTGTATAGACTTATTAAAATAAAAAAACTAAAAGATATATAGACTTTTTTCATAATAAATATCATTTATAGAAATTAAAATTCTATGGAATTATAAAAATATGATAAATAAAAGCAAATTTTATCAGAATACAAATTTAAATCTAAAGATTTAAATCAAAACTTAAGAATCTTATGAAAAAAGTTTTGAAATCTCTTTAAAAAAAATATAATAACTCTTATCCTATTTTTTTATTTTTTTAAATATATATTAATTATGACCTGTGTATGATGTGATGACTTAGAAGAATGTATTTTTAATTGAAAATGCCCTAAATCTAATGAAAAAACTAAAAAATTTGTTAGAGATACATTTAAAAAATGCTGATGAAATCTTTCAGAAACTCTTGTTATAATAGATAAAGCATGAATAAATCCATGCATAAATTGTATAAGACAAATAATTGAAAAGTAAAAATAAATCAACTATCTATTAAATAAGAACACAAAAAAACATAAAGTCTAAAGCTTTAAAAATAAAAAAACTAAAGAAAACTTGAACAAATAACCCTAAAGTGTTAGTATAAAAGCATATTATATTTCATAAACATAAATCATCATGAAAAAATACATAAGCCTTCTGTTATTAACACTACTAATAACAACAAACAGTGCATACTCATACACAAAAGAAGAAAGCAGAGCAGCAGAATTTCTTGGATACAAAGAAATAATAACCATTAAAGAAAATGACAAAGAATACAAACTAAACAATGAAATATCAAGACAAGAAATGCTAAAAATTATGATAATAATATCAGGAATAGAAGTAGAAAATAAATGCCAATGAAAATTTGATGATGTTTCAGACTGGTCATGTAAATATGCCGAAACCGCACTTAAAAACGGTATGATAGCAGCAAACAAGTATTTTAGACCTAAAGATAAAATATCAAAAATAGAAGCACTAAAAATGATATTCAAAGGCATAGAACTAGAAGGTGAAAAAAATGAAAACTGGAAACAATGATATGTAAACACAGCATTAAACAACTGATTAATAGAATCAGAATTTACAGACTACTGAAACCCAGCTACAAGATGATGGATTTTTAAAATAGTAGAAAAAGCAATTTTATCTAAAAAATACTCAAACGAAGTTGAAATAGCCAACTTCCTAGCAAATCAATGAATTATAAAAGACAACTCAAATAACCCAGTAGATTATAACCTATGAGAAAAAATCACAAGAAAAGAAACCATGAAAATAGTTATAAACCTATCATGACTTGAGTTAAAAAATAAGTGTGACAAAATATTTGATGATGTAAAAAACGACTGGTGATGCCAATACATAGAAACAGCCCTAAAAGCTTGATTTATAGAAAAAAAGGATAAATTTAACCCCAAAAACAATATAACAAAAAGTGAAGTAATAAAACTCATACTAAAAGCAAAATGAATAGACCCAATAAAATATACACAAAACTGGCAAAAAGACTATATGGAAACAGCATATGAATACTGAATAATAAAAGAAAAATACTATGACTTTAATTCAAAAGCAAGAAGATGATGGATTTTCATGATAGCATTTAATGCTCTACAAAAAGAAAATATTACAAATGAAATAGAAAATGAAACCTACTCAGAAGAACCATATATAGAATAATCTCCCCATATTTTAGCTTTACATTACCCTTTACATTACCACTTTTCTTGACAAACATTTTGTTTTCAATAAGATAGCTTTATAAATTAAACTTACTTTAGTTTAATAATTTATAATCCTAAAAATACACTATGCTTAAAATATCCAGAATAGTATGAATTATATCATTACTACTCTTACTAGCCCCAAATATAACTTTTTCGCAGTACATAAACCAAGAAAAAACATTTATAGTAACAGCATACTATTCTCCCCTACCAAACCAAACAGCATATATAACAGGAACATATCAGTGAGATATACTAAATAACTGAAGATGAGAAACTACAGCCTCATGAAAAGAATTATATGAATGAGTACTAGCATGACCTATCACCTATCCATTCTGAACAAAAATATACATTGAATGATTTGGAGTATGAGTTATAGAAGACAGATGAGGAGATATACTAAAAGCCTGAGAAAACTGAGTAGAATCAGACAGAATTGATATATGGATGTGATATGGATATGAATGACTAAAAAGAGCTAAAAAATGGTGAAATAGAACAGTAAAAGGAATAGTAGTATCTAACGAAACAGATGTAAGTATAAAATTTGTTTATAGTAATTACTACATAGCAAAATGACTAAGTGTAACACCAGAATCAGACTCAGAAACAGTAAAAAAACTACAAGAACTATTTACTAATATAAATCTATACTCTGGAGAAATAGACTGAAACTATGAAAACATAAGATACGAACTAATACAATTTCAAATAAAACACTGAATCATAGAAAATGAATACTCTTGGTGAGCATGATACTTTTGAGAACAAACCAGAAATATAATTCTAGAAAAATATGTTGAAACCGAACCAGAAAATCCACTAATCAAAGAAATGGACTCAAAACTAGATTTTTTAATAGAAGAAAATCACACAAATGATGAAAAAGTAGCTGAAAAATACAAAATAGTACTAGAAAATATGGAACTATATATAGAACCAGAATCTACTGAACAAGAAGTACAAAAACTACAAGAAATCTTTACAAAACTAGAACTATACTCTGGAGAAATAGACTGAAACTACGACAGCATAAAAGACACACTAATAAACTTTCAAGTAAAACACTGAATAATAGCATCAAAAGACTCAGAATGAGCATGATACTTCTGAAACCAAACAAAAAGCTTTCTTCTATGATATGTTTCAAAACTAGTAGAAGACTCTAAAAATACCACCAATACAAAAAATACAAACATAACAGATGAAGAAAAAGAAGAACTAAGAAAAAAAGCAATAAAACTAAAAGAAGCAATGTACAATCTTTCTATAAAAGAAGGTAAAAAAATAAAATTAGTAAGAAACAGTTTTATGGAAAAATTTGATAAAATCATAGAAAAAACTACAGACGAAAAATCTAAGGAAAAACTAAAATACCTAAAAGAACTTTTATAGCCCTAAAATATCCTAAATTTTATTTTTATTTTTTTAATTTTTATATTATGCTTCGCTTTTTCGTTCCAGCTTTGATATTTATTATACCTATCTTTACTCTATCCCTACCATTTGTTCAAACTGTACCATGAATAATAATTTCACTTATTGCTGATATATTTTTAATAGCCCTATGAGTAAGAATAGTAAAACCAAACACAGTAAGAACTGTAGAATTCTTAGGTAAATTTAATCGTGTACTAAGAGCATGATTTCACCTTATAATCCCAGTTTTAGAAACAACAAGAGGACAAGTACTATACAGAAGAAACTTCCCAGTAGAAGTAGAATGAGTAACACACGACAATGTAACCGCTTACATTGGTCTAAATGTAATATACTATGTTAGTGATGACAATAAACATACCAAAGAATGAAACATATTTAAATCAATCTATAGTATAGATGATCCAAAAACAATGATGAGAGCTACAATAGATGAGCAACTAAGATGAATGATAGTTGCCTTCACCCATAAAGAGATATTTGCAAAAAGAGAAGAAATATGAGAAGTCATAGAAGAAAGACTAAGAGTAAAATTAGCAACTTTCTGATACACTCTTGATTCTATACAAGTTAGGGATGTAAAATTAGATTCAACAGTAATGCATGCAATGAACAAAGTAGTAGAAACTCAAAAGTTCAAAGAAGCTGCAATGAATGAAGCAGAAGCAAAAAAGATAATGCAAATAAAAGAAGCCGAAGCAGAAAAAGAATCTAAAATACTACTTTGAGAAGGTATGGCAGGTCAAAGAATGAAAATTGCAGAATGATTTAAGGAATCAGTAGACTTAATAAAGAAAACAGATGATTCTCTAAATGCAGAAAAAGTTCTTCAATTCCTACTTGACTCAAGTAGAATTGAAACTCTTTGAAGTATCTGATCTAAAGGAAACTCAAAAGTTATCTATCTAAATGAAGACCTAGAAGGAAAATCAGGGAAATTAGAAAAGTTGATAGCAGGAAGTGATATAATAAAATAAGTTTTTATAATCCCCCCCCTGAATCTTTTCCTTTAATACGAAAGGAAGAGACTACAAAATAAAATAAAAATCCTTTCTTGGTAAAACAAGAGAGGATTTTTGAATTTTAAAAAGGAATCTTCAAAGTAATCCATACCTGAATCCTTTCCTAAATTGCTGAAGAAAAGGGGTTATACTAGTCCAACTTAGAAAATTGGAATCTAACAAAAGATATTTTTTGTTTATTCGCTTTTGTAAAAGCATTTTCTGATAAGCTAATATTCTAATTTTCTAAATAGGCTTAGTATACAATTTTGCAAAAATATTTCTGTAGAGATATTTTGGTAAAACATCTCTAAACTTTAGATTTTATTTTATGAAAATATGATTTAAAATCAAATTGAAACTTTATTTATTTTATACAATAAAAAGCTTTTTTTTCAAGTCTTTTTTCTCATCCAAACATCAAAAACATTGATAATAAAATTTATCCTGCTATATTAGTGCAATATTTATATATTTACTAATAATAAAAAAGATATGCAAATAATAACCTCTAAAAAGAAAATCCTGAGAAACACCCTTATCCCCACAGTCATAGACAAAACCCCTACAGGAGAAAGAGCCTATGATATATACTCTAGACTACTAGAAGACAGAATAATATTCTTATGAGAAGGAATTGACAGCACCGTAGCTAACACCATTATCGCTCAACTCCTATTTCTTGAAAAACAAGACCCTAAAACCCCTATCACTATGTATATAAACTCTCCATGATGACATGTAACAGCAGGACTAGCAATATATGATACAATGCAATATGTGAATTGTCCTATAATTACTGTTTGTATGTGAATGGCAGCCTCTATGGGATCAATAATCTTAGCAGGATGAGAAAAGTGAAAAAGATACTCTCTCCCTCATAGTGAAATTATGATACACCAACCACTTGGATGAGCTGAAGGACAAGCTACTGATATAAAAATAGCAGCTGACCACATTCATAAAACTGGTCAAACCCTTTATGGACTTCTAGCAAAAGACACAGGACAAGATATAAAAAAGATAGAAAAAGACTGTGATAGAGATAATTTTATGTCCGCTAAAGAAGCTTTAGCATATGGACTTATTGATAAGATTATAAAGAATAAATAGACATCAAAAAAAGAGCTATCTGAAAATTTCAGAATAGCTCTTTTTTTTTTACTTCTTCCCCTAATCTATATAAACTTCCCTTGGCTTACTTCCGTTGGCTGGTCAAACCACTCATAAATCTTCTAGTATATCCAGAATTTTTGCTGCTCTTGCATAACCTAGTCATAATTTCCTTTGAACTAGAGATGTACTCCCCTTCTTAGCCTCCTTTACAACCAACATAGCCTTTTCTATTATCTCTGGATCCTCATCCTGCTCTCAATTATATCACTCCATTATAGACCCCTCCAAATTAGACTTTCAGTTAACAATAGAATCATCTTGAAGATTTTTCAACATATCAGGATCTATAGTAAGCTTAACCTGATTTACTACAGATTCAACCTCATGAGTCTCTACAAATACTCACTGTACCCTCTCTGGCTCCAATGCTCATGTAGGATAATAAAGCATATCTCACATACCCAGTAAATCCTCCGCTCACATCTTATCTATAACCGTTCTAGAATCTATTTGTGATGAAACAGTAAAAGCGATACGACTTGGTACATTAGCTTTTATTAGTCAAGTAATAACATCTACAGATGGTCTCTGAGTAGCTATTATTAGGTGCATTCATACTGCCCTTGCCATTTGGGAAATTCTTGCAATATTTGATTCTACTTCTTTTTTAGATCCACTCATCATTAAGTCAGCAAGTTCATCTATAACTATTACTATATACGGCAATTTTTCTTCTTTTGATACTTTATCATTATACTCTTTAAAATTTCTTGCCCTTTTTGCTGTAGCTAAATCATATCTTCTAAGCATTTCTGCTACACACCACTTTAGCGAGTTTAATGCCTTATCTGGATTTGTTATAACTGGAGTCAATAAATGCGGTATACCATTATAAACCGATAACTCTACTCTTTTCGGATCCACCATTATAAACTTTAAATCATTGGGAGAAAATTTATACAAAAGAGATATTAAAAAACCATTCATTCAAACAGATTTTCAACTAGCAGTTTGACCTGCTACAAGCAAGTGAGGCATTTTAGCTAAATCTCAAACTACCGCTCATCCATTTATATCTTTTCATATTGCTATAGGCAAAGAAAGTTTAGTAGAATTAAACTCTTTAGAAACTATAATTTCTTTTAATCAAACTATTTGCCTTTCATCATTAGGCACCTCTATTCAAACTACTCCTAATCAAGGAATAGGGGCTTGTATTCTTATATTCTTAGCCTTTAGAGCTAAAGTAAGATCTTTTTTTAGATTAACTATTTTTTGAAGTTTTACTCACTCCATAGGTTTCAATCTATACTGTATAACTGTAGGTCAGATTTTATACCCCTCCATGGAAACTTGGATTTTGAATTGTAAAAGCTTTTCTTCTATTTCTAATTCCTTTCTTCTTATCTCATTTTTATCATACTGAATCTCTCCTCACTTATCATCTAATAAATCAATACTTGGAAACTCCCATTTTGATATCTCTATCTTTCTAAAAGACTCTTCCTTATTATTTACAGAAGTATCTGCTATTTTTGATCATCAGAAAATAGAACCCAATTTACTCTTTTTCTCTATTTTTATTTTTCTTTTACTCTCTATTTGCGATATATTCATTTGTTTTTGTGCCTTTTCTTTTTCTTGCTGTTTTTTTAATGCCTCTTTTTCTCTTTTCAAATCTTCTAACATTTTACTAAGTTCATTTTCCTTCTTTGTACTTTTCACTTCGACTTTTTTAGCTTTTTGAGTTGCCTTTTGCAGTGCTTTTGCTTTTTTTATTTCCCTCTCCTTTAAAACCGTAGTTTTTAGTTCTCATAAACTCGGTATCATAGAAGCTACAGACAAAACAGAAAATCTAAAAAGTATAAATAGGGAAACAAAAAATATTATAAGAAAAGCAAATAGAGTTGAATTTGCTCAAAGTGTATCTTTTAAAATTGGAAAAACATTAAAAATAGCAACATAATCAGATTTGAAATAACCTACAAGTGTAGTAACAGAGACTAAGTAAAATACCAAACCAAAAGCCCTATATAAATCAAAGTGCATATCTTTTTCCTTGAATAAGAAAATAGCCGCTAGTATAGTAGCTGGAGAAAATATCGCTTTATAATATTCTCAAAAAGCATTTATTAATATTTCATGTAAATAAATTCAAAACTTTCAATCATCTCAGATTATTGCTAATACTCAAAAAAAGAGCAATATTATAGCAAAAAAGCTTGTTCTATAATTTTGTGGTATTTTCGAAATAGTTGATTTCTTTCTTCTAGGCACGAGTCTTTATGTTATATTATTAAATAGTTAATTATTTTTATTATAACTATTTTTTAAATTTTTCAATTTTTTTAATCTATCCCCATCCTATCCCTCTCTGAACTTTTAGGAATACCATAATAATTAAACAAATATTCAGCAATCTCCGAAAAAACAGGAGCAGCAGTCACTCATCAATATATACTAGTCTTAGGTCTCTCTAATTTCACAATCACAACAAATTTAGGTTCCTCATATGGTCAAAAACCAGCAAAGGAAGCCCAAGTAGATCACTCTCACTCTTCATATTCTCACTTATAAGGAATCTGTGAAGTTCAAGTTTTTCAAGCTATATTATATCACTCTACAGCTCAATTAAAAGCAACTCAATTATTCACAGTATCAAGTAGCATAGAAGAAACAACCTCTGAAGTACTCTCTTGTATAACCCTATGAGTCACCTCTTTTTTGTACTTAACTTCTCTACCATCTGGATAAACCACCTTTTTTATGATATTAGGTTTAACATAAACTCATCCATTTGCTATTACACTATAAGCAGTTGCCATTTGTAAAGGAGTAACACTAACTCACATTCAAAATGAAGAAGTAAGAAGCTTAGCTTTAGACCACTTCTCATAAGGAGTTATCTTAGAAAAAACCTCCCCCTCCAAAGAAATACCTGTTTTCCTTCAAAAACCAAAACTCTCTAAATAATCATGCATAATAACCTTTCCGACCCTTTTTACTATCTCTAACATTCAAAGATTACAAGAGTAATTTAAAGCATGTGCAAAACTATGATATCACTCACACTTCCCTGAAACATTAGCAATAGTAAAACCGTCAATAGTTACCTTCATTTTATCCATATACATATCATACCTCTTTATTTCCTCAGTATCTATTCATATAGCAACAGTAATAGCCTTCATTATACTTCAAGGCTCATACGAAGAAGAAATAATATCATTCTTGTAAACTCAATTTCAGAAATCATTTTTAAATTTATATTTTTCTAAACCATAATCAGATAATTCATCCCTATCTATTTCTCTTAAAAAAATTTCCTTAGAGTCATAATAATATTTCTTCCCTTTCTCTCTATCTTCAACAAAAACAGGAATTCACAACAAATCAACTTCTGGTCTAGTATACTTCATATAATTCACCTTTTCTATCTCATAAACACTTCATGGATTATTTAAATCAAAAGAAGGATAATTCGCCATAGCTATTATTTCTCAAGTATTTGGCTCCATAACAACTACACTTCATTTTATAGCCCTATAATCTTTTACTCACTTCTCTAAAATTCTTTCTACATTTTTTTGCACACTTCTATCCACTGTTATATATATATCAGCTCATTGTCATGAAATTTTATCTACTCAATCTCAAATAGTATCTATAGTCCTTCACAAACTATCTTTTTTACTTAAAACCTGCTTATCCTTTCATCTAAGTAAATCATCAAAATATCATTCTATACCATATTGCCCAAATCAGGCTCTACTCAAAAAGCCTATTACCTGAGAAGCATTATTTTTTTCTGGATACGATCTATGAGGATGAGGTTTAAGTATTATAAAATTTGAAATAGTCTCACTTTCATCTAAAATATTAGCCCTAAGAGACTGTCTCTCATCATCAATAAAACTTTCTATCTCATCAGATACCGATATAGACAATTTATTTATTATAGGAGTAAATCTTTTATCCCTTCTCCTTATACTATAAAATATATCTTGCTCCCCAATTCATAAAATCTGTGAAAGACTAGATGAAAGTAAATTCCTGTTTGTTACCTCTTCAGGATTAATATAAAGCTTATCACCATTAAGATAAACTCATGATATTCACAATCTTGATATAAGTGAAATCTTTTCACTATTTAATTCTTCTGCGATCAAAACTGAAGTTATCTTTCTCTCTGAAATCTTCTGTGCAATATTTTTATAAATAAGTTCCTTTATATACTCCTCATCATTCTGAAAATCTTTTATCTCTAACTTATTTAGAAAATCTAAAATATTATCATAACATTCCTGCTTTGTTTTTGACTTACAAATTTGTTTATAAACAATATCTCTCAAAAAAATTCATAATTTAGACTTATCTCAACCTCACTCTACATTCGGATCTATAGCTAAATCATTAAGCTCCACAGAAGTTCAAAGTATTGTAGGATTATTAGCAGAAAAATATATTTTTCCTCTATTAAGAGGCATAGTAACTTCTCATACCTGTTGTTTATATGCCAGTTCATTATAGTATTTATACTCTATTACAGTATAGCTAAAAACTTTTGATACTATAATTAAAAAAAACACAACAAAAAAGGCTATAGCAAAATACTCCCTAGAATACTTATTAAATATAGCAAAAACTCATTTATTTTTATTATTATAACTGAAGTTTTTTCTCATTTTTTATTTAAAAATTTCTATTTTTTCATTAATTTCCTGTGGTATATTATCCTCCTTATAAATATTATTTAATTCAACCTCTAGATTTTCAAAATCTTTTTCACTCATTTCATCCAATATCTCCTTCTTTACAAAATCCAAATTATAAGGCAATTTCTTTTTATAATTCCTCAATGCCTTTTTAGAAGCCATAACAAGCTCTTTCTTATCTCAAACACACTCAAAAGGTTTTATTCAAGACAATCAAAACAATTCCCTAAAAGTATTCTCTAATTCTTTATCCTGATACAAATCTTGTCAAAATATTTTCAACAATATTTTTTTATCTAAAAATGCACTTAATATAACATAAACAAAAACACACTTAGGACAAGAATTACACCAAAGATTTTCTCACAAAACAATTTTAGTAAAAATCGTTTCTTTATTTTCTTGCTCCTGCTTATTTCCAGATTTATTTTTATCTTCATCTTCATTTTTATCAACATCTTCTGACTTTATTATCTTAAAATTATTATTACAACTAGAAAATATAGGAAAATATTCTTTCATAGAAGAAAATAACTCAGCAATTTTAAACTCATAAAATCACTTAAGAAGAGAAAAATACTTTATATCCCCTCAAATAGAATCCTTCACATACTCTCTAAAATCCTCTTCATACTCTAAACTCTTAGAATACTGATGATTTATATCAAGCTTTTTCCAAGTAGTATTTGATAAATTCGCTGATTTTTCATTTGATAAAACTATATATTTATAATCATATAAATAAGCCGACAACAACAAAATAAATGATGTAACTCAAGTTATAGGTATATGTCAATTATAATACCCTCCCTCATTAAGTTTAAACAAATTTTCCGATAATTCCCTATGAATAAGTAAATTTTTCTTTCATATCTTTTCTGATACTTTTTTCTTCACTCTATCCATTTTTCCAAAAACCACAGTTCTAAATTTAAGTCCTGCCTTTTTATAAAGATCAACCGAAACTAAACTATCTTTTCCTCATCACAAAGCTATCAAAGACCTATCTTTCAAAGTAAAATCCACTTTTTCAAATACCCCTGCCGACATATTCATATTCATAAAATTGAATAACTTTTTAGGAGATATCTCATTTTGATACAAAAACTCTCATAATCAATTCCTATAAAACTTAGCCCAAAAAGCCATAGCCCCCTGATCTAAGTATCAAGAACAAACTAGTAGTTCCTTAGTTGGATAAAGTTTATAATAACTTATTCAAAGAGCCAAATGTATATTAAACATCATATTATTAATAACCCTTTTATCTAGGTCTTTTCTTGTCTTGAATAGTTTTGAACTAAAATTTATTCTTTCTTCAAAAAATTCTTTTTTATCAAAATTGTAAAAAAATCTTCACTCTAGTGTATCAAAATCAAACTCAAATTTTTTAAAATAAAATTTTCTAAATGGTTTCATAGTATTGAATTGTTTAATATACTAAATTCACATTATATTCAAAGCATTCTACTCATTTTTTAGTTTTTTTCAATTTTTTATTTTTTGTAACCCAAAAAGTATAAACAAGACAATGTCTTGTCTACACTTTTTTTCTACATTCTTTCTGGCATAGTTATTCATATAATCTCAAAGCTTTCCTTAAGTACTTTAGTAAATAGTTTTACCAGCATTAACCTTGATATTTTTTTAGTTTCATCTTCTTCATTTAGAACATGTATACTATTATAAAATGTGTTGAACCTTTTTGTTAGTTCATAACTGTATTTACATAAAATATGTGGCATATTTTTTTGTGCTGTCTCTTCTACTATGTCATTATAAGAATTTATCATCTTTATTAGCTCTATTTCCTCCTGACTTTCAAATGTATAATTAATGTAATCTCTTTCAAATATTTCATCTGTATTTTCTAGTATTCTTGATGCTCTTACATAGGCATACTGTATATACGGTCAACTGTTTCCTTCAAATGTCATAAATTCATCCCAATCAAAAATCACATCTGTTTCTCTACTTTTTTTAAGGTATCAGTACTTTATGGCTCCTATTCCTATTATTTTACTTAGTTCATTTAACTCATTTCATTTTATATCATCTCTTTTTTCTAGGATTATTTTTTTAGCTCTATCTTCTGCTTCGTCTAGTAATTTATCTAGTTTTATTATTTTTCACTCTCTTGTGGACATCGCTCAGTCTTTTAGGCTGATGAATCAGTTGTGTGCATGTATTAGTTTTGTATTTTCCTTTTGTAATTCTGAACCTGATTCAGAATCTTGTCTATTTAACCATCCTATCTTTTCTGAGATTGTGAAAACTTGTTTTAGGTGAAGTTGTTGTCTCACATCTACGAAATAAACTATTTTTTCTGGTTTCCAGTTTTCCATTCTGTATCTTACACATGCTAAATCCGATGCTAGGTATCAGTGGGTTCAGTCTCTTTTTTGTAGGATGCAGCTCGGCAACTTTGTTTCTTCATCAAAATTTACTCATACGGAGTTATCGTCGTTTTGTGTTGCTATGTTTTTTTTTACAAGTTCTTTCACTATGTCTTTCATAGAGTATTTAAGGTCTGGATAGTTTTCTATTTTTGGAAGTCATAGTCATTCATAAAAGCTTTCTCATATGTTATAATCTGCTTTTACTGCTAGTCTATCTAGCTGGGTTTGCATTCATTTTATTGAATGCTTTGTAAATTGTTCCCAAAACTCTATTGAGTCTTTTTCTCAATGTGCTAGTTTTTTAAACTCATTTCTAAAACTTTCTTCTAGTTCTGGTTTATCTTTAGTTTCTTTAGTAACCTTCACATATAACTGAAATAAATGCTCTACCGCATCTTTTTCTAACTCTTGTTCGCTTCCCCAGAGTTTATATGCTGTGATTAGTTTTCCAAATATTATTCACCAATCTCATATGTGGCTGTCTGATATAACATCATATCATAGTTTTTTGTATAGGTTAACTAGTACTTGTCACTGAGTTGAGGGGCAGATATGTCATATGTGCAGGGGTTTTCAAACATTCACTCATATGTAGTCAATCACTATCCTCTTCCCTTTTCAAGTTTCTTCTATAATAGTTCAATTATTTTTGTAATCGGATAATAGTTTACTGAAAATTACTGAGTAAACTTCTTTATTTATTTTTATATTTAAATATGCTCAAGCAGTTTCTAGTGAATCTATAAAAACTATCTTAGAAGAATCTATAAAATCTCTTAATTCCTCTGCTATCAACTTTGGATTCTTTCTTAAATCTTTTGCTAATATTCAAGCATTAAAACAATAATCTCAAAACATATTTTTAGGTGGTATTCAAAGTTTTATCTCATCTATTTCTAAATCGTATTTAGACTTTATTGCCTCTTTTAGTTCAAATATAATTTTATTTTCCATAATTTTTTAGTAATACTAAAATAATGCAACTGATTATAAACAAAAAAAGTTGATTTTCAAGTAGAATAAAAAGACTTAAAGGAATAAAGTAAGAAGACACCATAAATGGATGTCTCTACTAAACTTCGTTAATCACTTCATAATCCATATCTAGGTTTCAGACAAAGGCAAATCAAATGACTTCTTCTGCTCATTCTTCTTTTAGCTTTTTAGCGGTTTCATTAAGGGTAGAACCTGAACCAACAAAGTCATCAAGCAGGAATATTTTTTTGTAGTTTTTTGCTTTATTATCATCAATAAAAATGGTATTTTTGGCATTTTGTATTCTTTGTTCTCTTGTTTTTAGAGATTTTTGAGGAATGGCAATATTATTTGGATAGTATTTTATAATGTTTACAAAGGGTAGTCATAGGATTTTGAGTTTGTCTTTTAGAAATCATAGTAGTTGTTTTTTTCTATCAATACTCCAAGGAGTAATAGCAATAGCATCAAACTTTTTCTTTCTTATAACACACTCCAGTTTTATAAAAACTTCATCTATACTTCTGTTTATCAACTGCTTATTTTGAGACTGCTTTGCATAAAAAGTAAGCTCTGCCAACTTACCCCTTCAAAACTCTATCCGAGTATATTGATCAGCATAAAATATGCTATCCAAAAAAACCTCATCAAAACATTTTCAAAACGATTTGTTAGCCTTCAAAAGTCCACATGAGTTTTGCAGATTCTCAATATAATTATTAATTGAAAGATAATCCTTTACTTTTTGTTTTATATTCAGCTTTCTAGTTTCGCACCACTTTTCAATACCTGAAAACCCTTCCAAAATTTCTCACTCTGGACTAAATTTTAGAAATATATCATTTAATAGTTTCTGAGTTTTAAAATCTGGAATATATTCACTCACATATTTTACTTCTTTTTCTTTTATGAAATCATTGAGTATTTTTGTACTTTGGTATTTAGTATGAGCTCACTTCCCTACTTTTTTGACTTTTTTATTTTCTAGTAGTTCTTTTAGTGCTTTGTGGGTTATAGTTCTACTTATTCATAGTATTTTGGAGATTTCTGTGGCTCACAAAACCTCCTGTTTTTCAAATAGGTCTGATACTAGTTTTTTGATTTTAAAGCTAATTTTCATATTTTTTCAATGTTTACTGTAAAGTCTTTACTGTAATATGTTTACAGTAAGTTAGTGTTAGTATATCATTTCTTTTGGGGAATGCAAAGAAATAAAAGAAAAAAGAAACTAAATTAATAGGCAAGAAAAAAGGGAACGAATATCTTCGTTCCCTTTTTTTAGAAATTGTATAAACTTATCTGAGTATAAAGATAATAATATTTTAGTTGATTTAAATAATGTTTTAAGTATATTTTTAACAATCAAAAATTTAGAATTCTAAAAAATATAAATGATAAGTAAGAAACTAGAAGTTATAGACCTATTTTGTTGAATATGATGACTTTCTCATTGACTTTACAAGCAATGATTTGACATACTTGCATGAATTGATTTTGAAAATTCATGTAAGTTTTGATATGAATATAATAATAATACTGAGTTTATTCATGCAGATATTAGAGATATAAAATGAGAAGATTTGAAAAATAGATATGGCAAAAATTCAATAAAGGTGCTTGTTTGATGTGCTCCTTGTCAGCCTTTTTCAAACTTAAATGTAAAAAAGAATGATTATTTAAATCATGAAAAAGCTATGGCAAAAAGTCCTTTAGATAAGTATGCTTCTTTAATAGAAGATATACAACCAGATATTATATCAATGGAAAATGTTAGATGATTAGCAAAAAAAGATAAATATCCTTCTTTTAAGCATTTTTTAGATGTTTTAGAAAGAAATAATTATCACTATGAAGTAAATATAGTAGATTCAAAAAAATATTGAATACCACAAAATAGATATAGATTGATTTTATTAGCTTCTAAACTTGGGAAAATAAATATAATTCCATATACTCACGAAAAAGATTTTATAACAGTTAAAGAAGTTATCTCTCATTTACCTAAAATAAAAGCTTGAGAAATATCAAAGAAAGACACTTATCATAGAGCAAGAAAACTAAGTGATTTGAATATGAGAAGAATTAAGTCTATGCCTAAAGATGGATGAAATTTACTTGATGGGGATAGTTCACTTATAACTCCTTGCCATAGAAAAAATACATGAAAAAGCTATGTTAAAAATATATATGCAAGAATGAGGTGGAATGAACCTGCTCCACTATGACGACACAATGTATATGAATATGAAATGGTAGGTTTTGACATCCCGAACAAAATAGATGAATTTCTTTGAGAGAAGCAGCTATATTTCAGACTTTTCCAGATGAGTATAAATTTGTTACTGAAGGTGAAGAAATATCAACAACTAAAATTGCTAAGCAAATTTGAAATGCTGTTCCTGTGAAATTGGGGGAGATAATTTGAGAATCAATAAAGAAACATTTAGAGAATAATTTATAGTTTAATATTTTTATTATGGTAAAAATAACTGATAGTATGAAGTTAGAAGCTGAAAAGGTTATAAGAACTGAAGAAAAAGTATATAATTATAGAACTGTTCAGTGGGAAATTCAACATATTTGTAGTATGTTAAATGAAGAATCAAATTTTAATGAGTGAGATTTATTTGTTCCAACTTACCAAAGAGAGTATGTTTGGTCACCTGAATTGAAGGTTAAATTTATAGAATCATTATTTCTAAATATACCAATTCCTTATGTATTTATTAATGAAGACATAGAAAATCCTGATTTAGAGATTATTGATTGATATCAAAGAATAAGAACAGTGTATGAATTTATAAATAATTGATTTAAATTAGATAAATTAGATAAATTGAGTCAATTAAATTGATTTTATTTCTCTGACTTTTCAATATCAAGACAAAAACTTTTTAGTAGAAAAGTTATGAATATTGTTGTTTTTGAGAACTTAGATATGAATCAAAAGAAAGAGATGTTTGGAAGAATAAATACAACATCTGATAATTTAAATTATCAGGAAGTTAGAAAATGAGTTATTTGATGAGATTTCTATGATTTTATAAAAGAGTTAGCATCAGTTTCTAAATTTAAGGAATTATGCCCATTATCAGAATGAAAATTAAAAAGAGAGGAAGATACAGAACTTGTATTAAGATACTTTGCTTATACTGAGGAATTTAATGATTACAATTGAAATGTTAGTCCATTTTTAACAAAATATATGATAGATAAAAGTAATGAGATAGAAAATTGAAATAAATCTGAAATTCTTGATTGAATGAAAAAGTCTTTTGTAGATATGTTAAATTTTGTAAATATAAACTTTAAGTATTGATTTCGCAAAAAATGAACAGACAAAATAATATCTTCAAGGGTTTATTTTGAGGCTGTTTCTGTTTGAGTATGATTAGCATTAAAAGAGAAAAGTGTTTCAGACTTAGACACAAAAATTATTCAAAAATTATTAAAGTATAATAATTTTAAAGATATAGTTACAAGTGATTGATCTAATGCTACAAAAAAATTTAGAGCTAGAATTAATTCAGTTAAGGATGCTTTATTATATTCAAAATTACCACCAAAATTATAAAAATATGGAAGAAATAAAATTAGAATATGAAACAATTAGAGGAAATAAATGAACTTTTGAATTTTCTTGATTATTGATTAAATTGAAAGAAAGAGAAAAAGTTAATAAAAGCATTCTAACAAATTCATTAAAGAGTTCTGCTGTACTGATGATTTATAACTTGATTGAATATACAGTTTTTGAAGCAATTGAATGTATTGAAAGCGATTTTAAATCTTATGATATAAAGGATTTTAAAATTAAATTTCAATCTTTATTCTATAAAGCTTTTGGATTATTTTTGAATGATGTTAAATTTAAAAATATATTAAATATATTAGAAAAAGATGCTGTGTGACTTGATAGTATTATTGAAAAAGGATATTTCTATGAAAACATGAAATTAAATGATAAGTGTAAAATAAAAGTAGAAAACAAACAAGGTCAGTCAAACTGAATAAAGTGAAATATTAATTGTAGAGCAATAAAAACTCTATCAAAACTATTTGAATTTAATTTGAAGGAGACTAGAAAAATTAATACAACTCAAAATGATTTATTGAATGAGATAAAGACTAAAAGAAATAATTTATCTCATGGCTCAACTTCTTTTAATCATATATGAAAAGATATATCAGTTCAACAACTTAGGAACTATATAAATGAATTAAAGGATTTTTTTGATAACTTTCTTGAAGAAATAGAAAAATATGTAAAGAATAAACCATATCTTCAAATTGTGAGATAATATCTAAAAAAACTAGTCTAAAATAATACATCAAAAAAAAAGGAACGAAAATATTCGTTCCCTACATTTCTTAAAATAAATTTAACCTTTCATCTTCCCTCTTATAAACTCATTTAATTTTTCTATTTCTATAACTTCTTGTTCCATAGAGTCTCTAAATCTTACTGTTACTTTTCATTCATCATAGTTATTTGAGTCAACCGTTACACAAAAAGGTGTTCAAATCTCATCAAATCTGGCATATCTTTTTCCTATGCTTCATACTTCATCGTATTCACACACAAACTCATCTGATAATTTCGCATAAACCTCTTTCGCTAAATCTCAAATCTTTTTAACTACTGGCAATACTCAAATAGTAATAGGAGCAATTTTTGAATCAAGCTTTAAATAAGTTCTAGCCCCTTCTCATTCTCATTCAACAGTATAAGAATCTGACAAAGTAGCTAAAAATAATCTAGTCAATCAAACAGAAGGTTCAATTACATAAGGTATAAACTTTCTATTATTTATAGGATCAAAATAAGATAAATCTTGTTTTGATTCTTTCATATGAGCTTTTAAATCAAAATCCGTTCTATCAGCCACCCCCCGAAGTTCTCACCAACCAAATGGAAATTTAAATTCTATATCAGTTGTTGCATTACTATAATGAGATAATTCATCTTTATCATGATCTCTAAATCTAAGAGAATCTTGTTTTAGTCATAGGGTTTTAGTTAGAAAACTCATACAATCATTTTTCCACTGTGCATGAAGTTCTAAATCTGTTCAAGGTTCACAAAAATATTCTATTTCCATTTGTTCAAACTCTCTAGTTCTAAAAATAAAATTTCAAGGAGTTATTTCATTTCTAAAAGCCTTTCAAACTTGTGCAACACCAAAAGGTAATTTTTTCCTACTTGTTCTTACTATATTTTGAAAGTTTACAAATATTCATTGTGCCGTTTCTGGTCTTAGGTAAATTTCAGTACCTGAATCATCTGTAACTCATTGATGAGTTTCAAACATTAGGTTAAACTTTTTTATTTCACTCCAATCTCAAGGTTTTCAAATATTTGGATTAAGAACATTCTCTCAAACCATAACTTCTTTTTGTTTTTCAACACTCCAAGATTCTGGAATAAGATTTTCTATGTTGTATTTATCTTTTAGAAGTTTTTCAACATCAGTTCATTTTTTTTCTAAATCTAAAATTAATTCTTCAAGTAATTTATCTGCTCTAAATCTTTCACCTGTACTTTTATCATCAATTAGTGGGTCGCTGAATCCTCATACATGTCCAGAAGCTACCCAAACATTTGGATTCATAAGTATAGCAGCATCAAGAAGCATCATATCAGTTTTCTTTTGAACAAATTCTTTTATCCATAGGTTTTTTATGTTTTCTTTTAGTAGTGATCAGTATGGTCCATAGTCCCAAGCATTTGCTAGTCATCCATAAATTTCACTTCATGCATATACGAATCACCTATTTTTAGCTAGGTTAACTATTGTTTCCATTTTTACTTTTTCCATAGTGTGTTTTTTAAATTTTAAAATATTTATAAATTTGTATTATTGTAGGGAACGAATATTTTCGTTCCTCATAGTTTAATTTCTTCCATAGTTCTAATCCATCCCCTTTCGTTACACTGCAGGGACTTCCTTTAAAAAAGGAAGAAATTAAAAAAATAGTATTCTCTACTTGCCTCGTTTTTTAATATATCTTTCTATGTATTTCATAATAATTCATTATTTAATAAAATAATTTGACTTTTTTGGTAATTTTTTATATAATACTTGTGTATTACGACGAAAGAGGGACCGAACGGCTAACTACCTAAGGGCACCTCTTTTTTTTATGTTTCACTTTTCTTTTTATATACTCAATCTTTTTTCTTACATCTTTTAGACTAAGATTTACTCAAAAACTTGGTTGGATTTTTCTATAAAGTGAAGAAAAAAGACTATTAGGAAAAAGTATTTTTTTAAATCTATTTTTTTCTATTAGATATTTTACCGCTTTTATATAATCTCAATCTCAAGAAACTAAAACTATTTTATCAAAGTCATTTTCCTCTAAACATCTATGCATAATTTCAAAGACTATATCAACATCTACATTTCATTTTTTCTTTCAGAGCATGTTAGAATTATGTTCTCTAAATTCTAATATAAAACCTGCTTTTTGAATTTTTCTGTACATTTCTTGATTATCGTCATTAACAAATCACAAGAAAAAATATGCTTCTTCTACTTTAAATTTTCTTTCTAAATAGATTCTAAATCTTTTGAAGTCAACTTTCCAGTTTTCTGTTTGGGTTCAAAGATGTAGGTTTTGAGCATCTATAAATGCTATATTGTTTTCTTTTTCTTTCATTGTTTATTGGGTTATTGAAGTAAATATTTTACTTGCCTCGTTTTTTAATATATTTTTCTGTGTAAATATTTTTTAGGAGTCATATGGATATTGTTGATAATGTGTATCAGAGTGTTGGGATTATTGCATTTATCATGGGTTTTTCTATTTTTAGGAAGTACATTACTGTGCTTATTACTATGTAGGTTAAAATAATTATAAGTAGTTTTCTTTGGTTGGATGTTTCCCAAGCTTTGTCGGCTTCTACTTTTTGGTTTCTTTGCTTTAGTTTTTGTATCTCTTGTTGTAGTTTTTCTAGGGTAATTTCTTTTTTCATACTATTTTTATAAATTATCAAAATATTCTCTTATAGCATCTCTCATTAATCTTCTTCTTTCTTTTAAAAACTCCTCATAACCTAATTCATAAAAATTTAATGGAATTTCATTAGATATAAGTCATTTATCAACTTTTTCTTTTCAATAAATTTCTGTAAATTCTTCATAATATTCTTTTGGAGATTTATCTGATATTTTTATATTGTCATTATAATTTAGATAAACATAATTTGCTAATTGATTAGTATCACTTCTACTTGTTAATCAAAATTCCGTTTTTAAATAATTCTTTGGAAAAATATGATGAATATCTAAAAATTTCTTTTTTACATCCTTAAAATTATCATCTAACAAATCTGAAATTGTAACATCTGAGAATAAAACTTTATCATTACTCTTTATTTTTGAAGCTAAATATACTAAATATCAATTATTTCTAATTGAAGCATTTGATAATGTCTCAATAATTCAAGTATTCCAAAAATCTTCTCACATATCTATCTCTTCTTTTATATAATTTATAAATTCTTCTTTACTTTTCATTCCTTCAATTTCCTTTAATTCTTTCTCTAAAGTTGATTCTGTAGAAGAACTATATTTTGCAACAAGAACAAGATAAACATAATACTTTCAAATATACTTTTCCAATTCATTATATTCTAATTTAAATCTGTATTTTCAAATTAAGTAAAATATATATGAAAACAATATATTATTACTAGCATTTATTGTTTTTGAGTTTTTAAATCATAATCAAATCAATATTTTGAAAAAACTATTCCAATTTTTTTGATCTATTACAACTTCTAGATTCTTTTTCAATAATTCTATTCTTTCTTGTCTTAATTCTTCTTTAAAAGTCCTATCTTCTGTATCTCTTCATTTTAAAAGATTATACATATCTTTTAATCTTCATTTATAGAAAGTATAAGATACCAACACTTTTACAATATCTCAAGGATATATCTCAAGTAAATACTCAAATTTATTTTCTTTATCATTTTTATTATAAGCAAACTTTTCTATTTTTTTTCTTCACTCATCCCAATGAACAGACAATAAAGTTAAAATAAAATCAAGTTGATTTAATTTCTTTCATTCACTATTTATTCTAACAAAAATTTCTGAAACAACATCTATATCAACATTTTCTGATATTTCTAGTGCAGAAAATCATATATTTTTTATATTATATAATTTCTCAATATTTTTAGGAATAATATTTTTTTCTTCTTCATTTAATTCATTCTCTTGAAAGTAATTATTTATAGTTTCATATGTACCTAATTCCCAAATTTTTGAAATATCATCTATCCATTCAGAAGATTTTTCAGATACTGAATTTGAAACTTCTAATTTTCATTCTCAGTTTTCTCATCCTTTAGGATTAAAAGAAAGTTTTATAATTTTTTCTTTATAATCATCATCTAAAACAGGTTTTCATTTTATCACTGCATAAAGAGAAGTTAACCTTTGTTGTCAATCAATTATAACTTTATCAGGTATTTTATTCACATTGTCACTTCAAATATTATGAGTCTCTTGACTTAATTTTGTTTTCCAAAATAAAAAAAATCAAACAGGGTATCAATTATACAAACTATCAAAAAGTTTACGAACTTGTGTAGTATTCCAAACAAATGGTCTTTGTAAATCAGGAAGTCAAATACTTCAAGTTTCTATAAAAGAAAGTAAATTTTCTATATTATATTCTGTTGTTGTATATATTTTCATAATTTTATTTTTTAAAAAAACTAAAAACCCCAAGACTTACTTACATAAGCCTTGGGGTCCAATATTTTTAGGACGGTTCCACCCAAGTTTCCTTCTCAAAAAAAATCAAGAAAGACACTTTTTATTATTAAATAACTTTTTCTTGTCAGATGTTACCATAATCTAACTCTAGTGAAATATTATTTAACTTTAATTAATCATCATTTTAATAATCAAGTGATTAAAGTCAAATTTTTATTCTCAGATGTAAATTAAATTATATTATATTTTACTTCATGAAAATTCTCATTGTTCTTTTCATCTGCACACTAAAAATTTGCTTTTCTTATATAACATATGATATATTTATAAAGATTTAAATTATAAAATATTTATGAAAATGGATTACAAAAAGTTTTTTCCTTTTTTAGAGTGGATTCCAAAATTAAAAGATAAAGCTATATTAAGATGAGACATAATAGCAGGTATGACAGTAGCCCTTGTATTAGTTCCTCAGTCTATGGCATATGCTCGTTTAGCAAATTTACCTCTAGAGGTCTGATTATATACAGCATTTATTCCTGTGATAATATGAGCTTTATTTGGTTCATCTTACCAGATGTCAACTGGACCTGTTACTATAGTTTCACTAATGACTGCTACTGCTATAGCCCCAATAGCTGCTAGTTGATCAGAAGAAGCCGTAATTTATGCTTCCCTATTAGCTTTATTTATATGAATATTTTACATAATACTTTGAGTCTTAAGACTATGAATAATAGTAGACTTTCTTTCTCATCCCGTTGTAGTTAGTTTTACAAATGCTATAGCTATTATTACCATAACATCTCAAATACCAAAAATACTTTGAATAAACCTTGGTGATGAAAAAACAGGAATCTTCTTTAAGGATATCTGATTGATGATAAAACTTGCTTTTGAATGACCCCATATAGCCACTCTTATTTTTTGAGCATGTTCTATATTGATATTAGTATTACTTACAAAATATGCCCCAAAACTACCTAGAGTATTAATTTTATTAATTATCTCTATTGTAATATCAACTATATTAAAAGATTATGGCTTGTGAATTGAAGTAGTAGAAGATATTAAAAATAATTTACCTTGATTTTCTCTTCCTTTTCTAAAAAATGAAGTTACATCTTTATGATATGAGCAGATAAGAAATCTCTGGTTTATGGCAATGGTTATATGACTTATAGGTTTCACTGAATCTATAAGTGTAGCAAAATTTGTATGAAGTCAAACAAAACAAAGAGTATCAGCTAACAGAGAACTCATTGGTCAATGAATGGCAAATATAAGTTCTTGACTATCTGGTGGTTTCTGAGTAGCTTGAAGTTTTTCTAAGACTGCTGTAAATATGAGAAGTTGAGCCCAAACTGGTTTTTCTTCAGTTGTTACTTGAATAATGGTTTTGATAACTATATTATTTTTTACTAAATATTTATACTACTTACCTAATGCTACCCTTGCAGCAATAATCATCGTAGCTGTATTTAACTTAATAAAAGTTAAATCTCTAGTTAAGGTATGGGGAATGGATCAAAAAGAGTGAATTATTGCTGTACTTACCTTTATCCTAACATTACTTTTAACTCCAAATGTAGAATGATGAATACTTATGTGAGTTGTATTATCTCTTTGACTTTTTATATATCGCTCCATGAGACCTAAGTTAGCTGAAGTATCTATGTATAAGGACTGAGAATATAGAGATACTGAAGTATTTTGACTAAAAAGAAGTAAAAATGTAAGTATACTTAGATTTGAATGAAATCTTTACTTTGCAAATGCCTGATATTTTGAATCATCTATGTTAGAACATATTTCTAAAAAAGAAAAACTAAAATATATAATACTTAGTTTGGAACTTGTAAATAATATAGACTATACTGGTCAAGAAACATTGGAAAATTTAATTGAAAGATTAGAAAAGTGATGAACTAGGATTTATCTTACAAATCTTAGAACCAGAGTTATTCAAAAACTCAGTAAAAGTAAATTCATAAGAAGATTTTGAGAAAGGTATATTTTTGTTGAAGTTGAACAAGCTGTAGAAAAAGTAAAAAAGAGATTTAAAAAAGCTGATACAAAAGCTTTAGAAGACTATAAACCTGATAAAAAGAAAGAACCTGAAATGGAAGAAGAGGTTTTAAAAAATATAGAAGAAGTTGGAGAACATTAAAAAAATAACAACTACCTCAATAAAACCTTTTCTAGCCAAAAAACCTGCAAATAATAAATAACCGTTGAAAAGTACCTAAAAAACCATCTACTAGATTTTCTATTTATAAATCAAAAATCAAAAATAAAAATCTGATCTCACTTTATTACTAAATTATGCATTTTAAAAGGATTTAAAATCACTTCCGTTCATAGTACATCTAAAAATAGTCACTCCTGCTCCCATAATTTCTTGTTTATTTCTAAAAAAAGTAAAGTTTTATTCTTTATCTCAATGTTTTTAAAAAATTTCGGTGAAAGTATTTCTCAGTGAATCTTTTCTTGTTTTATAATATATAATAAATTTTCATCTCTATATATTTCTGTTTTTGCTATATCAAAATCCTTTCAAAAGTATTTTTTAGTTATTTCATAACTATGTTCTATAGCTTTATATGCATCCTTATTTCTATAAAATAAATATTTTCAAGTAATATTTGGACATTTATAAAAGAAATTTTTATACTCTACTACTCTATTTTCTGCAAAAAATCTTCTTATAGGGATTTTTTTTAGTAGTTTTTTTATCTCATCGAGATTTTTCATAGTTTTTATTAAATTTGAAAAATAATTACCTAGCTCTAATTCAGAGAAAACTTTGTATTCGCTGTATTATTAGTAACATCTGCAATACTTTCTATCTCACTAAAACTCCATAATTCTCCAATCATCATCTTCATTACCAAAAATATTTTTTATATAATCTCTTGAAACATTCTCAATATTATTTGAAATTTCCTTAATTTCTTTATTACCATTTATCTTTGTATAAAGAATACAAAATTTATTATCAATCAAATCAGGATCAATATTATTACAATAATCTATATATATAGAAGCCTCTTTCTCTTTCGTCCTATCAATAAGCAATTTAGGTTTATCTGTATGCTCTTCCCAAAATACCTTCTTTATAATTATCTCTCCAATTAATGTTTTTTCCAGATAAAACACAATAGGAATGCTAACCTTCTTATTATCTATACTAATTTCTTTTTTTCAAATATTAATAACAAATCCATTTTCAGCAGAAGGATAATTCCAAAAAGATTCATAATCATCTTTCCGTTTTTTAAAAGTAAAATTCTCATATTTTTCTTTAATAGTTTTTTCATCTCCCAATAAATTTACTCACAATCATAAATTCTCTACTCTAAATCACATCATAGACAAAACAGTAGAACCAATATCTAAAGTAATTCACTTTTTATATATTTTTTGACTTTCCCTCTCTGGATCTATTACAAAAAATAGTATTTTCCTATCATCTTCTTTTTTATCTATTATATCTCTAGAATTATTATGAGACATAGCATAATGATCAGAAGCAACAACTATAATCGTATCTTTATAATTTTCATTATTTTTTATTTTGTTTATAAAATCACTCACCAAATAATCAGTACAATGGTAAGAATTTAATGTACTATTCCCAGAATCCTCTGTATATCACAAATTTTTACAACTATTTGAAACAGCTCAAGTTTCACCATGTGTATCCATATTTATCATAAACAATCAAAACTTTTCATCCTTTTTTGATAATTCTTCATACTTTTCATAAGCATAATCAAAAACAGTATCATCATATAATCCCCAATCATAAAAATAATCCTTTATTCACTTTTTAACAACCAATTCATCTCTTCACTCTACAGAAGAAAATCAATGAGTCTTATAAAAGTTTCACTTACCAGCAAAACTTAACTTTGCTCATCATACATAATTTAAATCATATCAAGCATTTTCTAAGAAATCTCATACACAGACAGCTCACTCCAAAAAATAGTCAATTCCATTCATTGAATTTCATCAAACAAGAGGTATTCAACACTGACTCCCCACCATTCATCAAATAGTCCGAGAAGTACCATAAGCCTCTTCTATATTTTCAAAAGATATTGCACTATCCTTAAGACTATTAAGTCAATTAGTTAATCATGGAAACAACTCTTCATCTAAATAAAGTTTTTCAAAACTTTCTAAATATATAAAAATAATATTTTTATTATCTACACTAGCCTTTTGTAGCTCTGGTATTTTATAAAAATCTTCAAACACAAGATCCTTCTTTACAACACTTTTACCATCTGAAGTATATTCTATAATTTCATCAGAATCAAAATATCCATTTAGTTCTATAATATTTTTAGTAAAAGGAGCAACCAAAAAAGAAGATATTAATAACATTATTGAAATAAATCCCAACATAGGAGATTTCTTAGTTTTTTTCTTTTTTAGCGAAAAATAAATAGCCAAAGGAATAGACAATGATAATACTCCCAAAATAACAGCCGCAACTATTATTTGATTATGAGAACCAAAACCAGCTCATTCAACTCAATATCTCAAGTGATATACAACAGACTCATTTATTCAGTCTCATGTAAAATAGTCTGATACTAAAAATACACTGGTCAAAAATAGGAATATAAAACAAAAAAGACAAAACAAAGCAAAACTAAATTTATTTTTATTAGTTAGAACTAAAGCGATTAAAATTATTATAAATGATACTATTAGCATTTTCTAAAAATTATTAGTATTATCAACAGAAGAGTTTTCACCTTTAAATTTTTCTATTTTCCTTGATTCTTTAGCGAACTAATATGTATAGCATTCCATATCGTTTTTACCATATCTTCATCTATTCATAAACTTTTTGCTCTTTCTATTTTCTCATTTAAAAGCTCTTCCCATCTTGTTTTCTGTAAAAATGGGACATTACTTTGTTTTTTTATTTCTCAAACTTCGTTTGTTACTTCAAATCTATTTTTTAATAAATTTAATATTTCCAAATCTATTTTATCTATTTTTTTTCTTAACTCTATTATCTTTTCCATATTTTGTTTTAGTTTAATTTTATATTATTTCTCTATGGTTTTTTCATTCTATTATTCTCAGAAATCTAAACTTTCTGTATCCATCCCATCTAAGTCTATTCCATCTAAATTTATTTCATCTGTATCTATTTCTCCCATATTTAATCAATCTAAATCTATTTCATCTAAATTAAACTCTTCTAAATCATCAATTCCCTCCATTCATTCCATAAAATCTTCAACTCTCATTTCATTATTTATATCAGAATCATATGGTTGTACCATTGAACCAAATTGAGTCATCATCATATATTGACTATAAGCAGATATTGAAGCAATTCAAATTAATCAAACTGCTAATCATCAAATTACCTTTTTATTAGTTAAAATCTCTAGTTGACTAGGAGAAACATTAGGTAAATTCATAGTCTCCATAAGATTAATCTCTATTTCATTAAAATCTGTTGGAATCTCATATTTCACAGTTCACTCTTGAACCCCTATCTTTGCTTTTGATTTCAAAGTCTCTTTATCCATTGTTAAGTAAAAATCAAGATTTGAAACTTCAAAACCATTTTCTTCACTTCTCTTTATATTTAATTTACTATCTATTTTATTCTCTCAATTCTCTGTTAATAACAAAGAATATGTTTCTTGATTATCTTTTTTTTCAGTCAAAATTTAGATTCATGCTTATTTCATCTCAACCTGATACCATACTTCAGCTTAAATAAAAGTCTTTTAGTCAGTTATAGTTTCATTCTAAACTTCATTTTCATTCTTGCGTATCAGCACTTCATGTAATTTTTCAGTCATCATAAACTAAACTTACAACCTGCTCTCATTCAGTCATATCATAATTCCACTTTTTTCCATTATAATTAGAATCTATTTTTAAATCTCCGAAATCAGAGTTAAAATTATATTTTGGAAAATCATAAACAAAAACAAGTTTACCAGTTTCCTTTTCATCTTGAATCATTTTAAAATCAATTTTTCATTCTTCTAAACCTCATTTTGCTATTAAAGAACCCTTAGATCAAGTATAATCAGTTGAATCAAAAGTTATATCATATTTTTTTAGACTATAATTATCAAAAGAAACAATTCAATCAAAGTTAACATCTCCTCCCTCTTTTAAATTTGCTTTTATTTCTCAATTTCAGTTTTTAACCGTTCAAATGATATTAACCCCATTCATATCTTCTATTTTTATTTCCAATAAACTAGAAGTTAATTTTTCTCAGTTTCATTTCATCTCTAAAGTAAGAATATCCTTAGGTAACACAAGAGAACTATCCCAAATAGAAACTTTATTATTTTTATACTCAGCATTTATAGAAAAAGCATTACCCTGAGCTATAACAAATTTATAATTTCAATTTTCAATATCTCCCTCTTTATATATTTGAGTTGATACAGATAAAACTCCATTAACCCATTCAAATCACATCTCACAACTACTTATCATTTCTTCCATCTCATCATCTCCCAAATCTTGATTAGTATAAACTGATAATTGCTTACTACCCTCCAATATAATTGGTCACATATTCTTACAAACATTCTTGTTTAACTTCAAATATACTTTATCTCAACTCCTCCTATCTTCTTCAAATAAATCATCTAAAAACTTAGAACTAAGTAAATAATTATTTAATTTTTCATTTGTCTTATGTTTTTTATAGTATTCCATAGGATTACTTGTAACAGCTCAAATTATAAGCTCTTTTACAAGTTCATCATTTGCCAATTTTCAAAACACCTTCAAAAGAGGTTTAGAATTATCCACCATAACATATTTACCATCTTTAAAACTCCCTTTCATATTATCCAAATGAGAAACTATCCTCTTTGTTATACTATCAGTTCAGCTTAATACATCATCAGGTATATTATCCATTCACTCTCATACAAAAGCATACAATTTTTCATTATCTGAAACCAAATCAACATCTTTTATATTTACAACCTCCTCCATTAAATTTGTTTTAAAATTGATTTCTCAAAACTGAAACCTTTGTTTTAATCATTTTTCTTGACTCAACATTTTTCAGTCCTTTATATTTAAATCAAAAAGATCTTCTTTCTCTTCACCTTTTACCATCTCTCAAGATGCCTCTAAAAAATAAGAATAATTAACATCCTTATCTCACCAATTAAATATTGAATCACTATCTTCCTTTTTAGTAAGGAAAATAACAAGTACCACTATAAATACCAATATTCCAACAATCAAAAGTATTTTAAATAGACCTTTGTTCTTATTCTCTGCCATTTTTATTGTATTAAAAATATAAAACGAAACATAGTATAATATTTTACTTAGTTTTGTAAAAACTTTTTTTACCTCTTAGATTTATCAAGTAAATACAAATCCAAAATATTAAGTGCAACCATTGATTCAACAACAGGAATTACTCTTGGTAATATAGTTGGGTCATGCCTTCATCTCACTTGAAAATCTACAGCCTCTCATGATATATTTACAGTTTTCTGTTTTTTATAAATACTAGAAGTAGGTTTAACAGCTATTCTGAAAATTATATCTTCTCCTGTTGAGATTCATCATAAAATTCATCCATACTTATTATGTTCTGACTGGATTTTTCAGTCCTTATTTATAAATCACTCATTATAAGACATACCTGTTTCATTAACTGTATCGAAACCTAATCAATACTCAAATCATAAAACTCATCAGATCGATAACATACTAGAAGCTAATACTGCTTTTATTTTTCAAAATGTTGGTTCTCATAAATTTGCTGGTGGATTTTTTATATGACATTCTATTATTCAACCTATAGAATCTCATTTCCCTGCCATTTGTTCAGCCAGTTTTACCATATCATCAGCAACTTCCCTATCCGCTGTTCTTAGCTTGTTTTGTTCTATAAAACTATAATCTACATTTTTTACTTTGTATTTTCAAATTTGTTTTGTAAATCCAAATATTTCTACTGATAATTTTTCTTTTAAATACTGCTTTGCTAATGCTCATGCTAGTACTCTAGATACTGTTTCTCTTCAAGAGCTTCTTCATCATCATCTATAATCTCTTATTCCGTCATATTTTTGATGATAAGTTAAATCAGCATGATTTGGACGAAATAAATCTTTTATATTTGTGTAATCTTTTGATTTTTGATTTTCGTTATACACTATCATCATTATTGGATGTCCTGTAGTTTTTCACTCAAATATTCAGCTTAATATCTCAAATGAATTATCTTCTTTTCTTTGGGTTGTTATATTGCTTTGTCATGGTTTTCTTCTATCTAATTCGCTTTGGATGAATTTCATATCTATTTTCATTCATACTGGGAATCAGTCTACTATTACTCATAGTGCTTGTCAGTGGCTTTCTCAAAATGTTGTTATTTTGAGGATGTTTCATAGAGTGTTCATGGGATTTTTTTTAGTGAGTAAATTATTACCTCTCTCTAAATTCTCTCTCCTTGTCAGGAGAAAGAGGGACAGATTAATTTATATTTTTTAGCTTTTTTTAAAAAATTCTGTTCTTAATACCATTTTTCATGATTCTATTAATTCTGGATCGTCTGTTAGTCTTATTTTTGTAAATTTATCTCATCTTTTTATGTCTGTTGATCATTTTACTTTTATATTTTTGGTTGCGATAACTGTGTCTCAGTCCTGAAGAATATTTCAGTTACAGTCTTTTACGACTAGTTCTGTTTCTTCTTCGTCGTCTAACCAGTTTTTTTTTGCCATAGTGTGTTTTTAAGTAATTAATATTATTTTTTTGATTTAAAATACTGTTTCAGAATATGAAAAAATAATAAAAATGCAATTACTTTTGTAGAAGAGATTATTTTATGATAAAATAGAAATAAATACTATTTACTTCAAATATTTTATGTATGATTTTGATATATGAAGATATCAGAAATTTTACTTTAATCGAGTTTAACATTGAAAAGTTATATCAATATTTTTCTAATCTCTTTAGAATTAAGTTCTGAATTGCTGGTATCAAGTGGAAAATTATATCCTACAATAATTCAAATTGAGAAAGTTCTCTATGAACAAAGCAACGTTACAATTTCATTTTATATAATCTTTTCAAATTGCTTTTCTATTTCTTCAATGATATTTATATGTCTTGTTTTTTATCAACAAAAAAATTGGTCCAAAAATCAAGTAAAAATATATGTATCACAGTAAGTGAAAAAGATTCTATATTTCTATTTGAGAATAATAAATGTTATATTTCAAAATCATCTGTAACAAAATTTTTTTTTGGAAAAAATAAAGATTATCAATACTCTATAGCACCGATAGAATCAGAGAACTTTACTATTGTATCAATTTATATCAAGTATTAAAAAAAATTTTTGAAACAAAAACATAAGTTTCTTCTAAATATATTGAAAACTTTTAATGAAATTAAAAATTTCATTTTAGATTCTTTATTATTTCATATATTCTTTCTTGTTTTCTTTTTAATTTTTCTTTGTCATTATTTGATAATTGTCATTCTGGTTTTGACAGTTAAAAATTTCTAAAAATATAATTCAGTTAATTTAATATTAAGGTGAGAGATATTTGAGAAAAATAAAATATTATCAATCTCAGTAATATCATGACTATCTTTGAAATAATAAACTAGATTACTTCAATTCATAATCCATATTTTTCTACAAACTTTCTATTATTTCAAAATAAATTTTACTTTTTTCTCATAATTTAAAATTATCTAATAGACTTCTTAAAATCTGAAACATTGGGAACTCATCATAAAATTCAAGCTTTATAATATCTTTTTATATCTTTTCTCATCGCCTCTAATATTATCAAAATCATACATTGTATAAAATCTTGAGCTTCATTTATTATCTTTTTCAGCTATTCAAATTTGTTCTTTTTTCAATATATTAAAATTCATTAACTCTAGATTATGAGTTGTAAATATAAATCTGGTATTTTTTTCTTGAATATTATAGTTTAATAAATCTTAATATTTCTTTAATATATGTACATGTAATTCATTTTCAATTTCATCTATTATTAAAATCTTTTCTCTAAAATTGTTGTAATTATTGGTCATAAAATTTCAAATAATTTTTTGTTCCATTCTGATTCATCTTCAAAATCCTAGTTCATTTCTACATGTCTACTTTATGTTCAAAATTTAATCTCTGTTTCTAAAAAGATTCTTAACTTTGTTTTTCATTCTTTAATAAATTATCATTTCATCAATAGGCTCTTTAAAATTATTATATTTTCAATTTTTATATCTTCAATATTCAACATCTGCAAATCTCAAAAAATTTACTAGAAATTCTTAAATCTTTTTTTAGAGAACTTTTAAAATCTGGGTATAACCTCATTTGTACATTGACCAGTCTGATTCAAAACTTATTTTATTGAAAAAATAATCTATATTTTCTCAATTTAATTTTCAATTCCACTGAGATAAAACAGAAATAACAGAAGAATCTTCTCTAACCTTAGCTTTTCATTTTTCTAATTCTGTTTCAAATGATTCTCCTGCAATAATATTTAAACCATTTCTATTAAAAATCATAATATCTTTTAACTCTCTATTTACTTTTTTTATCTGAAATAGGTTTTCTGCTAATATTCTATTATTTAATATTTCAAAATTATATTTATATTCATTGTCCTTTATAAAAAATCAAATTTCAAAAAAACTTGGTTCATCTTTTTTATCAATATTTAGCAAAAAAGACTTTTGTTTATTTTTTGAAAAAAAGTTCTTTTCAGATGAAAATAAAGTAAAACTTTTTATAAAACTTACAATCTTAATTATATTACTTTTTCAACTTGCATTAGCTCAATAAATTAGCATATTTTTCATCAAAACACTATCTCATACTCTGAAGACATTATCTTTTTTATCTTTTTTTCACCTAAAACTTGATTCAAAATTTATTTCTGTTTCTTCCTTGAAAGAAAGAGAATTTTTTACTTTTACATATTTAAGCATAGATTTTTTACATTAAATTGTAAGCCTATAACTACAGAGTATAGTATTTTTTATAATATTGCAAATTTAATGTAAGTTATTTGCATTAAATACTTATTTTTTTTCTTCTAAGTCTGCCCAAAATTCTGATAGTTTCTCTAAACATTTTCTTTTAAGAATTTTTCTAATGCTTCTAAATCTTTTTTATCTTTATCATAGTGATATGTTAGGATTCAAAGACTTTTAGCACTTTTCACTGCATTTTCATCGTGTTCAAAATATATTACTTCTTCTACTGTTAAGTTGTATTCTTTTAGGAATGTTTTATAAAAGTCTGGATTTGTTTTTAGTGGATTAAAGTTTTGTGTAAACATTTCATAGGGTAAATTCACAAGTCCAAATTCTTTTTGCTTTTCTTCGTCTGCATTTGTTAGTATGATTTTTTTATTTGGAAATTTTTCAAGTATTTGGTGCATTTCTTTAAAGATTCAGTTTTCTGTTACAAATATGTTCCATGCATCTACTAGTATTGTTTTCATGGGTATGAGTAAAAAAATAAATATTTATTTTTAAAGAGAATAGATGTTTTAACAAAACATCTCTACATAAAATAAATATACATGTTCATAATAGAAATAATTTGTAAAAAATCAATTTTCTTTGTTTACCTCAGCTCATAACCCCCTTTTATTTTTTTATATTAAATATTATTTTTAAACTCCTCAAAAGCCCTTTCTAACTCCTCTCTTGAAACCTCCTCAATCTTAGTTTCTCCATAATCTTTTAATAACACAAACTGTGCATTTTCACTTACATTTTTCTTATCTTTTAGCATAAGGTCAAAAAGTTCTTCAAAGTTTAGTTCTTTTAGCTTTATATCTTTCAGTATATTTAAAATATTATCATTTATCTCATCACAGATATTTTTTTCTAATACTCATTTTTGGCAAGATAGTATGTTTGCAAATATTATTCAGAATCATACACAGATTCCGTGCTGTAGTTTTAAGTTCATATAAGATTCTAGTGCATGTCAAAATGTGTGTCCATAGTTTAGTGTTTTTCTATTTCAAAGTGTTTCAAATGGGTCGCTTTCTACGACTCTTGCTTTGTAGCTTATATTTTTCTTTATTCTTTCTTCTATTTCATAACCTGAGTCTTGTTTTCCAAGTAGGTTTAGTGCTTCTTTAAATTCTAAAAAGTCTTCTCTAGAGTCTAGTATTGAGTGTTTTAGTCATTCAAAAAATCATCCTAGTATTTCTTCTGATGGTAGGGTGTGTAAAAAGTTTTTGTTTATTAGGACTGCTGTTGGATTATGAAATGCTCAGATTATATTTTTTATTCATCCATAGTCTACTCATGTTTTTCATCATACTGACGAGTCTAGCATCGCTAGTAGTGTTGTTGGTATTTGTATTACATTTGTTCATCTTTTGTATAATGATGCAGCAAATCATGCTAGGTCTCATACCATTCATCATCCTAGTGCTATTACATAGTCTTTTCTAGTGAATTTGTGGTTTATTAGTTCGTCTATTATTGTTAGGAGTGTTTTGTAGTTTTTACTTTCTTCTCAGTGTTTGATTTTTATGTTGAGTGCTTTTAGTTCTGTAGTCCAATTTTCTATTTCTGTTTTATAAACATCAAATACATTATCATCTATTACAAAAAGCATTTTTCTTGTTTGGTGGTCTGGGATTGCTGACTTTATCATTAATAGGATATCGTCTCAAAATGTTATATCGTACTTTATATTTTTTTGTGGTATGTTTACTTGTATTGGTTTCATGGGGAGTTTGGGGTTAAGAGGTAAAAAGTTATAATCCATCTCTGAATCTCTTCCTAGGTTGCTGAAGGAAGAGGGCTACAATTTTTCCTTAAATTAATATTCTTGGAGTAAAGGTTTAAAAGAAAAAGCCTTTCTTTTATAGAAAAACTTTAGCTTTTTATGAAGTTTTATTTTATAATTCATCTTTTTTTCATTAAATTATCTAAATCTGTTTTATCATAAATATTTTTTCAGTCCCTATAGTCTTTCATTGCTTGTTTAAAAATAGGGTCTTCATCAGGGTTTTCAGTATATTCAAATGTGACCATTACTCTGCTTGGTGTTCCCTCGACTTTTTCTAAGGGTTTTACTATTCATTTAGAATATTCTGCTGGAATTGTTACAAAACTCATAATCTTTTTTATTATTTTTATATTATCTTCTTTATTATATTAATTTTCCTAAAATACCAAAAATATTTTTTTTTAATTTCATCAAAAAAAAGGACTTTTAAAAATAATCCATCTCTGAATTTCTTCCTAGGTTGCTAAAGGAAGAGGGCTACAAAGTGAAAAATTGTTTTATTTGTATGTGAGAGTTTTCTGGAGTGTCTGATTGTAGAAGTTTAATATTTTTGTTTTGTTTATATTTTTCTACTTGCTTTTGTAAAGAGTTTCAAACAATTAATATTCATACTTCTACATCTATTCTCTTAGCTAATTTTATAGCTACTTCCATCATTGGTAAATCGTTTTTTCCATTTCAGGCTACTAGGATTTTAATATCTTTTTCATTTTTAAAAATATTTAAAATATTTTCAACTGCACTTCATTTGTTTGTTCATAAAAGTGTTACACATAAGATTCATTCGTTGAAGACTAAATCTAATCATGTTTTATCTGTTGATTTTATTTCATCTAGAGAAAATAAGTTTGTTTTTATATTTAAAAGTGAAACTTTATGTTTTGAAATATTTTTCTCAAAATCCTTTAATGGAAATATAGAATTTTCATTAATTATATTACCAAACTTTTCCTTATATTTTTTTGGTATTCATTCTTCTCAAACATAAAAATAAGCTTTATTTTCATTATTTGAATCATAAAAAAATGAAAATATTATGTTATTTTTTATTTCCTTTATTAGATCTAATAGCTTTTCTTGATTCGTTTTATCAAAGGCTTTTTCTATAATTTCTCAATCTAGAAGTGTTTTAGCTCAATTTTCTAAAATCATTGCATATGTTCCATTATTCTTGAAATATGGATGAACTCTCAAAAATCACTTTCATGTTGATATTATAGTTTTTATACCATTCTCTTTTAGTGAGTCTAAAAGTGAAATATTATCTTGTGGAATTTCTCATTTTTTAAGTATTGTTCATTCCAAGTCTGTAAAAAATAATTTTTGCATGGGGGATAAAATTAAAAGAAAAAAGCCTTTTATTGAAATATAGCTATTTTATAGGGTTTCTATTTTAAGTAGACTAATGTTTTCGGTTTATTTATATTTTTCTACTTAACTTTGGAGGGGGTTTTACTTTCCTAACTTTTCTAAATCATTCCAAAATTCTGGATATGTTTTTTCTACACATTTTGGATTTAGTATATTTAGATTTCAGATATAAGTGTTTAGAGTTCCAAATACCATAGCAATTCTGTGGTCATTGTATGTTTCTATGTCTATTTTTTCTTTGGGGAATTCTTTTATTTCTCAGACAACTATACTTTTTTCATCTGATTCAACTTCTACTCATAATTTTTTTAGTTCATCTCTCATGGCATCTATTCTTTTACATTCTTTTAAGTTTAGTGTTTGTAATCAGGTTATTTTTGTTTTTCATGGTAAAAAAGCTGCTAGGCTCATATAACTCATACTGGTGTCTGGCATATTTTCAAAGTCTATTTCATGGTTATTATATTCTGATAAGTTTGTATTTTTTATTCATGGTGCTTTCATAGTTGTAGTTTCTCAGTCTGTTTCATATCTTAGTCAAAATATTTTTAGTGTGTCTAAATATTTATAATCTCATTGTTTAGAGTTTTTTCAAATATTTTCTATTTTTATTTCTCATCAGTGTAATACTATATAGTTTGCTATGTATGAAAGTGCCGAGGCATCTCATTCTACCAGTAGTTCTCTTGCTTTGTATTTACTTGGTTTTACTATGAATTTTTTATAGTTTTGGTTTTCTACTATTGCTCAAAATTTAGATAGTTCGTTTATTGTTAAATCTATATAAGGTTTACTTACTAGGTCTCATATGACTTCTATTTCTAGTCAGTTTTCTAAAACTGGTGCTATCATCATAAGTGCAGTGAAGAATTGGCTTGATGATGTTCAGTTCATTTTTACTTTTGTTTCTGTTATTTCTGATGGTGAGACTGTTATTGGTGGGAATTTTCCGTCTGATTCATATTTTACTCACATTTGTGTCATAGCTTCTAGTAGGTCTCACATTGGTCTTTCCATAAGTCTTTTTTCTCCTGATATTGTTATTGTTCAGGTTTTATTTATGGTTATCATTGCTGTGAGAAATCTCATACATGTTCATGATTGTCATACATAGATTTCGTTGTCATTTCATTTTAGGTTTTCTAGTCATCAGTTTACTATTGCTGTGTTTTTTGATAGTTTTATGTTTATTCAGATGGTTTTCAGGGAGTTTATCATATGGTGAACATCGTCACTTAGGAGTATTCATTTTAGTGTTGTTTTTCAGCTTGTTAGGGCTGCTATTACAAAATCACGGTTTGTTATTGATTTTGATCATGGTAGTGTTAGGTTTTTCATAATGATTTTTAAGTAAAAAAAATAAATAGTTTAAATTTTAAAGTAATGATAGTGGGAAAAAATATAAATGCAATTTTTGTTTTTTTATAAAAAATATGATATAATTCTTATAATCTTAAATTTTATTTTTTATAAAAAAAATTATGTCAGAAAAAACAGAAACAAGTAGATGAAATACTCCTGAAGTTAAAGAAAAAGAAATAAAAATAGAAATAGATAAAACAAAACATAGGATAACTTTATTAAAAGAATGAAAAATTAAAGAATTGAATGAAGAATTAAGACTTGAAAAGGTAAAATATACAAAAGAAGCACTACAAGATATTGAAAAAATAAAAAAGATTTTGCATTCTCCATATTTTCAAATATTTCTAAATCTAGATTTAAGTAGAAGAAATAATTTAGATATAATGCAAAAATTATCTCAATATTCAGCAGTAAAAATCTTTTCTTTATGGGAAATAATTAAACTTAATTGAGATTTATTAAAAGATAATTATGCTTTTGTAAAAGAAATGTTAAATTGAGATGATATAAATAAATATGAACTGGGTGTAGATTATTATTCATTAGTTCCTATAAATAGAATACTAATTTCTTTAGACTCTCTTAAGTATCCTATATTTCAAGTGTTATGTAACAAGAAAGAATGATTAAAAAAATATTATGATAAGCAAGAAGATACTTGAAATATGTATGATATAACAAAAAAATATTTTAAAGAAAAAAATCTAAAATAGAGAAAATAATAGAATATCTAAATAAAAAAATAAAATTCTTTTATTTTAACATCCCCTCCAATTCTTCTACATCTAACTTTTCTCAATCAGTCCAAAGTTCAAATCATTTTACGGCTTGATTTAGGAGCATATCTAGTCACTGACAAGTTTTTATTCAGTCTTTTTGGGCTAGTTTTATTATAGGGGTATTTCATTCTATTGCATCGTAAACTATATCGAAAACTAATTCTATTTTATCTTTTATTTTTTGGTACTCTGTTTCAGGTATCATCATTTTTGGTAATTCTTCTTTGAAACCAAATGGTAAGGTATTTATAATAATTCAGTTTTCTTTTATATTTTCAGATATTTTTTTTGTGTCTTCTGGTTTTGTTATATCGTATTTTATGTATTCTAGATTATAGTTAGAAGATTTTTTTTCTATAATTTTCTTCACTTCTTTAGAGTTAAAGTGCTTTATCATATCATTTGCTTTTTCTTCGCTTCTGTTAAATATTTTTATATTTTTTATTCAGAGTTTTAATAGAGCTGTGACTACTGCTTGTGCTGATCCTCCTGAACCAAAGATATAGGATGTTTTTATTTCTTTTATTTTTTCTCAGAGTTGTTTTTGAATTGGGAGTAGTATTCACTCTAGGTCTGTGTTGTATCATTTGATTTTTCAATTTTGTTTAGCTATGGTGTTTACTGCTCATACTAGCAGGGCACTATCGTCTAATTCTCACTTACTTTTTAATAGTTCAAAAATATCTATTTTATATGGCATTGTCACATTTCCTCAGAGTATTTCTTTATTTTCAGAAATTATTTGATAATAGTTTTGTACTATTTCTTTACTTGTTTTTCATTCTAGGTCTAGTAGTGTGTATAGGAATTCTTTGTTTGGGTATTTTATAGAGTTGCTTGTGTGGATTATTGGGCTTAGGCTTCATGAGATTTGTTTTCATCATAAAAATACAACTCTCCTTTCAAAGTTTTCATTTTTTAGGTAGTTTTTTAGTTTATCTAGGGTGTATCATTTTTTTTCTATTTTTTTTATGATTGTTTCTAGATTTTTTAGTGTTTTTTCGTGGTAGAGTGATAGGTTCATGATTTTAAATTAATTTAGATATCATAATTCTGAAAAGGGTTAAAACCCTCTGTTGACAAGCTGAGTAACATTTTTAATAAGTAAACTATGACAAAACTATTTTCTCATAAATTTCTTTATATCCAATCTGTCAAGGAGCTGATATATCACCTTCAAAACTTGCGAATGTTAGCATTGCTCATTGTTTGGGAATATTTATTCTGGTTTGTTTTCAGAGTTCTCACATAGATATAAATATATATTCACTTCTAGTAAAGTTTTCTTTAAAGTATTCTGATAGTTTATAAATAGTATCTACATCCTCTTCCTTGTTTGGTTTTACTGCTATTTTATAAACTTTCGGATTATATTTTTTCATTTTTTCTAGAATTTTTATTAATTTTTCTAGGCTGGGGGTTTCTTCAAAATTATGAGAGCTTATAATTATTTTTTCAAAATTTATTTCAGGGTTTTTTATTGTTTCTAAAGTTTGTAGTTCTAAATCAACTAAGTCTGCTCAAAGTTCTAGTGCTTTCTTTTGTATTTCTAGAGATTTTTTATAATTTCATTCAAATTTTCATCATTCCTCTTTTATTCTGTTTGTAATTATAACTTTTTTAGGACAGTCTTCTATTAAACTTTTTAACCTAGTTAAATCCTTCAAAAAATCTATTCTGAGTTCTATATAACTTATTTCATCTATTTTTTTTAATTTTTCAAATGTTTTTTTTATATAGTTTTCTTCAAAGTTAGTTATGGGTATACAGATTTTTCTTTTATTTATAATCTGTACTAGTGTTTTTATTGTTTCTTCTATTGCTCAATTATTATCTACTATTTCGTCTGCATTGTTTTTATAAATGCTTTCTCTTTGTTCATAAACTTTTTTTAGTTCTGTAACTACATCTTCTCATGTTAGTGATGGTCTGTTTTCATCATTTTCTTCATCTTTTTGTATTCTTTTTGCTATTTCGTTTATGTTTGTTTCTAAGAAAAAGGATATTTTATGTTCTAGTTTATTTATTTCTGCTATGTTTCTTTCAAATACTATGGTTCATCATCCGAGTGAGATTAACTTTTTTTTCATACCTCTATCTTGAATTTTTTCTCCTTCTCAGGAGAAAGAGGCTGCAATCTTTTCTCTATCTTGATTTAAAACTTCTTTTAGGCTCTCATGTTCTGTATTTCTGAATTTATCCCATCAAACTTTTGCTATGTATTTATCTAACTTCATTCAGACTTTTTTTTCTATAAAGATGTCTAAATCTATAAATATGTATCATAATTCTGAGGCTACTTTTTTTCAAATGGTACTTTTACCTGTTCACCTCATTCAGTAGAATATAATTGTGTGCATAATAATAAAAATTAAGAAATATTTGACATATTTATATTCAATATTATAATAAAAATTATATTTTACAATTTAAAATTTTAATTATGAATATACATGAACAAAATAATGCTATATGAGGTCCTATTGGAAAACTAAAAGCTAGGAATGAAGCTAGAGAAGATAAATATTTAGGAGACTTAATATCTGATTTAGAAGATGTAAGTAAAGTTGGAGATTGAACTATAGAAGAAACAAGAGAAGAAATAGCTAATTCTTTAACAAAATATTGTACTGAGAAATGAATCACAGGAAACAATCAAAAAAAGATTCAATGATTAGCAGAAAAAATAAATAATACAGAATTTAAAATAAATGTAAAAAATAGAATACAAATTGCTAGAGAATTAGAAGAAATTATTATTGAAATATATAAAAATGCAGATTGGATTCTTAATCACAAAAATTCTTAAATACTATATAAATATTTAGAAATCAAAAGATGCTTTAAAAGCATCTTTTTAAATCTCCCCCATACAATTTCATCACCAACTCTTCTGTCTTTTCCTTCCCTATACATGGATCAACCAAACTTAAACCTTTTTTACATCCTTCACTATAACTTTGATTTCCATCATATAAATAAGACTCAACCATAAATCATTTTACAAAATCTTTTAGCTTTTCATCCCCTGAAATACTATCCATAACCTCACTCATTATATCTATTTGCTTTTCATACTGTTTTCTTGAGTTACTATGATTTGTATCAACTATTATAGCAGGAGAATTTACTTTTTTAGCTTCCATTAAATTATAAGCTTCCTGTATATCTTCTAAACTATAATTTGACCTTTCTGTTCCTCATCTAAGTACACCGTGACTTAAATTATTTCCTTCTGTTTTATAAACATCTGTCCCTATTACATAAGTACTAGGAGTTTGTCATGCAGCTACAGAATTAACCATTATTTGTAAGTCTCCTGATGTTGGGTTTTTCATACCTACTGGTATATTAAGTCCTGATGATACTTCTCTGTGGTATTGGTTTTCGCTACTTCTTGCTCATACTGCTACAAAGCTATAAATATCATCTACATAGTTTATTATATTTGGGTGTAGCATTTCATCTCATAGTAGTAATCCATATTTTTTTATAATGTTTACTGCTATTCTTCTAGCTTCTTCTATTCCTGTCATAATATTTGGTTCTTTTCATGGTGTTGAGTTTTGTAGTCCTTTCCGTCATCATACTGTTCTAGGTTTTCCTGTATAAAATCTCATAACTATTTTTATCTTGTCTTGTACTTTTTCTGCTAGTCCTGATAAAAATTCAGCATATTCATTTAGAGATTCTTCAAAGTCTGCTCCACAGGGTCCTATTATAAGTATTTTTCTATCGTCTTTTCAGCTGTAAATATCAGCTAATTCTTTTCTTCAAGCTTCTATAAGTTTTTTATCCTCTTCGCTTAGAGAATATTTCTTTTTTATTTCTTCTGGAGAAATAAGTTGTCATACTAGTTTTGCCATGTTTTTTTTAGTTAAAATTTAAAAATATTTTATAATCCATCTCTGAATCTCTTCCTTTAATACTAAAGGAAGAGGGCTGCATAATTAGGATTATTATTTTATACTTTCTTTTATTTTAGAAATAATATTTTGTAAATCAAAATAAATTTCTTCATTTCTGAATCTTAAGATTTTAAATCAATTGTTTAGTAAAAATTGTTCTTTTACTTTGTCTAAAGAGACAGTCTCTGGAATATCATGTACATTTCAATCAACTTCAATTATTATTTTTTTTGTTGCTATATAAAAGTCAGGGATTATATACCTATGAAAAGATTCTCATTCAATAAACAAGCAAATTGGCTTTTGCCTTAATATTCTTATTCATAACTTATCATTTTTTATTTCATCCCACAATAATGTTTCACCCTTGGTCATATTATTTCTTAATCCTTTGGCTATTTCTTTTATTTTTTGTGGTATCATTTTTAGATTGAAAATTAACTTATATAACACTTATTGTAGCCTCTTCCCTTTCGTATGAAAGGAAAGAATTCAAGTTAGGATTATAAATAATTTATACCCTCTCCAACACTCCCTCCACCGTCAACCCAAACTTCTCAAACAACATATCAGCTTTTCCACTTGCTCAGAAGCTATCCATTCAAATAACATCATCACAATACTTATAAAGTTCTAATCATCTTGCTGCTTCTATTCAGATTATTTTAGTATCTAGATCTAATATTTCATCTATATACTCATCTGTCTGTTCTTCTAGTAAATCAAAACAAGGCATACTAACAACATTTGTTTTTGTTCATTTTTCATCTAGTTTTTCTGCTACTTGTAGTGCTAATTCTAGTTCACTTCAACTAGCTAATAATGTAATTTCTGGATTTTCTTCTTTTTTTACTAGATATGCTCCATTTTCTACTCATCAAATAGTATTTTCAAATTTTCTATTTACTAGTCACTGTCTTGATAATATAAAACTACAAGGTCAGCTTAATTTTAAAGCAACCTTCCAGCAATCAATATTTTCATATGCTGTAGCTGGTCTAAAATTATAAAGATTCGGCAATGCTCTAAATTGAGTTAAATGCTCTATTGGTTGATGTGTTGGTCCATCCTCTCATACTCAGATGCTGTCATGTGTCCAGATATAATAGTTTTTTATATTTGCAAGTGCTGCTACTCTAACCGCTCCTTTTAGATAATCACTAAACACAAAGAATGTTGCCGTATAAGGTGTAAATAATCAATAAAGAGATATTGCATTTGCTATTGCTCACATCGCATGTTCCCTTACTCAAAAATACATATTTCTTCAATTTGAAAACACTCATTCTCATTCAAGAGTTGAATTATTTGATGGCGACAAATCAGCACTTCATCAAATTAATCCTTTATTAACCTTTGCTACAGCATTAAGTATTTTTCAGTTTGAAGCTCTTGAAGCTATCTTTGCATTTTCCTCAAATTCTGGATATTCTATATTATCTAAATTAGGGTTTAATAATTCTTCTAAAACATCCTTTTTAGGAGAGCTATCCCTTAACTCATTCCATTTTTGTTCTTCCTCTTTTCATTTTTCAAGAGACTCTCTAAAATATTCTAAAACATTTTCTGACACTACAAATTTTTCTTCTGGGTTTAGTCATGCTTTTTGTTTGCTTAACTTTATTTCATCTTCTCACAAAGGACATCCATGAGTTTTATGTGAACCCTCTAAATTTACACTTCATTTTGCAATTTTTGTTTTCGCTATTATCAGATATGGCTTATCTGAATTTTTACCATTTTCTATAGCCTTATCTATAGCATCATAATCATGTCCATCTATCTGTTCTACATTCCAATCCTGAGCTTCAAATCTCTTTTTCACATCTTCATTCCAAGTTATATTTATATTTCCCTCTATTGTTATTTCATTTGAGTCATAAATCAATACCAAATTATTTAGTTTTTGATGACCTGCGATACTACAGGCTTCATAGCTTATTCATTCTTGTAGGTCTCAGTCTCAACAAAAGCAGTATATTTTGTGGTCTATTAATTTATTTTCAGCTGTGTTTAAAATATTTTCAGCATATTTTTCAGCCATTGCAAATCATACAGCATTTGCCACTCACTGACCAAGTGGTCAAGTTGTAATCTCAACTCAAGGAACCTCTCCATATTCTGGATGTCATGGAGTCTTTGCTCATAACTGTCTAAAGTTTTTTAGGTCTTCTATACTTATATCATATCAAGTTAAGTGTAAATAACTATATATCAAGCTAGAAACATGTCCTCAACTAAATACTAGTCTGTCTCTGTTTAGCCATTTAGGATTTTTTGGGTTATGTCTTATATGTGATGATAGGACAGTTATAATGTCAGCTAGTCACATAGGTGCTCAAGGATGTCCAGAATTAGATTTTTGTACCATATCAGCACAGAGAAATCTTATAGTATCTGCGGATTTTTTTAGGTTTTGCATGGGTTAGTTTGGTTAGGTGGTAAAATTTTAACCTCTCTCCTGAATCCTCTCTCCTTTTCAGGAGAAAGGGGGCTACAAGATAGAGATTTTGTAAATAAAATTATTTTTATTATATGGAAATTTGTTTTTTGTGAAAGTTTGTGTTAGAATTATTTTGTAATTTATATAATTTTAATTTTAATTCTAAAAAAATATGTTTAATGAAAGTCCTAACGAAAATAATGATCTCAATGAAAATCTTTCAAAGTTTTCATCCCTTTGTTATAGAGTTGAAGATCTCTTGAATAATCCAAATGTATCAAAATTAATAAAAGATTCTTTAGAAATAGAAACTGATTGAGGTTATAAAAAAATATCTTTAAAACAACCAAATGGTTACTGGATTTCATTAGAACAGATTTCAGATGAACGATTCCAATATGAAGATCTAGAAAATAATTATAGTCATCAACCAATGATTAATTTTTCTTCTACAAGAAAATTTTTAGATACAATGCAAGAAGTATTTCGTAAAATACAAGAGAGAGCATACGGAGGAGCCAGTTATATACCACCTGTAAATCCAGAAGAACCTAAAGATGAATTATATAGTGTAGAAGGCAATTTAGATGATGCATATGTAGTTTAAATAAATAATCTTGGGATTTTTTTAATGATTATAGAACTATCTATAATCATTTTTTTTTAGATTATTTTAAAGAACAATTAAAAAATCTTCTTATACTATAATTTGTCTTATGTAAAAACTTGTGCTAAAATTATTTCAAGCTTACAATTTAATCCTTAAAGTATGTTTTTTCAAAAAGCAAAACAAGAAACAAATGTTGAAAAACTAAAAAAAACTTTTGATTTCCAATTAAAAAGATTAACTAGATTACTAGATAACAAAAATGGTTTACAGTATTTAAGTAATAAATGAGAAAAAATAAAGGTAGGAATCTCATCAGTCAATCATAAAAAAATAATAAGATTTACAAATTTAGACAAAAAAACTTTTTATTTATTATATCAATATACTCAAAATCCTGATAAATTTTTCAAAAATTATGGTAATTTGAACCAAAAATATGAAATTACTAGTCAAGGTTCAATTACTATAAATCTTAGGGACAAAAATATAAAAAGAAATGCCTGAATAAAGATTTTTGAAACAACACTAAAAGAAATAACTATTATAATAAATGAAATAGAAGAAAAAATGATTGAAGAAGGCAAAAATGCAGGTGAAAGTTCTTGAATTAACGAGAATCTTATTTATAAAGCATTTCTCTCATAAAATTCAAAATTCCCAAATGATTATAAAACTCTCTATAATCATTTTTTTTCAGATTATTTTAAAGAACAATTAAAAATTTTACCTCATTTCCCTCTACTCCTTCAAAGGAGAGGGGTTAGGGGTGGGTTACTCCAACTTCACCTCATACTTCTCTATATAATCTTCTATCTCCCCCCTACTCGGAATCGCTGTCAGATTTCACTTTCTCAAACACTGCAACCCAGCTACTATATTTGCAAATCTTACTGCACTTTCCATAGTCCATCATTGCAACACTCAGTGAATAAATCATGCTCTGAATACATCTCAAGCACCATCTTTATCCACTGGTTTTATTTCTATTGGTTTTATTATTCTAGTTATCTTTCAGTTGAAAATATAGCTTCATTTTTTTCAGTCTGTTATTATTGTTGGCTTTTTTGATATATTATATATTTCTAATAATTTCTCATTTTTACTTAACATTGAGTCTTCTAGAGCTTCTACTGGAAATATTGGATAATCTAAACATCTTGTCATATTTATTATTTTTTCTGAAAATTCTGTTGAAGGATCCATTATTATCTTTGTATCCTTTCTCTTATTCTTTATAACAAAATCAAAAGCTTCAGGTTCATGTCTATCAAATATCACAACATCTGCTTCTTTAATTAATTCTAGTGGAATTTTTTTTAGTTTTTCATTTTCATCCGCTCATCTTAAGATTGTTCTTTTTCAGTTTGAAGTGTTTACTATTACTCTGTTTACTTTTGTTGCTTTATCTATTATTAGTTTATTTTCTATTTTATATTCTTTGATTTTGTTTTCTATATATTTTCAGTATAAATCATCTCAAATACTTCATATTATCGTTGTTTGGTATCATAGGTTACTAAGTAGCTTTAGTCATGCGGGTACTGGTCATCATATAGATTTTGTAGATTCCGTTTTTGAGTTTAACTGAACTTTTATTCATTCTTTTATCTTGTCATTTGTTGTGGAGGTTTCGTCTATTACGATTTCTCAGATTCATAATATTTTCATGTAAATCTATGTTAAAGGTAAAAGTTGAGAAGGGAAAATTATTTGCAACCTCTTTCTCCTGAAAGGGGAAAGAGGTTAAGATAGGGGTATTAATTTTTATATTTATATAAAAAAATCTTTCAAATTTTGTTTGAAAGATTTTTTGTTAGGTTTAAATTTTGTTTTTTTAACTCTAAAAAGAATCTTTCAATTGTTTGAAAGAGTAAAAGAAAAACCAGAAGCTAGTAGTTTTTAGAGTTTTCATAAATATATTTCTTGTAAAATATTTTTAGTATCACTTAAGTAGTACAAGTGTACTTTATTAATTTTAGGAAAAATGTCAAAAGATTTTTGGGCTAAAAAACCTCTATGTCTCTCTCATCCTCTTTTCATAGATTTTTTAAAACAATCTTTATATCTGGCTTATAATAATCTTTTACTAATTCTGACCATTCTACAATTATAACTCAAGCATTATTATCAAAAACCTCCTCTCATCATATAGCTATAAATTCATCATAATTTTGCAGTCTATATAAATCAAAATGGTAAACTGGTACTTCCCTATCCTCTATTTTTCAAATATATTTATTGTAATATGTATATGTAGGACTAGTTATATCCTCTTTTATTCAAAGCTGATTTTTTAATATATGCTTTGATAAGGTCGTTTTTCCAGCTCACAAATCCCCTTTTAGAAAAATCAGACAAGGTATTTTTATGTTTACAGAAAGGGTATTTAGGTCTTCTAATTTATAAATCATAAGAAAATATTTTATTTAGTTAAAAAATTTGCATAATTATTCTTTTTGGTATATAATTATTTCAGTTAATTTAATTGTTAATAAAATATATTTTATGGAAACTCTAATAGATGTAAATAAAAAAGAACAAAATGGTATAATAATATTTACTTTTTCATGAGAACTTGATGAAACCAATGCAGATAAAACATTCTCTTCAATATACGAACAAATAGGTGATTTTGCTGGGAAAAAAATCATACTAAATTTCACATGACTTAAGTACATGAATTCAAAGTCTATAGGTTACATAGCTGATGTTTTTTCAAATATAGAAGAAAATGAATGACAAATGCATATAACAAACTGTAGCGATGGAGTAAAAGACATACTTGAACTTGTAGGTATTACTACTATTGTACCAGTTGTTGATACAGAAGAAGAAGCTTTAAAAGCTATGAGTTAAAACTAAAACCAAATAATAAAAAAAGAGCTTTTAGCTCTTTTTTTTTATTACAACAACTCCCTAAAAACCTCCACACTATCAAGATTTTCCCAACTAACATCATCTCTACCAAAATGACCATAAGTAGCAGTCTTCTGGAAAATAGGTTTTCTCAAATCTAGTTTTTCTATTATTCCTTTAGGAGATAGATCAAAACTATTATTAATAGTGTCAACTATACTAGAAACTTCCACTTTTTCAGTTCCAAAACAATCTACAAATACACTTACAGGCTTAGCTACTCATATTGCATAACCTATCTGTATTTCACATTTATCACAAATACCAGAAGCCACTATATTTTTAGCTAAATATCTAGCTATATAAGCTCAACTTCTATCAACTTTTGATGGGTCTTTCCCTGAAAAAGCTCATCATCCATGTCTTCAAATACCTCCATAAGTATCTACTATTATTTTTCTACCTGTTACTCAACAATCTCCCTTTGGTCATCATACTTGAAACTTTCCTGTTGGGTTTATGTGTATGGTTGTATTTTCATCAATAAAGTCTCAAACTATTTCATCTATAACTTCTTTTTTTATTCAAATTTTTAATTCTTCTTGAGTTATATTTTTTATATGCTGATTAGAAATAATAACCGTATCTATTCTAATTGGTTTATCATTTTCATATTCTACTGTTACTTGGCTTTTTCCATCTGGACATAAGTAATCAAGTATTCATTTTTTTCTAACCTCTTCTAGTCTTTTTGCTAATTTATGAGCTAAGCTTATTGGTAAAGGTAAATAGTCATCTGCTTCATTAGTTGCATATCAAAACATTATTCCTTGGTCTCATGCTCCTCAGGTATCTACTCATTGTGCTATGTCAGGAGATTGAGTATTTATAAGTAAGTGAACTCCACATTCATCTCAGTCAAAATGAGTATCTCATCAAGTGTATCATATGTCTCTTATTGTTTTTCTTACTAAGGCTGTATAGTTAACATTAGCTTTAGTTGTTATTTCACCAGAAACTATAACAGTTCAAGTAGTAACCATTGTTTCACAAGCTACTCTAGAGTATGGATCTTCTTTATAACATGCGTCAAGTATAGCATCGCTTATTTGATCGCACATCTTATCAGGATGCCCACTTGATACAGACTCAGAAGTTATAAATGTTTTCATAAAATCATATATTAATAAATAAAGTAAAGAGTTTAAATGTAGCCTCCTTCCTTTAGTAGTAAAGGGAAGTAATTTAAGGATGGATTATATGTTCATCCTTAAATCAAAAATATAGCTTTCTCGTTTAAAGAGAAAGCTATATTTTGTTTAAATTTTTTATTTAAATCTACATCTTTCCCTTTAAAAGGGTAGGAATTAGCACCTTTGGAATTTATCCAATGGTTGCTGAGTTGATAATAACGAGCCTATTCTCTCTCAACTTCTCTTGATATGTGTGTAAAGGTATTGTATGCAAAAAAATATTTTTGCAAATTATTTTGTTATATTTTTTTTGATTTGAATAATTTTTTTACAATCCCAAAAGGCTAAATTTTAAAACTAGCCCCTTTTTTTAAAATCTATAATATTCTCTAATAAGTGTATACATTATTATTCATTAGTCACTGTTTCATAAAGATTTCCAATCCAAAAATCCATTTTCCATATCAGAAACATATTTCTTTAAATTTTCTATGGCTTCAAGACAGAGGATATAAGACCCCCCCTTTTTTACATGCAGAGAAAAAACCAAAATCTCCACCTTCTAAGATTTTTTAGCATAAGATTTAAGGTTACATATTTATCTTTATAATAACTGTTGTAAGCCAAAAAAGGTCCCTATCATCTCTATGAAGACGGAATATAATTTTTAAAATCTCATCAACCTCCTTATTAAACATATCCTCATCTTTTTCTGTAATATTCTCTGTCACAAGTTAGTTGCAGCTGTAAAAGAAATCATTTCTTCTTTATATCTACCAACCACTGTTTTACAATATTCACTATTCCCTCCTACTCTACAAAATGTCTTTATCTCACTAGTATCCTCTGTTCTGTCTTCTGCAAAAATCTTAAGAAATCAGAACTATGGCGACCTGATTCTTTAAATTCTTTGGACTCATCTGTCGTTTTCAAAGCTTCTAAATAAGATGTTAATACATCATAGACTTCACCTGCTAACTTTGTTGATCATTAACATTTTTTTTTTTCATTGCTTGGAACAATGGCCTTTATTTGCTTTTCAAGGAATTCTTTATATTCAGGGTATTTCCTAATTTTTTGTATATAAAATCTTGTTTTCCTCACGACTTTCTAAAATACTAATTAAGTCATTTCACTCTAACTTGAGATAACTCTAAAAAGATTTCTTGCATAAGATCTTCTTTTTTTCATCAGAAAAGCTCACCAAAGAAACATTAGTTCAGTAAAATCTATAAAATTCGGTAATACACTTAGGACGAATAGGAATATTAGAAGAAATAGATTTTTTATAAAAATATCATATATGCAGTATAACTTTTAGTTGCTTTTTTTAAGGCTTTAGAATATTCTGTTGATCAACATTTTCGTGTCCTACTAGATTTACATTTTTAATTCTTTTATTGTATCAGTTACTGAACTAACCTTTTCTTTAAAGCTGGTTTTTTCAGTAGCAAATTGAGTTGCTACTACACACCTGAACAAATAATATTTGCAAACTTACCCATAAATATCTAAAATTAATAATAAAAACTTTTGCTCATAATATAAAAACAAATATAGAAAGTCAATACTTTATAATTATTTTAAAAAGACTTATTCCAAAAGTCTAAATTTGTAACTACTTCAAGTACAAAGTCTGGTGATTAATTGTTTGATGTTCCTATCTTTATTTTTAACCTATAGGAAATTATTTTAGCAACCTTGCAAATAATGTTTATTCATTTAGTTAAAGCAATAGTTAACTAAAAATATCTATTTGATACAATTCTGACATTTTATTTCAACTTATAGATACCCCATTCAATTGAGTATTCTTTTCTAAAATTCAAAAGAACTTATAAAAGTTTCTCTCATTTAAAGAGAAAGTTATATTTTGTTTAAATTTTTTATTTAAATTTACATCTTTCCCTTTAAAAGGGTAGGAATTAGCACCTTGAATTATCCAATGGTTGCTGAGTTGATAATAACGATGCCTATTCTCTCAACTTTTTGATATGTGTGTAAGAAGTATTTGTATGCAAAAACTAATTTTACAAATTATTTTCTATAATTCTAGTCATAGTTATACCGACCTCTTTATTATTTAAAACATTAGCAATAATCCTTATGCTAACCTTAATTAGTCTTGCTGCTGCTGCAGCCGCAGCTGTAAAAGAAGTCATTTCTACTCTATATCCATTAACCACTATTTGGAAATTTTTCATATCCCCTCCTACTCTACAAACTTTCTTTATCTCCTGAGTAATCCCCTGCCCTATCTCCTCCAAAAATTTTGAGAAATCAATACTATGGGTACCTGATTTTATAAATTCTTCGGAATCATCTAACATTTCTATAGCCTGTAAATAGGGTATTAAGAAGTCATAGACTTCCCCTGCTACCTTTTCTACATCCTTAACATCCATTATTTTACTTTCATTTGTATCTACATTTCCACATCATGGTAAATAAGTTCCTACACATCCTTTTGTTTTATCAGTTACTAAATTAACATCTTCTGCTAAAGCTGGTTTTCCAGTGTAAAGTTGAGTTGCTACTACAGCTGAACAAATAATACCCTCCCATCATTTCCAAACTTACCCATAAATATTTTAAATTAATAATAAAATCCCTATGCTTACAGCATAATTACAAAGTAAGAAAAGTCAATACTTTATAATTATTTTGAAAAGACTATTCCAAAAGTCTAAATTTTCAACTACTTCAAACAAAGTCTGGTGATTAATTTTTTGATGTTCCTTATTTTTGTTTTAACCATAGGAAACTATTTTAAAGCAACCTTTGCAAATAATGTTTATTCATTTAGTTAAAGCAATAGTTTAACTAAAAATACTTATTTGATACAATTCTGACATTTTATTTCAACTTATAGATACCCCATTCAATTGAGTATTCTTTCTAAAATTCAAAAGAACTATAAAAAAGCTTTCTGTTTAAAGAGAAAGCTATATTTTGTTTAAATTTTTATTTAAATCTAAATCTTTCCTTTTTTAAAGGGTAAGAATTAGCACCCTTTGGAATTTATCCAATGGTTGCTGAGTTGATGATAACGAGCCTATTCTCTCCTCAACTCTTGATATGTAAATACCAGTCTATGAAAAATATTTTTTTGCAAGTTTTTTAAAAATGTGATATAGTTATTTATATTATTTTATTATATAATTTTTGAAATATGGTTGATGTACCAAGTAGAATATATGAATGATGACCAAAACCAGAAGAGCAACTAAGTTCGGAAGAGTACCAAAAGCTTTGAGGAAAAGTAGCAAGAAGATGTTGAGAGGTTAAAAAAGCTGAAATACAGGATACAAGAAAAGATTATACACCAGAAATGAAGAAATTAGATAGAGAAATAAGAATTCCAATTCATATGAATTGAAGTAACATAATAAGACAAGCAAGAGCAATGCTCCCATACCTAAACAAAATGTAGAAAATATTCTTAAAACTTTTACGAGACATTAAAAGATAATTGTTCAGAGTTGAAACTTATCTAGCAATGAAATAACAACACAATTACAAGATTCATTACCAAATTTATATAACAAGTGAAACTATAGATACACTATGGTAGATTCTTTCACAAAACAAAAATTTTCAGATGCACTAAAGTATAACAAAGAAAACTTAATGTCAGTTGTTGAATCACAAAGATATAAAATAGATAAACTTAACAAAACTGATGAAGAAAAACTTGATGATGAATTAGATGGAGCCTATTCTAGAAATCCGAGAGGAAATTGACAACAAGAATGGCTTAATGTACTAAATTTTAAACATTTTATTCAAAAAGATGATTGAAGTATAACTAAAAATAATGAAACTAGAACTGTAAAACCTTGAACTGAAAAAACTCCCCAATCAGATATTTATACAGATTATAAAAGAACAACAGATTCAATAATGAGTTATAGTCAACTACAACAGTATAACTAATAATAAAACATTCCAAAACTAACAGCAATAAGTTAACAAAAAAAATAGCAAATATCAATAAAAATCAGTGCCCAAAAACCCCAAATAAGCAACATTATCTCAGTTCAGAAGATGAATAATAAATATACTGGAATTGAAAAATTAGAGAGAAAAAATAAGAGAAAAACAGATAACCTAACATATAATTCCATTGCAGTGAACAATACAGATACAGCACACATAAAAGCAACAAGAAGCCATATAAAACTACAAACTTGAATAAAAACAAAAATTTAGAAATCCGCACGAATTCTGATGATAGAATAGAAATAATAAGAGAGAACAAAATATAAACTAAGAACAAATTATAGACAATGATACCATAAGATTATTTAGAAAAAGAAAAAAATAGAAAAAATATTCTAAACTATAAAGAAGAAATTTAAAAGCCCGTATGAGAAAATCAAAAAGAACCTAAATGTGGTACCGGTGTAGGGACGAGGGTAGGGGGCCCGGCAGATATAGAGACAACAGCTTAAAATGCAAACATTCATAGTGAACTACAAAGAACAAACAATATTATTAAAAAGGAAATGTTAACAGCAATAGAAACTGTAAAAAAAGAAATAAGAGAATATTCTTTTGAAGATTTTTTTCCAGAAAGAATAGATTATAATGAAACTAGAGAAATTTCTAATAGAATTGGTAAACTTTTAGATGACTATGGAAAAGTTATAATGGATAACAATTATTCTGTCTGAAAAATGGATAGAATGCAAAAACTATGTGTTGATGATATATTATTAATAATGGATAAAAGTAACTATAAATACCCAAGAAAAGACAGGTGACTAACCCTTGATATAGATGGTCAATTAAATAACATTATCAGTAGAGCCATCTGGGATACAGGCAATGCTATAGAAGCATATGTTGAAGAGGTAATAGAATCAAAAAACTTAAAAGAAAGCAAAAGAATAACCGATATAAATTCAAGATATGAATGAAAAAATGATAATTTCTCAAAATGATAGATTGAAGTATGCATTGAAAACAAAAGCCTTTAATAATTCTTGAATTATAACAAGAAACCTAAAAGATAGCTAACCTTAGAAATGAAGCTATTATTACTCAAAAAAAGAAATCATACCAGAATAAGAAAAATATTTCAATAAACACAAAAAAAATACCTTCTAGAGTTTCACTCTAGAAGATTTTTTTCTCTCACTTAACACCTAACCAAAGAATTCACCTCATACTCCCCAACCTATCCCTCGCTCCCCCAAAAATCCAAGCTCCACAACAAAATTCAGAGAAATCAACCTCTTCATCACAACCTCTCTACAAGCTTTATCGAAGCACTTATAGTTCGTCAAAGTAACCAAAACATCAACTGGAAAGCTACACTCTTCACTCACTTATAGCATCCACATGCAAATCCTTACTATCCGCTCAATGCTACAAACTATGAGGTTCACTTATACACTCAAAAGGTGTTTTTCAAGCCCTCCTAATAAACTTACCAAAGGCTTTACTTAGACTACAGAACTAGAAGTTCCCCTAGTTCTAATTCAAACAATCTTATCAACACCACCTAATAAAAAAAATCCTGAACTTAGAAAGTTCAGGATTTTTTTGCAATTTTTTTTAATCTTCTAATCTTGCTTCTGAAACCTACTCTTATTAAAATCATAAGTCTCCTGAGAAATAAGTCATTTTGAAATCAAAAAATCCAAACTCTTCTCCACAGAATACATTCATTCTTTTTGCCCCGTCTCTATTATATTATCCAACTGATTAAGTTTATTCTCATTAATAGTATTAGAAACAGAAAAATTATTTATCAAAACCTCAAATAAAGCAGCCCTTCATCATCACTCCTTTTGCACAAGCTCCTGCCAAGCAATTCAAACAAGAGATTCCGTAAGTTGAGCCCTAACATGATTCTTTTCATCTCAAGGAAACATATCTATTATACGAGACACCGTTTTAGAAGCACTAGAAGTATGAAGTGTTGCAAGTACTAAAGTTCATGTTTCTGCTGCCGTCAAAGCAAGTCTACAACTTTCTATATCCCTCATTTCTCATATAAGCATAACATCTGGAGCCTGTCTAAGTGCTGACTTCAATGCATTTTGAAAACTTAAAGTAGATTTTCAAACCTCTCTTTGTTCTATTAAACATTTATCATTTTCATAAACAAACTCTATAGGATCCTCTACAGTTATCAACATGCCTATCATAAGTCTTATTTATATAATTCATAAGAGCTCAAAGAGTAGTAGACTTACCTGACCCCACAGAACCAGTAACCAATACAAGTCAACTTTTTCTCTTTGCAAATCATAATATACTATCTGGCAAATTTAATTTTTCAAACTCTGGTATCTCTCATTTTATAACTCTGAATACAGCAGCAATTCATTTTCTCTGAACAAAAACATTTATTCTAAACCTAGCATTAAAAGCACTCAATCAGAAATCTAGTTCTAATTTTTCAAGAAATCATCCTTTTGCTTTGCACTCATTATTCCAAAAAGCTCTTTTTGTAAAACTTCTTTATCTATTATATCAAGATCTGTTAGAAAAACCGTCCCTCAATGAATTTTTAAAGTAGGATAACTTCCAGATGATAAAAATTATATCAGCTGCATCATCTTCTACTCATTTTTTTAAAACATTTAAAATCACAATATATAAAATTAAAATATAAAAATATTATTACTTTATATTTTAACATAAAAAGATTATAAAAGACAAAAAGTCATCCCAAAATTTATTCAAAA
>CALNYL010000012.1:0-91241 GCA_942490775.1 uncultured bacterium
GCTTTTATTATTAGTTCATACTGCTTGTCTGTTAAATCTGTAGTATAAGCCATATTTTTTTCTTAAAATATAATCCCCTTATTTTAAGATTTTTTACGAAAAGTGCAAACTGGTTCTATAAATCGTTCTTCAAATTTTAAATTTTTGATTGGATTATCAATTGTTATAATTTTAGGAATTTCATTTAAATTCATTATTAAAGTTATAATATAATCCTTTTTATACTCTAGGGCTTTTTTATATTCATTTTCTGTAAGTCTAAATTTACCTTTTTTTTCTCTTATTCCTTTAACTTCAGCTAAATATGATTTTTCATCTACATTTATTTGAAAATCATATCCATCGCCATATAATCTTGCATCCTCTAATAAACCATTTTTGAAAATCTTCATAGAAGAATAATTATTTATGAAAAATAATTCTGCCGCTAAACCTGTTTCCTGTAATTTTTTAAACTTAGTTTTAATAATTGGTTTCGCTTGATATTCAATACTCTTAACATTAAAAGAATCCTTCATATACAACTTTACAATATTTGCATATCATTTTACATTCTCATTACCAAACAAACTATCAATAAATATTTTTCTATGAATATAAGTATCTCCTTTTTGCCACCATCATTTCCTACCATTTTCTGGAAAAAAGTGATCAAATAAATCCATTCTATTTTTAATTGTTCCTGTTGTTTCTGCTATATTGTTTTTAACACAAAAATTATAAAAAGCTGTTTTAGTAGAAAATCAAAATTCTTTTATAAAGTCATTATTAAACTTTGATAATCCATAGCCTATCAAGTTTAAAATTTCATAATTTTTATGCTTAATTTCTGACATAATTTAAATGTTTTACTAAATAAGATATATATAATCTGAAACAGATTAACTATTTTTCCTATTTTTTCCACTATAAATTATTCTATCTAATCTTCATTTTTCTTTCTAAAACTCAAAGCTTCTAATATATGATTAGATAGAATACTTTTATCACCATCTAAATCAGCTATAGTCCTTGCTAATTTAAGAACTCTATAATAGCTTCTAGCTGACAAATTCATACTAACAACAGCCTGTTTCAATATATCTTCACTTTCTTTATCTAAGGTGCAGTATTTATTTATATCTCTTGTGGACATTTCACTATTTGAGCTTAATTTTTGCCCTTTGAATCTATCAAACTGTATCTTTCTAGATTTTTCTACTTTTTCTTTTATATCCTTAGAAGTCTCTGTTCATTTGTAATCTTGTCATACTTTAAACTCTTGAGTTTTCACTTTTGGAACTTCTATAAACATATCTACTCTATCTACAAGTGGTCATGATAATCTTCATCTATAATTTTTTACCTGATTAAAGCTACATTTACATTCTTTGTCTTGGTCCGTTAAATATCAACAAGGACAGGGGTTCATGGCTCATACTAGCGAGAATTTAGCAGGATAAACATAACTAGCATTCACTCTAGTAACTGTTATATATCAGTCTTCTATGGGTTGTCTAAGAACTTCTAGAACATTTTTCTCAAACTCTAGTATTTCATCTAGGAATAAAACTCACTTGTGGGCTAGACTAATTTCTCAGGGTTTTGCATTTCTTCATCATCAAATTATGCTAACTGATGATGCTGTGTGATGAATTGTTCTAAATGGTCTTTTGGTTACTATTGGTCTTTTTTTTGATAGCATACCTGAGATACTGTAAATTTTTGATATCTCAATTGCTTCTTCTAAACTGAGGTCTGGTAATATTCATGAAAATGCTTTTGCTAACATTGTTTTTCAAGATCATGGAGGTCATTCCATTATTATATTATGTCATCCTGCGGCTGCTATTAATAATGCTCTTTTTGCATGTTCTTGTCATAGTACATATTTAAAATCATATTTCTTTTTGATATCTAACATCATTTCATCTTCTTCTATTTCTCATAGGCTTTTAAAATCTAGAGTATCTTGAATGTCTAAACTTTTTTCTCAGTTTAGCATATTTATCAAGTCTTTTAAAGTTTTTATTTTTACAACATCTATTCAGGGTATAATAGAAGCTTCTATACAATTATTCTCTGGTAAAAATATTCTTTTGAATCATCTTTCTTTAGCTCATATGGTTGCGGGTAATACTCAACTAACTTTTCTGAGTTTACCATCAAGAGATAATTCTCATAAAAATATACTATCTTTTACTAAATCATCTGTTTCAATCCATCATTTATTTAAAAGTATCCCAACGGCTATTGCTAAATCAAAACTTGGTCATACTTTTCTAATATTAGCAGGTGCTAGATTTACTGTTATTCTAGACATAGGGAGCTTAGAATCGCTTGATTTTAAAGCGGATCTTAATCTTTCTTTGCTTTCTTGTACTCATTGGTCTGGTAGTCATACTATAGTAAATGCTGGTAGTCATTGGTTTATATCTACTTCTATTTCTATAATAGTTGATTCTAGTCCGTTTACTGTTATTGAATTTACAAATGATATCATATCGTGTTTTTAATAAGTATATAAAATATATACTACATATAGTATACCATTTATAGATTTTTGCAAATTTTTATTATAAAAAAGACCAAATTTTATTATAAATTCAGTCTTTTTTATTTTTACACAATGATAATTCTTTATTTCTTCTCTGTTTTTGTTCATTCTACTTCTGGTTCTGTTTCCTCAACTACAACATTTTCTTCTTGTATTTTAGCTGGTTCTCAAGCTACAACAACTATATCATCTAAATTTGTAAGGATTTCATACTTATTAGAGTCAATAACTAAATCACTAACCTTTATCGAATCTCATACATTTTTTAATAAAGATAAATCTACATCAAAATGATCAACTAAATCAGTAGGCAAACATTGTACTTCTATTTCTTTATTTAATTCCTCAATTATTGCTCATTCTTTCTTAGCAGCAGCTACTCAAATAAAGTTTAAATGGATTTTAGTATGTAACTTCTTTCATTTAGTTATAGCATAAAAATCTACATGCTGGAAGTTCCCTCTTACAGGTTCTTTTTGTATAGCATGAAAAATCACTTCTAACTTTTTCTTTCAAATTTCTAAACTCATTATCGTACTTTCTCAAGCTTTACGATAAGCCCTAAGAATATCTGATGCATCAACCTTTATACTTATAGGTTCCTGATCTGGTCAATAAACTACACAAGGAACAAGTTTTGATTCTCTCAATTCTTTAGCCCCTTCTTCTTTCATTCTTACTGAAGCATTTAATTTTAGTTTTTCCATATGTGGTGATTAATCAACAAAATAAAGCATTTTTTAAGATAATCTTAAAACAAGCGGATAAGATTCTATATAAAAAAACGATTTTGGCAAAAGTTTTTAATATTTTTTATTATTACATCTTCTTTTTCCTCAAAAATGTAGGAATATCTAGGTCATCTTCTGGTTGAGTATCTACTCTATCTCTCATAGAATTTGATTGTGTAACTCTAGAATCTGTAACTTTTCTTTTTCAGAAAGGATTAGTAGTTCCGCTTCTAATTGATCCCATAGAACCTGTATTATTAACTGGCTCAGCCTCTCTTTCATGTCTTACAAAAGCACTTTTATTTGAGTTTTCATCAAATCAAGTAGCCACAACAGTTATTTTTACTCATCATTCATAATCTTCTTTTATAGTTGCTCAGAAAATTATGTTAGCATCTGGGTCTAGAGATTCTGTTATAACTCTAGCAGCCTCATCTACCTCAAACATACTCAAATCAGTTCATCAAGTTACATTAAATAGCAATCATTTTGCTCATGCAATAGATAACTCTAAAAGAGGACTATCAATTGCTGCTTTAGCAGCCTCCACGGCTCTATCTTCTCAGCTTCCATATCATATTCACATAAGAGCTGATCAGGCATTATTCATTATTGATTTAACATCAGCAAAATCAACATTTATAAGACCAGATTGAGTTATCAAATCAGATATTCATTGAACTCATTGGTTTAAGACTTCATCAACTATAGAGAAAGCATCTAGTAAAGGGGTTTTTTTATCTATAATAGATAATATTCTATCATTAGGTATAGTTATAAGGGTATCTACTTTTTCTTTTAGAGATTCATAACCATCTATTGATTTACTCATTCTATTTTGTCATTCAAAACTAAATGGTTTTGTGACAACTCAAACAGTTAATGCTCAAAGCTCTTTAGCAACTTCAGCTACGACTGGAGCAGCTCATGTTCAAGTACCTCATCAAAGACCACATGTTATAAATACCATATCTGCTCCTTGTAAAATCGCTTTTATATCTTCTCTTGATTCTTCAGCTGCTTTTTTTCATTTTTCAGGATCGCTTCATGCTCAAAGACCGCCTGTTATAACTTTTCAAATATGAAGTTTCTTTCAGGCTAAAGAGTTATAAAGAGCTTGTACATCAGTATTCATTGCTACAAAATCTACTCATTCAAGTCCTCACTCGATCATTCTATTGACAGCATTTTGTCCACCTCATCAAACTCATACAACTATGATTTTTGCAACTGGAGAAATTACTCCAGATATATTTATTTCTTCTGGACCTGTCTTTTTTCTAGTAGTCCTTCCTCAAGAAAGTAAATTTTTTAGTTTGTCTTCAGTTTTTACCATGGTTTATAAAATTTTATAAATATAAATATCTTTTTTATTCTGAAACTCAAATCAGAATATTTATTTGTAAAACAATGTTTTTCTTTTTAAGGTAACATTTTCTTAAAAATTTTAATTATAGAAGCAAATATACCTCATACATTTAAAGAAAATCTACCACTAGGAACTTGGTACTTATTTGCTAATATCATATTTCAGATAACTCAAGCAAATACAGGGTCACTAACAGAAGTTTCTAGCAATACATCTTTTTCAACTGGCATTCATATAAATGCTGGTAGTTTAAGAACCTCTTTTGCTAAATCTATAAGTCCCATTTCTTTACTTCCACCTCAAACAAAAACTATTCACTCTGGAAGCATTCAATCTTTTCATGCTTTTTGTAACTCTCTTTTTATAAAAAATAGTATTTCTTCATATCTAGCAGTAACTATTTTAGAGAGAAACAAATATGAAACTGATCACTCTTCCCCTGCTCACAAATTAACTAAATCTATCTCTTTGTCTGTTGCCGTTTCTTCTATTCCTAATTCACTATAATCTTTTTTCAATTTTTCAGCTATATCTATAGATGTTCTAATTCATAATGCTATATCATTTGTTACATTATCTCCTCATATAGGAATTGTAGAAGAGTATTGTAAAACTCATTCTTCGTAAACGGTTAATCAAGTTGTAGAAGCTCATATATCAACACAAACTACTCATAACTCTTTTTGTCTTTTTGTTAAAACTCATTCTGGGGATGCTAGTAGATTAGGGTAGATATCATAGATTTCTACTCAAACATCGCTAACAGCTTTTCTTATATTGTTTAGTATATTCTTATTCATAGAAAATATACTAGCTGCTACCTCTAACTTTCTAGCAGACATTCAAATAGGATTTTTTACTCATTCTTCTAAATCTACTACAAATTGTTCTGGGATAACTTTTAAAATCTCCCTATTAGGTAAATCAACACCATTTTTTGCCATGTCCAATACTCTATCAACATCTTCACTAGTTATATCTTCATTAGAAACAGCTATTATTCATTTATTATTTATTACTTCAAAAGATGAAGAGTTGAAAGATAAATAAACTCAAAATACTTGTTCTCATGCCATCTTTTCTGCTTCTTCTAATGATTTATCTAGATTACTCTTAAACTCTTCCATATCTAGTATGTTTCATTTTTTGATAGCATAAGATGAAGCTACTCAAACTCAAAGCACACTAAAATTATTGTTATTATCTTCCTCTGAGAAACTTCATATTATGGTTCTTATCTTTGAACTTCATATGTCTATGGATGTTATAATATTATTTTTCATAGTTTTATATAAATTTCTGTCTTAAATAAATAATTTTAAAAGTATTGTTCTATTAACTTATACAAGATTATTCGCTATAAGTAAAGTAAATAGTCTTTTTATGTGTTTTTTAATACATAAGAATTATATTTTGTTTTCTTCTATTTTCAAAAAAAGCTAAAAAGTAATGTTAAAAACTTTTTAATATTACTTTTTATTTGCTATTTTAAGGGAATATTAATTCTATATATAGAATTAAAAATTTCATATCATATAAATTCATATATTTTATAGATATTAAACCTTTAAAATAACCCCTAAAATTATATAAAAAAGTCAAAAAAAGACTTGTAATAGGCATAAAGTATATAATGAGAGTGAATTATATGATTAACTCTTATTATTATGAAAATAGATATACTTAAACATATAATAGTATATATAGTCAAGTCAGTGCTAATGCAAAAAAAGAATTTGATAAAAATAAAGATGTATTTGTAGAAAGTGACATATTGGTAGATTTATGATTTTTATGAATTGTAATTGATTATTCTGGAGTAATAAAGTGAATACTTATACCAGAGAAAAAGCCAAGAAAGTCAAAAAAATAATCCTAATTCTGATTTAACCGAAGAGCAAAGAAGAGCAAAAAGGTTCTAATAAAATGATTTCTAGCTTTAGGATTAATTTTGAAAATTCTATTGGTTTTAGCTAAGGGGTTTTGATCAACCACACAAATTTTAGAAATAAGACACTTCTTTTTTGTTATGAAGTTATGAAATAGGCTTGTTCTATTGCTAATTTTTTTTACTATTTTAATCTCGGAAAAGTCTATTAATTAAAGGCATTTTTCTGTAGAGATAAAAAATCTTTTGTCTTAATTCATGACAAACAACACCCTTTACTTTTTCATTTTCACCTCAACCTTGTCAAGTAAAAAATGCAACATTCAAGCAAATTCTTCATTCTCTATTTTTATGCCAAAAGGAGTTTGTTTAAAAATCACAATATAAACAAAATCTCAAAATACAAAAGTATTAATTGCTGAATTTTGAGCAGGTAAATCTTTTATGATATCAGTATTATAAGTTCTAACTATATTTTCAAGTAACATCATACCATTTCAAAGATAAGCTTCTATACTTATCTTTTCCTTTTTTAATTTACTTATAAAATCCTCACCATAGTTTGTGAATTTTAAGTTAGACTTATTTTCAAGAGTATTTGAAGCAAACATTTTTATTTGTATATATTTTTTTTCCTTTATATCTCTATACATACTTTTATAAAGCTGTTTTAATCAATCAACTCACTCAAAAAAAGTAATTTTAGGTCTCTCTCAATAACTCTCACTTTCAAGTGTTTTTAGCTCTTTATTTAAAATATCTAAATTATCTCTTTTCTTTTTTATTTCTATATATTTTTCCTCGATTTTATCTCAGATAATATTTTTATTAGCCACAAAAAAATACTTTACACCATTCTTTGTAATTTCAGAAATTATTCACTTATTGACCAGATTTTTCATAGTCTTGTAAACATTTGTTCTTTCTCATCAAATAGATTTAGCTACAGTAGAAGCAGTTTTTGTTCAATATTTATATAAAAAAATAAATATTTTTGCTTGAGATTCTGTTAACCCAAAGTCTTCTAATAGAGAATTTATATTATTTTTCATATTTTAAAAATAGTTGTGAATATGATGTTCACAGTAAATATACATTTTTATTTGATATAAATCAAGTTTAAATTAGATTAAATATAAAAGCTTAAAGAAAAAGGCGATGGATTCAAAACTATAGTAATTTAAATTAAATCTATGCAAGAAAAAATAGTAGAAACAAAAAACTGTAAAAACTGTAATTCAAGTTTTGAAATTACAGACAAAGATCTAGAATTTTATGATAAAATTTCTCCAAAATTTAATGATAGAAAATATTCTATCCCTACACCAAGATTATGTCCCGACTGCAGACAACAAAGAAGACTAAGTTTTAGAAATGAAAGGAATTTATACAAAAGAAAATGTGATGCAACTGGAAGAGATATTATTTCAATATACTCACCAGACAAAAATTTAAAAGTATATGACCAAAAATTTTGGCGGAGTGATAAATGGGATGCCTTAGATTATTGAATAGATTTTAATTTTAAAAAAAGCTTTCTTGAACAATATAAAAAATTATTAGTAAAATTGCCTAAACAAAATTTAGTAATAATTAACTCAGAAAACTCAGAATATAATAATGACTTAATTAATTCAAAAAATGCATATTTATCAATATGATCTTCTGATGTTGAAGATAGTGCCTATATCTCTGCATCTTGAATTGTTAAAAAATCATTTGATGTTTGGTGGTCATGAAATATAGAAAATTCTTATGAAATATTTAGCTCGGCATCTCTATATTGATCATTCTACTCTAGAAAATGTATGAAATCTAAAAGCTTAATATTTTGTGAAGAATGTCGTAATTGTCAAAATTGCCTATTTTCTTATTGATTAGTAGGTAAAAAATACAACATAATGAATAAACAGTATACAAAAGAAGAATATGAAAAAAATCTTAGTAAACTAGATTTATTTAATTCTTCCAAATTAAAAAACTATATTAAAACATTTAGAGAATTTTTACTAACAAAACCTAAGAAATATATTAACTCTGAAAACTCGGAAAATATAACTTGAGACTATATTTATGATTCAAGTAATTGTAAAGAATCATTTTGTATTGTTGATATGGAAAACTCAGCATATTCTTATGAATGTTGAAGAACAAAAAATTTGTATGACTGTTCCTATATATATGGTTCAGAGTGACTAAGTCTAGAATCTATAATTAATAGTTGAGTATTTAGAACATTTTTTTCTATAAATATTACTAACTCGAATAATTTATATTATTGTTCGGATTTAGTTAATTGTAATAACTGTTTTTGATGTATCTGACTTCGCAATAAACAATACGGTATCCTAAACAAACAATACACAAAAGAGCAGTACAATGAACTAGTCCCAAAAATCATAGAACACATGCAAAAAACTTGAGAATGGTGAGAATTTTTCCCATCCTCAATTTCTCCATTCTGATACAATGAAACAGTAGCTCAAGAGTACTTCCCACTAACCAAAGAAGAAGCAAAAAACAAATGATTCAACTGGTCAGACTACGAACCACCAAAACCAAATGTAGAAAAAATAATACCAGCAAGTAAATTACCAGAAAATATAAAAGACATACCAGACGATATACTAAATTGGGCAATAATGCCTGAGAAAAATGAAAATACCGTAGGGACAGCAGATCTGCTGTCCCTACAACCAGAAATACAAAAACCATTTAGAATAATAAAACAAGAACTAGAGTTTTACAGAAAACATAATTTACCAATCCCAAGAAAACACCCAGACCAAAGACACCTAGAGAGGATGGCACTCAGAAACCCCAGAAAACTATTTGATAGAAAGTGTGATAAATGCTCAGTAGATATGAAAACCACATATTCACCAGAAAGACCTGAAATTGTTTATTGTGAGAAGTGTTATAATGAAGAAGTATATTAGATAAAACCGTCTAAAAAATAGACACTAAAATAATCTTAGTGTCTATTTTTTATTTTCCCAAACCCATTATATAATTCAAATTTATATAATTTATAGTAAAAATATAAACAATTTCATATTATATATTTCATATTACCATAAAATTTCTTCCTTTTTTATCCGAAGGTGTATCCTCTAGGACAAAGGAAGTCCCTGAAGTGGGACGAAATGGGATGGATTCACATCTTAGAATTATTTATTTCTCTAAACAAAAAACACTATGTCAATAATAAAAACCTGCAAAATATCAGGACAAAAATTCACAATCACAGACCAAGACTTAAAATTTTATGAAAAACTATGAGTCCCAACACCAACACTTTGTCCAGAAGAAAGGGCAAGAAGAAGATATTCTTGGAGAAATGAGAAAAAACTATACTGGAGAAAATGTGATGCGACAGGAAAAAGAATTCTATCAATATTCTCTCCAAATAAACCATTCACCGTTTATGAAAAATCATACTGGTACTCAGACAAATGGAACCCTCTAGATTATGGAATGGACTTTGATTTCACAAAACCATTTTTTCAGCAATTCAGAGAACTTATGGAAAAAGTTCCTATGGTGGCTTTATCAAATTGATGACATTCTGAAAATTCAGACTATTGTAATCAAGGAGATGAATTAAAAAACTGTTATCTAGTATTTGAGGGAAATAATAATCAATCATGTTATTACTGCTCAGAAATATCAAACTCAAGCTTATGTGTTGATAGCTCAGCTATACAAAAATCTGAAAAATTATACGAATGCCTAAATTGTGAAAACTGCTTTGATTCAAAATATCTACAAAACTCAAAAAACTGTATAAAATCATGGTTTTTAAAAAACTGTATAAATTGTGAAGAATGCTTTTGATCAGCAAATTTACAAGGGAAAAAATATTACTTCTTCAACGAAAAATATTCAAAAGAAGAATATTACCAAAAAATAAACTCATTAAAATTAGAAAAATACTCTTCAATACAAGAAATAAAGAAAAAAGTATCAAAATTCTTTCTAAAATTTCCAAATAAATACATAAACTGAAACAACAACGAAAACTCAACATGAGACTATCTAAACAACACTCAAAACTGTAAAAACTGCTACAATGTACAAGACTCACAAAATTGTAAAAATATTTTTTACGGATACTGACTAAACAATGTTCATGATATGACAGTTTATTGAGACTGATGAGTAGAATACTGTTATGAAAATCATGAAATAGGACAAAATATTAGAAACATTTGTTTTTCAGATCAAGTTTGGGAATGATGCTATAATATCTTTTACTCAAAAATGTGCATAAGAAATTCTCACGATTTATTTTGATGTATCTGATTCAGAAATAAAAACTATTGCATCCTAAACAAACAATACACGAAAGAAGAATATCTAGAATTAAGATGAAAAATTATAGAACACATGAAACAAACCTGAGAATACTGAGAGTTTTTTCCATCTTCAATTTCTCCATTTGGATACAACGAAACAGTAGCTCAACAATATTTTCCATTAACGAAAGAACAAGCAAAAAGTAAGTGATTCAACTGGTCAAACTATGAATCACCATCACCAAAAGTAGAAAAAATAATTCCAGTAAATAAATTACCAGAAAATATAAAAGACATACCAGACGATATCTTAAATTGGGCAATAATGCCAGAAAAAACTGAAAATAACGAAAACACCGTAGGGACAGCAGATCTGCTGTCCCTACAACCAGAAATACAAAAACCATTCAGAATAATAAAACAAGAACTAGAATTCTACAGAAAACATAATCTCCCAATCCCAAGAAAACACCCAGACCAAAGACACCTAGAAAGGATGGTACTCAGAAACCCCAGAAAACTATTTGATAGAAAATGTGATAAATGTTGAGTAGATATGAAAACTACATATTCACCAGATAGAACAGAAATTGTTTATTGTGAGAAGTGTTATAATGAAGAAGTATATTAGATTTACTTATTTAAACTATCAAAAAGACAATGCATAGAATTAGCCAAATCATCAGACTCTATTTTTATTCAAAAAGGAGAATTTTTTAAAAGAATCATATAAAAAACTTTTCAAACTATAAATATATTTATTCATGAATTTGAAGCAGGTAAATCAGATAAGAATTCAATACTTGTAGACCTAGAAATCTTTTCCATAATCATTATTCAATTTCATAAAAAAGCATCAATAGAAATCTTATTGTCTTTTAAGCTTATGAAAAAATCTTCTGAAATTTTATTAAGTTTTTTATTACTATTATTCTGAGTATCAACAACATTAGAACTAAAAAATTTTATAGAAATATATTTTCTCTCTTCAATAATCTTTGTTATATCAGAAAAAATATTTTCCACTCACTTCAATCAATCATACAAATGAATCTTTGGAATATTATTATTTTGTTCATATTTTAATTGATTTAATTCAGCTTCAATATTTGAAAAACTATCTGATAAATTTCTATATTTATCAAGCCTTTTTTGTACCAAATTTTTTATAACATTAGGATTCTCTATAAAAAAAGTTTTTATATTTCATTTTTGGCTAATAGAAACTAAATTATAACTAGATAATTTCAACAAAATTTTATATACAGCAGTTCTTTCATATCAAGTATTTTTTGATATTACAGAAGCAGGCTGATTTCATAGCTTATATAAAGTTATAAAAATTTCTACCTCTTTTTCGCTAAATCCAAGTTGTTTAAAATAGTTATTAAAATTATTAATCATATTATTTCTCTGTTTAAAAATATATGTTGTGAAAAAGTTTTCACACTTTTATTGCTCTTATTATAAACATATATAAAACTCTTGCAAAAAAGAATGTATACTTTTTGTGAATAATAGATAAGATAATAAAAAATTATTTAATAACATATATTAAATATGGAAAAAACAATACAAACCAAAAACTGTAAACATTGTAATTTAAGATTTGAAATTACAAACAAAGACTTAGAATTTTATGATAAAGTATCACCAAAATTCAACTGAAAAAAATATCAAATACCTATACCAACACTTTGTCCTGATTGTAGGCAACAAAGAAGACTGAGTTTTAGAAATGAAAGAAAATTATACAGAAGAGACTGTGATGCTAACTGAAAATCTATTATTTCAATATATTCTCCTGATAAAAATGTAACTGTTTATAATCAAGAAGACTGGTGGTCTGATTCTTGGGATGCAATTGATTACTGAAAAAACTTTGATTTTAACAAAAATTTTTTTGAGCAATTTGAAGAATTGACGAAAAAAGTACCTAAGATTTCAAATTTAGTAAAAGATTCAAGAAATTGTGACTATAATGTTATTATGTGAAATTCAAAGGATTGTTATTCATGCTCAACTACATTTCAAAGTGAAAATTGTTTATATACATATTGGACAATTGAATCCAAAGATTGTGTGGACTGTAGTGATACTGTAAAGTCTGAAAGCTCTTATAATTGCATAAATTGTTACAATGTCTATAAATTAAGTTTTTCACAAGACTGTAAGGATTCTAGGAACTCAAGTTTTTTATACGATTGTGTTTGATGTGAAAGTTGTTTCATGTGCTCATGATTAAGAAATAAAAAATATTATATCAAAAATCAACAGTTTGATAAAAAAGATTATGAAAAAAAATTACAAGAAATAAAAAGTAACAATAGTATAGAAGATTTATTTAATTTATATCAAGAAATAAAATCTAAACAAATAAAATGTTTTTATAATTGAAACAAATCATATGATTCATTTTGAGATTATTTGACGAATGTTAATAATTGTAGATATTGTTTTAATTTAGTTGATGCCGAAAATACAAATTATGCATATGATTCTGCAATTCAAATAAAAGATTGTCTAGATATTTCTATGATATGAAATAATGTTAACTTGATGTATGAAGCTCATGCTAGCTGATATGATTGATACAAAAGTATTTTTGTAAATCTCTGTTGGACTAACACAAAATTGATTTATTGTGATTATTGTATGTACTGTTCAGACTGTTTCTGATGTACTTGACTAAAAAACAAACAATATTGTATCCTAAACAAACAATACACAAAAGAAGAGTACAATAAACTAGTCCCAGAAATAATAGAACACATGCAAAAAACATGAGAATGGTGAGAGTTCTTCCCATCATCAATATCTCCTTTTGGATACAATGAAACAGTAGCTGGAGAACATTTCCCACTAACCAAAGAAGAAGCAAAAAACAAATGATTCAACTGGTCAGATTACGAACCATCAAAACCAAATGTAGAAAAAATAATCCCAGCAGAAAAGCTACCAGAAAATATAAAAGAAATTCCAGATGACATACTAAACTGGGCAATAAAATGTGAAATTACACAAAAACCATTCAGGATAATTAAACAAGAACTAGAATTCTACAGAAAACATGATTTGCCTATCCCAAGAAAACACCCAGATCAAAGACACCTAGAGAGAATCCAACTAAGAAACCCCAGAAAACTATTTGATAGAAAATGTGATAAATGTTGAATAGAAATGAAAACAACTTATGCCCCTGATAGAGAGGAGATAGTTTATTGTGAAAAATGTTATAACGAGGTAGTTTATTAACCTCACCCTAGCCCTCTACTTAGAGGAGAGGGGATACTAGGTTTTATAATTTAATAAAAATCCTTTAGCCTCCTCTCCTTATAGGAGAGGATTGAGGTGAGGTTATAAAAAATCATGCAAGAAAAAACAATTCAAACCAAAAAATGTAAACACTGTAATTCAGCTTTTGAAATTACAGACAAAGACTTAGAATTTTATAACAAAATTTCACCTATTTTTGATTGAAAAAAATATCAAATTCCAACACCAACATTATGTCCAGATTGTAGACAACAAAGAAGGCTAAGTTTTAGAAATGAAAGAAATCTGTATAGAAGAGACTGTGATGCTACTGGTAAAACTATAATTTCAATGTATTCTCCAGACAAAAAGGTAAAAGTATACTCTCAAGAGGAATGGTGGAGTGATAATTGGGATTCATTAGATTATTGAATAGATTTTGATTTTAGTAAATGATTTTTTGAGCAGTTTTGAAAACTTTTTAGAAAAGTCCCAATGCTTTCATTATCAATTTCTTCTTCAGATAATTGTTCTTATAATAATCTTTTATGGGAATCAAAAAATTGCTATTATACCTTTGCTAGTTGATATATAGAAGATAGTTATTATTCACATTGGATTTGATGGTCTGAAAAAATATATGATTCTTTTAATGTAATAAAATCAAATAATTTGTATGAATCTATAAGTGTAATTAATTGTTCAAATTCTATATTTTTAAATAAGTGTGATAATTGCCATAACTCTGTATATTTAAAAGATTGTGTTTGATGTACCGACTGTTTTTCTTGTGTTTGATTAATAAATAAAAAATACTTTATATGAAACAAAAAATATTCTAAAGAAAAATATCTTGATATAAAAAAATGTATTACAAAATTAGAATTATTTAAAATATATAAAAAGGTTTATGAAGATAGCTTTTTTAAAAACTTATCCAATATTAATTGTGAAAATGTTACTTGAGATGAATTAAAAAATTCAAAAAATCTTCGTAATTGTTACAATTTAGAACTTTGTAATGATTGTGAAAATATTCTTTGGTGATTTGAATTAAAAAGTAGTCTTGATATTGACTACCATAATAATGCGGAACTTATTTATGAATTAATATCTTGAGCTTTTGTTAAAAAAGCTAGTTTTTCTGTTTACTGTAGTGAAAGTGATAATTTGTATTATTGTATTTCTTGTTTTTCATCATCCTATTTATTTTGATGTATATGACTAAAACACAAAAAATACTGCATCCTAAACAAACAATACACAAAAGAGCAGTACAACAAGCTAGTCCCAAAAATCATAGAAAACATGCAAAAAACCTGAGAATGGTGAGAATTTTTTCCAAGCTCTATTTCTCCTTTTTGATACAACGAAACCGTAGCACAAGAATATTTTCCACTAACCAAGGAAGAAGCAAAACACAAATGATTCAACTGGTCAGATTACGAACCACCAAAACCAAATGTAGAAAAAATAATTCCAGCAGAAAAGCTACCAGAAAATATAAAAGAAATTCCAGATGACATACTAAATTGGGCAATAAAATGTGAAGTTACCCAAAAACCATTTAGAATAATAAAACAGGAACTAGAATTCTACAGAAAACATAATTTACCAATCCCAAGAAAACACCCAGACCAAAGACACCTAGAAAGAATGGCACTCAGAAATCCAAGAAAACTATTTGATAGAAAATGTGATAAATGCTGAATTGTAATGAAAACTACTTATTCTCCCAATAGAGAAGAGATAGTTTATTGTGAGAAATGTTATGAGAAAGAGATTTATTAGAATGAAAAATGTAAAATTGAAAATGTAAAGTAGAAAAGAGTAGAAGTTTAAAAGTAAAGAAAAAATTATACCCCTCTTCCTTTAGTATTAAAGGAAGAGATTCAGAGATAGATTATAAAAATATAAACTCATATTCCTATGCAAGAAAAAATAGTAGAAACCAAAAACTGTAAACACTGTAATTCAAGCTTTGAGATTACAGATAAAGACTTAGAATTTTATGATAAAGTCTCACCAAAATTTAATGATAGAAAATATTCTATCCCTACACCAACTCTTTGCCCAAACTGTAGACAACAAAGGAGACTAAGCTTTAGAAATGAAAGAAATCTATACAAAAGAGATTGTGATGCTACATGAAAAGAAATAATTTCAATATATTCTCCAGATAAGAAAATAAAGGTTTATAATCAAGAAGAATGGTGGAGCGATAGCTGGGATGCAATGGATTATTGAATAGATTTTGATTTTAGTAAAAATTTTTTTGAACAATTCTTATGACTATCATACAAAGTTCCAAAAATATCTCTATATGGAAATAACAACGAAAGAAGCAATTATTGAAATGATATAACAAACAATAAAGATTGTTACCTTATTTTTGGCTCTGACTATAATGAAAATTGTCTATACGGAGCCTTCAATAATTCGAAGAACTCTCTAGACTTTTTAGAATCTTCTAATCTAGAAAATTCCTATGAATGTGTTAATTGTGATTGAGGACATAATTTATTTTATTCAAAGGATAGTAATAACTGTAGTAACTCAAGATTTTTAATTAATTGTAATAACTGTGAATATTGTTTTCTATCAAGCAACCTACAAAATAAAAAATACTTCATATTAAATAAGCAATTTTCAAAAAAAGAATATTTTTCAGAGATAAAAAAGTACTCACTAAATGAATCAAAGAAATTATACAAAAAATTACAAAAAAATAGTTTTTATAAAAATTTAACTATTTCAAATAGTGAAGATTGTTTTTGAAATTATATAAGCAATTCCAAAAACTGTGATTATTGTTTTGATACTTCAGATGCTATAGATTGTAAATATATATATTTTTGAAGTCAAAAACTATCTGATTGTATGGATACGGTTATGGCTAGTATTAATGCCTCAAAATGTTATGAAGTGCAAACTTGTTTAGAAAATTGTCATAATATTATTTGATGCAACTTTTGTAATAATATAAGCTTTTCTTATTATATAGATTCTTGTGTAAATTGTAAAAATTGTTTTTGATGTATATGACTAAGAAATAAACAGTATTGCATACTCAACAAACAATACACCAAAGAAGAGTATGAAACTCTTGTTCCGCAAATTATAGAACATATGCAAAAATACTGAGAATGGTGAGAATTTTTCCCAAGCTCAATATCACCATTCTGATATAATGAAATAGTAGCTCAAGAGTACTTTCCACTAACCAAAGAAGAAGCAAAACACAAATGATTCAACTGGTCAGACTACGAACCACCAAAACCAAATGTAGAAAAAATTATCCCAGCCGAAAAGTTACCAATTGACATAAAAGATATCCCAGATGATATTTTAAATTGGGCAATAATGCCTGAGAAAAATGAAAATCCCGTAGGGACAGCAGATCTGCTATCCCTACAACCAGAAATACAAAAACCATTCAGAATAATAAAACAAGAATTAGAATTCTACAGAAAACATAATCTCCCAATCCCAAGAAAACACCCAGATCAAAGACACCTAGAGAGAATCCAACTAAGAAACCCCAGAAAACTATTTGATAGAAAATGTGATAAATGTTGAATAGAGATGAAAACTACATATTCACCAGATAGTAAGGAAATGGTTTATTGTGAAAAGTGTTATAATGAGGAAATTTTTTAGATTTTATCTATTCAAACTATCAAAAATACAATAGACTTGTCTTAGATTAAGAAAAAGTATCTATATATCCATTCTGCTATTCTAGTTTTACTTACTCACCATGTAATTCAAGCTACATCATAACTAAAAGATAAACCTTAAGATTAATATAGGTATAAATCAAAAATTTGGTTTTTAGCCAAATTTTTAAAAGTTCTTATGATGATTAAAAATAATGATGTTATCACTCCAGCTGGGGGAGTGTTTTTCTATTTCAAATACTTCCCTGCAAACTTATTTGTAAGCTTCACAAAATCCAAAATATTTTCAACCTCTCATCACTCTATCAGCACTGCTTGATAATAAGCATATTTTATCATATCTTGTAGCTTCTCTGATTTCACATCTTTTTTAAACTCTTTTTGCATAGCTTTCACTAAGTTATCTTCTGGATTTAATTCTAGGATTCTTTTTTGTTTTGGTACCATTTGTCACATAGACTTCATCATTTTTTCCATTTGTGGAGTCATACCGTTTTCTGGAGTTTTAATTGCTCATAGATATTCTCAAAGATTATCATTTAATTCTACATTTTCAAGCTTATCTGTTCCTATAGAATTTTTTGCTAGTTCCAATAAATCTTTAAAATCCTTTTTAGTTTTTTCTTTCTTTTCTTTCTTTTCCTCTGTTTCTTCTTCTAATTTTATATCAGAAGACATAATTGATTTTAGTTGGTTTCCTTTGTATTCACTCATTGCTTGGATTATCCATTCATCAATTGGGTCTACTAGAAGTAATACATCTACTTTGTTTTTTCTAAATTGCTCTAGGTATGGACTCATTTTAACTTCTGCTTCACTTTTCCCTGTTATGTAGTAGATGTTTTTAGTTTCTTTTTTGTCTTCTTCACAGCAAGAATCTCATTTTTCTTTACAACAAGAGTCTCCTTCTTCTTTTTTATGTTCTCCGCAACATTCTCAGTCTTTTTTATTGTCGCAGTCATCTGCTCATCCGCAACAATCATGTTCTTTTTTCTTCTTTTCTTCACAGCATTCTCCTTTTTCAGAAGGTTCACAGCATTTATTTTTTTCTATTTTTGCCTCTTCTAGATATTCATCTAGTGATATTATTTCGTTTTTTAGTAGGCTTTTAAATTTTACTACTCATGCTATATCTTCTTTTATATCTCATTCATAGTGAATTCATTCTTTTAGGATTTGTCAGTAATTTTCTAAGAACTTTTTGTATGATTCTGGATCTTTTGTCATTGCTTTTTTAAGTTCTGTTAGTACTTTTTTTACTAGTCATTTTTTTATTTTATCTAGTACAGCATTTGACTGTAACATTTCCCTGCTAATATTTAGTGGTAGGTCAGAAGTTTCTACTACTCATGATACAAATCTAAGCCAAACTGGTAGTAGTTCTTTTGCATTTTCTAGGATTAGCACATTTTGCACATATAGTTTTGGTCAATATTCTCTGTTTGGGTCTGACATATTTGCAAACATATTTTTCTCTTTTGGTATGTATAAAAGAGCTTTATAGCTAATCATTCATTCTAGATTTGTGTGTATATGAGCTAATGGTTCATTATAGTCCATTGAAACTGTTTTGTAGAATTCATTGTATTCTTCTGGTTTTATACTAGATTTTGATTTTTTCCAAATAGCTGTAGTTTCATTTATTTGTTCCCATTTTTTTCATTTTACATTTCATTTATCATCTTTTTCATCAGCTTCTAGCATTATTGGTATTCATACATAGTTGCTGTATTTTCTTATTAATTCTCTTATTTTCCATTCTTCTACTAGTTCCTTATTAGATTCGTTTATGAAAATTCTTATAATCGTTCCTCTATTTTCTTTTTTTCATTTACTTATTTCATAACCTGTTTTACCGTCTGATTCCCATAAGAATGCTTCATCATCTAGATTTGATTTTGTTTCTATTTGGACTTTGTCTGCTACCATAAATGCACTATAAAATCATACTCAGAATTGTCCTATTAGGTTATGTTCTCAGTCTTCTTTTGCAGCTTTTAGTTTTTCTAGGAAGTCTTTTGTTCCTGATTTTGCTATAGTTCAGATGTTTTTCTTTAGTCCTTCTTCTGTCATTCAGATTCAGTTGTCTTCTATGTTTATTGTATTTTTTTCTTTGTCATAGCTTATTTTTATTTCAAACTTGTTATCATCTCATAGGTATGTGGTGTCTGTAAGGGATTTTAGTCTTGCTTTATCTATTGCATCGGATGCATTTGAAATTATTTCTCTTAGAAATATTTCTTTATTAGAATAGATAGAATGTGTCAGAAGTTCTAGAATTTTTCAGGTTTCTGCTTCAAAATTATGTTGTGTCATAGTTTTTTTGTTATATGTTAAATTTTCAAAGGGCTAAAGCCCTCTGTTGACAAAAAAATATTATTTTTGACTATTTCTATAATTTTCTAAAAAATAGCACCTAAATATTTTAAGTGCTAATAGTTTATTTATTTTCATTGTTATGTCAAAAATAAATTTTGGAAAATTTTTAATTTATATGGTAGTTTTTTGTTGGTTTTCTTTAGGTTTAGGAATTTCTTTAGTTTGTTGTTTTTGGAAGTTATTTGTAATAGTTGTTTTTTGGGGAGATACTTCCTTCTTCTCACCGACCTTCATACTAACCTCCTTCTTAGTATTCTTGATTTTATTTACCCTTCAAAATATTCTTCTAAAAAACTTATAAATACTCTCAAATATTGTGAAAATATCATAAATAAAAGGCATTTTATATCAGAGTCTATTTATATAACCCATTCAGTAGCATATTGGAAATAGTGCTAATAGTGATATATTTATATCTCTAAATATAATAAATGCTGTTGTTGCTAGTAAGGTAATTATTAGTGAGTTTATTATATGAATTCTGAATCTAGATTTTAGAGAAAATAAAAACAGTAAATTTAAAACAGGGATGTAGATTAAATTCTTAGAAAGTTTTGTCTCTTTTTTTAGTTTTAATTCTTTGAAAAGATTATTTTCAAGCTTTATTTGATTTGTATTAATTGCTTTTCTTGTATTTCTTATTCATATAAATTCCTCTTTTTTAAAATATGTTTTTAGATATTTAAAATAGCTTTTTATTAGTGTGTGAATGTTTCATGAAGAAGGAAACCAACTTAAATCGGGAGTCTTGTTTTCATTATTTACCACTAGTATCACACTAGTGAATGCAAATACTACTATATATATTAGTATTAAAAATATAGCTATATTATTCCCTCAACTTACATAAAAAAAAGCTATTATCAAAGATGAAATTAGATTTATTTTATTTATATCTTTTATTGTTTTATTTATGAAGTTTTTTCAGTAAATAATGTATCATACAAAAGGGATACAAGCTAGTATTAGAGTTAATTTTCACTCCTCTGATTTTATAGTATGTTTATTTATTGTTATATTTTTTAATCTTCATTTTAGTAATATCATTTCTCATATGCTGACTGTTTTTCATCTGTATGCCCTATACATTCAAAATAAGAGTAGTAAAAATAAGAATATAAATAACCCTGAAGCTATTATATGATTTAGTGAAAAATCTAGCATTCTTATATTTGATAGCGCTCAGAGGAATACGAATATTATATATACTAGTAGAAACATTATATGTATTAGGAATGCTGTTTTTGCATGTCATTTCACAAAAGGGTTGTATAGCAATTTGTTATTTTTAGCAAATAAAAAAGCTATGCATATAAATAGCATAAAGTAAGAGCTTACAGCATTGTTTATTATTTTTTGGTTTGTCTCCATTTTATTTTTTATTTTTTTTAATAGACAAAAGTTTTTTTGTCTCTACAAGTATATTTTACTATATGTTTACTAGTAAGTCCAAAAAAGAGCTTTCTATTTTTATAAAAATAGTTACAATAAAACTTGAAAGAAAAATTATTAGTGAAAATGTTTCAATAAAACATTTCTATATAAATCGGTCATTTTAAAAAATTAAATTAACAATTAGTATGAAAATAAAGGATGTAAGTTTCTATAAAAGTGTCTCTATAAATGATTCTAAAGTTTATTTTGAGAATAAAAAAGAAGTAATATTTGTTTGAAGATCTAATGTTTGAAAATCTAGTTTAATGAATACCTTGTTAAATAAAAAAGACCTAGTAAGAACTAGTTCAAAGCCATGAAAAACAAGAACAGCTAACCTTTTTATATTAAATAACAAATACTATTTCACTGACTTACCCTGATATGGTTTTGCTAAATTATGAAAGCAATTAAAAGAAGACTTGGATAGCCTAATAAGTTGGTATGTATGAGAAAGAAGAGAGCATATAAAAAAAGTTGTTTTGATTGTTGATTCTAAGATTTGACCACAAAAGACGGATATTGATATGTTTAATTATATAACTAAACTTTGAATTCCTATTTTGGTCGTTTTATCAAAGATAGATAGGTTAAATAAAAAGGGAGTTAATGAATCTATTTTACATTGTAATAAAGCTTTATTCTGACAACAGATTATAGCAGCTTCTTCTACGAAGAGAACTTGAATTAATGAGGTTTTTAAAGTATTATCAGAGAGTCTAGTTGGATAATTTCCACAGCTCTAAATAAAAAAAAATCAAAAAAATTTGCCTTTTGATTTTTTTTTTATACAATACCAAAGCTTTGAGATTTGGGTTATTAGCTCAGCTGGTAGAGCAGCTCCCTTTTAAGGAGAAGGTCCTGGGTTCGAATCCCGGATGACCCACCATTTTTTGAAAAAGTTAAAAAGCTTTTAAGTATAACTACTTAGAAGCTTTTTTTATTTTGAAATAAAAGCATTCTGTATATAATCAAGGGGTAGCTAAAAAGCTATTTTATATTATAATCTTGAAATAGTATGAAAGTTCTAAAATTTGGTTGAACCTCCCTGAAAAATTTGGAGATGATACTTAGAACTACCGATATAGTTCTAGAAGCAAAAAAAGAAGAGAAAGTATTAGTTGTAGTTTCCGCAATGAGCCAAGTCACAAATAAACTTATAGACCTCTGCAATTTTGCGGAATTATGAGAAGTAGACAAAGTCTCCAAATGACTAGAACTACTACAAGAAAAACACTATGAAGTAGTAAAATGACTCTATCCAGAAAATTATAAAGAAATCTGGAAAAAATATATGAATGATACTATTGAAGAACTAGTTTATATAATAAAATGAGTTAGTTTCCTAAAATCAAAATTATCAGATAAAAATAAAGCTAAGATATTATATTTTTGAGAAATACTATCTAGTATACTAGTCTCACTATCTATAAAAAGTAAAAATATAAAATCAAGAAGCCTTTTATCAAAAGACTTACTTATGTGTTCTTGACACTATACAGACTGAGATTGTGATAAGAAATTATCTAAAAAAACCATTAAAGATCAACTTTGAAAAATAGATTTAAACTTAGAAATACCTATAATTACATGATTCTGATGATGAGATTCAGATTGAGATATTTATCTATTTGATAGATGATGAAGTGATTATGTGGCTACCCTTGTAGCTAGACTTGTAAAAGCTAGTTCCGTTGAAATACGGACAGATGTAAGCTGAGTTATGTCAGCTGATCCTAGAATTGTAGAAAAACCAATTATATGGAAAGAACTAAACTATACAGTAGCAGCAGAATTTGCTTTAGTATGAGCAAAAGTTTTGCACCCAAAAACTATTTCCCCTGTTAAAAAACTTTGAATCCCTGTTTTTATAAAAAATACATTTGCTCCTAAAGATTATGGAACAAAAATTTCAAACATAAAAGATAAATGAATAAAGGGGATAAATATAGATGATAAACAAGTAATTCTTACCTTTTTGGATCCATCAATGCTTTGAAGTTTTGGTTATATATATGAAGTAGCTAAAGTATTTTATGAAAATAAAGTTTCAATAGATACTGTTGCTACAACTGAAACTTCTTTTAGTATAACTATAAGAAAAAAGTATTTTTCTGATGAATTTTTAGCTAAGTTTATGCATCTAAAACAATACCTAGAATTAAATGTTGAAAAAGATATACTAAAGGTAACACTAGTATGAGATACAATAGATAATTATAAAGTATTTAATAGTTTAGAAAATATCGTTATGGTGTCTCAATGAGAATTTCAAAAATCTTTGACAATATTTGTGAAAAAAGTTGATTCCGATGAATTGCTTAAAAAATTGCATAAAGATGTATTTGGAGTTTAGCTTTATTTTTTACAAAAATATTTAAATTTTATATTTTAAATTCTTAACTATTTTATATTATGGAAAATAAATGACTTAGCTCTGAAGAGTTTCAGAATAAAATCAATGAGGGTAGTTTAAATATAATTTTGATGGGACAATCATGAGTATGAAAGACTGAATGGCAAAGGTCTATTACTAAAGGTGGCTTTTGATTTAAGGAAATAGAATTAGATGAAAGAATATGAAATAATCCCATAATGAAAAAATTTTTAGAATGAGTTCAATGAGAAGATGAAGCAGAAAAAATGTGAAATGCTTTTTGAAAACCTTGGGAAGATCCAGTGTTTTATAAAAATATAGAAAAAGAGTATTTAGTAGTAGAAAAACAAGAGTTAATAAAATTAGCAGAGGATTTAAAGTGAAGTTGATGACCTTATATTGCTGATTTTACAGGGAGTTCTCCATATTGCAAGGAGGAGTTTGCTAAAGTCTTACCACTTTGACTTGTTGTATATTTAGGAACTTGAAAGCAGCAATATAAACAAATGCAAGAAAACTTCTTAGCTGATCCTAAACCTATATGTTGGTGAGATATAATTAATGAGTGGGAAGATTTTGTAAAGCAGTGAAATGCTTTTGAGCAACTTCCTACTCTTTATGCAAAGTTACTAGATCATAGAAATAAGCTTTATGAAGCAGCAGCAGATGTTATTATTCCTTGGGAAGAGCATAGGGAAAAAGCTGATATAAATAATCCGCAAAGTTTGTTTGACTTGATAAAAGAAAAGTTGGGGTAAAATTAATTTAAAATTTATATAATCCATCCTAAATTCCTTGCCTTTCATACGAAAGGAAGGAGGTTATAATAGAGTGTATAGTTTCTAAATTTTTATATTATAATTATTATAAATTATGAAAAAAGTAAATGTATGAATAGTTGGTGCTACAGGAGCTGTTTGAGAAGAGCTTATTAAGTGCTTAGATGAACAGAAAATAGAAATTAATGAACTTAGATTATGAGCTTCAGCAAGATCAGCTTGAAAAATAAAGAAAACACCATTTGGAGATATAGAAATAAAAGAGACAAATGAAGATTTTTTTGAAGGTCTAGATTATGCAATATTCTCAGCATGATGAGATAACTCTAAAAAGTTTGCCCCTATTGCAAATTCTAAATGAGTTACTGTTATAGATAACTCTTCTGCTTTTAGATATGATGATGAAATTCCTTTAGTTGTACCCCCTGTTAATGCAGAAGCTATTAAATGAGCTAAAATAATAGCTAATCCAAACTGTACTACAGCTATTGCTGCTGTTGTTTTGTATCCTATTTATAAAAAGTATGGATTAAAGAAAATTATAATGTCTACTTATCAGGCTACTAGTTGAGCTTGAGCAAAATGAATGAATGAGCTTTTGGAAAATACAAAATTATATCTGGAATGAAAAGAGCCTAAAGTTGAAAATTTTGCTTATAATATAGCATTTAATTTAATTCCTCATATAGATAGTTTTCAAGAAAATGATTATACAAAAGAGGAAATGAAGGTAACTTGGGAGACTCAAAAAATATTTTGAGATGAGAGTATAGATATAAGCTGTACTGCAGTTAGAATTCCTACTCTTAGAGCTCATAGTGAATCTATAATTTTGGAAACTGAGAAAGATGTGGATATTGAGGATATTAAAGAATTACTTAAAAATTCTCCTTGAGTTGAGTTAAAAGATGATATAGAAAATAATATTTATCCTATGCCTTTAACCGCTACTTGAAAAAATGATGTAGAGGTTTGAAGAATAAGAAAAAGTTTAATATTTTGAAATAAGGGGGTTGAGTTGTTTGTGAGTGGTGATCAGCTTTTGAGAGGGGCGGCTTTGAATGCGGTGGAGATTTTGAAGGAGTGTGTGAAGTAAAAGGTATTTTGTAGGGACAGCAGATCTGCTGTCCCTACAAAATATAAAATTAATTATTTATTAAAAAAAAATGAAAATATTAACAGATAGAAATATAAAATTATCACTTTTTATAAGTACTTTTTTTTATTTAGCATGATCTTTTATTTTAATATATTTTAATAGTAGATACTTTATAATATCCACTATTTTATATTTTCTATTACTTTGGGGGCTATATAATCTAAAAACTTTTTTTAAAAAATGAATTTTTATAAATCTAACTATTATCTCTTTTATTGTAATTTCTATAATCTTAGAATATTTCAGTAATATCTCAGAATATTTCAATGTAGACATTTTAATAATAATATTTTTCTTTTGATCTTTCATATTTATAATTCCTTTATTTTATATTCAAATAATTCTCCCTTTTTTAAATCAAATAATAAGTTCTTTTTTTGAGATAAATATGAAAAAAAATAGTTTAATTATTAATGAAAAAACTCTAACCTTATGAATCTTCCTAATTATTTTTATAATTACAATTAGTATTTGCAATTCTTTCTTAGATTTTATACCTTTATCTTTTTTATTTATTTATATTTATTATAGTAATAAAGATAAAAATACTATAATGAAATATTTTACTAATATAATAATTTTTTCAGAATTAATACTTTTTATTATTTATAATTTATTATATAAATGAATTTCTCTATCTTTAGAAAAAGCTATGTTTATATTGATTATAACATTATTTATAATATTTTGTATAAGATTTTTTATATTATTTTTAAATAAGATTCTTTGAAAAGATAAAAAAGAAATAAAGAGGTTAATTTTACCATTTATCATTTTTATCACGACTATTATACTGTTAATATTACTTATGAAACTCTCATTATCTATTTGATATTATTTATATTTTCCTTTTTTGATTTGAGTTATTTTAATTTTGTTTTCACTTTATAATTCTAAATCTAAACATTGAATAAAAAAATATCTTGCTAATATTATAATTTTTATAGTAATTATTATTCCAGCTTTTGAATTTTTATCTGTGTGAAAATATGAAAATCCAACATATACAAAAGAAAGATATTATTTATCAAATGAGTGATGTCCTTTATTAGTATGTGGAGCAAGTGATTTCTTCTCAGATGGAGGTTCTGGAGCTGCACACTATCATTTTTCAGAAATGGTTAATTACTATAATATAATTTTATTTTTCCCTTGAATATTTATACTTTGGTTTATTCTAGAGATTTTATCTACAGATAAAAAACAAAAATCTAAAACATTTTAATTTTCAACTTTTAATTTATACTACTTATGAAACAAAAAATATTTATACTAGGAGCTTCTGGAAATGTCGGAAGAGAACTTGTAAAACAAATCTTTGAAAAAGATTCAAAACAAAACCATATAAATCCATCTGTAATAGTAGGATTAGCAAATTCTGAAAGCTTTGTATTTGACTCAATGGGAATAAAAAAAGAACTTTTAGAACAAGTTATCTCCTCAAGAGAAGAAGCCAAAAATATGATAGACTTTGTCGGAGATAAAATAAAAAATTTAACAGACTTACTTGATTTAGTTAAAAAAGAGTGACTAGAATGAGAGGTAGTTTTTGTTGATGTAACCGCAGGAAAAGAAAAACTTTTAGAATTTCACAAAGCTCTGATTTCAGATACACAAAACTATTTAGTAACAGCAAATAAAAATCCCATATCACTATTTAGTATGGAAGATTTTAACTATTTAACATCTTATGATGGTAGATATGATACAAATACTACAGTTATGTGATGAGCTGGAGTTTTAAACTTTGTAAATGAAAGGGCTGATAAAATAGTAGATAATGTAAAAAAAATAGAATGAATGTTTTCATGAACTCTATGATACATATTATCAACTCTAGAATTATGAGAAAAAACTTTTTCTGAAATAGTAACAGAAGCTAAAGAAAAAGGTTATACCGAACCAAATCCTTGGGATGATTTAAATGGTCTAGATGTAGCTAGAAAACTTATAATATTAGCAAGATATTCAAAGAAAAATGTAGAAGTAAAAGATATAGACATAAAACCTCTTATAGATGAAAAGTATGCAAAATATGAGTGAGATGATTTTTTGGAAGCTATAAAAGCAGAAGATGTTTTATTTACAAGTGAAATGCAAAAAGCAAAGAAAAAAATGAGAAGTTTTGAGATATGTATGAGAAATGTTTTGTGAAGGAGATAAAGTAAAATTAACAGTTGGATTAAAAAGTGTTCCTAAAAATTCTGATTTATGAACTTTGGGAGGAACTTCAAATATAGCTGTTGTTGAAACTGATATACTTGAAGAACCATTGCCTCATGTTATAAAGTCAAGATGAGCTTGATTGGGAGTAACAGCTTGAGCTGTAAGAGCTTGAATAGCTAAAATGTTGCCGAGTTATTTGAAGACTAGGTAGAAAAGTTTTAGGTAGTTAAAATCCAATGCCATCAACTTAAAAAAACAACATTACAGCTAAAACCTAATAAATCCCAGAATACAAGCAGGAATAAAATAAACTCTATTTTTAAAATCTAGGTAATCTTTAGTAACCATAATTTTCTTATCCAGAATATCAATATAATTATTTTCAAAATTTTTAAAAATAACAGGTATTTTTACTTTGTTTCTATACTTAACTTCAAAAATATTTAATTTTTTCTCAAAGCTTTCTAGCACAAAATCTATTTCTGATTTTGAGACAGTTTGGTAAAAATAAAGTTTAGAAAATTTATCTCTATAGTTTAATTCTCTGTAAACAAAATTTTCAATAATATTTCATAAATCTATCTCGTTTCTTAGAGATAGATTTTTTCATAAAATATAGTTTAGAATACCACAGTCCTCACAAAATACCTTTGGCATTTTTGTGAGCTCTTTTCTGATATTTGAAAAATATGGAGGAGTGTAGTTAAAAATAAAGGTTCATTTTAATATATCTAAATATTTATCTAAAGTAATTCTTGAAAGTCATATAGTATTTGAAACTTCATTTTTATTTAGCAAATTTCAAACTTGTGATGATAATATCTTTACTAGGTTATTAAAAGCACTTACATTTTCAACTTTTAGAAAATCTATAACATCTTTTTCTATATAGTTTTTAAATATGGAGTTTAAAATTTCTAATTTTTCATTTTCAGTTCTTGTTGTTATTACTTCTGGGTATCATCAGAAGGCTAGATATTCAAAAAAATATCTTTCTATTTCATTTTGGTATATTTTGTAAAATTGTGAAATTTCATGAAAGTTATCAAAACTAAATTCTATCTGTTTCTCAAACTTAAAATTTAAAAATTCTGTGTAGTTTATTCTATCTATATAAAACTCTATATTTCTTCCCGTTAAGAACTCAGTGTTTTTTGTTATTTCTAGACTGGAAGAACCTGAAACTATTATTTGTAATTTTTCTTTGTATTTATCAAATATATTTTTTAGAAACAGTCCAGCATTTTCTATATATTGGAACTCGTCTATAAATAGGTAGATTTTTTCGTTTTGTTTTTCTAAATCAAGCTTGAACTTTATGTGATATATTAAGTTTTCAGGGGTTTTTATTATATTTTCATTACTTATATCATCTGCATAAATTATCATAGTCTTTTTACCTTTTTCATCCAGTCTTTTTTTTAGGGTTTTGATTAGTGTGGTTTTTCCAACTTGTCTAGCTCATTTTAAAATTATTATTTTTTCTTTTCATAGCCAAGATTCTATACTTTTGAATTGTTGTCTTTTAATCATAATTTATAATTGCTAATATACTTAATTTTACATAAGTATATTATATATTATACAAAAATCAAGTATTTTTGTATAATTAACTATACAAAAATCCAGCTATTTTGTATAGTAGCCTTTTTAAAAGTTGCTTTTATTAAGGTGATTTTTTAGGAAAAGATTCTTAATCAAGTTCAGAATGCCAAGCTTGTAACATGGGGAATTACCTATTAGGATTAGTATCAATAATTTGCTCCTCATAAAAACTAGCAACAATCTGAATTCAAACATGCTCTGAACCAGCAAAAAATAATCACTGCCCAACACTAGCATTTAATAGTATATAACTTTCTTGCTCAGTCAGTTTAAATATATCCTTAAGCACATCTATCGAAGCCGTAGATTGCTTAAGTAGTAGCTGAATAGAAGAGTTCGTTATAATTGGTTTTCAATAAGCACTAGACATAAAGTCTCATACATCTTGAGTTATAGTAGTTACTCATAAGTTATATTTTCTGGCTCTTTTTACAAGTCAGAATAAAAACCTAGCAGTATCCTCATATTGCATAATATTCCATGCTTCATCTATAACAAGCATTCTCTTTTTATTAGAACTCCTTACTTTATTCCATACATGATTTAGTATTACATACATTATCGTAGGTCTAAGTATATCATCCAAATCTCTAACTGAGTAAACCTGTAGTCACTCTTTTAAATCAACATTTGTTCTCTGAGAAAATATTCATCCAAATATTCAGGTTGTATATTTCTCTAGCCTTTTTACTAATGAACCTCATCAGTCCATTGTTTCTAACACATCTTGCAGATCCTTCATTATTGGTACTTCTTTTCAGATAATACTATCATCTTCAAAAGTTATTCATTTTAGGCTGTAGGTTGTTGTTATCGCCTTTTCCATAATTGATTCCTCTTCTGGATTCATTTTTCCTATCATTAGATTCATCAATCATATCAAATTTATGATACCTGTTCTAAGTAAGTCTCAAGGACTTTCTTCTCTATCTTTTAGTGCTAGAGGTAAATCAAAAGGATTTATTCTTTCTTTTGAGTTTAAATTTACATCAAGATAGCTTCATCATACAGTCTCCACCAGTGGTTTATATTCGTTTTCTGGATCTATTACTATTACATCTGTTCATAACATAAGACTTCTTAGTATTTCAAGCTTAACAGCAAATGATTTTCAAGAACCTGATTTTGCAAATACTACCATATTAGCATTTTCTGCTATAAATCTATCATATAATATTAGTGAATTATTATGTGTATTTATTCAGTAAAGTATACCATCATCATGACTTAGACTAGACGAAGAAAATGGAAAAGTTGTAGATAATCATCCTGTAGATATATTTCTATATATTCATAATTCATCTTTTGCAAATGGTCAAGTTGAAACAAAACCTTGTTCTGGTCTCAAGAAACATTTTTTTTGTAATACATTTCTTCAAGATAATATTGTCTCAATATCTTTTCATATTTTATCAAGTTTATCTTCAGTTCTAGCATAAATTGTTATATATAGTCAAAAGTGAAAATACTTTTCCTGTCATCTTACTAGTTTATTTCTAAGCTCTTCTACATCTTGAATTTGAGCCTCTATTGCTGGATCATTTACTAATCACTTATCTGCATTTATACTCCTTTCTGAACCTAGTTGAGTTAATCTTTTTTTTAAATATTTTTGTATAAAAGCAGAATCTATTGGATATATAAATAAACTCATATCAAACTTAACATCCCAGTTTATTACTGGAGAAAGCCAGTTTCATTCTAAAAAGTTTGGATAAGCATAAACAAAAAATGTTTTTACATATGTGTCATTAACTCTTATTTTATCATTGTAAACTTTGAAAAATTCTGGAGATATAACATCTTTTACATAAGCTAAGGCACTTTTGTAGTCCTTTTCCATTTCTAACATTTTTTTTGTTTCCTCTTTATCTTCTTTTTGGGGTTTAATATATTGTTTTCTATTATTAGTGTTTTGGGCTTGATTTTTTAGTCAATCAGAATATTTTGTAATATCTCAAGAATATCTTCTTTTGACTAACTCTATTAATTTTTCTTGATCTTTTTTATTTTCCACAGATAAATAACTTAGTATTAAAACTTACGTTTTATTTTATACTACTATCTTGATTTGTAAAGTATAGTTTATTTTTAAGCTTTACAGTAAGGAATTTATTTGTTTAAATTAATATTTTTAAAAAAAACGGTAAAGACAAATTGCTATATTTCTCTACTAAATACGAGTTAGGAAGTATTTTCTACCAACTCCATTCTGTAATCAATTCATCTGGCATTTCTTCTTCATAATCAAGAGATTCATCATAATCATCTGGTTTGTAAGCAATTACTGCAATAGTTATGTCATCAAGTTGAACATGTTTGTATCACATAAACTGTGATAATTCAGATGATATACTTCTAAATACTGATTTTGCACTTTTATAATCTTTTCAATTCATATTAGGAGCCTTTTGTATACTCTCTACTAATCTAGACTCTCCAAACATTAGTTCATCTCAATCTTTTGTTGGTTTGTTTATAGCTTCTGTTATTCAATCACTATAAAGAACTGCTATATCATTCTCTTCAAATTTTATTTCCTTTTCCTTCAAAATTTTATGTATATTTCAAACCATTCATATAGCCATTCATCCAGATTTTATTTTGTAACATTTCTTTTCTTTATGCTTGTATACTATCAAATATTCGTGTCATGCTCAAGTAAAGAAAAACCTTTTTTCCTTTTCATTCCACCTTACCAATAATAGAGTCATAAGTAAGTTAGCCTTTATTCTGGGTTTTATTATTTCATTTGTATGACCTAGTATCTCATTTCATTTTTCAAATACCTTCGAGAATCAGCTTATAAGAGCATTTGTCATCATCATTATAAATCAAGCTCAAACACCATGCCCTGTGGCATCTCATACATATATGTAATAATTATCTTCATGTTGTATTATATCATAACTATCTCAACCTATCTCTGCAGCAGGCTTTGATTTTGCTACTACATATAGACTAGGAACTTTTATTTTTTTTCTTGTAAATAACTTTTCTTGTATTTCTTGTCATATATCAACTTCTGATTTTATTTGTTTTCAGTGCATAAACTCATCTTTTATACTTTGCAATGTATTTAATGTTTTACCAAAAAATGTTAAAACATAGTCTATATTTTTATTTATACTTTTAGGTAACTTTATATCTTCATCCTTTGCTCAGTATAAAAATTTTTTTATTGCCAACTCTAGCTTTATAATAGGAGTTTCATATACTATTTTTATTAATATCAATATCAAAATAGATTCAAGAAGCATTATAATGGTTAATGAAATATATCCAGTGTATTGACCTAAGGTTTCTCTATAATCATAAAGAAAATCAAGACTATTTGACTCACTAAATAATTTTAGTAAATAAACATTTGATAGTATAATACTAACTATAAATAGTTTTATAATAAATGAAAGTATACTCATGTTTTTTCTTAAAAATTTAATTTTTTCCTCACATATTTAGCATATCTCTTTTATTTTAGCATAATAATATTATTTTTACAAAAAATATTGGCTCTATTCTTCCCAGAGTGAAAAACAAGGTAGTAAATTTACTAAATTTTTAGGTCCTTCAAACAAAAACGAGTAGCCAGTTTTTTTGATATATCGTTCTTTTGTTCTAAAACCATGAGAAAATCTTTTTCTACCTTGCAAAGATTATTAATTCCTTTTTTTTTTGTCTTAGGTATGCATAAATATTAGTTCTTTTTCTCTAGTATTTTTCACGGTACATAGAATAGAGCCTCAAATATTTGCCTTATAAAAAAATATATATTATAATGATATTGTTTAATTAATAATTTATTTATATATTATGAAAAAAGCAATAAAGAGATCTATTTATGGTTTAGTCGCTTGAGTTACTCTTGCCCAAACAGCTATAACTAGAGCTGACATTGATACATGAATGGGGAATATTAATTCTAATGTAGTATGAACAGATGCTCCTTTAGACCAAGCAATTCAATCATTAATGGTTACTTCTATGAAGTATTTATCTGTATTAGCTGTGCTTTATGGTTTATGGTGAGGTTTCCATATATTAACTGCAGCATGAGATGAAGATAAGGTAAAAAAATGAAAAACTATAATTGTCCACACTGTTATATGATTAGTTGTTATATGGTTAGTAGGCTCTATTGTAAGATGGGTAGTAGGCTCATTACTATGAGGTTCTTAAGAAAATATTTATAAAAAACTCTCTAAATAAATTTAGAGAGTTTTTTTTGAAGCTAAAAATCGTAAAAAAATAATACCTAGTAAGCTGGGCATTATTTTTTTTATGTTCTGGTTTTTAGAAATCAAAATTATCTTCATCATCATCAAAATTTGTTTTTACCATATTTCACCTAACTCAGTAACCAATGATAAATCAAACACCTATACATACAACACCTAACATCCGAGCTTTAGAATCCCGAACAAAAACCTTTGCAGGTGAATAAGTTACTATATTTTCAATAACTAATACACTAGAAAATAAAATTCCTAATAGAATTAAGATTGTATTATGAGACATAATTTCATTTTTATTTTATAAGAAAGTTTATTAAACTTAACTATATTATATTATATCATAAACAAAAAAACAAATATTTACCATAATTAACAAGATTTTATCTTTACAAACTTAGTAAAGTATATAAACTTTAGAAATATTTTTTATTTTTAAATTAATAAAGATGCAAGAAGAGTTTGAAAAATATGGATTTAACTTTAAAAAAGCAGATAATGAAAATATTATTATAAAAGCCTATACCTCAAGAATAGATACAATATTTGGAATAACTTATGTTATTATCCCTACTAACCACAAAAAACTTGAAAACCTTATAACACCAGACCAAAAAGAAGTTTGTAAAAAATATATAGAAAGCTCAATAAAAAAAATAAATCAAGAAACAATAACAGAGTGAAAAGAAAAGAACTGAGTATTTACTTGAAGCTATGTAATAAATCCCTTTAATGTAGAAAAGCTCCCATTATGGATTTCCGATTATGTCCTCTGAGACTATTGAATATTAGCAGTTGCAGGAATTCCAGCTCACAATGAAAGAGACTTTGAATTTGCTAAAAAATATGGTTTAGAAATTAAGCAAGTTATAGCTCCATTTTTTTTAGATGAAAAGGATAAAACAAGAGAAGATAAAAAAATTGTTAGAAGAAATAATATTTTAGCTATATTATTAGATAAAAGAAATGATAAAGTTTTCGTTTTAGACTGGTGAAAATGGGAATGGAAAAGTTTTGTAATCTGATGAGTTAAAAATTGAGAAACTAACGAAGAGGCTGTTCTAAGAGAGATAAAAGAAGAAACTTGATATCAAAAGATCAAAGTAGTAAAACAAATTTGATGAGAACATCATACTAGCTTTTTTGCTAAACATAAAGACATAAATAGATATTGAATCATAAACAGCTATTTAGTAGAATTAGAAGATGATTCCTATATTGAGCCATCTCCAGAAGAAACCAAAAACCATAAATGATTTTGGATAAATGAAAATGAGGTTTCAGATTTTATAAACCTAGATAACCATAAAATGTCTTGGGATATTTATAAAAATTGAGAAAAAGCATTTACTGGAAATTGAGTTTTAGTTAATTCCTGAGAATTCAGTGATTTATCCAGTGAAGATGCTAAAATAAAGCTATTAAAATATGCAGAAGAAAATAACTTTTTAGTAGCCCCGTATGGAAATAGTAAAGACAGCTTGTCAATAAAAGGCTTTAGCCCTTTGAAAACTTAATTTTATACTACTTTAGTCTAAAAAAAATTAAAATTAAAATATTACTTAATAAAAATAGTTAACTATGTACAATCACAAAGAAATAGAAAAAAAATGGCAAGAGTTTTGGGAAAAAAACAAAACCTTCAAAGTAGAAAACGATTTTACTAAACCAAAATATTATACCCTAGATATGTTTCCATATCCAAGTTGAGCTTGACTACATGTATGACATCCAGAATGATACACTGCAAATGACATAGTAGCAAGATATAAAAATGCAAAATGATTCAATGTACTTCATCCTATGTGACGGGATGCTTTTTGACTACCTGCAGAAAACTATGCCATAAAAACATGAACTCACCCAAGAATAACAACAGATAAGAATATAAATGTCTTTAGGGAACAAATTAAAGGACTATGATTTTCATATGATTGGGATAGAGAAATAGACACAACAAATCCTGATTATTACAAATGGACACAGTGGATATTTCTAAAATTATTTGAAAAAGGTCTAGCATACGAACAAGATTTACCTATAAACTACTGTCCAAGCTGTAAAACAGGTTTAGCAAATGAAGAAGTACTAAAAGACTTCTCATGTGAAAGATGTGGTGAACAAGTAGAAAAAAAGAAAATTAGACAATGGGTTTTAGCAATTACAAAATATGCAGATAGATTATTAAAAGATGTAGATAAATTAGATTGGCCAGAAAGTATAAAAGAAATGCAGAGAAATTGGATAGGAAAATCAGAAGGTTGTGAGTTTGAGATGAAGTTGGCAAAATTAAACAAAAAAAATGAGGCTTGCATCTCCAAAGGAGTTGGACTCAATTGTCCGGCTAAAGCCTCACTTGAATCTAGTATATTCAATACAAGCATAAAAGTCAAGAAAAAAACACACTTTTTAAATAAAATAGAATGATTAATCATTAACGACTCAAAAAAAATATTATTCAATTCTGAGAATATATTAAAACATTTTAAATCAAAAAATACAAAAGAATTTCATTACAGAAAGAATTTATTATGAACAATATTTTATAACTTAAATAATTTAAAATTTAATAATAATGTAGGATATTTTATATTCAAGAATATGTTTATAAAGGTAGTTTTATGACAACAATCTAATTGAAACTATTTTGTAAAAACTTATTATGTTGATGATAAATTAACTAATCTTTATAATAATTCATCTTCTGAAAATCTTTCAATATCTGTTTACACAACTAGAATAGATACAATTTTTGGTGTTACATATGCTGTACTTGCTCCTGATCACAAAGATGTATACAAGTTTATAATTCCAGAACAAAAAGAAGCTTGTGAAGAGTATATAAAAAAAGCAAACTCAATGTCTGATCAAGATAGAACAGCAGACGATAAAGAAAAAACTTGAGTATTTACTTGAAGCTATGTAGTAAATCCATTCAACGGAGAAAAAGTTCCTTTATGGATTGGTGATTATGTACTATGAAACTACTGAACCTGAGCAGTTATGGCCGTACCAGCTCATGATGAAAGAGACTTTGAATTTGCAAAGAAATATGATTTAGGGATAAAATGAGTTATAGTATCAGAAAAACTAAGAGGAATAAAACCTAAAAGATTAAATACCTTTATAGATATTAAATGAAGAGAATTTTATCTTGCAAATGATGAAGCATTTACTGAATATTGAGTTTTAGTAAATTCTTGAGAATTCAATGACTTATCAAGTGAAGAAGCAAAGAAAAAACTAACAAAATATGCTGAAGAAAAATGATTCTGAGATAAAAAAGTAAACTACAAACTAAGAGACTGGCTATTCTCTAGACAAAGATATTGGGGAGAACCAATACCTTTGATTCATTTAGAAGAGAAAAAAATAAAAAATCTCCCTCAAATAAAAGAAGGAGACTTTGAAAAAATATTCAATAAAAAAATGAGAATTGCTACTCTGAATACAGAGGGGGTTACTCCTATGGGCAACACAGCTAAATTCTCATCTACAAGTAGTATATTCGAAAGTATAGAAAAAGTCAAGAAAATTAATAAGAAAATTGTTTTAAGATGGTTTTTAAAAAACTATAAAACCAAAAAATGAAATATAATAGTAAATTGAAGATATTTAGAAGAACACTTTAAAATAAAAAGTAGAACTGAAAAAAATATAAGAAAAAGATTTTCATACACAATTTTTGAGAACCTAGATAAAGTATATTATTTCTCAGAAAATATGTGACTTATAGATATTAATTGATACTTATGGATAATAATATTAGAAAAAACAAATAATAAAAATGAATATAATTTACTAACATACTATTTTATAAAATCAATAAATGATATTTATAAAAATGCCTATATCAGTAAGCAAAAGGCTTGAAACTATCTATATATCTGATGAAAAGCATTTTCAAAAATCTACGAATGACTATATGGGAAAATGGTTTGTGACTACAACTTGCCACTAAAACTACCAGAAGTAGAAAACTACGAACCAGCAGGAGACTGAAATAGCCCACTAGTAAAAGTAGAAGACTTTGTAAATATAAAACTAGCCAGTAACCTATCTTGAAAAAGAGAAACAAACACCATGCCACAATGGGGATGAAGCTGTTGGTATTATCTAAGATATATGGACCCAAAAAATTCTGATAAATTAGTTGATCCAGAAGTAGAAAAATACTGGGGACAAGTAGACAGCTATGTATGATGAGCAGAACATGCAGTATTGCATTTACTTTATGCTAGATTCTGGCATAAATTCCTATTTGATATCTGAGTAGTCTCTAACGATGAACCATTCTACAGACTTAGAAATCAAGGACTCATTCAATCATATATATATGAAAATCCAAAAGGAAAAGTTTTACACAACGATTTAGTAGAAGAAATAAAAGGAGAGTTTTATGATAAAGAAACAGGAGATAAACTTACAAGAAAAATCTGAAAAATGAGTAAATCTCTTTGAAATGTTATAAATCCAGATGAAATAGTTAATGAATATGGAGCTGATAGTTTAAGACTTTATGAAATGTATATGGCAGAATTTAAAGACTCTGCACCTTGGGATACAAAAAATATAATCTGAGTAAGAAGATTTATAGAAAAAATAGAAAGATTATTTAATTCTGTAGAGGCAAAAATTGCAGAAGACGATAATGAGGCTATGAGGTTATTAAACAAAACTATCAAAAAAGTTTGAGAAGATATTGAAAATTATAAATTTAATACCGCTATTGCTCAGATGATGATTTTATCTAACTACGGAAGACCAAAAGATGAAAAATTATTTGCTGAATGGAAAGAGAAGTTTGCTATTATACTATCCCCTTTTGTTCCTCATTTAGCTGAAGAATTATGGGAAGAGTTAAATAATAATCCATCCCAACCTTCCTGTCTTGCTGAAGAAAAGAGCAATAGCTCAATTTTCTTTGCCGAATGGCCTGAATATGATGAAAAATTAGTTGTTGATGATACTATAGAAATAGCTGTTCAAGTTTTAGGAAAAGTTAGGGGAACTATAGAAATATCAAAAGATGAAAGTAAGGATATTGTTTTAGAAAAGGCTAAGAGTAATGAAGATGTGAAAAAGTGGATAGAGGGGAAAGAGTTAGTTAAGGAAATTTATGTGCCTTGAAGGATTGTGAACTTGGTAGTAAAAGTAGAAAAGAAAAAAGAAAATATATCTTTAGAGTCTAAAGACGAATCTTCTAAAACAGAAAAAAATAAAAACTATGAAAAAACAGGATTTAAATTTGTTGCGATTTTAAATAAAAAAATACCAGCTTGAAAGGCTATGAATGCATTAGCTCATATGACAGCAGGTTTTGTTTGAACTTCAAAAAATACTGATGAAATGTGATTTATTGATTATCAAGATAAGGATAATTCTCCTCATCTTGCATCAAAACACCCATTTATCATACTAAAAGCTAAAAATTCTAACAAAATAAAAGCTTTGAGAAATGAGGTAATTGAAAGGTGATTACATTTTTCATCGTTTACAAGTGCTATGACAGTATGAAGTTATGAAGAACAATTAGAGGCTTCTAAAAAACAATGAGCAGAAGATTTAGAATATTATGGTATTTGTTTCTTTGGGAAGACAGAGGATTTAGATGAAATGACAAAAGGCTTTTCTCTTTGGGTTTAGTTTAATTATTTATAAAAAATATTATGAAAAAAATAAAAGTTTTATTGTTAATATGTGTGTTAGTTTTGAGTTCTTGTGGGAAAGATAAACAAGAGGATAAAAATAGTGCGAATTTAGAAGGTGTAAAAACATGAACACTAACATTACAAGAAAAAACAGAAAGCAGAAGTCTTATTGAAAATAAAGAAGAGAAAATAAATAAAATCGATATCGTTGAAGATTCCAATAAAAGGGATTTATGAAATAACTATTATGTTAAAAATGAAGGTGAAGTTTATTATAATTGAAAAAGAATAAAGGATGCTGATTTTGAAAGTTTTGAAATTTTAGAACCAATTAAACTTGAGACTTTATATGTAAGTGATGGCTCTTCTTTTGCCCCATATACAAAAGATAAAAATAATGTTTATTTTAGTTGAAAAAAAATAGAATGAGCAGACCCAAATACATTTGAGGTTTTATGATGGTTTTATGCAAAAGATAAAAATAATGTTTATACTGAAAAAATAAAAATCAAGAATGCTGATTCTGATACATTTAAAGTTTTATGATGATTTTATTCAAGGGATAAAGATGGTGTTTATTTTAGCTGAAAAAATATAGACTGAGCTACCCCTGATACATTTGAAGTTTTATCAAGGGGATACTGAAAAGATTGAAATAAAGTTTATTTTTTAGATGATATTATAAAATATGAGTTAGATTTAAATACAATCTACTTTTTCAAAGATAGTATTTTTATAAAAGATAAGAATGGTATTTATTGTGGAAGAAAAAAATTAAATAATGCAGATATTGATACATTTGAGATTTTAGAATTTTGATATGCAAAAGATAAGAATAATATTTATAGAGATGCCTTTTTATGCAGTATATCAAAGGTAAATTGAGCTAATCCAGAAAGTTTTAATGTTATAACCCAGTCTTTTTCTAAAGATGAAAATAACATATATTATCTTGATAATAAAATAGAAGGGGCTGATTTAGAAACTTTTGAAGTTTTAAAAAAGTCTTATGGAAAAGATAAAAGTAATGTATATTTTCGTTGAAAGCCTATAAAATGAGGTGAACTAGAAACTTTGAGGTACTGAATATAAATCTGTCCCAAGATAAAAATAACTGTTATTCATTTGGTCAAGAAGCTGACAAATCAAAATGTGAAAATATCTCTAAATAAATTTTAGTTTTTAAAAAATAACATTATGAAAAATATAAAAGTTTTATTGTTAGTGTGTGTTTTATTTTTAAGTTCTTGTGGGAAAAATAAAGAAAACTTACAAAACAATAAAAAAACAACTTATAGTGAAGAAAGTGTAGTTTTAGAGAAAAGCTGAACTTGAGAGGTTTTAGAAGATAAAAAAGAAACAGAAAATAAAGAAGGGATTACAAAAGAAGACTTTATGAGAAGAATAATTCTTGAGTATTATTTTACAAAAATAATACTTATTTGGAAAAAATTGAGTGAGTAGATAAAGAAACTTTTGAGATTTTAAATAAATATTATTCAAAAGATAAAAACAATATTTTTTTTGAGTGAAGAGAAATAATGGAGGTTGATTACCAGAATTTTGAAGTTATAGAGTGAATATTTGCTAAAAATAATAATAATGTTTATTATTGAAAAGTAGATTACTCAGATTTAGTAAAATCAAAATGAGAACTTATACCAATAAAAGATGCTGATATTGAAACATTTGAGGTTTTGGATGATGAATATAGTAAGGATAAATTTAATGTATATTTTTTTAATGAAAAATTGGACTGAGTTGATATTGAAACTTTTGAAATTTTAAAAGATGGTTATTCAAGAGATAAAAATCATGTTTTCTCTAAAACTAGAGAAATGGAGGAAGCAGATTCTGAAACCTTCGTTGTTTTAAATGATAAATATGCAAAGGATAAATATAATATATATTTTACTCTTAGATCTATTGATTTTCCTCATAAAATAGAGTGAATAGACTCAAATACATTTGAAATATTAGATTTTTGATATGCAAAAGATAAAAACTCTATTTATTTTAATGATAATAAATTAAAGTGAGCTAATCCTAAAACTCTTAAACTTTTAGGAAATGGATTTACAAAAGATGATAATAAAGTTTATTATTTTTTAACTGAAATAAAATGAGCGGATTCTAAAACTTTTAAAAATTTAACAGAGGTTTTTTCTAAAGATCAAAATCATATTTATTATTATAGTGATACCTTAAAATTAGCAGATCCTTATACATTTGAGATTTTAAATGATAGTTATTCAAAAGACAAAAATATAATTTACTATATATATTCACAATGAGAATCCCTTCCCTTTAGAGAGATATGAGAAAATCTTCCTATTCAAGAAGCAGATATAGAACCAGTTTGCACTTTTCGTAAAAAATCTTAAAATAAGGGGATTATATTTTAAGAAAAAAATATGGCTTATACTACAGATTTAACAGACAAGCAGTATGAACTAATAATAAAAGCAGTTCCAAAACTATGAACAGCAGAAATAAGTGTTAGCAAAAAAGAAATTTTAAATGGAATAAATTATCAATTGAAAAATTGATGTCAGTGGCGAGATTTGCCAAAAGACTTTCCCAAATGGCAAACAGTTTATTCTCAGTTCAGAAGATGGAAAAATAAGTGAATTTATGATGAATTACTATTGGAATTGGAAAAATTAGAGAGAAAAAATAAGGTAAAAAAAAGAAATTCCTAGCTTACTATTATGAGATTCAATGGCAGTGAAAAATACAGATACAGCAGACATAAAAACAAAATGATATTGCCATTATAAAAGTACAAATTGAATAAAGAGACATTTATTAGTAGATATTTTATGAAATCCATATTTTATAAAATGTACAAAAGCGAGTATTTCTGATGATAGTTGATTAATAGAAATAATAAGAGAGAACAAGGAATACTTTCTAAAACTAGAAGAATGAATTGTGATAACAATATTATTAGACAATTGATACCATAAGGATTATTTAGAAAAAGAAATAAAAAAAATAGATAAAAATATTCTAAACTTTATAAAGATAGAAATTACTCAAAAAATAAGCCCTGATATGAAAGAAAAATCTAAAAAAGAAAATCCTCAAAAGAATTGATTTGTTGTACAACCTAAAAGATGGATTGTAGAAAGAACAAATGCTTGGATTAACCAATGTAGGGTTTTATGGAAAAACTGTGAATGAAAACTTTCTACCTCTGAGGCTAAAATTAGATTATGTTCTATTAGACTTATTATTAGGAGGTTAGCTTAAAATGTGCAAACAGGTTCTATAGAAACATTTGAAGTTATAAACAATGATTTTGCTAAAGATGAAAATAATTTCTTTTTTAAAGGAGAGGTTTTAAAAAATATTGATTATGATACTTTTGTTGTACTGAAAGATGGTTATTCAAAAGATAAAAATAATGTTTATTTTCTTTCTTATCATTATTATCTTAATTGAAATGGTATTGTTAAATGAGCGGATCCAAAAACATTTGAAATATTAAGCGATTGATTAACAAAAGATAAAAATAATTGTTATATATATCGTGAAAAAACAAATAATTCAAAATGTGAAAATATAAAAATTAAATAAATAATATTATGAAAAATATAAAAGTTTTATTGTTAGTGTGTGTTTTGTTTTTGAGTTCGTGTGGAAAAGATGAAGAAAACTTACAAGATAATCAAAAAACAACATATAGTGAAGAAAGTGTAGTTTTAGAAAAAAACTGAACTTGAGAGGTTTTAGAAGATAAAAAAGAAACAGAATCAAAGTAGAATGAACAGATTCAGAATCATTTAGAGCATTAGATGATTGAGCAGCAAAAGATAAAGATAATTGTTATAAATTATGAAAAATAGCGGATAAATGAGAATGTTCTGATGAAATCTCAGGTTAACTATTAAGTTAAAAATATGATGATAGTCCTAGAAAAAACATATATATCAGATTTAGAATATTATGGTATTTGTTTCTTTGGGAAAACAGAAGATTTAGATTAGATGACAAAAGGTTTTTCTCTTTGGGTTTAGATTTTAATAAGTAGTAAGATTTATATACCTTGAAGAATTGTTAATTTGGTGGTGAAATAATTTTATAGTTTTACTAATTTAGATAGTATTGATGAACATAGTAGAAATATTAACAATTCCTAAAATATTACTTTCATTCTTGATAAATAGGGTTATATCAACTTTAGGTTTTTTTGTTGTTATTATTTTTATTATAATAATATCAATAAAAATATGATTTTATCCGTTATTAAGCTCTCAGGTTATTATATTGTTACGGCAATATATTTCATATTCAAATTTTCAAGAATAGAAAAAAATAAAAATAAAATATGAATTGTTATATGAATAGATGATAAAGATGACTATGAGTGATTTAAATTAAAAAAGGATTTTATAGATTCTATTGAAGAGAATTTAGATAAAACAAAGTTTAAAGTAATTATTTTATCCAAAAAGTATTTAGGTAAAATATATAAGAGTAAATGAGTAGTAGATAAAGAATTTATAAGCAAAATAAACAAAAAAATAAAATGACATTATTTCATTGTATGAAAGGCTCAAAAATGAAAAGAAGGAAAATTAAAATGTTATCTAGAAACTAATGCTTTAGTATTTCATAAAGATATACCAGAAAATATAAAGAATGAGTTATCAGAAGATTTTAGTAATTTGTATTCTAATCATATATATTTTGAAGATGATTGGTATAAATCATGAATAGATTTTTCTGGAGAATATAACTCTATAATAGCAAAATATATCATATGAGTATCTTTACTTATATCAAATGATCCATTTTGAGCATTAAAATTACATAGATGATTAAATCTTGACTTAGATAAAATAAAAAAACAGAAAGAAGTTAAATCAAGTTTTAATGAAAGTTATATAAAAAAGATTTCAGAAAAAATAAAAATTATTCAATATCGTGAATTACATTTAATTTCTAGATATTTTTATAGGATAAAAAACTATATTGACGGTGAAAATATTTAAAGGATGGGAAAATTATCAAATTTCTTTGACTTTGGATTCTATTTATTACACAAAAATGAATCTATGAATTTCTAGTAAATGATAATATTGAAAAATCAAGAAAACTAATAAAAAAGAGTTCATCGTTAGGAAAGAGTAAACATAATAAATACTCAATATTGTTTTTAGATATGTATGATAAAAAATACAAGTCTGTAAGAAAAAAAATGAAAGTAATATTAGGAAAAAAATATGGATGGGAATTAATTACAGTAAAGGAAGTTATTGATTTTATGGATGATATTTTAGAAAAACAAAATAATAGGTTTGATTTTTATTTGGCAAGGAGTACTTATTATAAAAATTATGAATATTCTTGGCATATAAGAAAATTAAAAAATACTTGGAAGAGAAATGAAGTAAGAACTTTGAGTTTGAAATATATAATCCAAAAGCTTTGAAAAGTGAGCTAGAAAATAAAATAGTAACTAAATAACAAACACCATGATAATCCTAGAAAAAACTTACATATCAGATTTTCTAATTAACATAATCAAAAAAGAATAACTTTCCAGTTATTGAAAATGAATTTATGAATAGCAATTATAAAGGGCAAAAAAAAACAATGATCAGAAAATTTAGATGAAATAACAAAAGGCTTTTTTCTTTGGATTTAGTTTTTAAAGTTAGTATTATGAAAATTTTAATAACAGGAAGTTCTTGATTTATAGGTAATGAACTTGTAAATAAATTACAAAATAAATACGATATTGTGAAATTTGATTTAGAGAATAATCAAAGCATTCTTAATTTTAAAGAACTTAAGAAATCTATGAAAGATTGCGATATTGTTATCCATCTTGCAGCACATAGAAAACCTTATGAAGATAAAAACTTTAAAGATTATTTTGAAACAAATTGTCAAGGAACATTTAATGTTGCTCAAGCAGCAATGGAATGTGGTATAAAGAAGCTAATCTATACGAGTTCTACAAGTTATTTTGGAATAGAAAAAGGAATTCCTTATATTAAACCAATCAAAGATAATAACCCTGTTATGACTCAGCATGTAAAGGTTGATGACTTAAATTGTAGAGATTGTGACATAGCATATTCTACAAGCAAGGTAATTGGAGAACAAATTTTAGCCAATTATGGTTTAACAAAAAAAATGCAGGTCATAATTTTAAGGCTTGGACCAACTCGTAAACAATGAGAGTATCGCCCATTCTGAGATTTAAAATTACACCTTAAAATTGAAAATGCATTACAGGTTTTAGAACTAGCAATTACAACTAATAAGAAGATTTGGTACGATTTTTTTACTATAACAGATGAGATTGAACAAGTTGATATTTCTAAAGCAAAAGAGATTCTTGGTTATAAACCTATTTAAATTTTAAAAAAATATTATGAAAAATATAAAAGTTTTATTGTTAGTTTGTGTATTAGTTTTGAGTTCTTGTGGGAAAGATAAAGAAAACTTACAAGACAACCAGAAAACAACTTATAGTGAAGAAAGTGTAGTCTTAGAAAAAAACTGAACTTGAGAGGTTTTAGAAAACAAAAATAAAGACTGTTGAAATAGAACACTAATAGTTAGTGAAAAAATAAATCCAATTTACCCTTTTGAATGTTGACCTGAGAAATTGTATATTAATAAGTGTTGAGTATATGAGGGAAACAGAAAATTAGATTGAATAGATATAAATACTTTTCAAGCACTAAAATCTGGTTATTTTAAAGATAAATATAATATTTTTAGATGTGGTAGATTGATGAAATGAGCTGATGTAAAAACTTTTGAGGTTATAAATGATGGATATTCAAAAGATAAGAATAGAGTTTATTCAGTAAATTCAGAAACAACCGATCCAAACACATTTGAAGTTCTGAAAAATGGTTATTCTAAGGATAAAAATAATGTATATTTCAATCATTGGTATATGTGAACAATAGAATTAGAATGAGCAGATTCTAAAAGTTTTGAAGTTTTAAAATATGATTATGCAAGAGATAAGAATAACATATATTATGAAAATGAAAATCTAGGTAACTTGACTTAAATACATTTAAAGTTTTGAGTAGAACTTTCTATAAAGATAAAAATGAGTATTCGTATAAACCAACTGAAGATCATATATATTAGAATCAAAATTAAATGAGCAGATTCTAAATCGTTTGAAGTTATAAAAGATAATTTAGCAAGAGACAATAATAATTGTTATAGGTGGGATGAAATAATTGATATGGAGGAATGTGAAAAAATATCTAATAAAAACTAAAAAAATATGAGAATCGCAATAACCTCAGATATCCACAACAATTCTTATAACCTAGTTATGTTTTTTGAAGAATAACCTTTAAATCATATCATGAACAAACCTACAAATACCATATTCCTACTCCAATCATTAGATTGAAAAATTAATCCATGAAATTCTTGAGATACAGATAAGCTAAGTCAATGAAGAGAATTTGCAAAAATAAAATGACTACAAGAATGAATAAAACAATATTATGATTTAGAACTTAAAACAGACCTACATTCTTTAAATACATGATTTGTAATGAAAAAGATTTGAGTTAATAAACCAAATTTCAAGTTAAATATTTATGAAAAAGTAAGTTTTATAATTATTGATAGTAAACATTTAGACTTAAATTGAGTTGAAAATTTAGCAAATTCATTAAAAAAGTTATATATTGTAACAACAAATCAAAAGCACCCTGCTTTTGATTTGCAAAAAACTTACGAAAATATAGTAATTATATGTTATGAAGGAAAAATTGATTTTACTAATTTAATGGAAAAACTAAAAAATACTTACTCAATTAATGAAATAACTAAAAAATACTTACTCAATTAATGAAATAACTATTCAATCATGATGAACCTTAAATAGTGTACTATTAAAAAACAATTTAATAGACAAAATTTCTTTGGTTATAGCTCCAGTATTGATTTGATGAAAAGATACTCCTAGTCTAGTTGATTGAGAATCTATAACAACATTAGAAAAATTAAACAGATTAAAGGTATTAAAGCTTAGAAATGTTAATAAGTTAGAGAATTCTTACTTACATTTAGAATATGATGTTGTGAAAAAGACTAGAGTTAATAAGGGGGTTGATGTTTTAAATTAAGATACAAATTTTGTAAAAAATATTATTTAAATCAAAAAATAGGTTATTACGAAAAAACAGTGGACTAAAATTTACAGAGCAGTAATGATTCTAAAAATCATATAATCTAAGTTCTTAAAGCCTCTACAATCCCTAATAATTCTTCAAATCCTAGAATTTAATCACTCTCAATATCAATTATTATGTCTACTTACAAAGTAATTTGTAATCAAATCTAATTTTCTTTCTACACTATTAGCAATATGTAGAATCTCAGGTACTCTAGTATATTTTCTATTTGTTTTAATCCATTGTTTCATTAACTCTGTAGCTTCTACCTTACTTATCCTTTGTTCATAAATATCATACAAACTCATAGATCTTTTATATATTGCTATTAATGCTTTAAAACAGGGGATTCTTTCCATTATCTCCCATCTTTTTTCTTCTTTTATCGTCCAGTTTTTTCTGTTCTTCCTTATTTGGTAATGACTTCTTGTTATCATTTCTAATTTTGTTTCCCCATTTTCATATCTCTTTATTTTATGCTTTTTCTTATGATTTTTGTTTCGCTTTTTTCTTTTGTCTTCTTCTCTTGATATTTTTACTTTTAGTCTTGTTTTCACTGCTCATACCATTTCATTTATCATATTTCTTACATGGTATCTATCTATTACTATTATTGCTTTTTCAAAGGTTTCTCTTGCTACTTTTATCATTCAATTTGCCATATCTACACATATTTCTTTTACTTGGTCCCTTTCTTTTTTACTAAAGAACTCTTTTAGTTTTTCTATATTTCTTTCTGCTCAAATTCAGGGTAATATTGAACATATTTTATTTTTTTTTGTTTTATCTGGATTTGATAAGATTGTACTATATTCGTTATTTATGTATTTCTCATCCATGTTTAGTTTTTCTCATAGTTTCTTTGGATTTGAGTATCATTTTTTATAGATTCATTTGTATTTTTCTCATCAGTTTTGTTTATCTTTTCAATAGTCTGATAGTATTTTTATATATTGTTTTCATATGGTTTTTTCTTTTACTCATGTTAATAATCATAATTGCTTGTTGTTTATTAGGCATTTGTCGTTGCTGTACTTAAAAAAAAGGCTAATTCTTTTGTATTTTTAGTTCACTTTTCTTGTATTTCTAGCTTATTTGATATTATTTTTTTTGTCTTTTTTATTTCCCATTTTCTCATTCTTACCTTTATTTTGAAAATATTATTTCTCAGTGGGAGGCCTGATATGGTTTTGTATTCAGTAAATCACTTGGATTTCAAATCTGTTTTTTTATATCATTCGGGAATATTTACCTTTTCTTCAAAGTAGTAAGTTAGGCTTTCTGGATACAATATCTTAACATCTTCTCATCATTCTTCATTCTTTTTCTTATTTATTTCCTTAAGTTCAAATTTCTCTAAGGGAAAGTCCCTTGGCATAAACGATTCTAGGATTTTTTCGTTTTCCATTTGTATTTTGGGTTATTTATATATAATTGCTTATGTAATTTACTCTTCTTTCTCTAATTGTAAAGCTTTTTAGAGTCCACTGTTTTTTCGTAATTACCGAAATAGGCATAAGATAGCTCAGGCTAAATTAAAATCTGGAGAAACAGAAAAAGTAGGTCAGATATGATATGGAATAGCTACGAAATTTAGACAAAAATGATATGCAACAAAATTATTGAAAATATGACTAAAAAAGGTAAAAGAGATTTTACCAGATTTAGAAAAAATATTAATTACCTGTGATACAGATAATCTAGGCTCAAATAAGGTTATAGAAAATAATAATTGAATACTTGAAAAAGTAGATAAAAGATGAAAAAATAGATATTGGCTTTATTTATAAAAAAATAGTTTATGAAATATCCATTTGATACTATAACTGATTTTATGTTTTTTGAACATAAATTAGAAAAAGCAGATACTGTACTTATTCCTTGATGACTTCGTTCAGAACTTATAGAAAAAGCAGTTGAGTTGTATAAAAGCTGATATGCTTCTTTTATTTTACCTTCAGGAGGAGTTAGTTTTAAGTTAGAAGAAAATAAGAAAACTAAGGATATTGATTATTTACAAAAGATTTCTATTAGTTGAATAGAGTGGAATTATTTAAAAGATATAGCAGTTTCTTTGTGAGTACCTGAAAAAGTAATATTAAAAGAAAATAAAGCAAAACATACTTTTGATAATGCAAATTTTTCTTGGAAAGTTTTGCAAGAAAAAAATATAAAAATAAAAAAATGTATATTGGTTTGCAAATCTTATCATGCAAGAAGAGCCTTACTTACATATCAAACAGCCTTTCCTAAAAATATTAAATTTATTGTTTGCCCTATCGTTGATGATAAGAATATAACTAGAGATAATTGGTTTTTAGATCAAAAAAAGATAGAAATAGTTATGAAGGAAGTTGAAAAAATAGGACAATATTTTTGAAAACATATTTCTAATTGGGTAAAAAAATAGTTTACTTTTTTATTTAAATATTATGAAAGACAATAAAATTACTTGCGAAACAGGTCTAGAAAAAAATATAATCTCCGAGGAAATTTATAATAGAGAAATACAGCTTTGTAAAAGCTTATCAGCCGAAAACGGAGGAAAATGTAGTTGGTGAGTTTGTAAAGATTGTTGAGTTTTGCCTCTTTTACATAAACTACATAAGGGAAAATTATTAGAGAATCCCGATTGTATAAAAAATTTTAAAGAAAAAACCTTAATTAATTAATTTTGAAATGTGCTATGAGCAACTTAGAAAAAAAACTATTAACACTTACAAGAAGAGCTATTTACGATTTTGAAATGATAAAATGATGAGAAAACATTATTTTATGAGTATCATGATGAAAAGATAGTATGCTTTTGTGATACCTTCTATCAGAGCTTAGAAAAACAATGAAGGAAAAATTTGAGATAAAAGCAGTTTATATATTTAAAGAATTTCTGATAGACTGTGATATAAGATTTGAAGAAAAGAAAAAATACTATGAAGAAGTACTAAATATACCTCTTGAAAAAATAAATATACAACTCCCAGAAGACTCTAAACTTAACGACTGAGTATGACAATCTTGTACTTGGTGTGCTTATGCAAGGAGAATATCCATGATGAAATTATGTGAAAGATATGGAGCAACAAAAATATGCCTAGGTCATCATATGGATGATATAGTTGTGACAACCTTTATGAATATGATGCAATGAAGAAAACTTAAAATAATGCCCCCAGTGAATAAAATGAGGTCATGAGATATTACATTTATAAGACCCCTTGCCTATGTTAGAGAAAAGCAAATAATGAGATTAGTTGAGCAAAAGGAAATTCCTTTTTCAGATTGTAATTGTCCAGTGTGAGATAACACTATGAGAAATAAAATTAAAAAACAGATAATTTGGGAAAATGAAAAGAATTTTCCCAAATATACAGAAAATATTTTCTGGTCTCTTATAAAAGATTTCAGAGAAAAATATGAAGATACAGGTTACAGTATGTAGGGGCCATCCCTTGTGGGTTGCCCTCTATTGTGGTTAAAAATAATATAATACCTACTCCACAGTCACACTCTTAGCCAAATTCCTTGGTTTATCAACATCTCTTCAAAGATCTTCTGCTAAATACATTCCAAAAAGATACATGGAAGCTAGAGCCGTAAAAGGAGTTAAAAGCTGTTTAGTTCTTGGTATTTCTAATACATCATCATACAAATCATCATCATTCTCTCACTTAGTAATAACTCAAAGTACTGTTCCTTCTCTTGCTCTAATTTCTTTTATATTTGATATATTTTTACTATAAAATCTACTGTTAGGATTTAATACTATACAAGGAAAATCTGGTCATACTAATGCTAGAGGTCAGTGTTTTAATTCTCCTGTGCTATAGCTCTCAGTGTGAATATAGCTTAGTTCTTTGCATTTTAAACTACATTCTCCAGCAGCAGGATATAAAACATTTCTTCAAAGCATAAACATATGCTCGTATTTTGAATATTTTTTAGCTATTTTTTTTGCTTTTGGTGCATCTACTAAAACCTCTCTTATTCTATCTGGCAATTTTTCCATATCTTCAATTAATGCTCTAGCCTTTGCAGGTTGTAAATCTCTTTTTATTCACATACCTATTGCCATTACAAGTAAAACCGATATTTGTGCTATTACATTTTTAGTTGAAGCTACTCATACTTCAATTCATGCATGGGTAAAAAATCACATATCAACTAATCTAGCTATAGTGCTTCAAACTACATTTACAACTCAAAATGTTAGTCATCATTTTGCCTTTACTATTTTTAAACTCTCTCTTACATCTGCAGTCTCTCATGATTGAGATAGAAATATATATAAAGTTTTTTTGCTCGGTATAAATGTGTCACTTAAGAATTCACTACTTATAATTACTTCTGATTTTATTCCTGCAAGTTCCTTGAAATAATAGCATCACATAAACCCTGCATAATAACTACTTCAAGAGGCTATTATTTCTATTTTATCTATATCTAGTTCATTTAGCTCATTTATAGTTTCATTGTTTACCATTTTACTTTCAAAATCTATTCTTCATTTAAATGTATTTTCTATAACTGTTGGTATTTCAAATATTTCTTTTTCTGTAAAACTAGAGAATGTTCATAAATCTCAAGCATCATACTCTATATCCATATCTTCCGCTTGTTTATCAAGCTTTTTACCAGAAGCAAATACTTGGTATTTAGCATTTTTTATAACTACCATTTCATTGTCTTCTAGTCTAACATAACTGTGTGCTACAGATGATAAAGCATTTACATCACTTGATATAAATATTTCAGAATCTCATTCTCATATTATTAGTGGACTTCATAGTTTTATTCAAACTATTGTATCAGGATTTTCAGAATCTACTACTGCTACAGAATATGCTCATACAAGTTTTTTTGAAACTTTTCCCATAGTAGTTTTTAGATCTTTTTCAAATAAATCTTCTATAAGTTTTGCTATAACCTCTGTATCTGTCTCACTATAAAATTTATATTTTTTTTCTAATTGTTTTTTTAGTTCTTTATAGTTTTCTATAATACCATTATGTACTACATAAAATCTTTTATTTGAAGAGTTGTGAGGATGAGTATTATCTTTTGTAACTGTTCAGTGGGTTGCCCATCTAGTATGGGCTATTCCTGTTGTATAATTATTCTCTGATTCACTATCATTTTCTACTTCTGTAGCTAGTACAGATACTCTTCATACGGCTTTTTTATAAAATACTTTTCAGTTTTTATCTACTGCCATAATTCAAGCACTGTCATATCATCTGTATTCTAGAGTTCTTAGTCATTCTATAAGTAGTGGTACACTATTTTTTGTACCATTGTATGCAAATATTCAACACATAATTTTTTAATTATAAAAAAATAAAAACATCTAAATTTTTATTAGATGTTTTCTAGTTTAGTCTTTAACTCCCTTTTTGTCAAAATAATTACCTCTTCACTGTTATCTAGATAGTCTTTTTTTATGACTTGTTTTTCCCCTACAAATAGGATAATCCTATTGCTTATAAACCTGTGAAGGATTATTTCAAGCTCGGGTTTATTTTTTATGAAACTATAGAAATTAAACAGTGCTATGTGTCATACTGAAAATTCTTTTGATAAAACTCTCCAAGATTTTTTTTGTAATCTGTGAAGAATAGTAGCTTTTAGTAAAATTATTCAAGAAAATTTTCTTGGAATAAATCAAGATTTTTTTAAAAGTCTATTTACATAGTTGTAATCAGAAGTTGTTATTTTTTGGAATCTTATTATCCGCATATTCTAAATACTGTATGTATTACTACTTATTATTAACATCTTCAGAATTTTGTTTATTCAGTGTTTCTATTGTCTTTTGTACTATTTCTTCTCATTCATAATCCGACTTTCTTATGTATCCAACAGCTCATAGTTCAAATGCTTTTTTCATATCATCTTCTGAAGATAAGTTACTACATACTATAATTGGAGTTTTTATAGAAGATTGTTTATTAATTATTCTTAATACTTCAAAACCATCAGTATTTGGCATCATTATATCAAGTAGTATAATATCAGGCTTCTCTTCTAATAATTTTATTATTCCAGCTAACCCTTCTGGAGCTAGTACAACATCAAATCATTCTGCTTCAAAATTGATTTTATAGATCTCCTGTAAAGTCAAGATTATCCTCAATTATAAGTACTTTTTTTGCCATAATAGTGTATTTTATAAATTATAAGGTTGATAATAACTATAAGTAAAATTTGTTTTTTTTCAAAAAGTTTTTTTATTTTTTTAGTTATTCTGTTCTTCTCTTTTTATTTCTTCCTCTATTTCATTTTCTATTTCTTTTTGAAATATTATTTGTTTTAACAATTGTTTTTTCTTTCTTTTATCGTATAATTCCTTTTTATACTCTCAAGCTATGAGAATCAAAGGTACGAAATAGTTGATCATAAATAAAGCAATTATTATAGTTACAATCAGTGTAATCATTTCAACTACTGGTAACTCTGTAATTAATCTTGAATTATTTACAATATTTTCTAGGGTCTTGTATTTGTATTCAAATCAAATCATAAAAACTATTTAGTGATAATTTTACTATTCTACTAAGTCTCAAACCACAATTAATCTATTAAGGGTAGTTCATACTGGCCAACAAGTCATAAATGTTACTTCTGATTTATCTTCTTGTTTTTTTAGTACTTCAACATTTGATGGCTTTACTACTTTTTTTTCTCTTATTTTATACTTAAACTTTTTTTGTCCATAATAAATTATTATCTCATCATCCTTTTCTAGTTTATCAAGTAAAGCAAAAACATCGTTGTAGTCTCATTTTATCCAAGGAAAGTTTGAAGAGTGTCAAAATATAAATGAGTTTCATTTTTCTCAAGGTATTCAGCTTCAAGGATATCTTATAATACCATTTGTTAGTTCTTTTAAGAATATATTATTTAACTCTTTCATTCACTCAACCTCTCTATTTTCGACCTCTATTAGAGGGATGTTTTTTCATATTTTTGGAATAATAACTCTATTTTCATAAGGAGTTATATCTATATCCAGTTTTATATCTTTATCATTTGATTTTGTTATAAGTTTGTTTATAGAATGTAATACTTTTTGGTTATTTTCTTCTTTTATTTCTTCTTGTTTGAAATCTTTCAATTTTATTTCATTGTTTTCTTTTTCTTCTTTTCTGACTTCCTCCTCATCTATTTTTTCTTCATCTGTTTTCTCATCTATTGAACTTCATGCTTCAACAGAATTTATCATATATTCTGCTTCCTCTTCTAGTTTATCTTCATAAAAATATCCTTTTGCTATGTTTAAGTATGCACTATAGTTTGTAGTTAATAATAGTACGAAAAATATTAATATAGATGTAAGAGAATATTTTATAAGAAAAAATATATTTTTAAATACTGCTTTTATCTTTGGGGAAGATTGCTTTACCCTGTTTTGAGATTTACCCTCTTTCTTTATCTTATCTTTTTCCTCTTTAATATTCTGAGGTTTTGAGACTTCTATTTTTTCTAGTAAGTCTATAGTTTCCAATAAGTCTACATCTTTAATGTCCATAATTTTTGTTTTTATTTTTATATTTTTAATTTAGGAAATTTTCCCAACATAGAAATTTTATCATATTATTTTTTTAAATGCAATTATAAACATTTGATTTATTTATTTTTTTATTTAAAATAGATTTCAAGTTTATAAAAAAAGATATTTTTGGTGTCTTAATTTTTTATTAAGATATTTTTTTGTTTGTATATTCATCACAAAGAAAATTTAGATTATGATTAAAAAATATGAGAAAAGTTCCTGAGGTATTGTGTACCGTAAAAAATGAAGAAAAGTAGAAGTATTACTTCTAAAGTGGATAAATTCTAAAGAAAAAGAAGAATTTGTTATTCCAAAATGAAAAATAGAAGACTGAGAGGTAGCAAAGGATACTGCAATTAGAGAAATAAGCGAAGAAACAGGACTCTCTTCCAACTATCTAGAAATAGTTAAGTTTATTACAAAAATAAGCTACACATTTACAGCTTGATATTTAGAAAATAATCCTATAATAAATAAGGATGTATATTTATTTTTAGTTAAATATAATTGAGCTGAGTATCCTAATGTTAGAAAAGAGGAGAGATTTGTTGATTATAAATGGGCGGATATTGGAAATCTAGAGAATTTAGGTTTAAGAAATGAGCTTTTATCTCTTATTTATAAGAATAAAACTTATTTTATATAATTCTGACTTGAATCCTATACTTTTAAAAAAATAGAAGGTTATAGAAACTTTCTCTAAATTATTTCCCCTATATCAGGGGAAAGATGATACATTTCTAATAAAGTAGTTATTTTATTTTTTTATATTTACAAAATTATGGAAATTTTTTACGAAAATAATAACTTAGTAGTTAGTTCTGATGATAATAAAAAAATTATTTTTTCTCCTGAATCGAATGAAGTATCTATAGACGATTACTCTGTTTCTTATCCTTGAGAATATGAAAAATCTGGAATACTACTGGAAGTAAAAGAATATAATGGCATTCTTTTCTATAAATTTACAATGAATTCTAAACACATCGGACTTGTTACATATGATTCTTTTGAGTTAAAAGAAGAAATACTTTCATTTTTTTGAGACATAGATGTTTTGATTATAACTTGAACTAAAAATGCTATAAAAATGTTTGAAAATATAGAAGCTAAAGTTGTTATACCTTATGGAGAATGAAAAGATATATTTCTAAATTCTATGTGACAGCATAGTGAAGAAGTCAGTAAATACAAAGTAAAATCTGATTCTGATTTAAATAATACAGAGTTTGTTAACTTAGTATAGTTTTAACAAGGTAAAATTATTATAACAAACCTTGCCTTGATTTTACTTAGCCTAAACATTTCATCAAAAATATAAAAAGAGTAAAAACAAAATTTTGCTCTTTTTTAATCTAAAAAGATTAGACTTGTCTAAGATTAAAAAAGTATAAATAACACCTTTTAGAAGAATAAATTATGTACAAAATGTTTTGACATATTACCCAAATAAAATTTTTATATTTTTGAAAAAAAACAAAAATAAACTATAATACACCGAAATATAAAAACAAACCATGAACCTAAAACAAGCCATAATAAAATCTCTGGCAACAATAAAAAATATGCTACCAATACTCATAGGAACACTTTTACTAGTCTCACTACTAAGTAATATATTTAAAGACACCTATAAAAATATATTTGTATGAAATATATTTTTTGATTCTATTATTGGAGCATTAGCGGGTAGTATAAGTTTTGGAATCCCTGCTACTAGCTATATTATATGAAAAGAACTGATAGAAGTAGGAATTTCTCTAATCCCTATTACAGCATTTCTATTAGCTTGGTCTACAGTTTGAATTGTAATGCTACCACTAGAGGCTTCTTTTCTAGGTAAAAAATTTGCAATCTATCGCAATCTATTAAACTTTATCTTTGCTATAATTATTTCTATCCTTACAGTATTTACCTTGAACTTTTTATGAATAAACTAGATTTCTTCCTTTTGCAAAGGAAGTACCCACAGGGGGATGGATTCAAGCCAAAGTACAAAAATAAAATTTATAACAAACTACATAGAAATTAATAAGATATAAAAAATATGAAAAAATATATTTTTCCAATACTAGTATTATTAGCATACATAATTACAGCCTTGCTCGATTATGAATTAGCTAAAAACTCATTTATCTATTTTTTAGAAATATTTTCTAAAATAATATGGATTTTTGGGATAATATTTGTATTAATGGTTCTAATTAATTTATTTTGGAATCCAAGTGTCACAAAAAAATACTTATGAAAAAGCTCTTGAATAAAATCTTGTTTTTTTGCAATTATTGCTTGAATATTAGTATGATGACCACCATATGTATTATATCCAATGCTATGAAAACTAAAAAAGCAATGAATGAGTAATAGTTTGTTAGCCGTATTCTTATACAACCGAAATGTGAAAATACAATTTCTGCCCCTAAGTATAGTTTATTTTTGATTACCTTTTACTATAGTCCTTTCTTTGTATGTTATGATTTTCTCTGTAATCAGTTGAATTATTATGGGGAGATTTAAGACTATCAAGTAGAGACACGATAAATCGTGTCTCTACTTGATAATAATAAAATATTAAAGCACATCTCATCATATAATTCACCAATTTTTTTTATTCAATATATCTACTTCATCAAAACTATTGTGATTTTTTACTGTAAAATACAAATTTCATTTAAATTTTATATTAAAAAATCATTTATAAAAGTTTTTCCAAAAATCATTAAACAATATATTCATTTTTAAAAAGTGAACTCTTTCTTCTTTTAGTATATTTTTTATAGTACTGATAACTTTTTTATTTGATATACAGCTTTTACAATTTAAATCGAAAATAGTTCAAGTATTTTTACTTTTTTTGAAAATAACATATCAAACTGTTTTATTTAACTCTTCAAGTAAAAAGAAGTTATATCATCCATTTGGTTTATCAAAATATCTCCATTTGATATATTTATTAGTTTTATTTATTGTCATTTGATTATCAAGTAAATCAAAATCTGAAAAATTTATATTCTCTATTTCTGTAAAATTTTTTATTTTTTTGTAATTATAATGATTTTTGCTTTTAAAAAATATTGGAAAAATCACATTACTTAATCTATCTACTACATTATATCAATAGCCTTTACTATTTTTATCAACTTTTACTCAATTTATATTTGAAAATCATATTGTAAAGGTTTTTTCATCTATTTCACTATAAAGCTCTTTTGACATCTTTGATATTAACTTTTTTCATCTATATTTTTCAGATACACACATATCTTGGCATATATATCAAGAAAAGACCTTTCTATTTTTAATAAACTTTAAAGAAATATTTGAATATTGTCATATTATTTTATTATCATCATAACAACAAAATGTTTTATTTTTTTCATAATCAATATTTGAAAAAAATTTCCAATCAATCAATCCTTTTTTATCAGGGTTTTTTATATTGAAGTTTTCGTCTATAAGTTTTACGAAACTACCAGAATATTTTTTATTATATTTATCTATATTTATCATTTTTTGAAAAAATTAAATTTTGTATTTACTATTTTTTAGGGCAAACACAAGGTTATTGCCCCTACAGTTCTATTCTCTTGTAATGTAGCCCTTTCCTTTAGTATTAAAGGAAAGGATTCAGGTATGGATTATTTTAAAATTTAACCTTGTATTTCCACTATTGTTAACTATTTATAGGATATTTAAAAATTATCTACCCTATCATATTTAGAGAAAAGCTTTTTTTCTAAAACTTTATTATTTTCTTGGTCAAAAACTTCATATTTCCAAGTAATTCAGGATATATCTTTTAAATTCACTGGAGTCAATTTCGTGTTAAATTCCTTTTCTTTAGAATATACACTTAATTCAATACTTTTTTGTGTGAAATTAGGAACAAAAATAATAGGATTTTTATAATTATTTCTAAACATTAAATCCACAAAGTATTTTTCATCTTCATATATGGTAGAATCTAGTCATATTTCTCAGTTTCAATAAATATTTTGATAATATACATTGTGTGTTTTTTGAGAAATTATATCAATTCAAGCATTTAGCATTGTTCTGTAAATAATTGTCGAAGCCAAACAAGAACCTCATCATATTCACTTTATAATTTCACCATCTTTCAGTATATTTGAAATAAGTAAATCTTTTCATTTTTCATCTAACAATCTTTCAAGTACTGAAATACTTTCATTCTCTAAAATCATTTCATTACTTATCTTTTCTATAAGATTCTGGCTATTTAAAACACTATCATCAGGTGTTTTAAAGTATTTATCTATTTTATAGTTTCATACTAATTTATATTTTTTCACATCATCTAAGACTTGCTGATTAGGCGAATAGTTCTCAAGCTCTATTTCAATATAGTGAAGCTTTTCATCACTTTTTACAAAACTACAAATATTGGCTTTTATATTATCTATTTTTAACTTTTTTCACAGTTGCTTTATTCAAACCTTTACAATATTTTTTTCATCATCTGTTTCTATTTTTAACTTTGGTTTATATATTATGTTTTTCTCTTGTAGTTTTCTCTCTAGTCAAATAAAAAAGTTATCTTCTATGTCACAATATTCTCAGTTCAGAATAAAATAATCTTTGTAAAGATTTAGATTTATTTCTTCTCTAAAATCAATATTCTTCACAAAAAGTATAATATCTTTTTGTAATTTTAAGTTTTTAGTTTGTTGTCTCTCATACCTATCTTTTTGTTTTAATAAAAGATCATTTGTATAATTGATTTTAGGGATATAAAAATAACCTGCTAACAATCAGGCTACAAAAATTGCAAATATTAGAAATATTATTTTTTTCATATTTTTAAAAGTTTTTTTACAATTTAATTATTAAACTTATTTAAGATTAAATGAAATCTTCTTCCTTAGTCCGAATCCATCGCTTTCCACTCCGTTTCAAGCACTTCCTTTACAAAAGGAAGTGGATATAGGAGTTTTATTATATTTTCCTTAAAATTTCTTCCTTTTTTTACGAAGTGTATCCTTTAGGGCAAAAGAAGTCCCTGTAGCATAGCGAAAGGGGATGGATTCGTGCTATTATGAATTGGTATTTCTTCTTATAAATTTTTCATTATTTTCTCCTATTTTAGGAGATTTTCTTATCTTTTCAATTTCAAATGTCTTGTATTTTGTAAATTCATAGGGAACAACATACTCTCACAAATTGGGATCTTTTACTTTTTTTAAATATTTTTCTTTCATAAAAACTTTATTTTCCAAAACTTCCTTCATTGAATTTATTCTTGAATTTGGAATTCAGATTTTATCTAATTTACAAGAAAGCTCACTAGTTGAAAACTTTGAAAACTCATTTTCTATTATTTTCAATAATTTATTCTTATTTTTTAACCTATCTGAATTTGTTAAATATTTTCATTTCAGTTCTATTACTATAATCTCTGTAAAATTATTCCAAAGTTTATCATTTCATATAGCGATAGAAATAAATCAATCTCTAGTTTTAAAAAATCAAAATGGAAAGATAGCACTATCATAATTTCAAATTGGTTCTGGATTTTTTCAAGAGATAGAAGTTTCTGTAAGATTTTGTTCTAATAACTGTAAAGAGCAAGCAATCATAGGGATATTTACATATTCTCATTTACCTGTTTTTTCTCTTTTGTATAATAATGATGAAATTGCTAAAGCTAAACTTAGTCAGCTAAAAGCATCTATTATGGAGGTTGCATTTTTCATAGGAGAGGATTCTCAACTCAAAGAAGAAAATCAACTTTCGGCTTGAATTATAGCATCATAGGCTTTTTTATCGGTATTTTCTCCATATCAATTTAAACTTCAATAAATTAGTTTTAGATTTATTTTTGATAGAGTTTCATAATCTATTTTAAGTTTTTTCTTAATATTTGGTGTAAAGTTTTCTACAAAAATATCAACATCTTTTATTAATTCATAAAACTTTTCTAAATCATTTTTATCTTTTAAATTAAGATTTATTGATTTTTTTCATCTATTTAATATTTCAAAATATCATCTAGGGAAATTTCTAGCTTCATCATAAGAATTTAGTGTTTCAACTTTTATAACTTCTGCTCAATAATCAGCAAAATATCTAGTAGCAAAAGGTCAAGAAAAGACTCTGGTGCAATCAAGTATTTTAATTTTAGAAAAAATATTAGTCATAATTTATTTCTTATTAATTTTTAAAAAGAGCAAATTAGTGTTCACTCTATTTTTTAGGGCAAACACAAGGTATTGCCCCTACAGTAATAAATTTTAGTATTCATCCTAAAATTTATTAACAAAACATAATATATCAATACATTATAACTATTTAATGTAAGGAGCATGTAAGAATAAAAACTTACTCAAATATAAAATCAATATCTTCTCTATTCAAACTTCCACTGAAATTTCAGCTAAATACATCATCGATTAGCTTTTTTTTCTTTTCTTGAAGTTCAATAATCTTTTCCTCAATAGAATCTTTACATATAAGTTTCTGTACAAAAACTGTTTTTTTCTGTCATATTCTGTGGGCTCTATCTGTAGCCTGATTCTCAACTGCTGGATTCCACCATGGATCTAGATGTATTACATAATCAGCTTTTGTAAGGTTTAAACCTGTTCAACCTGCTTTTAGGCTTATTATAAAAACCTGCTTTTTTCAATTATTAAACTCATCAACTAATCATTTCCTATCTTTTCCTCTAGTTTGTCAGTCAAGATAATTATAATCAATTTTTTTCTTTTCTAAAACCCCTCTTACATATTTCAAAAATCCAGTAAACTGACTAAAAATTAGTAGATTATGTCCATTAGTTAGCATTTCTTCAATATTCTGTTCTACATAGTCAAGCTTGATAGATTCTTTTGTGATAGATTTTTCACTACTATTTATAAGCTGAGGAGTTAGACAGGCTTGTCTAAGTTTTAGTAAAGAATCTAGAACCTTAAATCTAGCTTTATTTAGTCCTTGTTCTTCTAGTTCTTTGTTTATTTGAAGTTTAAAGGCATCTTTTAATCTTGTATAAAAAGCCTTTTGTTTTGGTCACATTTCTAGTCTAATTGTTTCTTCTTGTTTTGGTGGTAAATCTTTTAGTACATCCTCTTTTTTTCTTCTCAGTATAAATGGTTTAACTTTAGAAGATAGATTTTCTAGAATTTCTTTATCAGCTTTTGTTGACATATATTTTGATCTGAAATTATTTTGATTTTTAAGAAATCATGGCATTAGAAAATTAAAAACACTCCAAAGTTCCATTAGATTATTTTCTATAGGAGTACCTGATAGTGCTAATCTATATCTTGAAACAATTTTACAGATACTTTTTGTCCTTTTAGCTACTGGATTTTTAATATTTTGAGATTCATCCAGAATTAAATAGTGAAATTTTTCTTTTAGTTCTCATTTCTCAGCTAAATTAGCAATGATTCAGTAAGATACAATTACTATTTGAGTATCCTTTTTTATTTCACTAAAAGCTGTTTTTCAGTCTTTAATATACTCTATTTTTAAATCTGGAGTAAATTTTTCAGCCTCATCTATCCAGTTAAATACAAGTGATGTTGGACAAACTACTAACGATTTTTGTTTTAGCTTTTTATCGTTATAAATATTTTGTAATAGCACTAATGTCTGCAGAGTTTTTCAAAGCCCCATATCATCGGCTAATATTCAAGAAAAGTTATATTTTTCTAAAAAACTAAGCCAATCATATCATTTTTGTTGATAGTTTCTAAGTTGGGCTTTTACATTTTCAGGAACTTTTATTTCTTTTATTCCATTAAAATTAGAAAGTGATTTTTTTAGCTGTAGTGATTCTTTATCTAGATTAAAACTTATGATATCTTTTTTTCTTTTTTTATCTTTTAGTAGTCAAATATTATGCTTAGAAATAGATACAGTTTCCCCTCAAATATCTTTTTTATCTATTCACATATCTTCTAGTAAATCCAGTGAACTTTCTAAATCATTTTTTAGTAAAATAGTCATTCCATTTTTCAGTGTGATAGACTTTTTATTTTTAGATTTATTTATCAAATTAAGAAGTTCTGCACATTTCTCTACTTCTTCATCTCAAATGGTTAGAGCAGTTTTTGTATCAAAAAAATCTATTCCAGTTTTTACTTGTACACTTACTCCAAGTTTTTTATTTGATACTCTTTTTGTATCTTGAGAATACTCAACTATAAAGTCTTTTTCTATTAGTTTTTCTATTTCATCAAAGAAGTCATCTATTTCATCATCTACTTCTTTTATAAATCAAAAATCAGTTTTTATATTTGTGAAATTTTCTATCGTTTGCAATTCTTCTAAAATAGATTTTTCAGCTTCTTTATTTCTTTCAATGATTATTCTATTTTTTGGTGTATTTTGGTTTTGTTGGTTTTGGTTTTGTAGGGACAGCAGATCTGCTGTCCCTACGGGATTGTTTACGGGATTATTTACGGTACTTTCTTTCCCAATAAAAAAATTAACCTTTCCTAAATCCGCTAACAATATATCATTTCACTTTCAATAATTTATTCCTATTTTAGTTTTTACTTTTTCAAAATCTTCATCAATTTCTATTATGATTTTTCATTTAGGTTCTCACAGCATTTTATCTAGTCATAAATTATCAATTTTATGAGAATATGAAAGAATATCATCAAACTCTTCAGAAGATTTTAGTTTTTCAAATTCCTGTTTATTTAAAACTATATCTCAAGAATTAAGTTTTGAAATAAAATCAAAACTCATTTCAGTCCTAAAAAATAACAGGTCTCCATTAATTCTTAAACAAGCAAAATAATCATTTTCTTTTTCTCAAATAATCTTAAAATTTTTGAAAAATACATCTCCTTTTTTAGTATTTGGTAGTACTAGTTTTATCTCAAAATCTCACTGTTTATTTTCTTTTACCGAAATTTTTGGTTCATAAACCGCTGTATCAATATTTAACTGATTATTATTTCTATCAAAAACCTCTTCTAGTTCAAATAAATGTTGCATAAAATATTCTGGAGATTTTAGGTATGTTATACCACTTCTTTCAGAACTATAATAATAACTACTGCTCGACCGATCAAAAAATAGTTTTAGTTTCTTAATTGTTTTAGGGGTATCTTTATAGATAGAACTTCAATATTTTTGAGTTCAGGTTGAGAGTTTTCAGTTTTTTAGTCTTTTACATTCAAATAAATTCATTTCCATATCTAGGCTATCATCATATCTGCTTTCTAAAAAATTTAGCTTTATTTTATACAAGTTTTCATGTTCTTTTATTTTGTCGTTTTTTATCTTTGTAAAAATATCTAATTTATCTGATTTACTAGAAAAATGAAATTTTCTATCAAATTCATCTAAAAGTTCTTGTTTTAATTTAGGAAACATTTTTTCTGGTAATTGCTCTATCGGTATTCATGCTTTTAATATTAATTTTCTAGCATATTCATCATCAGTTTTCATTCTATCAAACATTTCTTTATTTATGTTAGTTAGAGATTCTTCATCATAATAATCATCTTCATCATCATCGTCATCGTCATCGTCATAATCATCATCATCTTCTTCTTCATTATTATGAATATTTGGCTGAAAGATTATATCTCACTGGTTGTTAGTTATATTAAACTCATCATCTATTGAATACTCATTTCAGATTTCTCTTGCTAATGCTCAAACATGTTTGCATCATACATAGTAAGTATTAGCTGGACAGCTACAGTTACTTTTTATACTTCAATTATTTCTATTTATTGATATGAAGGTGTTGTACTCATTATCATAGTTTCATTCAACATATGTTCTAAGAGTTAGTATATTATTTTTATCTTCAATACTAATATCTCAGACTTTTCATTGACTATAAATTGTTGCTCATCTACTCCAATTTTTTGCACTTAAAGAATTTTGTATTTTTTGTTTTAGGTCAAACATGTTTTTATTATTTTTCTAAAAATTAAATTCTTATAAAGATAATAGTTTTCTATATTTTTCCAAATAATTTTTAATTTCTTTACGACATTTCTATTTTTATTTGACATAATTTTTGATTTTTTATGAGGAAAACTTGATTTTTATTTAAAAAAACTTACTATAATTAAAGTAATACTTTAAAATAGTAACACTTTTTCAAAATGCTATTTAGAAAAAAACAAAAAATATTAGAAAAAAATCTAGAAAATAGAAAAATAATATTTTTCATATGACCAAGACAGGTTTGAAAAACAACTATCCTAAAAAATATTTTTAATAACATAGAAACTAAAAATAAATTATTTTTAAACCTAGAAATTTTAGATTACCATTCTTTTTTCAAAGATTTTTCAAGTATAAAGAATCTATTATTTCAAAATAAATTTGATAAAAAAACAAAATTCTTTCTATTTTTAGATGAGTTTCATAAAGTAGAAAATATTTCTTGGGTACTGAAATCTTTATACGATGAATTTGAAAACCTAAAAATCGTGGTAACTTGATCTAACAACATTGAAATAAATAAAAATATAACAGAATCATTTGCTTGAAGAAAACGAGTTATTAACTGCTATAGTTTAGATTTTGAAGAGTTTATAGTTTGGAGAGAAAAAATTGATATTTCTATTGTGAAAAGCTTTATACAAAATCCATTAAATAAAGCAAAAAATGAATTTTATTTAGAAGAGTTTTTAAAATACTGATGATATCCAGAAGTAGTAAAAGCAGAAAAACTAGAAGATAAAAAACAAGAGTTCCAAGATATTTTTAGCTTTTGGTTCAATAAAGATATAATGCCTGAGATAAAAAAGGATTATAAGTTTAATCAGTTTTTAAAACAAATTGCTTTTAGATGCTGAGATATGTTAAATATAAATAAAATAGCATCAGATATCTGAGTAAGCCAACCAACAGTTCAAAATTATTTTTATTTACTACAAGAATCCTTACTTATATATCCAGTAACTCCTTTTTTCAAAAATAAGCTTAAGGAAATAGTAAAGATGCCTAAAATTTATTTCTCAGATATATGATTTAGAAATTTTTTGATAAATAGGTTTGATTTTATAGATAAGGAGTATTGAGTTTTATTTGAGAATTTTATATATTCAGAACTTTTGAAGTCTTGAAAGTATTTTGGTGATATAAAATATTGGAGAACTAAAAATGGTAGTAGGGAGGTTGATTTTATTTTAGAGCTAGAAAATAAGGTTTATGAACTAAAATATAAAAATAGAATAAAGGATAGTGATTTAAAGTGAATAAAGAGTTTTTTATCATTGTATCCTAATTTTGGAGCAAAGGTTTTAAATAAAGAGAATTTTTATGAAGAGATTTTGTCTTTATAAATAGAGAAAAAAGATCTTGCAAAAACTCTAAACAGTAAGTAGAAGAGCACTTCGCTAATGTGAGCGACCACCAAAAAAAGCTACAAATAAATTTGTAGCTTTTTTGATGTCTATTTTTTCTGATGATTATCTATTCTAAATACAACTAAGGAATCTCACTTCATTGTTCAATAGACTCTGAACTGTTTATTTATACGAAAATACCAAACTCATTTACTTTTGGGTTGTCTTAGTTTTAAGTCCCTGTGATTCATGATATTATGTTTTGTTTTACTTTTTTGTATTGAACAAGTAGATTTCTTTTTATTAAAAAATTTGAAATAGAGTTATTTTCTTCTAAAATTCATAGTATTTTTGGCATTTTTTTAGATATTTATAAAACTAGAAGGGTCTGCTCTATCTATTCTATCAACTGCTTCTTTGTCTTCACTTGATAGTTTTTCATATGGAATGAATCACATTTCTATATCTTCTGTATCTGTGTGGTATTCTATTTTTCCAGTATTTACTACTTGGGTAAAATACATATTTGCTATTGTAGACATATTTGATCATAGCTTTTTAGCTATTTTCTGAAATTTTGTTTTAATTTCAGAATCAATTGTAAGTGTAACTTGTGTTTTCATAAAGGTTCTTTATATGTATAATGTACCTATATTATATGAATTTTATCTATAGGGGCAAATTTTTTGTACTATTTTATAAAAGCCACAAAAAAGCTACAAAAATATTTTGTAGCTTTTTTTGAAATATACTAAGCCAATTTAGAAATATTGAATTTTTCAGCTTGTCAACAGAGGGTTTTAACCCTTTGCAGTAAGTAAATAATATATTTTAAATTCCGATTTCCGAATAAGGTTCAGTATAATCTAAATATTTATAAAATTATAAGAGTCTGCTTTTTCTATTCTATCAATTGCTTCTTTGTCTTGCTTTGATAGTTTTTTGTATGGAATGACTGAAATTTCTTTGTTATAAAAATCTTTCATCTTTTTTATATTGGAGCATTATAAAGATAAAATCATATTTCTATATATTCTTTCCATTTCTTTATATTTTAAATTGCTGTGAATAAGAAACGATTGAGCCTTAGCTAAATTAGGTCTTTTAAAAAGTCATTTATTATTTTTAAGGGTTTTAATCTCTTTATAAGATTTTTCTCACTTTTCCAATGATTGTTTTAGTATCTCTTTATCTTTCTTTATTCTATCTAACATACTTGAAAGCCTTTCTTTTCTTTTTCCTTTCCTAAGAATTAATATATTTTTTTCAATCTTTTTTATTTTAAGTAGGGTGTCTAATTCCACCAAGGCGAAACTTAATTTTATTTCTAAAAATTCAACAATCCCCCTGAATTTTTCTATTTCTGATGGAATAGTACCAGTAAGACAATCTGTAGGGAAAAATCATTCAATAGATTCATCAGATTTAATAAAGTCTTTAACCTTTAATAATATTTCATTAACTTTTTCCTTGCATTTATTAATGACCTCCTTTGTTGCCTCAGGTTCTTCAATATCCCCCACTACTTCTTGTAATAATTCTCCTGCTTCTTTTTCAAGGCTTTGGAACATTTCTACCATAATAACTTGTTTTTAAAAAATAAGTTGTAAAAAAACTAAAAACTTTTTTTAGGTAATATTTTTCTACATATCAACTCTAGATAAATTATTTTGTTATTCTTAGCTCAGTTCCTAATATTCTAGGATGCTTTTCTTCAAGTCATGATACTTGGCTTTCTTCAATCATGATATCCTCTTTTCTCAGATATACTGCTAAAAGGCTTCTTGCATATACCAAATCATATCACTTAAATTCTTTTTCTAGTAACCAATTTACTTTGTCAGAGCATATTTTTTTGGTTCTGTTTACTTCTTTGTCTTTAATTATTTCTAAAGCTAAATTTTTAACCATTGAAGTTATTTCTAGTATTTTTTCTTCCCTTGCTTGAATCAAGGCTCTTTGTACCTCTTCATAGTAATTATAGACTTCACTTTGTTACATAACTTTCAATCAAAAATTAAGGTTTTAGTTTGTATTAAATTATATGGGTTTTGACTTAACACCACCAGTGTTCTTTCTTTTTTTTCAAAAACTCCTGTGCCTCTTCAATAACATTTAAATCATCTTGAGATACTGTTCCATTTAAGAGTTTTTCAATTAATTCTCCAATTTGTTCATGCAATTCTAAAAGTTGGTCAACTTCTCAAGGAACTAAGGGAAGCCTCTTTCATGGAAGTTCAAATTCTGCACTTGTACCACCATCCATTAAATCATTAGAAATTTCTAAAAGAGTAAATATGACACTAGTAATATCCCCCCCTTTTTTTTAATATTACATCAATTAACTCATGTATTTAATCATTCTAAAGGCATAATCCATTAATTAAAAATTAAAAACATTTTAAAATGTTAAACTAATTTATAAGATATTAAATATTTTTGTCAAATATATTTCCCCCTTTTTTTTGCCTTTTTTCTTTTTTGTAATAAAATCAATTTACTAAAAATTTATTTACCCCTAAAAATACAAACTATGCAAATATCATACAAAGTCCTACAAAGACACATAAAAGACATAAAACCAGCAGAAGAAGTAGCTCAAGATTTAATTATGCACACCGCAGAAGTAGAAGAAATAACATACAAATGAAACAACTTAAAAGATGTATTTGTGTGAGAAATACTAGAAATAAAAAAACACCCAGACAGTGAAAAACTAAACATATGTAAAGTCAGAGTACTATGAAAAGAAAAACAAATAGTCTGCGGAGCAGATAATGTAAAAGCAGGAATAAAAGTACCAGTAGCAGTAGTCGGAGCAAAATTAACACCAGAATTTGAAATCAAAAAAACAAAAATCAGATGAGAAACAAGTGAAGGAATGATATGTAGTGAAGATGAACTAGGATTAATAGAAGAAAGACAAAAAGGAATAATGATACTACCAGATGACACAAAACTAGATACATGTATGAGAGAATACCTAAACGACGACGACATAATTCTAGAAATAGACAACAAAGCTATAAACCATAGACCCGATATGTTTAGCCACATCTGAGTAATCAGAGAAATATATGCAATAAACTCAGAGAAATTTGGTTACGAATATTCTAAAAGAGACTTCTCAAACCTACCAAGCCTAGAAATAGAAAACGAAATACCATGAGTAGCTTCTAGATATATAGGACTTGAAGTGAAATGAGTAAAAAATATAAAATCTCCTGACTATATAAAAGAAGTTTTAGATTCTCAATGAATAGAACCAAAATGATTACTTGTAGATATTACAAACTATTGACTATACATGTATGGACAACCGATTCATTGTTTTGATGCTGATAAATTAGAATGAAATATAAAAATAAGATATGCAAAAGACTGAGAAAAGTTTTTAGCATTAAATAAAAAAGAATATGAATTAACTACAGATGATATAGTTATAGTAGATGAAGCCAGAGTTATATCACTAGCCTGAGTTATCTGATGATTAGAATCAGCTGTATCAGAAACTACTAAAAATATAGTTATAGAATCAGGACACTATGATCAAGCATTTTTAAGAAAAACCTGAAAAAGACTTTGAATAAGAACGGATGCCCTGAATGTTAATGAAAAAGATATAGTTAATTGAATGCAACTTGCTTGAACAAGTTTAGTAGTAGAAGAACTAGAAAAGAATATTGAAGGGATAAAATTAACAAGGTATTCAGATGTATACCCAGTAAAACAAAAAGAAGTAACAATACCATTTGACCTAGAATTTATAAATAAATTAATAGGAAGCACTTATACAGAAGAAGAATCTCTACAAATATTAGAAAACCTATGAATACAAGAAAAAAAATGAGAACTATTAATACCATTCTGGAGAAAAGACCTAAACTACAAAGCAGACATAGCAGAAGAAATAGCAAGAATGAAATGATACGATAATGTAAAATCAACAGTACCAAGAATAAACCTAGGAGCAATAAAACAAACAAACATCTACAAACTAAAAAACGAAGCAATAGAATTTTTCACAGCCAGAGGATTTTTTGATATGTACAACTACTCATTTGTAAACGAAGAACTAATGCAAAAACTAGATGGAGATGTAAAAAATCTAGTCCCAATGAAAAATGCACTATCCGAAGATATGACACATATGAAATGAAGCCTGATACCAAACCTGATGATGTCACTAGAAAAAAATATAAGAGACTTTAGTGAGCTAAAACTATTTGAACTAGAAAAAGTATTCAACCTAAAAAGTGAATCAGAAATAGAAGAAAACTACAGCATATCATGAGTGATAACAAGTACTAAAGATGTAGTTTACTACGACACTTCAAACATAGTTTCAGACTTTTTCAAATCTATCAAAGTAGACAACTTCTATTTTGATACAACAAGCTCTTGCCCTAGCTACTCACACAAATGAAGAACAGCAAAGATAATGGTAAGATGAAGAAGAATTTGAACCATTTGAGAAATTCACCCTAAGATAACCAAAAACTTCTCTCTAAAATCCAGAGTATGATTCTTTGAAATAAATGCAGACCTACTAAAAGAATCTATGCACTCAAAAATAAAAGCAAAAGAAATATCAAACTTCCAAGAAAATAATTTTGATATATGTTTTGTAGTAGATAAATCAAAAAAGTGAAGAGAAGTGCTGAATGCAATAGAAAAGACAGATTTGAAATTAATTCAAAAAGTAGAACTTTTTGATATATTTGAAAGTGAAGAAAAGTTGGCATGAAAAAGAAGCCTAAGCTTCAAAATATTCATACAATCTATGAAATGAACACTTGATGATAAAGTGAAAAACGAGCTTATAGAAAAGATAGTAGCGAAAGTGAAGAGAGTTTGAGGGGAATTGAGATAGTTTATTGTATAGTATAAACATATCTAGAGTTTCCATTTATAAAAAACAATGAGAAGATGCTATAAAAAAGTGAGAAAATGAAGTTATAAAAATATTAAAATCTAAAATAAAAGACTTTTCAACTGAAGAGTTTATTGAAAAAATTAAAAAAAGAGGTTCTTGTATGATCACAGAATATTACTCGGAATGAAGATATTTAACCGATACAAACTGAATAGATGAAATGATATTTTTTGATTTATTTAAATTTCTTTGGGATAAAAATAAAAAGAAAGATGATTATATAATTGAAGATGCTTTTGAAATATATGATAAGATAGTAAAAATAGAAGATAATGGAGAATATATATGGGATCTTGATAAAATAGATGTTTTTTGAGTAATAATTAAAAAAATTAAAAAAATAGCCTGAAAAGATAATACTTCAAAATAAGTTAGCTCATATATAGAAGTTTGAAATATCTTGGAACCAGAATATGTTTTACAAGATATAGAAGAACAAAAACACAAAGATAAGTTTAAAGAGATTTTTGATGACCTTGGGTATGAATGGCAAGAGTATGAGGAATATGATGAAGGTGAAGATGAAGAAGATTTTTAATAATCCATCCTAAATCTCTTCCTTTAATACTAAATGAAAGGATTTTACGAAGTGTATACTTTAGGGCAGGTTAGAATTATTACTTATAAATTCGTATTTATATCTATTTTATGCAAAACAAAACAAACCTTCTCTCAAAAGAAAAAACAACAAAACAAAACCGCATATGGGTTAGAATCGCTTCCATTTGTAATAATAAATGTATTTTTTGCTTAGACAGTTTTGCTCAAAATGGAACCTTTACAGAAGAAAAGATTGTTAAAAAACAGATAAAAGATTGATTAAAGCCATGATATGAAAATAGAGTCATCATTTCAGGAGGAGAAGCAAGTATCGATCCAAAATTTGCAGAATATATAAGTTATGCAAAAAAGGTCTGATATGACAGAGTACAAACAGTTACAAACTGAAATAAATTTGCAGACGAAAACTTCTGCAAAAAAGTGTTCGTTGCCTGATTAGAAGAAGTAACCTTCTCTTTTCATGGACACAATCCTATCCTCCATGACTATTTAGTAGATACCCCATGAGCATTTAAAAAATCCCTAAAAGGCTTAATATATATAAAAAAGTACTACCCAAAAGTAATTTTGAATGTAGACATAGTAGTCAACAAAGTAAATATAAACTATCTACCAGAAATAATAAAATTTTTCATCAAACTCTGAATATATGAATTTGACATATTACAGATAATTCCCTTTGGTAGAGGATTTACTGAAAATAAAGAAAAACTATTTTATGATATAAATCAGTACAAAGAAAAACTAACAGAAACTTGGAAACTCTCCAAAATACCCTGAATGTATATGTGGACAAATAGATTTCCAGCAGAAGCCTTTGAATGATTCGAAGATCTCATACAAGATCCCAGAAAAATGAAATGAGAAGTTATGTGAGAAAGTGCTCATATGTTCAAACCTTTTATAGAATCAAAGTGAAAAAATAAACCAGAATGCTTCTGAGAAGCCTGTGAATATTGTTTTCAAAAACAATACTGTTGGGATATTTTAACCACCCCTAACCCCTCTCCTTTGGAGGAGAAGGGGAATAAAAAAAGTTGTCCCTCTTTATCCTGAGAAAGAGAAAGAATTCAAGATAGAGGTCTAATTATGGAAGAAAAAAATCTTTTCATACTAAAATGAGAAGAGTTCCCAAGTGAAGTTTATAAAAAATATTGAAACTCATTAGAAGAATTTAAAGAATTCCTAAAAAATACCATTAATTCATCTTTACTAAAGGGATGAGTAATTCTTCCCTCTCCTGAAGGGGGAAGATTAGGGATGGGTATTATCAATCTCCCCAAATGCCTTTGATGAAGTTGAATATATCAGACCTATTCAGAAATAGAACCAAAATACACCCTAGAAGATTACACAAAAAAATACATAACAAATTTATACAGAAAAAAATCCCTAAGATGTAAAAAGTGTAAATACTATGATAAATGTGAAGGAATTCATATAAACTTCATAAGAAGCTATGGCTTTGAAATATTAGAACCTATTATTAATCCGTCATCTTAACTTCAACCAGAAAGAAAAGTTCGAAATTTAGAGGATTTATTTAAAAAACATCCATAGATAAAGGATTTATTTAAAGATGGGATAGAAAAACCTACAAATAGAGCTAAAAAGAATAAGCAATAAAAAAGAAATTATTTTTGAAACAAGAAAAGATATACTATAAAGAATACTGTTATAGTTAGTGAAGATAGAGAAATTTTATTTCTATGTAAAGACAGAAGAATGAAAGACACCTTACAGTTAAAATTATATTTACTATTTTTTTAATCTATCTCTTATTCTTTTTACCACACTCTTCTTATCCTTCTTAATATTTCAAAAATCCGTTTTTATAATACCCTTCTCAGAAAGTAAAATAGCAATAGGTCTAGTTGATTTTATATGAGACAATATAATATTTATAATAACCATAATAGGAACAGACAAAAGCATACCGACAATTCACCACAAAGCTCACCAAAATATCAGTGAAATCAATATAACTAAAGGACTTAAGTTTAACTTATTTCACATAAAACGAGGCTCTACAATATTTCACATAGTAATTTGTACTCAAGCTAGAAGAATTAGTATTCATAAAGTTATATATGCTGATTGAATGTCTATAATTGAAAATAATACTGGAAAAAATACTGCTACGATAGAACCAATTGTAGGAATATAGTTTAGTAGAAATATCAGAAATGCCCAGAAAAGAGCAAGTTTTAATCAAAACATAAGCATTATCAGGTAACTAACTATAGCAGTGATTAAACTAACAACAGTTTTTATCACAAAGTAAGCTTTTACATCTTTTTTGATAAGCTCTATTACTTCTACTACTTTATCTTTTCACTCACTAGAAAACATTAAATCTATTTTTTTATAAAAGAATCTACTTTCTAGTAGGATAAATATAGTGTAGAAAAATATAATACCTGTACTTTTAAATATAGTTGTCGCTCATGATGCAAAAAAGCTTACAATAAAAGGTATGTCTATTTTACTTAAAATATAATCATAATTTATAAATCTTCCCATATTTAATTTATTCATCCAAGAACCTTCCGAATTTAAGTTATCTTCAAAAGATTTAATTATACTTACAAACTTTTCCTGATAACTTTGAGAATTTTGAACTATATCTTGTACATTAGAGTTTATAAGAACTCCGATAAGCCAGAAAATAAGTAAAAAAGAAATCAAAGAGAAAGTAAAAGAAATGAACTTATTAAGTCATAATTTATGAAAAAAGTTTGAAACAGAAATTATAGCAAAAGATATTATAATCGCTATAATCAGAGGAATAAGTAAAGAGGCTCCAATATATATTATAAAAAATATAGCTATCATAGCTATTATTAAAATAGAAATAGTTAAAACCCTACTATTTGTTTTCATGGTTTATTTTTTTAATATTAATTTTCACTATATTAACTCAATAATCCAGAAAATCAAATTTGCTTTTTTATAAAAAGGAGTAGAATCGCTATTTACTAAAAATATTTCGTAAAATGTCATTCCTGCGAAGGTAGGAATCTATAAAAAAAATACAAATTTAACAAAGAATTAATGAAAAAGATGAAAGACCTAACAGAAGGCTCTATAATAAAATCTCTTGTAACTCTATCTATACCAATAACCCTAGCAAACATACTACAAACAGCATACCAGTTAACAGATACCTATTGGGTTTGAAAACTTTGAACAAATGCAGTAGCTGCTGTATCTATAAGTTTTCCCCTAATATTTTTAATGATATCACTAGGATGATGAATGGCAATGGCAGGGACAATACTAGTTGCACAATATAAATGAAGGAAAGACCAAGATTCAGTAAATCACATAACATCTCAAACACTCATGATAGTATTTTTTATATCATCAATATTATCTATAATATGATACATATTATCACTACCACTAATTAAACTAATGTGAACAGAAGCAGATGTAATACCTGATGCCGTATCATACATGCAAATATCTTTTATATGAATGATATTTATGTTTACCTATATGGTATTTCAAGGACTTATGAGATGAATATGAGAAGTAAAAATACCAGCAATCATAGTCTTAGGAACAGTCTTATTAAATCTAGTACTTGACCCATTATTTATATTTGGATACTGACCAATACCTAGTTTCTGAGTCTCAGGAGCTGCAGTTGCAACAATTTGAACTCAATGAATAGCTGCAATAGTTTGAATGTTACTCCTAATAAAATGAAAATTTCATATACAAATACACATTAAAGACTTAAAACCAGACTTCAAATTAATGAAAAAAATGTTTTTTATATGATTGCCTTCTTCCATTGAGCAATCAACAAGAGGTTTATGAATGACTGTTATGACCTTTCTTGTGGCTAGTTTTGGAACTTCTGTAGTTGCGGCCTATGGAATATGAACAAGAATACTCATGTTTACAATAATCCCTGCGATGTGAATATCTATGGCAACTTCAACCCTTGTAGGACAAAATATATGAGCCCAAAAAATAGACAGAGCTGAGAAAATAGTATGGTTAAGCACTTTAGCTAGTTTTATATTTTTAACGATAGTTGGGCTAATAACTTTTCTATTTGCAGAGCAGATTTCGGCTATCTTTATTCCCTGAGAAGTAGAGACAATAAAGCTAAGTACTTCATTTGTTAAATTGATGGCCTTATCTTTTGGTTTTATATGAATACAAATGTCACTAAACTGAGCATTTAGATGAGCTGGGGAGACTACAGTTTCTATGGTTTTATCAATAGTTTCAGTGTGGGTTTTACAGTTCCCTTTGGCTTATATTTTATCAAATCAAACTGGTTTATGAGAAACTGGACTTTGGATATCTTATCCAGTTTCAAATGTATTGGGTGGGGTTATAACTATTTTGTGGTTTATAAGAGGAGATTGGAAAAGAAACAAATATTAGGTACCTAGAGAGAGCTAAAAGAATGCCTCCAAAAATATAAAAAGCAAAAATTCTAAATAGGCTTAGTATAGATTATTAAAAAAAAAGAGAAAGATAATTTTTAATTATCTTTCTCTTTTTTTGGGTGAACACACAGGTTCACACCCTACAATAGAAAAGACTGTAGGGGGCAGACCTATGTGTCTGCCATAAATTTTATTTAATTACCCAAATTTTAACCATCCAGCTTTCCCCCCTTAAGAGCCTTTTCTAATTTTCTCTAAAACCCTACATCAACATCAAAATCAAGAGCATCCACATCATAATCCAAATTTATATCAGGATTCCCCATCTTTTCAAACTCCTTATCCTCCTCCTTTTTATTTTCATCTAACTCCTTTTTTGCTTCATCATATATTTTATCCAACATACTACTTATATTATCAAATCTTTTCTTATAAGCTTCTTTTACAAACTTTCAACAAGTACTACCAAAATTAGTTGTTACACTAACATCTACTGCAACCTTTTCCATATTCAATCTATGCTTACATTCAAAATTCTTACTCTGGGCATTTAATGCACTATCTAGGTTTACTCAAAACTTCTCCATACCACAATCAAAATGAGCCATCTTATTTTTAAAATCATCTTCCCATTTTCCAAAAGCATTTTCCATATCTTGTAGAGTTCTAGCTGTATAATATTCTCATTTCGAATATGCTGCTATAGATTTTAGCTGAGCTTCAGCTACTCCAGATACATCAAATCATACTACATTTACTATTACATTATCAAGTCTTTTTGCAACTTCTATAGGATTCCCTCAACATGTTTCTTCTCAATCACTTATAAGGAATATTATATTTTCGTACTCTTCAGAATCATATTTAGATAGTATTTTTTCAGCCTCTTCTAGTGAATCAGCTATTGGAGTCCGTCCAGCAGGATTCAAAGAATTTATTTCTTTTGAAAATTTTTCTTTATCCACTTTTTGTAAATCTACTTTTTTTTCTATTCATTTACATGATTCATCTTTACCTACTTGTGTACTTGCTCCTTTATGACCGTATACAACTAATCATAAATTTACATCTTCTTGTTTTGAAATACTACTTGCAAATCTATTTGCTGCCGTTTTTGCTATTTGCATTTTTGTTTTTCTTCATATTTTTCATCCCATACTTCATGAAGAATCAAAAACCATTACTATATTTGTCTTTTTAGGCTTAACAGTTCAATCATGATTTCCATTTTTATCCTCTGGACCACAGTCTGACTTTTTTATTTCTATACCACAATCATCATAGTCTTCTCCTTTATCTGCTATTATTTCATTATAAACTTCCTGACAATCTTCTTGTTCAATTTCTTCTTTATTACCTTCGCCTCCTATTCTTATTTCTTGTCTAATGGTATTTCAGTTTGTATCTATATCTACTATATTTCAATCATTAGAAACATTTATAGTACTTCAACTCAATCAGTTTGTATTTATATTAACTGATTCTCAATTAGCCCCAGATGTTTTTATCTCTACAGTTCAGTTTTCATTAACTTTAACTGAATTTTCTCAATTCCCAGTCTTTACTTCAACTTCTCATGTTTTGGAGTCGATTTTTACAGAGTCACCATTAGCACCTTTTATATTAATCTCTTCTTTGTCACTTGTACCTAAAGCACAACCTGTAAATATCAATGAACACATAAGAAGAGTAATATAAACAGAAACTTTTTTCTTTGTCATAAGTGTATTACTTAAAATAATAAAATATAAAAACTCACAATGTCAAGTTTAGCATAATATTTTTTTATGTGCAAATCTTTTTAAGATATTACCTTTTAAGATATTTGAGTTATTTTGAAAAATATGATAAAATTTCATTATATATTTTACTTTTTATAATTCAGTTATTATGACAAAAAAAGAGGCAATTTTAAAAATTTTAGAGAGAGTAGAACCATATTGGGACAAAGCTCAGAGTTGGATGGATTATGTTAATGGAGATAATCCGGTATATCTATATTAACCATTTGTTTTTGAATTAAAAAATAATTTATATTTCTATTTTACTACATATTTTTCAGCTTGTCAAAAAAATAAAAATCATATATCCAAAAAAAACTTGACTTCCAAACACTTTTAAATATATTCTACCTATCGGTAGGTAATAAATAATTTCAAAAAACATGACAAATAAAACAATTCAAATCAGTACAAAAAAACAAACACTACTAGATAAAATAGAAAATCTATTTTATAGCAAGACATTTGCAAATGTAAGTATGCAAGAAATAGCAACAGAACTAAACATAAAAAAAGCCTCTCTATACTACCACTTCCCATCAAAAGAAGCCCTAATAACAGAAACAATAAACCACTCCTTCACCAAATACGAAACATTTATACAAGACACACTAAAGAAAGACCTAAAAACACTCATACAAAAACTAATACGATACCCCAGCAAATCAAAAAACCTCTTCTCCATAATAAACCAAAACTGATACTGCGACAACTGAGACCAAAAAACAGAAATCAGAAAAAAACAAGAGCGAATATTTGAGCTATTAAGTACTAGATTCAAGGAAGAATATAATTTCTCCCTAGAAAAATCGTTTATACTAATATCCCTCTTAGACGACCTATGAAAAAAAAGATGCCTATTCTGAAAATGCCCAGTCAGTGTAGAAAATCTAGTGGAAGAGATATATAAAATGTTTGAAAAATAATACAAAAAATGCAGCCTCTTTCTCCTGAAGGGGGAAAAATTTTACGAAGTGTATCCTTTAGGGCAAGATAGGGGTATGGGAACGAAAATATTCGTTCCCCACAAAAAAAAATTAACACATTCCAAATCCCCCCCTCCTTAGTAAGGAGGGGGGCAAAGGGGTGGTCTATAATCTAAAAAAAATCCCATGAAAAAAACAATACTAACAATCCTACTAATAACACTAACAACACTAACATCGTGCTCACAAGAGGAAACAAAAACAATAGAAAAATATTACAAAACAGAAACAGTATGAACATGAAATATATCAATATGAAACAGCTATGTATGATATACAGACAGTTTCAATAAACTAAACCTATGATCAGAAACAGGATGAAAAATCACAAATATAACAAAAGAAAAATGAGATTCAGTAAGAAAATGAGAACTACTAGTATCAATAAATAACGACCAAGCAATAGTCTGATACAACACAGCCACAAACATATCGGAAACACTAAAATCAATGAAAACATCCACAGCAGATATGTTTGATAAACAAATATTAGCCCTAGAATCCAGTATAGAAAAAGCAAAAGCACAAAGCTCATGAATAACAAACTCTATAGAGGACACAAAAAACATAACAGAAAATAATTTACAAACAGCCCAAGCACAAATAGAAAAAGCAAAAGTTTGATTAGAAACAGCAAAAGTAAATTTAGAAGAAACAAAAAATTCACTAAACACAAAAGAAACACAAATATACGAAAATACAAAAAATGCAATAACCCAAAGTGTAATTTTAGATACAAATATAATAGACTACATAGACCATTTATTATGAATAACAAAAGAAAATAAAGATAAAAATAATAGTATAGAAGATTATTTATGAACCAAAGATAGATGACAAATAAATGAAACTAAAAATAAGTTTAAAGAAGTAAATAAATTATTTTTAGAGTACAAAGCATTATATGAGGAAAAGATAGAAAATAAATCTCCAACAAGGGAAGAAATCATAGAAATATCAGAAAAATGAATGGCTCTAGCAGAAGAATTAAAAACACTATTAAATAACACATATGATACAATAAATAATTCCATAGCAAATGTTAAACTAACACAAGAGACAATAAACAAATACAAAAGCGAGATATCAGACTTTTGAGGAAAAGTAGAAGCATCACTTCTAACAGTTTCTTGAGAATACTTACTATGACTAAAATGAAGTCTAGAAAATATGGATAGTTTTGATTCCGAATCAAAACTAAGAATATCACTACTAGAAAAACAAGTATCAATAGCCGAAGAAGATATAAAAATAGCAGAAAAAACTTATAATAACTACAAATCAATGTGAGTATGAAACCTAACAAACATAAGCACACAAGAAGAGGTCTCTAAAAAAACAATAGAGGAAATAAAAGCAAATATAGAATCACTAAAAAAACAAAAAACAGCAAAACTAGAAGAAATAGATGCACAAATAAAAGCAAGTTCTGGAGAACAAGCTCTATCATCAGCCATAATAAGTAACTGAAAAATAGTTTCATCTATAGACTGAATAGTCATAGAAAAAAACTTTAAAAAATGAGAAGTAGTATGAATATGAACACCAATAATCACAATAGCTACAAATGATAAAATAAAAGTTATCATATGAGTATCAGATGAGTTAGGATGAAAACTAAAGGTCTGAGATACTGCAAATATAGAACTAGTAGAAGAAGCAAAACAAAAAACAGGAAAAATAACAAATATATTCCCAACAAAGAATGAAATCACAAAAAAAATCTGAGTAGAAATAAGTATAGACAATCAAAACAAGGAAATAAAAATAGGCTCTATGGTAAAAGTCTATTTCGAAGCAGGAAGTGAAACCTGAACAATAATCCCAAACAAAGCAATCATATCAAAATTTATGACCCCATGAATTATGCAAAAACAATGAAATACAGCAAAATTTACAGAAATAAAAATACTAAAACAAAATGATAGTTTTAGTCTAGTAGAAGGGATAGAAGTATGAAGTGAGATAATAATAGAAGGGCAAGAAAACATATATGATGGAGAAGAATTATAATTCCTAACAAAACACCTATGTTCCAAAAAATAGCAAAATTCTTTATAGAAAATTCAAAACTAACATTCGTACTAGTTAGCTCAACTTTTATAGTGTGAATATTCAGTTATATGATAATTCCAAAACAATACAACCCAGAAATCATAGTACCAGCATTCAACATAACAATACAAGCAAACTCACTAACATCAACTGAAGTACACAAATACATAACCTCTCCTCTAGAAAACAAAATAATGGAACTAGAATGAATAGACGAAGTATACGGAATATCATGAGAAAACTATGGATGAGTAATGGCAAAGTTTCATGTATGAATAGACAAAGAAAAAGCCAAAATAAGACTCATCCAAAAACTAAATGAAAATATGGAACAAAACCCAATATGAGCAAGTCAGCCAAACATACAAACCATTGATCCAGACGAACTACCACAAATAACATTTGCAATAAGCTATGATGAACAAAATAATACATCAAAACTAAATGAAGAAGAAAAATACATACTACTAAGACAAACAGCTAATATCATAAAAGAGGAAATAAAAACAGTAAAAAATGTAACAACAATAGACATAGTATGAGGATACAAAAAAAACATAATTATAAACTTAAATACAAAGAAACTAGAATCAAAAAATCTAAATATACTACAAGTTTTATGAAATATAAAAAGTAATAATATAAGTTCTCCAGTCTGAGATATAAATCTAGAATCCTGAGAAAAAATACTACTAAATGTTGACTGAAAAACAGAAACAATAGAAGAGGTAGAAAATATTATTGTATGAAATTTAAACAATGAAAAAATATATTTAAAAGAAATAGCAGAAGTAAAATACGGAGTAAAAAGAATAGATAAAGTCTCGATGTTTACAGAAAGGTTATCAGAAAAACAAAACCTCAATCCTTGAATTCCTTTCTCCTCAAGGAGAAAGGAGGCTACAGATATTATTTCTTCACAAGAAGAAATAATAATAAATAGTGAAACGGAGAAAATGCAACCCTCCTCTCCTATAAGGAGAGGAGATTCAGGGGTGATATCAAGCTCACAAACAGTCTTCATCTGATTCTGAAAAAAAATAGGTTCAAACTCTATATTTGTCACAAACGACATAAAAGAAAAAGTAGAAGAAATACAAAAAACTCTACCAGAAAATATAAAAATAACAATAATACAAGACGAATGACAAACAGCAAAAGATGCTACAAATATGTTACTAATAAACCTAGTACAAAGTATAGCAATAGTCGTATTTATTCTAACACTATCACTATGACTTAGAAATGCACTAAACACAGCAATAAGTATACCACTAACCCTATCATCAGTATTTGCAATATCACTGCTAATCTGAGAAAGCATAAACAGAATCACACTATTTGCCCTAATACTAGTATTATGAATGCTAGTAGATGACTCAACAGTAGTAGTAGAAAATATTTCCAGACATTTAGAAACCAGAAAAAAAGAATGAAAAACCAAATTAGAAGCTATACTAGAAGCAATAAAGGAAGTAGAACTCTGAGTAGTACTATCAACCGTAACCAGACTACTAGCATTTTGAGCAATGTTCGCAGTATGAGCAATGATGTGAGAATATATGTGACCAATACCAAAATTCGCACTTATGGCTTCTGTAATCTCAACAGCAGTGGCACTAACAATAAACCCTTGGATAAGTTATCACTTTACGAAAGAAAAAAACTCATCACTTGAATTCTCTTCTCCTCAAGGAGAAGAGGGGTTACAAACTGTTCCTCTTTCCCATTGAGGGGAAAGAATTCAAGATAGAGGTCAAATAAAAAAAGATAAAACAAAAAAAATCAGAAATAAAAATCGTCAACATAGGGTTTTAGCCCTTTGAAAAATCTTTTCAAAACTCAATAAATTTAATATAAGAAAAATATATCTAAAATTCCTAGGAAAATTTTTATGAGAAGAAAAGTGAAAAAAAACCAGAAGAAAACTATTTAAACTAGTATTTTGGATATCACTATTTATAGTAGTAGTATGACCAATCTATCTATGAATATTTAAAGCAAGAATGCTACCAAAATCAAATCAAAATCAAGTCTACCTATGGATAGACACCCCAAGATGATGGAATGCAACCAAAACAAAAGAAGTAGAAGAGGAAATAACAAAATTCTTTTTTAGTAATATTTTGTCAACAGAGGGTTTTAACCCTTTGATAGTAAAAAATATCTCATCAACCATATGACAAGCCTCTATGTGAGACTTTGCAAACCTATTTAGATGATGAGGTTATAGAATCTGAGAAAACCAAATCAGCTCTAGGATAAATTTATATTCTCCAGAAGAATATGAAGAAATCACATGAAAAACCAGAATAAACTCTGAAAAGTTTGTAATAGACACAAGACCTCATTTAAGAAAATATTTACTAGAAAAATTCCCAGATATAAAAATAAAACTACTAGAAGATCCACCATGACCACCAGTAAGATCAACATTCAGAGCAAAAATAAAATGAGATGCCAGTGAAGAAAATCTTTACCTATTTGTAAACAAAGTTAAGACTTTAGTAGAATCTATAGCCCCAAAAGAAGAGTTAGTAGACATAGTGGACAACTTACCAACAAGCTACAAAAAGATAAATCTAAAAATAGATAAACATTCACTAGTATCAGCATGATTAACGACAAAACAGATTGTAGACTCTTTGGCAATAATCACATCTTGATTAGACATAAGCCCTATAAAAAACAAAGATTCTCTAGAAATTACAAACATAGTACTTTCATCAAAAGATAACAACACAACAAGCCTAGTTGATGAACTAACTATAACAAATAGCAAATGAGAAAGAATACCTCTTTCTTCAGTAGTAAAAAAAGAAATAACATTTGTAGGCTGAGAAATAGAAACAGATAATAGAGAGAAAAACTTTGTAATCTCTGCAGAGATGTGAAACAATTCCTTAGTTTACCCACAGATAAGATTGTTTAAAGAACTGATGAGTGATAAATTTCTATGAAATGAATTTAAGATGAAGTTTTGGTCACCATACAGAATAGACCTAACATGACTAAAGGATGGAAAAACCTATTCTATAGAATGGTGATGAGAATGGAAACTTACAATAGATACATTTAGAGACTTATGAATAGCAATGGCTATTTCCCTATTGGCTATATATTTAATGTTGGTTTGACAGTTTAGAAGCTTCTGAGTAGCTAGAATAATTATGATAACATTTTTACTAGGATTCTTCTGAGTATTTTGAATATTTAGTTTGTTATATTTGATAAAAAATGAATATTTTTCGGCTACTAGTATGATTTGAGTAATTGCTCTTGGTTGAATTGTTGTCTGAAATGCAATACTTTTGATAGAGTATATAAATATTTTATTGGGTAACTGAGTTTTATTAAAAGATGCTATTTTAAAAGCATCTTACACCAGATTTAAACCAATAATTTTGACTTCTTTAACTACGGTTTTTTGAGCCGCTACTATAATTTGAGATCCTGTTTGGAGTGGGTTGGCTTGGGCTATTATCTGAGGTTTGGGACTTAGTTCTATTTTGACTTTGATTGTGATTCCTGTGTTTTATTATGATAGTGAGAGTGGGGAGGGGTAATATTATTCTTGATATTAAATTGGAAAAAAATAAAATAGACTTGTTCTTAAATAATATTTAATGGTGCAAGTTTATTTTAATTTAAAATTTAGTAGTATATGACTTTAGTTATTGCAAGAATTATTTGAAATGAAATTAATATTGAATCAGATTCAAGAGTAACAGATGAAAGAAGAGTTAAAAAAGATCCTCTTTGTTGAGTGTTAAAAACTCTTATATTACATCCTGTTATTTCTTTGTCATATGCAGGAAACATTTTTTTACTGAAAAAGCTTTAAAAATATTTTTTGATTGTAAAATAAAAAATAATAATATTTTGTTAAATATGTTATTACAAATAAATATTGAATCAAGAAATGAAACTGATTTTATTATTGCATCTATAAATGATGGAATACCTAAACTATTTAAAATATCAAACTGAAAAGTAAAAGAGGGGGGGCACTTTTTGGATTTGAGATAAAGATTGATTTGATTTATATCAAGAAGAGTATCATAACTTGATTTGAAAAAATAAGAATAATTCAATCTGAGAATATGAAAATAGATTAATATGTATGCAAAATGCATTTAAGAAAATAATTGAAAATTCAAAAATTAAAAGTATTGGAGATTATCATATAACAGCAAGAACTGATTCAAAGATTTGTCCATGAAAAAAAGTATTTTCTTATATTGAAAAATTTGAGATATATGTTTGATGATCTCAAAAAATTAAAGGTGGAGAACTAACATCATTACAGTTATGAACAGTTGCTAATGGTTCACATTGAATATCATATTTTAGAACAATTTCAGAAAAATATCACTGAGTAGCTATTCATTATATTCATGGTAATTTCTGAATCTTATTTTGCCCACAAATAAATTTAAATAAGTGAGTTCTAATTAAAGATGTATCAGGAAAAGAGTTTATAGATAAAATTAAAGATGATTATAATTTACCATTAATGGGATTTATGAGAAATTCTGATACATCTATGCAACTTGTTAATACTTTTCCTTCAAAATAATATTTTGACTTTGATTGTTATTCCTGTGTTTTATTATGATAGTGAAAGTAGGGAGGGGTAGCTTACTCTCCTCATATAAAATTCAATTTTTTGATTTTTTTAGAAAGAGGATTATATTAGCAAGGAAATAGTAAATGGTTTCTTTTTAAAATTTCCTTGTTAATAGGGAGAATATATTATAAAAGAATATTATGATATTGATGATATTATTAAGGTTTTAGAGGGAATAAAATAATTTTTTTTTAATTCTTTGGCTATTTTTTTATCCCATATTGATTAAAATATGGGGAGTGTCTAGTATTTAGTTTTGCACCTAGATTTTGTCTACACATTATATTAAAAAGTATCATGAAAATAAAATTTTAGTTTTTGATTTTGATTTTGATTTTTTTGGGAAGGGAGTATTATGTAGGTATGATATTTTAAAATTGGATAACTTAACTTTTTTGGGGAGAATATTTTTTTTAATCAAAAAACTCATAAAAAGATTTTTCTTTTTTTAGTTTTTGTATAAACTTATGTGGATTTATATATTTTATATACACCAATAATGAATCGTTCAATTTATTACAACTATGTTGAAAATAAGCTATTTACCTTATCACAAAGGATAGAATCTAGGTGAAAACTAAATATTCTAGATTTACATATACTTTCTGAAAATTTTTATTTAAATTTGCTAAATAAGTTATTTTGATGGGAATTAAAGAATCTGAATATTATTAAGCAAAATGTAGAATCTATTGACTTAATAGATGAAAAAAATAAGTATATTATTCAAGTTTCAGCAACCTGTACTAAAGATAAAATAGAAAATACCTTGTCTAAAAAAACAATAGAATGATATAAAAAAGATAATTATAATTTTAAATTTATTAGTATTTCCAAAAATGCTGATAAATTAAGAAAGAAAAATTTTAAAAATCCTTTTGATATAAACTTTAATCCTGAAAGTGATATTTTAGATATAAATTCTTTATTAAAAACACTTATAGATATTAATGATATAAAAAAACAAGAAGAAATATATAATTTTATTAAAGATGAACTAGGTTGAGATTTAGATATTGTAAAAATGGAATCAAATATAGCTATGGTTATAAATATTTTATCAGAAGAAAATTTATCAATAAATAATAGTAAAATTGAAATTAGTCCATTTGAAATAAAAAGAAAAATTGATTTTAATAATTTGGATAATTCACAACAAAAAATAGATGATTATAAAATATATCATACAAGAATAAATAATATATATGGGGAATGTGACAAGCTATGAAAAAATAAAAGTTTATCTATCTTAAATAAAATAAATACTATTTATTTAAATTTAATAAATAAGTTTACAAATAACGATGATTTATATAATCGTATCATTGATGAATTAATAGATTTAGTAATAAAAAGTTCAAATTATAAAGAAATCCCATATGAGGAACTTTTATTATGTATAGATATTTTAGTAGTAGATGCCTTTATTCGTTGTAAAATTTTTAAAAATCCTAACAATTATAATTATGTTACTACCTGATAATATAAACCCTTATGATTCAATATATTTTAATGGAGCTATGGTTTTAAAAAAGATACAAGAAACCTGAAAAAAAGATATAATTGATTTGTATCAAGAGGTAAAAAAAGATAATTGAATAAGTTTTTCTCTATATATATTATGTTTAGATTGGTTATATATTACAGATTTAGCTATTTTAGATAATAACAAAGTAGAACTATGTTTATAAAAAAGTTAATGATTTCATGAAAAGATTGAGTTATTCGTGAGATTAATTTTCATAGGTGATTAAATCTAATAGTTGATGAAACTCCTCTCTCAGATGAAAAAGATACGGGAAATAATGTATGAAAAACAACAGTTTTAAAATTAATTGATTTTTGCTTCTGAGCTAAACCTAATATAATTTACACTGATGATGAAACAAAAGAAGAATATTCTCTTGTTAAAGAATTCTTAATTGATAATGAGATATTAATTACATTAATTTTAACTGAAAAACTTGATGATAATAATGCTAATTATATAAAAATAGAGAGAAACTTTTTGAAAAATAAAAACTCTATAGTAAAAGTAAACTCTGAGAAAAAAAGTATAACAAAAATTTTTGAAGCTACATTATTAAATCTTTTGTTTCCTAACTTAATCTGAAGTAAGCCTTCTTTAAGACAAATTATTTCTCATAATATAAGATATCGTGATTATAGTATAAACCATACTTTAAAAACCCTTAGTCCATTTACTAAACTTTCGGAATATGAAGCATTATATTTATATTTGTTTAATTGTAATTTTAGTGAATGATGAATAAGGCAAGAATTAAATGATAGAATAAAACAGGAAATAACTTTTAAAAATAGGTTAGAAAAAGAAAATACTAGGAATAAATATGAAACCTTATTAAATTTAATAAATAAAGAGATTCAGGAGTTAAAATCTAAAAAGCTTAAAATTAAAATAAACCCTGATTTTGAATTAGATGTATCAAATTTTAATTCTGTAAAGTATAGACTTAGTAAACTAGGGAGTGAGTTAACTAGATTAGATATTAGAAAAAATATAATACATCAATCAAATGAATAGTTAGAAAAACAAAAATCAAATATTGACTATAAACAATTAGAATTTATATATAATCAAGCAAAAGTATATATAGGTAATTTACATAAAACTTTTGAAGATTTGTGTAAATATCATAATTCAATGATAGAAGAAAAATTGAAATTTATAACTTGAGAGCTACCAAACCTAGAAAAAGACATAAATAATAAAAATGAGAAAATAAAGTTATTAGTAATTGAAGAGAGAGAATTATCTCAAAAAATTGAATCAAGTGATTCTTTTGAGAAATTAGAAGAAGTTATATCTGATTTGAATAATAAATTTCAAAGAAAAGGTGAATATGAAAGTAAGGTATCTCAGATAAACTCTGTTGAAAAAGTAATAGATAATTATCAAAAAAAATTAAATTTAATAGATGTAGATTTATTTTCTGAAGAATACGAGAATATAATAAAATGACAATTAAGTAAATTTAATAACTATTTTTCAGATGTTTCAAATAAATTGTATTGAGAGAAGTATGCTATAACACACGAAATAGGGATTGACAAAACAACAAAAAATAAAATTTATAACTTCATTTCTTTTAATGCAAATCATAGCTCAGGTAAAAAACAATGAGAAATTTCAAGTTTTGATATTGCTTATATTTTATTTGCTGAATCTGAAAACATTCCTTGTTTACACTTTTTACTAAATGATAAAAAAGAGTTGATGCATGATAATCAGTTAAGTAATATTTCAAAAATTGTGAAAGAAAATAATATACAATTTATTGCATCTATACTAAAAGACAAATTACCTGATGATTTAAGAAAAGAAGAAAATTTTATAGTTAGATTATCCCAAAATGATAAATTATTTAGGATAGAAAAGAATAATAAATAATTATTCTCTATTTTTTTATATTTATATTTTATAAAAACCATGAAAAACAAAATCCCTCTAATAATAATCCCCCTTCTAATATTAACATCTTGCTGAAATAACAACACTCCCACCCAAAAAATCAACACCCATCTCCCAAGAAACAAACTAAACAGCCCAAAATAAACAATTCTGTAAAATGTCATGAAACCCAAACCATATATTACCGATAAACACAGAAAAATGACTAGGATGCAGTCACTACAGCCTTGAAGAAAAACATAATAAAATACCACAACATCTCAGGAGATTACCAAGAGATAAAAGAAGCAGAACAAGAGAGTTTTCAAACAATAGACCTATACTATGCAAAAGATAAAAATTACTGATACTACAAATGAACAAAAATAGAAGAAAGTGATGGAAAGTCCTTTAAAGTACTAGACATAAACTACTCAAAAGATAAAAACAATGTCTACAAAAATGGTAAAAAACTAGAAAAAGTAGACACAGAAACATTTACAGTAGTTGAACAACTATCTGATTTCACAAAAGATAAAAATACAGTTTATTTTGCTTGAGAATCAATAAAAAACTCTGATCCAAAAACTTTTGAAATAATTCCAAACTCAAACGGATACAGCTTTAGCTATTTTTCAAAAGATGAAAAATCAGTCTACTACAAGAAACTAAAAGTAAAAGAAGCAGACATAAAAACATTTAAGCACTATAAATCAGACTATGCAAAAGATAAAAACTCAGTATTTTTCAGGGAAAATAAAATACCAGAAGCAAATATAAAAACATTTGAACCACTACAAAATAACTACTGAATTGATGATAAATTTGCTTACAATTGAAGCAAACTAATAGAATCAAGTCATTGACCAACCTATGAAGTAATAAACGACAAATATCAAAAAGATAAAAATTTTGTCTACTTAAACGGTGAAAAGATAGAAAATAGTGACTGACCATCTTTTAAAATACTAAATGAAAAACTGTACAAAGATAAGAATCAGGTTTATTGATAAGGAAATTATTGAAGGAGCAGATTCCACAAGCTTCAAAGTAGATGAAGAAAGTTATTTTACAGCAGAAGATAAAAGTTTTAAATATATTTGAGCAGAAAAGAGAGATAGAAAAAGTGCCGTAAAAAACTTTATAGAAGCTTATTTTTCTACTACAAATTGAGTGATAAGTAATGTAAAAGACAAGTTTCAAATAAATAATAAAGACGGAGAACTAATATTGAATATTGATTATAATTTTAGTTACGATGAACATTCAAAATATCGGTTCAATGATCATGAAATGCTTACTTGTTATACTTCTGGTGAGAGTTGCCTTTCTCGTGGTGATGAACCTTTTTGGAGAAAAATTAGAAATTGAACTAAAAAAATCTTTTTGAGCAGTAAAAAAAATAACTATTAACTTTAATGGTGAAACTTTATATAAAGACCAAAAATATTATAAAGAAGATGCTATTTTATGACTATCTAGTGATTGAATATATGCGGAGATATATTTCTCCAATCATAGTCCTTGACCTTGAAATACTTGTCCTTTTATAGATATGCAAACAGGAAAATGTTTATTTGAATATTGATATGAATTTTATGAAAATTATAGTGACGAAGAGAAACAGAAAAAGAAAGAAGAAATAAGAAAAAAATATAATCTAAAAAAAGACTTTGATAAACTGTTTGATTTCTGTAAATACTTATGATTTAACAAATGATGTAAAAATTATTTGAAGAGAATATATTCCTGAAGAGAATCTTGATGAATACTGAAATATTAAATATGAAGGAGAAGAAGAGTTTTTTAAAAGAACAAATATTCTACTAATACACACAAAAAACAAATACAAAAATAATAGTTTTATCAGAAGTTTGAAGTAATTTCACTTGATTTTATGGACACAAAGATATGA
>CALNYL010000013.1:0-284687 GCA_942490775.1 uncultured bacterium
TAAATTATCCATTCCATAGATATTAATATAACCTTTAGTATTAATAGTATCACCTTTTTGAACATTAGAAGCAGTATCTTGAAGATATATAGAAGTAATCTCTAAATCAGGCTCAACATTTAATTCATCACCAATAGTATAATTTCTTTGTGCATAATTATTAGACTCATTAGACTCATCAATATAATTATTTTTATCAACATATGCCTTGAAAGTATAAACCTCACCATTAGGTTCATGATTTTCAAAGTAATTAAACTCACATTCTAAAATAACACTTTCAGCACTTCAATCTCTAGTATCATAATTAGTTTGAGTATTTATATAACAATATTCTAAGTTATTATTATTAATACTATATAAATACACATAATAATTATAATTTTCTAAATTATCCATTCCGTTGATATTAATATAACCTTTAGTATTAATAGTATCACCTTTTTGAACATTAGAAGCAGTATCTTGAAGATATATAGAAGTAATCTCTAAATCAGGCTCTACTTTTATTTCTTCACCATTAGTATAATTTCTTTGTGCATAATTATTAGACTCATTAGACTCATCAATATAATCATTTTTATCAACATATGCCTTGAAAGTATAAAACTCACTCATTGAGTTCATGATTTTCAAAGTAATTAAACTCACATTCTAAAATAACACTTTCAGCACTTCAATCTCTAGTATCATAATTAGTTTGAGTATTTATATAACAATATTCTAAGTTATTATTATTATCATCATATAAATACACATAATAATTATAATTTTCTAAATTATCCATTCCAAGGATATTAATATAACCTTTAGTATTAATAGTATCACCTTTTTGAACATTAGAAGCAGTATCTTGAAGATATATAGAAGTAATCAAAAAATCAGGCTCAACATTTAATTCATCACCAATAGTATAATTTCTTTGTGCATATTTATTAGACTCATTAGACTCATCAATATAATTATTTTTATCAACATATGCCTTGAAAGTATAAACAGCACCATTAGGTTCATGATTTTCAAAGTAATTAAACTCACATTCTAAAATAACACTTTCAGCACTTCAATCTCTAGTATCATAATTAGTTTGAGTATTTATATAACAATATTCTAAGTTATTATTATTATCATCATATAAATACACATAATAATTATAATTTTCTAAATTATCCATTCCGGTTGATATTAATATAACCTTTAGTATTAATAGTTATCACCTTTTTGAACATTAGAAGCAGTATCTTGAAGATATATAGAAGTAATCTCTAAATCAGGCTCAACATTTAATTCATCACCAATAGTATAATTTTCTTTGTGCATAATTATTAGACTCATTAGACTCATCAATATAATCATTTTTATCAACATATGCTCTGAAAGTATATTCTTTACCACTAGGATCATAGTTTTCAAAATAGTCAAAATCACATTCTACTGTCATACTCTCAGAACTTCAATCTCTAGTATCATCATTTGTTATAAGATTTTTATAACAAGATTCCAAAAAACCATTATTTTCGTTGTATAAATATGCATGATAAGTAAAGCTGTCTCCATCATCCATTCATGTAATACTTATATAACTCTTTGTAGTTATAGTATCACCTTTTTGAACATTAGAAGCAGTATCTTGAAGATATATAGAAGTAATCTCTAAATCAGGCTCAACATTTAATTCATCACCAATAGTATAATTTCTTTGTGCATAATTATTAGACTCATTAGACTCATCAATATAATCATTTTTATCAACATATGCTCTGAAAGTATATTCTTTACCACTAGGATCATAGTTTTCAAAATAGTCAAAATCACATTCTACTGTCATACTCTCAGAACTTCAATCTCTAGTATCATCATTTGTTATAAGATTTTTATAACAAGATTCCAAAAAACCATTATTTTCGTTGTATAAATATGCATGATAAGTAAAGCTGTCTCCATCATCCATTCATGTAATACTTATGTAACTCTTTGTGGTAATAGTATCACCTTCTTGAACATTAGAAGCAGAATCAATTAAATAAATAGAGCTTAAATTTATATCAGGTTCTCCATTATTTTCTTCTATTGTTACGCAATCCTATCCGTTTCAGATGTTCAATCTGTACGAAAACATTTTATCCATATCTCTAAACTCGTTGTACTAGAACTTATATAAGAGCTAGTAGTAGGAAAAGAAGCACTATCAATTGGCTCATAAGTAGTTTCATTCCATTGCACTACACCAATATTTGTTCTAGTATGAAGATTATCAATTCACAATCAAACACATCTAGAAAACTCTGGAGCTTCATTCAAAATGCCATTGTAAATTTATATCTTGTCATCTTGTTACAGATACATCTCATGATATAGAATTTAGTGATCTCTACAACAGCAAAAGCAATATGTTAAATAGATGTTAACAAAATCAGTAATCATAAAATTATAGCTAATGGCTTTTTATAAAAATTTCTCATAATAAAATAATTATAAAATAAAAATTAAAATATACATTAAGGAATTAAAAAAGTTCCTAAGTACATTTTTAGTAACGACATTATTATATTCAAGTGACAAAAAAAAGCAAATCTAACTTGACTTATTCCCATTTTTAGGCATCCGTTAGTGTGGTAAATATTAAGTTTATACCTATATTAGTAGAAATTTAATATTAAAAATAATGATTTCAGCTTTTTTTTTGACTTATTTTATAAAATAAATAATATCTTCATATTACTATGATAATACAGAAATACATGAAATTACCAGAATCCTTAAAATTACTCACCGATACACTTTGGCAAATCAATAATAAAAGTGACTTTTCAGGTGTCTTAGGAGATTTATTAACTCCTTCTGAGATAACAGATGTAGCAGATAGAATAAAAATTTTAAAAATGCTAAAAAAATGAATCCCTCAAAGAAAAATAGCTGAAGAGCTTTGAATTTCTGTAACAACAGTCACAAGAGGGAATAGAGTTTTAAAATATGAAGGGAAAGGGATAGAAAAATATATATAAAGACCACCCCCTAGCCCCCTCCTTAGTAAGGAGGGGGGAAATAATAGGAAAACTTGTTTATAATCCATCCTGAATTCCTTGTCTAGATTGCGAAGGAAGGAGGCTACAAATTAGTGAAAATAAAAATTAAATAATATAAAAAAAATGAACATTTTAGATAAAATAATTTTAAACAAAAAAAAAGAACTAAAAAATATAAAATCAAACTCTGAAAAATTCAAAAAAATATTCTCAAAAAAAGAAGCTAGTATTATTTGAGAAATAAAATTAGCATCCCCAAAATTTGATTACTCAGATAAAATAGACCTAAAACAAGTTTTTGATTTTTATTGAAATGATAGAAGTATAAAAGTAGTTTCTGTTCTTATTGATGAAAAATATTTTTTTTGAGATATAGAAAGAGGTTATAATTTTAAGAGAATATATAATAAAACCATATTTTTTAAAGAATTTGTAATAAACAAAAGACAAATAGATTGAGCAAGTTACTACTGATACGATTGATTACTTCTTTTAAAGAGAGTTTTAAGTACTGAAAAAATAAACGAATTTATAGAATATTCTCTAGAAAAAGACATTTTTCCCATTGTTGAAATTGATAATGAAAAAGATTTAGACGAAATTTTAGAAAAACTACCTTACGAAAATAAAAGCTGGTGAATATGAATAAACTGCAGAAACCTATGAACCATGGAAATAGACAGAAACAAACACTTTACCATCTATGAAAAATATAAAAATAAACTTGAAAATAGATTAGTATTTGCTTTTTCTTGAATAGACAATTTGGAGCAAGTAGGAGATTATAAGTGAAAATATAATGGAGTTTTGATAGGAACAAGCTTTATGAAGAGGTTTATTTAACCACCCCCTAGCCCCCTCCTTATCAAGGAGGGGGGAAAGATATTTTAAAACTTAACAAAAAAACTATGCTAAAATTTATACAAACAGTGCTAGAAAAAAAACTAACAGAAGACCAAAAATTAAAACTACTAATAGAAATAGCAAACAAAAAAGTAGAACCCGAAGAACTAGCAGATATTATCAAATACATAAAATCTAAACAAGCAATAAAACTAGACCTACCAAACTCACTAGATATAGTATGAACATGATGAAGCTGACTACCAAGAATAAACACCTCAACCCTGACCTGCCTAAAATTAGCAAAAGAAGGAGTAAAAATAACAAAACACTGAAACAATGCCGCAAGCTGAAGATTCGGAAGCTTTGACCTAATAGAAGAACTTGGATATAAAATCCCTGAAACCAAAGAAGAAGTACTAGAAGAATATGAAAAAAATAACCTAGCATTTTTACATGCAAAAAAATTCTACCCATTTTTTAAAGAATTTTGAGAAGTCAGAAAAAGATATGGAAAACCAACTATTTTTAATATCCTATGACCCCTACTAGCACCAGTAAACAGTGATAACCAACTTATAGGTTGTAGCTTTGCAGATAAAATGGAATTGATGATAGAAGCCTCTAGGCTTCTATGAAGAAAAAGAGTAATGGTAGTTAGAGGAGACGATGGTTTAGACGAAGTTACTCTATCAGCAGAAACTAAAGTATATGAACTATCTGATGGTAAAATAAAAGACTATAAAGTCACTCCAGAAGAATTTGGATTTAAAAGAGTAGCAATTGAAGAAATAATGGCAGAAGAAATAGAAATTAAAATAGCAATAGCAAAAGATATAATTAACTGAACCTGCAAAGATGCTTACAATGATTTGGTTGAGTTGAATATGAAGATGGCGAAAAGATTGATGAGATAATAACAAGGGTGAACACAAGGTTCACCCCTACTATAAATATTACTGTAGGGGCAAATACCTTGTGTTTGCCCTAACTTAACTTTCCAGCTATGCTCTCCTTTAGAGAGGAAGAAACAGTAGGAATTTATATATATAAAATAAAACAATGAAACACAAAATACTAAAAATCTGTTGAATCAGAAAACCACTTTCAAACTATTACTGAATAGATATGCTCGGTTTTAATTTTATAGAAATTTCAAAAAGAAAAATAACCACACAACAAGCAAAAAACATAAAAACACCACTATCAGTTATGAGAATATGACTATTCTGAAGATACGATAAACAAAATAAACTCTGGTGCGATTTATCAGAAGAAGAAACAGATAAAATTATAGAAACTGCAAAAGAAACCAATATGAAATGAGTACAAGCTTATGGTGTAACAAACTTTGACAAATTTAAACAAGCCTGACTATACACAATATGCCCAATAAATCACAATGAAATAATATCTTCTCCTCTAACTACTATCATTTGAGATTTAAGAGAAGAAGATTTAGAAAATATAGATTTATTGATTATAGATTCCTCTAATCCCTGAAGCTGAGTTTGATATGATTATTCTAAGCTATGAGAAATGAAACTAAAAAAGCCTTTTCTTGTAGCCTGAGGAGTTGATAAAAACAGCATCTCAGAAATATTTGAGCAAGTCCCTAATTGCATTTGAGTAGATATTGCCTCTGGAGTTGATAATTGAGAAAATGTGGATGAAGAGATGGTGAGGGAGATGTTGGAATATATGAGGTAAAGTTAAAATGTTGGTGCAGGAATATCTATCATTAACATCATAGATAATCCTATAATACCACCTAACAAAGCTAATCCAAAAAATATTTTTATTTGTTTTGCTGTAATTTTATCTGTAACACCATTAAAACCATTTTTTACCATTATTCATGGATGCTTTTCCAAAAATTCAGCACCATCCTTAAAATAAATCCATATAATAGATAAAATCCAAAGAATAATTATTGAAAGATAAAACATTAACACAAATGGATTAGAAAAATCTGGATTAAAGTAGTCAAGGAAACTTTTTGTATAATTGGTCATGTTTCCTATTCCTATTATTAACCAAGGGATATTTCCAAAAATTATCCAACCTTTAAATATTTTATCATAACCAGTTTTTAATTCAGGATTTTCTTTTATATATTTTTGAGATTTTATTTTAAAAATAAATCCATTGACAAAAGTTCCTACAATAAGAAAAAGCCAAATGTTCTTTAAAATTATTTCTGCCATCATATTTTTTCTTTATTAAAAGATATTTGTAGAACTAGAAGTAAAGCAATTATTTCTTAATATTTTCATAAAATTTATCAAAATCGGATGAAAGATTTTCTATTGTTTTTGCTTCTGAAAAATATTTAGAATCTACACCAAGAAATTCTATAAAACCAACTTTTGTTTCAACATCATATTCACCAAGAGCTGAATCAAGATACAAGTATCCTACTTGAGCAAAAATTTTATATTCATCTTTATTAAAGTCTTTTATGAAAAATTGTATACCAACTTTCCCATTATCTTCATAAAGATTAAAAGATATATCTTCTATTTTAATAGCTCTATCTGCAAAACGAATTTCTGAATGTAAAGGTTTTCTTCTTGGTCTAAATTTTGTAATGATCCATTTTTCTAATTTTGGTGAACTATTATATAAATTTTCAACTGCTGGAAATGCTTTTTTGATTCATCCTGCACTTATTACAAATTCTCTTTGATTATTTTTAAGGATTGGTCAAAATTCAAAGGTAAGATCTGGATGAACCTTAGATAATTCATGAATTAAAATATCAAATATTTCTTCTTGATCCTTCTCAAAATTAAAAATCATTTCTTCATTATCAACAAACCAAGTCCAAAACTTTTCTTCTGGAGTTAAGGTGATTTGTTTTTCCCTTTTAATAACATCTTGCGAACAACTAAATATAAATATAGAACATAGAATTGATAAAATTATTGTTAATACTGATTTCATATTTTACATTTTTGAAAGGAAAAAACTAAAACTTTATCTGAAAAATAATTTGTTCTTATATAAATAATTGTATAGTCTAAACACATTGTACAATAGGCTATATACATAATATATATAGAAAAAAATAGTAAAAGTAGTATACTAAACTTAGAATATTTTAGTTAACATAATACTTTTACTATGAGTATAATATATCCAAACAAAGGGAAAACACAAGGTCATTTAAGAGAAATAATGACAAAAGATTACAAACAATGCTGAAATTCAGTATTAGTATCTAAAAAATACCAAGTTACAGCCAATACAGTACTAAAACGGAGCAATGCAGAAAGCCTTGAAAATAAAAGCTCAGCCCCAAAAATACCATTCAGAAAATACGAATTACCTGATTTATGCCTAATATATTGGCTTTATGAAAAGGATAATTTAAAATGAGATGAAATATTGGATTATTTTGAAGAAAATAATATAGAGATAAAAAGATCATCAATTTATTACTATCTAAAGATTTGGGGCTTAACAAAGAGAAGAAAGGAGGCAAAGAAACGAATTAATCAACAGTTTAAAGACTATGACCCCTGATTTGTGCATGTAGATATTACATATTGACCAAAATTAAATGGAAAAAAATGGTATATATTTGTTGCTATAGACAGAGCAACAAGGCTAATTTATATTGAAATTCATGATAACAAAAGAGCAAAGACAGCTTCAAATTTTCTGGAAAAAGCTATAGAATTCTTTCCATTTCATATAACAAAAGTTTTAACAGATAATGGCAAAGAATTCACATTAAACAATCATAAATGAAATCAAGAATGTGATTTAATTTGAGCTTTTGATAAAATATGTAATTCAAATAACATAGAACACAGAACAACAAGACCATATACACCACAAACAAATTGAATGGTAGAGAAGTCAAATGATACAATTAAATCAAATACTCTAAAAATAAAATCATATGAAACTCCTGAAGAAATGACTAAAGATTTACTTAGTTTTATGGTTTTTTACAACTTAAATCGTAGACACAGTAGTTTGATAAAGGAATTATGAGTTAGAACCCCATACAATGCATTAGAATACTGGTATGAGAAAGATTCTAGTATATTTAAAGAAGATTTATTTGATTTCAAAGAAAAATTACTTAAAATTAAGAAGAATTTATAGAAAATTCAAGTATAAAATTGATACTTTTTGATTGAGGAAGTGCAGTCCCCCCCCTTAATAAAATCATTATTTTTTATAAATTATTTTGAAAAGATACACTAAAAAGGGCAAACGGATAAAACTTTCTTTTTGCATATCGTCGTTTGCCCTTGGTAAACACATATTTTCAAAATAATTTGTCAAAAATTGATTTTATGTAAACGGTATCTCTTTTACTAATTTTCTGTTGTACAATCTCTTTGGACTTAACAAATAATTAATAAAATACAAACCATTAAAACACAAAGTTTAAATTAAAATTGAGTATACTAACTTAAATTAAATATTCAAGAAAATTTACAACTCAAAAGAAAATTAAAAACTAACAAAAAAAATATGACCAAACAAAAATACGACTTCTACTGCGAAGAAGCACTATCATGAAAAACAAAGATAGACATACTATACGAATCCGAAAATGTTTTAGCATTTTACCACACAAAACCATTCTGGGAAAAACATATTGTAATAATTCCCAAAAAGCATATAAAAGACCTAATCAGTTTATCTGACGAAGACATACATATTGTTTCTGAAATTATGAAAGTCGCTAGAGACCTAGCAAAAAAGTTAAATTTAAGCAATTGAGTAAAACTACTAACAAACCTTGGAGAATTCCAAGACACACCACACCTACATTTTCATTTAGCTGAAGGAAAAGAAATAAAATACTAAACTTGTAGCCTCTTTCCCTTATATAAGGGAAAGAATTTTACAAAGTGTATCCTTTAGGGCAAGTATGGGTTATTTATTTAGAAAATTAACAAAAAAATATGAACAAAACTATAAAAACTTTAGGAATTATATTATTTTACATTGTTGATGCTATTATTTTTACAGCCATTATATTAATTATTAGAGATTATTTTTAAAACCTAACCAAACCACACATGTACAACAAACCATTTATAATAAGCAAAAAAAAGTGACAAACCTTTATAAAATACTACTCAGGACAAGTAAAAAACTACAACAAACTAGAAGAAATTACAAAAGAAGAACAAATATTCGCCGTACCATTTTCTCAAATAAGAGAAAGAAACTTTGAAGTAAACGACTGATGAGAAAAAATAATCTCCATAATAGTAAAAAAAAAAAAATACTTTAATTTTGAAGAATTCTCTAAAACATTCACAGAAAAAGAATCTAATTTAGAACAAGACCTACAAGAACACTTCAGTGAACAACAGTACAAACAAATAGTAAAAGACATAGTAGAAAAAGAAATATGAAACTGAGAATGAGCAAATTTTTTAGTAGCTCAAAAAGTCAGTTCAAAAATAAAAAACTTTGATATAGAAACAGCACTATCCATATTTAAAAGACTATTAGAATGAGACTATGGATCCTATTTACACTATATATTTTTTGATGGGAAAAAGATTTTTATATGAGCAAGTCCAGAAAGAAATGTAACCATAGAAAACACCCCGGAGCCAGAACAAGATAAACATAAAGTCAGAATGAACCCAATCTCAGGAACATTTAAAAAAGCATGATACAAAAATTATTTAGACTTTAAAAGTGACTTTCTAGAATTTTTAAAAGACCCAAAAGAAATAAACGAACTATTTATGGCAACAGACGAAGAACTAAAAATGATGAGTAACATATGCACCAGCTGATGAATCATAGTTTGACCAATACTAAAAGAAATGGCAAACCTAATCCACACAGAATACCTACTAAGCTGAAACTCAAATCTAGAAAAAATAGAAATACTAAAACAAAGTATGTGGGCATCAACCGTTGTATGAAGCCCAATAGAAAGTGCATTCAGAGTAATTAAAAAATATGAAAACTTCAGTAGGAAATACTATGCCTGAGCAATTTGTCATCAAGAAGAAGGAAGTCTAGATAGTGCAATAATGATAAGAACACTACAATTAGATACTAATTGAAACCTAGAAGCCTATGTCTGAGCAAGTCTAGTAAAAGACTCACAACCACAAAAAGAATATGAAGAAATAAATATAAAACTAGCATGAATAGTAAATGCCGTCCTATGAATAAAAAAACAAATGCCTAGTTTTACAAGAAACTATTATTTAGACGACGAAGTACAAGAACTAGTACAAATCAGAAACCAAAACCTAAGTAAAACATGGTTTTTTAAACAAACTAAAACCATAAAAGAAAAACTAAAATGAAAAAACTGTATAATAATAAATAATGAAGATGATTTTACAAATATGGTTGCTCATTTATTGAAACTTTTATGATTAAATGTTAAAATTATCAGATATAGTGATATACCTCTAACTAATACTATTATTTGAAATGAAAATAAAGAATATATATTAGATAATTATGACTATATACTTATCTGACCATGACCATGAAATCCACTAGATAATAACGAAAAAATGAAAAAAAATCTAGAAATTATTAACTATGCAGAAAACAAGAAAATCAAATATTTCTGAATATGCCTATGACACCAACTTATATCTAGATATAAATGATTAAAACTAAAAAAGAAACCAGAAACAACACAATGAGAACAAATAAAAGTTAATTTATTTTGAGAAAAGCAGTTAGTAGCCTTTTATAATACCTTTGCTAGTTTTACTGATGAAAATATTGAAAATAAAATTAATTTTAGAACCTCTTACAATAAAGATAGCTGAGAAATATATGCTCTAAAATGAAAAAACTTCTTTTCATTTCAGTTTCACCCAGAAAGTATTTTAACTAAAAATTGATTAGAAATTCTAGAAAAATATTTATTGGAAATTTAGAGACCATCCACTAGCCCCTTCCTTATTTAAGGAGGGGACATAGTGATTGTATTTATAAAAAAAACAAAATGGAATTACGGTTTATCCTAGCATTTGTTCCAGCAATATTCTGGGCAATAATAAATATATTTGATAAAGTATTTATTGAAAAATACTTAAAAGATGTATTTTCTTTTACATTTTTTACTAATATCCTATCACCCATACTTTTAATAGTACTAATCTTCCTTTTTGGTTTTAAAATTATTGACACATACTATATAATACTAGCATTCTTAGCAACTCTATGATATACACTAGCAAGTATATTTTATGCTCAAGCAACTATCACTTGATATATTTAAACCAAGAAAAGTTTTATTTCTTATGATTCTCTCAGGCTTTTTCTACTCTACAATACTTTTGACCACCAAATTATTCTTTAAAAACTATGATTTATGGACATTTATAATATACCAAACCACTTTTCAAATACTTATATGTTTATCTTATCTGTTTTTTAAACCAATAAGAAAAAAACTACTTAAAACAATAAATAGAATAAAAAAAGGGGAAATTTATATACTTATGTGAGTAAATCAGATTCTTGACTCAATAGCCTTATTTACTATGCAATTTGCTTTATCTATTTGAATATCCTCTTATGTTTTTGCAGTATCAATGACACAATACATATTTGTACTATTATTTTCAACATTTTTTACCCTATTATTTCCTAAAATACTAAAGGAAAAATTAGATAAGAAAATATTTGTCAAAAAAAGTATTTCTATAATAATGATAACAGTTTGAGTTGTTTTGATAGAGCTATACTGATAAAAAATATGTGAAAACAATTCTGGATTAATTTTAAGATTATTAATAAAAAATTTAGACATTAACCAAAATAAAAATGAAAGATGAAAAAAAAGATGAAAAAAATAATAAAGAAAACAAAGACAATCAAAATACTGAACTTGATAAAATAAAATATAAAGTATCCGATGAAGATAAAAATACCATTTTTGAAAAAGTTAATAAAAAAAAGTGAAAATATGCAAACTTCTTTATTATATTTTTAGTTCTATTCTCAATAATAGTAGCCTACATAGGCACCCTATGAAATATAAGAGAAAACTATTTTTATCTACTTTTCTACATTGAACTTTTTATCTCAACAGTATTCTTGATAGAATATTTATATAGATTACAAAACTCAAGTGACAAAAAAAAGTTCCCTTTTTATTTTCTCAATATATTAGATTTACTATCATTTTTACCCTTTTTCATATTACTTTTAATATCTTGACCCTGAATCTATGGACTATTTGCTATTTTTAGGATTTTTAGGGTATTTAGAATAATTGAACTATTTGAAAAAATGCCTATTATCAAAATGTTTTTAGCATGACTCAATAAACATAAATTAGAAATCATCATATGATTTTTTGTTATATTTCTTATTCTAATCACCTTCTCTAGTTCAATTTATATGGTTGAATACAACTGGGGAAATTCTACTGATTTCAACTCTCTACCAAAAGCCACATGGTGGGGAATTTACTCTCTCACCACATCATGAGATGCCTGACTTATTCCTACTACCTTTATTTGAAGAGTTTTAGCAGGGATCTTGATGTCAATTTGACCTATGTTTATTTCAATAATTTCATCCGTTATTGTTGTTATTTTTCTTGATTCTATAAATATTATTAATCTAAAAAAAGAAATAGTTAAATGTAAAGAATGTAAAACTAAAAATGATTCTGAAGCTAAGTATTGTATGGAATGCGGAGAAAAACTGTAGGAGAATAAAAAATGTTGATTATTTAAAACAATTTAATACACTCTATATATATTATAGATTTAGCAAGATAAAAAATGAAAAAAAATACAATACAAGAAGAAACCTTAATTTATCAATGAAAAAATTGAGAAATTATTTTAAGAGAGGATACCAAAAATGATACTATTTGGGCTAATCAGAAGCAAATATCAGAGATTTTTCAAATAGATCAATCAGTAATATCAAGGCATATAAAAAATATTTTTAAAGATGGGGAAGTCGATGAAAAATGCAATATGCATTTTTTGCATATTGCAAATTCAGATAAGCCAGTAAAGTTTTACAACTTAGATATAATATTAGCTGTTTGATATAGAACCAGTTCATCCAAAGCAATTGAATTCAGAAAATGGTCTACAAAAACACTAAAAGAACACATTACTAAATGATTTACAATAAACCCTCTGAAACTAGAAAGAAACTATAATAATTTTATGAAAGCAGTTGATGAAGTAAAAAAAATATTACCTGAAAATAGTAACATAATAAAAACAGAAGATATTTTAGAACTAGTAAAATGATTTGCAGACACTTGGTTTAACTTAGATAACTATGATAGAGATGAACTTCCCACAAAAGGATTCACAAAAAAAGATTTAGAAATAAATTCAGAAGAATTATATGAAGATGTAGAAAAATTTAAAAAAGATTTAATTTGAAAAAAACAGGCTACAGAACTTTTTGCTCAAGAGAAGTATGAGTGAAATTTATCCTGAATCCTATGAAATATATTCCAGTCCTTTGGATGAGAAGACCTATATTCTACAATTGAAGAAAAAGCATCACACTTTCTCTACTTTGTAGTAAAAAATCATCCATTTAATGACTGAAACAAAAGAACAGGAGCCTTTTGTTTTATATGGTTTCTAAGAAAAGCCTGATTTGATTTTTCTGAAAAAATAACCCCAGAAGCTTTGACAGTTATAACTTTATTAGTAGCTGAAAGTAACCCCAAAGATAAAGAAAGAATTGTGTGATTGATTATTTTGTTGTTGAAAAATAATTAGATAATTTTTATAGTTCTAGAGAACAGCAAGAAGCAAAATAAAAATAAGAACTGAAGTTATAAAAAAAACTTTGAATATTCATAAAAAATATGTATACTAATATGTATTACATTTTAATAAACAAATTATGACAGTTATATCATTTAGACCAGAAACAAAAAACCTAGAGTTTTTACAATCAGTAAAAGTACCTAAAACAAAACTCCTAAACTCTGCTTTAGAAATGTATAGAAAATATTTACTAAGAAAAGAAATAAGAGAATGATTCTCATTGCAGACAGAAGAAGACTTAGACTTATGTAATACAGATTTTTGAGAATATATTTCAATAATTGAAAAATAAAATGAATTATAAACAATTTGAAATATATAGTGTAAATCTTAACCCCACAAAAGGCTCAGAGCAATCATGAATTAGACCTTGTATTATACTACAAACAAATGCTACATCGGATATCTGAAATACAACTATTATAGCAATTCTGACTTCAAAAAAACTAGAAAAGATTTACCCATACGAAGTACTTATAAAAAAAGATAATAAGAACTGACTCTCGCTTGATTCAAAAATTAAATTTGATCAAATAAGAGTAATTGATAAGACAAGAATACAAAAAAAGTTATGAGAGATTGTTGATAAAAGGCAGATAAAAAAGATATTAGAAGCTATTAATATTATTTTAGATATAAGAGGAGACTTTAGGTAATAAAAGTTAAAATTCTAACATTAAAAAAAAATATGAAACTAGAATTTCCAAATGAAAAACATAAACTAGCATACGAAAAACTTATAAAACGATGGTGAAAGTCAGAAAAAATACCAACAGACCATTCGGCATTGTTTAGATGAGATAATTTTGAAGAATTTTTAGGAGCTACAGAAAAAGATATTTATGATAGTGAAAGATTAGTAAATGCACATTTATTTTTTCTAATAGAACAAGATGATATCTTATGATATATACAAATTAGGCATCATATAAATCACCCAAACTTGATAGAAAAATGATGACATATATGATATCTAATATCTCCAGATTTCAGAAGAAAATGATATGGTACAAAAATTTTAGAATTGTGACTTGTTGAGGCTAAAAAACTTTGACTCGATAAAATTTTGATAACTTGCGATTTAAATAATATCTGATCAAATAAAATTATAGAAAAGAATTGATGAGTTTTTGAGAGGAAGACTAAGGATTGAGAAAAAAATAGATATTGGGTGGAGTTATAGTTTATCTTTTTGAATTTTCTAATGAAAAATTGATTTAGTTTAGTTTTTAAATAAATAATTTATGATTATATCATCTTGAATGTGATATTTAGTATTCTTAATAGTTTTCTTTATATCTCTTGCATCAGAGATAATTTCTGAGAATTTTATGAATAGTGATTCCTTCTATCAAGAAAACCATATCCCATTTGCAATTTCTCTAATTATTTCTAGTGCTATAATATTACCTCTATGAAAACGGTTAAATACTGAGAAAGTAAAAATATATATAGAAAAAGATACATGAAAAGAAGTTAGTGAATCACATACTTTTTTCTTTATAAAAATGGAATATTGCTGATATGCTTTATTTATAATTTGAGTATTTTTGTGTATTCAAGAATATTATATAAAATAACAACAACATTATGAAACTAGAATTTCCAAATGAAACACATAAACCAGCATACGAAAAGTTGATTGAACAATGGGAAAAAGTAGAAAAAATACCAACTTCACCATATCCTTTATTTTTGTGAAATAATTTTGAAGAATTTCTAAATATTATTAAAAAAAATATTTCAAATAGTGACTCACCAGTAAATTCACACTTATTTTTTCTTTGTGATTGAGGAAAAATCTTGTGAGCTATAGAGATTAGGCATCATATAGATCTCCCAGATTTTAATGAAAAATATTGACATATATGATATTGAATAGCACCAGAATTTAGAAAAAAATGATATGGTACAAAAATTCTAGAATTGTGATTAATTGAAGCAAAAAAACTTTGAATTTTAAAAGTAATGATAGGCTGTTATATTGATAATATTTGATCAAATAAAGTTATAGAGAAAAATTGATGAGTTTTTGAGAGGAAGACTAAAGATTGAGAAGCAAATAGATATTGGGTGGAGTTATAATTTATTTCCTAATAGTGGATTATGAAACTAGAATTTCCAAACAAAAGCCATAAAGAAGCTTACTGAAAACTTATAAAACGATGGTGAGAAGTAGAAAAAATACCAACAGACCCAAGTGCATTATTTAGATGAAAAGATTTTGATGAGTTTTTGAAACTTATGAAAGAAGATGTATATAATAGTGCTTGGTGAGTAAATGCACATTTATTCTTTCTCTGTGATTGAGATAAAATTTTGTGAGCCATACAAATAAGGCATCATATAGATCATCCAAATTTGATAGAAAAGTGATGACACATATGATACTGAATTGCTCCAGAATTTAGAAAAAAATGATATGGAACAGAAATTTTAAAATTGTGACTTATCGAAGCAAAAAAACTTTGAATTGATAAAGCTTTGATAACCTGTGATATAGATAACATCTGATCAAATAAGATCACGAAAAAGAGTTTATGAGTTTTTGAGAGAAAAACTAAGTGCTGAAAGGGAAATAGATATTGGATAGAGTTATAATTTATTATTTATTTCTTAAAAAGCCCCTATGAAAAAAGTACTAATAACATGATGAAATAAGGGAATAGGCTTAGAAACAACAAAATTATTTTTAGAAAAATGATTTGAGGTAGTAGTCTTAGGAAGAGACTTTTCTAACTTTAAGCTTGAAAATAAAAATTTAAGTACAATCGAATTTGATCTAGTAAATGTAGAAAAGATAAAAGATTTATATCATAAAATATGAAAAATAGATATACTAATAAACAATGCCTGAATAATGCATGGCATAAACTATAAAGAGTATAATAAAGAAAAAAAAGACGAGATTTTAAAAGTAAATCTAGAAAGCCAAATAGAACTCATAAAACTATTTTCTGAACATAATAAAAAACTAAGAATAGTAAACAATGCTTCAATAGCCTGAGAAATATGACACCCAGATATCTGGTATTGAATAACAAAAGCCTGAGTAATAAACATAACAAAAAGCTTTGCAAAAATACTTTGACCAGAATGACTCGTTATAAATTGTATTTCATCTTGACCAGTCGAAACCGATTTCTTAAAATGTATACCAGAAGCAAGAAAAAAAGAAGTAAAAGCAAACACAATAACTAATCAATTCGCAAAAACAGAAGACATCGCAAAAACTTACTATTTTCTATGAGTAGATTCTCCAGAATACATAAACTGAACCTGTATTGATATAAATAACTGAGCATTTATGAGATAAAACTAAAAAACATGAAACCAAAACTAACAAAACGATGGCACAAATAAATAAATATATAATATAATTTCTTTCATTATCCCCCCTTCTCCTCCAAAGGAGAGGGGGTTAGGGGGTGAGGGAAAACTTTTTAAAACCTAACCAAACAAACCATGAACCTAAAAGACCAAATAATAAACGAATCTGGATACTTCTGAGAATACTGATGAAGATTCATACCAGAACCACTAATCCCAATAATGGACGAAATAAAAGAAGCCTTCTTCAAACTAAAAAAAGACCCAAAATTCCTAGAAGAACTAAAGCAACTTTACACCAACTACATCTGAAGACCATCACCCCTAACCCTAGCAAAAAACCTAACAAAAAAACTAGGCTGAGCAAAAATCTACCTAAAAAACGAATGAACAAACCACACAGGAGCCCATAAAATAAACCACTGTGTAGGACAAATCCTAATAGCAAAACACCTAGGCAAAAAAAGAATAATAGCAGAAACCTGAGCAGGACAACACTGACTCGCAACCTCAGCAGTAGCCGCAAAACTATGACTAGAATGTGTAATATACATGTGAAAAAAAGACTACGACAGACAAAGACCAAATGTATACTACATGGAACTAGCCTGAGCAAAAGTAATACCAGTCTACGAATGACATCAAACCCTTAGAATGGCAGTAAATGCAGCACTAAAAGACCTACTAAACCACAGCGAAGACTCTTACTACCTACTATGAACAGCCTGCTGACCTAACCCATACCCCTCTATGAATGTATTCTTTCAGAAAATCATAGGAGAAGAAGTAAGAAAACAAATACAAAAACAAGAAAATAAAAAAGAAATACTCCCAGACTACCTAGTAGCCTGTGTATGATGAGGAAGTAATTCACAATGACTATTCTATGATTTTCTAGACGATGAAAATGTAAAACTAATCTGAGTAGAAGCAGGTTGAGATTGAATAAAATCAGGAAAACATGCAGCAAGATTTCAAGAGCCACAAACCTGAGTAGTAGAATGATTTAAATCATTCTTCCTACAAAACCAAGACTGACAAGTAAAAGAAACCTCATCAATATCAGCATGACTAGATTATTCTGGAGTCAGCCCACAACTAACATATCTACAAAATATATGAAGAGTAAAAATGACCTATGCTACAGATGAAGAAACCCTAGAAGCAGTAAAAATACTTATGAAAGAAGAATGAATACTACCAGCACTAGAATCAGCCCATGCAGTAGTAGAAGCCATAAAACTAGCACCAACACTAGCAAAAGACAAAATAATAGTAGTATGAATATCAGGAAGAGGGGACAAAGACCTATTTATAACAGCACCAAAACTAGATGATAAATTTATGGGATTTTTAGAAGATTTTGTAGAGAAAAAATAAGCTTTAAATTATATTTATATTTTATAAAAAAATTATTATGTTAGGACAAAAAGTAAAAAGTGCATTTTTTTCAGTAGAAGGACCAATTGTATTCATTTTAATGTTATTAATGTGAACAGTCTGAACAAGTTCATTTTCTTGACAACACGAAAAAGCAAGAGACAGTAGCAGAATAAGTTCTATCAAAATGCTAATGTCATGAGTAGAGCAAGTTTATCAAGATACCACGGAATATCCGCATAGTAATACATTTGGTAATTGAAGAGATGATACTTACAATGTATGAGTAAAAACATTTATGCCAGAAATACCCACTGATGAAAAAAATTGAGAAGCCTGTTATGGATGAAGCACATGTGCATTTATTTACTGAGTTTCAAAAGATAGTAACGGAATAGAGTTTTGAGAATATGAACTCTCAACAGCCTTTGAAAATAAATGAAATATTGACACCAAAGCAAATGATAATAAAGATGGTTGAAATGATGATTTTAGATTTGAAATTTGAATAGACCTTTCCGATAAAAACTGAACAGAAAAGAAACCAACAAGCAGTTTCGGAGAAGTAGCAAATATAAAAACTCCAACTTGCAGATTACTCTCAGATCCTGAAAAAGCTCCAGACCCAGAAAAAAATCATGATGAAGAAAGTATATTCTTAGCAAATGATTGTTAATTTTAAAACCTAAAAATAAAAAATATGCAAAAACAATTAATGACACACATGGTATATGGATACCCAAATACCAAAGAATCAAAAAAAATATTTAAAACACTAGATAAATATTCTAAATACATAGAAATCCAATTTCCCTTCTCAGACCCCATAGCCGACTGACCAGTTATAGAAAAAGCAAACGAAGTATCCCTAAAAGCAGGTTCTACCACTAAAAAAGCTTTTGAATTTATAGAAGAAGTAAAACAAAAAGCAAAATCAAAAGTACTTATAATGACCTACTACAACATAGCCTTCAATTATTGAGTAGAAAAATTTATAAAAAAAGCAAAAGAAATCTGAATATATGGCTTCATAATCCCAGACATCCCTTTTGATGAAGAAGACTGAAAAAAGTTTTTAAAACTATGTAAAGAGAATGATTTAAACTTGATTCAAATAATCGCACCAAACACAGAAGAAAAAAGACTAAAACAAATCTCAGAAATAGCTACATGATTCATCTATGCAATAAGTAAAAATATGACAACCTGAAACAAAACCAAGTTTTGAGCAGATTTTGAAAACTATATAGGCAAGTTGAGAAAATATTTTGATTTAGAAATATGAGTTTGATTTGGTGTAAAGACTTTAGAAGATGTAGAAAATGTTTGTAAAATATGAGATTTTGCAATAATTTGAAGTGAGTTTATAAAGAGATATGAAGAAAAGGGGATTGAGGGAGTAGAGGAGTATTTGGAAAAGATTATGAGGTAGAGACACATTGCAATGTGTCTCTATCTAGCAATATATATTTCAAAGTAGGATTTTATTATTTTAAAAGAAATTTTATGAAAAAAGTTATAGCAATTTTATTTTTGGTAGTGTTTGGGGTAAATTGAGTATTTGCAAGGGAGAGTTGTGAGTATAAAAAAGTTAGTGAAGAATATGAAAGAATGTGAATATTAAGATATTTTCCAGATCAAAAAGATTTTGCTTTTGCAGTATCAGAAAATGAAGAGTGGTTTATAGTAAAAGATTGAATAAAAAGTAAAAAATATGAAAAGGTTTGATCATTTAATTATTCTAATGTTGATAATAAAATGGCTTTTGTTGGAATAAAATGAGAAAAGTATATAGTAATTAAAGATTGAAAAGAGGGAAAAGAATATGATGGAATAAAAAACTCAATGTATTGTTGAAATAGCGAGGATTTTTTATTTATAGCAAAAGAAAATTGAAAAATGTTCATTGTTAAAAATTGAAATGAATGAAAAAAGTATGATGATATTTATGAACTTGTTTGTTCTCCTAATTGAAAAGAATATGCTTTTACTGCTAAAAAAGATTGAAAGCGGATTGTAGTAAAAAAATTAAAAGAAAGCCAAAAATATAGTTATGTTTATAACATAAATTATTCTCCAGATTGAAAAGGTTTTGCTTTCACAGCAGAAAGGGATTGAGGACGGTTTTTAGTTAAAGATTGAGAAGAGAGTAATAAATATTATAATATATATTATACCTATTCTCCAAATGGGGAAAGCCTTGTTTTTAGAGCAAGAAAGAATGATGATAAGTGGGTAGTAGTTAAGGACTGAAAAAAAATCTGAGAGTATGATAAAATAGAGAATATTCGTTATAGTTTTTATTTAGATTGAAAAAGTTTTGTATTCAGAGCAGAAAGAGATTGAAAAGAATTTTTTGTAAAAGACTGAAAAGAGTTACAGAAATACGATAATGTTTCTCAATTTAGTTATTCTTCTGATGGTAAAAGCTATTCTTTTATTGCTACAAATAATTGAAAAGAATTTATAGTAAAAGATGGACAAGAATTAAGTAAGTTTGATGATATATATCGTTTAGAATATTTTGATAAATGAGAAAATATAATTTTTGTAGCAAGAGATTGGAATAAATTACTTTTAGTAAAAGAAAATGAGAATGCTGACTATGATATAATTTATGAATTAAAATATTATTATTTAGATAAAAGTATTGATGTTGATGCAGAAGATAATCCATTTTCTCATATGATAATGAGCAGTGATCCTAGGCTTTATATTTTTGGAGAAACTTCTTTATTTAAAGCAGAAAAAGATAGAAAAATAGTTATTGTAAAAAACTCAGAAGAAATTAATAGGTATGATTATGCTGATTCTCTTATTAACTCTTTAAATTGAAAAAGTTTTGCTTTTACTGCTAGAAAAGACTGAGAACGGATTATTGTTAAAGATTGAAAGGAGATTTTAAAAAACGAATATGATTATGTTTCAGATATTTGATATACTTCAAATAATGAAATTTATTTTCAAGCAGAAGAAAATTGAAAACAATTCATTGTACAAGAAATCTGCACTTCAACCACTCAACTCTCAGAAACAAAAGAAACTTTAACTCAAAACATAAAAACACTAAAAACAAAACTTCAAAATAATTCAAAATATTCAAGCTTAGTAAATAAAATAGATGAAATAATTTCAAGTGTATCAGATGAAAAATTGTTTATAGTTTATGAAAGAATAGACAAACTAAATTTAAATAACCCTAATGCTTCTGAATATAAAGACATCTTCACTTATTTAAAATCTAAAATCTGAGTAGAAATCTATAAAAGAGAGTTAGATGAGTAACCTAAAATTTGTTTTTATATTAAAAATATATATAAAATTATAGAATCCTCAAAATTTGCTTTTAACCCAAAAAAAGATATAATTTTAGTACAAAGTTTAATATTAAAAGATATTCTTATGATAAGTGATCAAATTATAGCAGTTAGCGAATTTAGAAAAAATCCTACAAAAGTTATAAACGAAGTAAGTAAATGAAAATCAAAATATATTTTTATTCACAATAAACCTAAAGCAGTTTTAGTTGATGTAGAATGGTTTGAGAAAATGAGTCAAGAATATGAAATCCCTACAGAAGATGATATAAAAGCTTTCAATAAAAGCTCTCATTGAGAAAATTGAGTTGAAGCATTTGAATTCTTAGAGTCTCTAATGGAAAAATAACATGTATAAAATTATAATTGAAAAACCTGTAAAGAAATTCTTAATAAAACATAAATGAGAAATAATAATAAATCAGTTTTATGATGCCATAAAGAAAATTAGATTTAATCCTAAGGATTCTACTTTAGATGTAAAAAAAATGTCTTGATTATGAGAATCTTATAGATTAAGGTTATGAAAGTATAGAATATTATATGAAGTTACCCAAAAGAAAATATCCATATCTTTTTTTAAAGCTGATTCTAGATGATGAGTTTATAAATAAAAAAACTTTATGAAAAAAATAAACCAAATTATATTTCTGTTAATATTTTGCCTTTATTCTATTTGAATTATAGAAAATATAACATATGCTGAGCAAACACAAAAAGAAGTTTTAAAAAATGAAATTAAGCACTATCAATGAAAAATTGATCAAAATGTACTTGAAATAATAGATAACTTTTTTGAAGAAAATAAAGAAAATCAGAAAATTATTAATAGTTTAAAGAATAAAATTATAGAAGTACAAATAGAATCTTTCTCATTATCAAGCGATAAAAAAGATATTGTAGAATATTTAAAAATTAAAGCAGATTTAACAATTCTAGAACTTACTAAAAAAATAGAAACAGAACAAATAAAAAAAGAACAGATAAAACAAAAAGAACAGACAGAAATAAAAATAGAAGAAACAGAAACAAAAATAAAAGAAACAGAAAAAGAAGAAAAACAAAAAATACTAATAGTAAATAATAGTTTTCTAAATGTCAGAGAATGACCATCAACAAGTTATAAAAAAATAGAAGAAGTTTATATATGAGATAAACTAATTTTACTAGAAGAAAAAGAAGGCTGGTGTAGAATAATAACACCTAAGTGAACTGAGGGGTGGATTTCAAAAATATATGTAATACCAGAAGAAATAAATGAATCAAATAATGAAGAAAGTAATAAAGAACTATGAGAAAAAGTCATACAAATAGCTAAAGAATACATATGATATCCATATAAATATTGAGAAGAATCTCCCGAAAAATGATTTGATTGCTCAGGTTTTGTATACTATGTATTCAATAAAGCAGGTAAAAAATTAGCTAGAACCAGTTCGAAAGAAATGGCAAAACAGTGAATTACTATAGATAAAAATAAACTAGAAAAATGAGATTTGTTGTTTTTTAAACCTTCATCAGAAAATATAAGTCATGTTTGAATATATATCTGAGACAATAAATACATTCATGCTACTCCTTCTAATTGAGTAAATATAGCTGAATTAGATCCTGAGTATTTTACTTCTAAGTTTTTATTGGCTAAAAGGATAAATTAAAATTTATAAAAAATTATAAGTGTTTATTATTAATAATTTTATATGAAAAAATTAGTTGCATTTTTATTTTTATTGATACTTACTTTTAGTAATGTATTTGCTTTAGAAGAAACAGAAAAACCTGATAAAGAATTTTTAGAAAATCAGGTTATATATTATAAAGAAAAATTAGAAAAAGAATCATTAAAAAAATATATAAATATCATAGATATATTTTTTGAGAAAAATAAAGAAAATGAAATAAAATTACAAGACCTAAAAGAGAAAATTAAAAATTTGGAAAACAAGTATTCTTCTTTATCAAATGTTAAAGAAGATTCTCGGAATCTTTTAAAATACTTAGAATTTAAAACAGATTTAACTATTTTAAATTTTACTGAATATAGAAATAAAATCTTTGATAGTATTTCAAATTTGAATGCTATAGAAAGTGATCGTAAAGTAAATTATAAAATAGAAGAATGAAATTTTAAAGCAGAATATATATCAAATGATTTTGATTGTTCAAAATGAGATAATATAAAAGTTGAGATTAATTGAGAAGAGTATATACTTCCTTGAGTTTTTGATCCTAAAGACACTATAAATGAAAATCGGAAAAATGAATCTGATAAATATTGGTGAATATGTGTAAAAGATTATCATGAAACATTTAGTCACTTTTATGGATTTTCTCCCCAATGAACTTATTTAGCCTATTATATATCTAGTTTTGAGTGACCTTCAAAATTTGTTATAGTTGAAAGTAAAACTTGAAAAGAAGTTTATAGGGATATTGCAGTTTCTTTTGTTGAATGGGAAAAAAATGAAGACTTCATATTCTTAGGTTATTTTATAGATGCGATGTCTCCAGAGGAGAAATCATGATTATATAAAATATATTTAAAGGATGATAAAATACCACCTAAAATGTTATTAGAATGATCTATAAATTCATGATATTCAGATTGAAAAAATATTTATGTTATTTTTAATGCTGGTTTTGATGATCGGATGAATTGAATTATAAGTAAAGCAAGAATAACTTTGGAAAATCCTAATAAAATTATTTTTTATATAAATGTAGATTAATTTTTTAACCAAACACCTATGACACAATACAAATGAAAAAAAATAATAACCTGAATGAAAGCAACAGGTTGATGAATGCACCTATGAAACTACCTAGGATGAATGAATAACTTCCTAAAACTAGTAGAATGAAATGATGCCCATATATTTTTAGCAGACTTGCATTCACTAACAACAGTACATGATTCAGAATACCTAGAAAAAAATAAAAAAGAAATGGTACTAGACTACTTTGCATCAATCCCAGAAGATACCTTAGATAAAATAACAATATACGAACAATCAAAAATCACTCATATAAATAATATAATGTGGGTACTCTGTAGTATGACCCCATACAGTCTAATGCTAAGAGCACATGCCTTCAAAGACTCTAAAAACAAAAATTCCGAAATAAATATGGCAAGTTTTAATTACCCTATTTTAATGGCTGCTGATATATTAGCCTACGACTATGAAATAGTACCACTATGAAAAGATCAAATCCAACATTTAGAGTTTGCTAGAGACATAGCAGGAAATTTTAATAAAACTTATAAAACAGATTTATTTGTATTACCAAAAATACATGTAGAAGAAGAAGTTATGAGTATACCATGACTAGATGGTAGAAAAATGAGTAAGAGTTACAACAACGATATAAAAATGTTTGAAGACGAAAAAACTCTAAAAAAGAAGATAATGTCCATCCCCACAAATGATACACCTCTGGAAAAGCCAAAGGAGTATAAAAATTGTAATGTATTTAACCTAATAAAACTATTTGCAACAAAAGAAAAACAAGAAGAAATAAAAGCCAAATACAAAGCCTGAGGATACGGTTACGGTCATGCAAAACTAGAACTCCTAGAAATACTAAAAAACTATTTTAAACCATTCAGAGAAAGAAGAGAATATTTGCAGAAACATCCAGAAATTATAGAAAATAAATTAGCAGAAGGAAATAAAAAAGCAAATGAAATGGCAACTAAAAAGTATGAAGAAATGTTGAGAATTGTAGGGTTGTAAGAAGTTTAAAATTTCTACTTTTGCAGGATATAAAAATTATTCAGTTGCTTATTAAAAGGAAAAACTAATATTGTAGCCCTCTTCCTTTTGTATTAAAGGAAGAGATTCAGAAATGGATTATAATAAAAAAAGCTACAAATTTTGTAGCTTTTTTTATATCTTATTTTAACTAGTCTTAATTTGAATATAAAAGTGTAATATTTCAAACTGAATATACCGAACTAAAATAGAAGCAATATATCAAATAAGAACAGTCCGAAAATATTTCATATGAGCAGAAAAAGTATAAACTCACTTCATCTTTCACATAACTCAAACTCAAGCAGCACTACCGAAACTAATTAAACTTCAACCAATTCAAGCAGTAAGAGTAATAAGTAACCACTGATCAAGTCACATAGTTGGATCAGCCTTAACTACCGCACTCATAACGGGAACATTATCAACAATAGCAGAAATAAATCATACTCATATATTTCAACGAGTTTGTCATATATGTTCATATAAAACTGATATATATTCAAGGAATCATAAGAAATGAAGAGCTCAAACAGCCGATAAGATACCAAAGAAAAATAGCAAAGTATCATTTTCTATAAGTTTTATACTAGCAAATACATCAAATGTAACTTTATACCTTCTTCTCTTTAAGAAATAAGCATATAATTTTAGGATAGATAATCAAAATAACATTCACCACATAGCAGGAAAATGAAAAAATTGATGAGACAATACAGAAACAACAATAGTTCATATTCATATACCTATAATAGCCTTAGAACCAACTTTTAATTTAGGTTTCTTTTCCTTTTTTAAATCAAACTTAGGCTTTCACTTTGGTAAAAATCTAGAAAGCAAAAATCAGGTAACCAACCAACCAATAATAGAAGCAGGAAATAAAGAGAAAAACTCTAAAAATTGTCATTTTTCAGCTGTCCAAACCATAAGAGTAGTTATATCACCAAAAGGACTCCAAGCTCATCAAGCATTTGCAGCAACCACAATACTTATAGCACAAGGAACTAAAAAACGCTTATTATCTTTATCTATGGTTAAAATTACAGTAGATAGAATAAGGGCAGTTGTTAGATTATCAGCAATAGGACTTAGAAAGAAAGCAATTGAACCAATAACCCAAAATAACTTTTTATAACTCCGTCACTTGGATACCAATTTATATTTCAAAACCTGAAAAACTCTTCTATCAACAAGAGTTTCAATAAAAGTCATAGCAACAAACAAAAAGAAATATATTTCTGATATCTCTAAAATTAATTCTGATAATCATTCATTTAAAACATCTTTATCTAATCCATTAATAGCATAATAGAATCCAATTAACATAAAAAGAGAAGTTCACATAAACATAGCAGGTTTAGCCTTATTTATATTATACTTCTCTTCTGTAGCAATAAAATAGTAACCAATAATGAAAATAATAACTGAAACTATTCAAACCCAAGTTCATGTGAGATTCCCAGTTACATGAGTAGCATTTACTACCGTATCAACAAGAGCCCCTGTAAGACTCCCAGTTGTTTCACCCATACAATTAAATTAAATAATAAAAGCATCTAAAAATAGATGAGGAAAAAGCAGTATAATAGAAAACTATAAATAGTAAATTTTTTTATATAAATTAATAAATCTGTTAAATTATTTACGATATATAGAGATATCTTCAAAATATTTTTTAGCTTTTTTCTGAAAATAATATTTTCAGAAAAAAGATTCAAAATAGAATGTCGTAAGATTAAAAATATTCGTAAGACATAAATGCCTCTAGCAGCCTGTACTAAGAAAAACCGTTAAGAAAATTTAAATGAAACTCGTTAATAAGTGTAATTTAAATTTTTAGGTTTTTCGTCGTTTTTGCTCTGAAATTGCAATATCTAGTTTCTTTGTTTTTCTTATCTTAAATTTATTCATCCAAGGATGCTTTTTTCAAGTTCTTTCATAATAAGATTTTTTCTTGTGTTGACTTTTCTCTTTTTCCTCTTCTTTCTGAATTGTATCTATTTCTTCTAAATATTCAATTTCTTTTTTCATCTCAACAAAATCTCATTTATTAGCAGGGGCCATAGGTAATTTATATACTCTATTTCTTTTTTCTTCTAATTCCTTTGATAATAGATATTTTCAATTTTTTGAGAAATATATTTTTCAATCTAAATGTTCTTCTACTATTATCAAATCTCACTTATATAATGTCCTCATCTCCATCCTTATTTCTATATAATTGATAATATTTATTATTAAAAGCAATTGTAAAATCATTTTTCAACTTTCTTTTTGATTGTTTAGAAAATATCTGATTAATATGATTTTTTTCATCATTACTTAATTCTATATGTAAGTTTGATTTTCATTCTGGTTCTATACTAAATTGTCTATTAAATTTAGGCAAAAATTCTATTTCTAAAAATTTATTTGCATCATCTATATTAGAAATATTTGCCTCTCTTAATTCTTTTACTAGTCGATCTTGAAGTGTAGAATTCATCCTTTCTACTCTTCATTTTCATTCTGCTGAATTTGCAAATATGAGTTGTATTCAAAGTATTTGACAAGCTTTTCAGAATTGTGTCGGAAGCTCTTTATCGTTTGTAGCATTTGGATGATTAATTTTATATGTTGCAAATTTATCTAAATATATTCATCTTGGTTTTCAATTTTTTTTAATATAGTTTTTCCAGAAATTAAATGTAGGTTGATTCATTCTGATTTATCAAACTTAGCTGTGGCTATTCCTGTGGAATCATCTACTGCAAGAAGTAAGCAAAGCTCTTCTCATCAGTTTCTATTTTCAACCATTTATGATAACTTCAGTCATATTGTACCATTTCTCAATAATTTTCTCTTCTTTTTCTCTGAGTAAATTGTTTTGTTATTTTTCTTTTTTTACTTTACAGTCATTTTCTTATTATTTCATTTCTTAGAGTTGGCATACTATATTTTTATATTATGTTTTTCTGCTAGTTTCTCACAAAAATGTGTTATATTATAATCAGAATATCTTTCTTCTCTTAGTTTTATTATTTCTTTATAGTTTGTTGGATCATGCTTATGATTTGATTGTTTTCATCGAGATTTATGTATTAATCATTGTGGTCATTCTTTTATATATCTCTTTTTTATTATTCTTATTTGTCTTTTACTTTTTCTTAATAATTCTCTTGCTTTGTCGTTTGTGATTTCTTTGTTTAATTTTTATCTATTATATTTTTTATCTAATTCTTTTTGTCATTTGTAAATAGTTAGTCTAATTTTTTTGATTAAGTTTATTTGTTACTTAATCTTTATCATATTTGACATTTCTATTTTTTACTAAAATGACATTTTAACTTTTTTTCTACATTTTCAGAAAAAAGAATTGCTATTTTTTAAAAAAAGGTTACAAGTATTAGATTATTTTTATTTTATAACTTTTTTGCTCATGGAAATTTCAATAAGTAAGTTTTCTAAGTTTTTTAAGGATAGATTTACACCTTTTACTAAATGGTTACCAGAATTAAAAAATAAAAATGTAATTAAAGCTGATATGATAGCTTGAATTACTTGAGCTATTATAGTTTTACCTCAATGAATTGCTTTTGCTACTATAGCATGATTACCACCTCAGTATTGATTATATACTGCAATGGTTACTCCAGTAATTGCTGCTATATTTTGATCATCAAGGCATCTTATTTCTTGACCTACTACGGCAATATCTTTAGTAATATTTAAGACAATAAATAGTTTTTCTGAAGCTTGAAACTCAGATTTCATTTGAAGTCCAAAATTTATTCAATTAGCATTAATTTTAACATTTTTAGCTTGAGTATATCAACTACTATTCTGACTATTAAAGCTCTGAAAAGTAGTTGATTTTGTTTCACATACCGTAGTAATAGGTTTCACAGCATGAGCCGCAATATTAATAGTTACTAGTCAAATAAAAAGTGTTTTATGAGTATCAGTAGAAAGGTGAACAGAGTTTTTAGAAACTTGGAAAATTATATTTTCAAATGTACTGAATTTTGATATTTTTACTATAATAGTTTGAGTTTTTACTTTAGCAGTGGCCGTATTAATTAAAAAATACTTTAAAAAAATACCAAATCTCTTAGTGGCATTAGTCTTAGGTTCTCTATTGGCACACTTCTTAAGAGACTTTTCTCCATTAATAAAGCCAGTAGATGCAATCCCATGAAAACTACCATCTTTTTGAGTTCCAAACTTAACATATGATTGAATAAAAACATTAGCTTCAAGTGCTTTTGCAATAGCTATATTATGACTTATAGAAGCTGTTTCTATAAGTAGAGCAGTAGCATCTAAATCACATCAAATGGTTAGTGCAAATCAGGAGTTTATAGGACAATGAATGTCTAATATAGTTTGAAGTTTCTTCTCTTCATATGCTTGAAGTTGATCATTCACTCGTTCTTGAGTAAACTACTCAGCATGAGCAAAGACTCCAATGTCAGCAATATTTGCTGCATTATTTTTGATGATAATCATACTATTAATTGCTCCTATAACAAGCTATATATCAACACCAGCAATGGCATGAGTTATAATACTTGTATGATATAATCTTATAGATTTTTCAAAGATAAAACATATTCTAAAAGTAAGTAAAACAGAAACAATAACTTTATTAGTTACATTCTTTTCTACCTTATTCCTTGAATTAGAATTTGCTATATATATTTATGAATAATCGTATCTTTAGTAATATTTTTAAACAGAACATCTGTACCTAAAATCATTACTATGTACAGTTCCTTTGATAAAATAAAAGGTAAAAAAACTCTTATTTGATCACATAGATTAAATTCTGTTGAGATAAAGGAGATAGATTGTCCACAGTTAGAAGTTATAAGAGTTGATATGTCTATATATTTTTGATCTTCTAACTATATACATGAGTTTTTAAATAATATTATTAATAACAAGAAAACAAAAAATATAATAATCCTTTGTTCAAGTGTTAATCTTATAGATATGACATGAATGGAAATGCTAGAAGAAGTTGCTGAAATATTAAAAGAAGACTGAGGATGATTATATTTCTTAGAATTAAAAACTCCTATAATGAAAAAATTAAAAAAAGCATGATTTATTAAAACTATTGGAAAAGATAATTTCTTTTCTGTAAAGAAAGATGCAATTAGTTTTGTTTATTCTAAATTAAACAGAGATGTTTGTAAAAATTGTAAGATAAAAGCATTTATTGAATGTAATAAATAGTTTTCCTATAACTCAGAAAGTTTTGACATAAAACTCAAATGGAATATAAAATAGATTAATAATTTATCAAAAAAAATTATTAATCTATTTTTTACTTTTTTAAAGAAATAAAAAATTATGAAAAAAAATATTATTGATAAAATTTGGGAAAAACATGTTGTAAAAAAATGAGACTGAGAACCAGACTTATTTTTTATAAACCTACATCTAATACATGAAGTTACCTCTCCACAAGCCTTTTCTATGCTAGAAGAAAAAAATATATGAGTATTTGATACAAGTAGAACATTTGCAACTATTGACCACTCTATACCTACAAAGAAAAAAAGAGATGACTATGCAGATGAAAGTGCAAGAAATCAAGTAGAAACTCTTATAAAAAATACAAAAAAATATTGAATAACACTATTTGATGATAAGTCTGGAAAACAGTGAATAGTCCATATCATATGACCAGAAACCTGATTAACACAACCATGAAAAACAATAGTATGCTGAGACTCACACACCGCCACTCATTGAGCTTTTTGAGCATTGGCTTTTGGTATTTGAACAACCCAAGTAGGTCATGTTCTAGCAAGTCAATGTTTACTACTAGACAAACCAAAAACTATGAAAGTAGATTTTACATGAACCCCAAGTAAATATTTTTCATCTAAAGATGCAGTACTACTTCTGATACAACAAATAGGAATCCAATGATGAACAGGTTATGCAATGGAATTCTGTTGAGATTATATAAGAAATATGTCAATGGAATGAAGAATGACAATCTGTAATATGGCAATAGAATGTTGAGCAAAATCAGGTTTAGTAAGTCCAGATGAAACAACTTTTGAGTATCTAAAATGAAAAGAATATGTTCCAGAAAACACAGAAAAATCAATAAAACAATGGAAAGAAATAGCCTCTGATGAAAATGCCGAATATGATAAAGAAATAGTTATAGATATAAATGAAGCCTTACCAGTAGTCACTTGGGGAACAAATCCTGAACAATCAGTTTCTATAAATGAAAAAATACCATGACCAGATGACTTTGAAGACAAAGCAAAAGGCTTTGCCTGTAGAAAATCTCTTGATTATACAAAACTAATTCCATGAGAAAACATAGAATGAACAAAAATAGACTATGTATTTGTATGAAGCTGTACAAACTGAAGAATAGAAGACTTTAAAATCGTTGCTGATATACTAAAAGACAAAAAAATAAAAGACTGAGTAACCGCTTTTTTTGTACCATGAAGTCATGAAGTAAAAAATATGTGTGATAAATTAGGATATACAGAAATCTTTAAAAATGCAGGTGCCCAGTTCAGAGAACCATGATGTTCTATGTGCCTAAGTATGAACTGAGATGCTGTTCCTGAATGAAAAAGATGCATATCTACCAGCAACAGAAACTTCGTATGAAGACAGTGAGAATGAAGCTACACCCACCTAGCTAGTCCACTTATGTGTGGGATAGCTTGTATAACAGGAGAAATAACAAATCCAGAGAATTATTAACCTCACCACTGAATCTCCTCTCCTTATAGGAGAGGAGGGCTACAAATTGTAACCTCTTTCCCTAGAAAGGGTAAAGAATTCAAGATAGAGGTCAAACCATGTAAGAAAAAATATTAATCTAAAAAACTTTTTATGAAAAAAATTGAAACAATAACATCAGAAATCATAGCACTACCATACAAAGACATAGACACAGACATGATAATTCCAGCAGAATACTTAAAAACCACAACCAAAAAGTGACTATGAAAATATGCTTTCATCAATATGAAAAAAGCATACAAAGACTTCCCAGAACTAAACAGGGAAGTAATAGTAGCATGAAAAAACTTCTGATGCTGAAGCTCCAGAGAACATGCACCATGGGCACTCTTAGATGCCTGAATAAAATCTATAATATCTTCAGAATTTGCAGACATTTTTAGACTAAATTCAGAAAAAAATGGTTTACTACTAGTTAGCTTAAAAGAAGAAGAAGTACAAGAAATAATGAATTATGACTCTAAAGTAGAAATAGATTTAAAATCTCAAACAGTAAGTTTATGAGATAAAAAATACAATTTTGAAATAAATAAATCTACAAAACAAAAGCTACTAGAATGATTAGATGACTTAGATTATATTTTGAAGTTTAAAAAAAAGAGATAGAAGAGTTTAATGAGAGAGAAAAATAAATAAAGAAGAGAAAAGGGGAAAATAGAATTATATATAATGAAAAAAGATTTTTTCTATTTATTTGATGATAAAAAATAAGAGGTTGTAAAAAATAGAAAGGAGAGAAGATTATTGAAGAGAAATGAGAGAGAGAGAGAGAGAAAAAGAGAGATAGAAAACTAATGAAAAGAGATTCCTCAATACAACTCATAGATAATGTAATATGAGGAATACAGTCAGTTTTATTTAATTCAAAGTCTGGCTTTTCAGGTAGGGCAATTTTTCTATTTAAATCAATGGCTTTATCTACCATTTTATTTCATGGTAGTAAAACTATATCAATAGCAATTTTTCACATAGTGTTTTAGTTTTAGAATTTTAATCTTCATCTTTTTTATTTTCTTTCTCATTTAATGATCAATCACGGAGCAGATTAATGATATTTTTTCCTTTGTTTTGTTTGGATTAGGAACATAAGTAAGTAACACCTTTTTTATAGGATTACTAACTAATAACATTTAAATTTCCTTAAAAAAGGAAATTAACTAAAACCCACTCTGTAAATCCAGCATCCTTTTATAAACTCCTTTTTGGTGAATTAACTCCTTATGATTTCACTCCTCCTTAATCTTTCAATCCTCTATCACAAAAATCTTATCAGCCTCCTTAACAGTTTGCAGTCTGTGAGCTATAATTATAACAGTCCTATCCTTAAATAAATTATGCATAGCCTTTGTTATCAATTCTTCTGAAAAACTATCAAGAGCTGATGTTGGCTCATCTAGTATAATAATCGCAGGATTTTTTAGAAATATTCTAGCAATAGCAAGTCTCTGTTTTTCTCATCAAGATAATTTTATTCATTTTTCTCAAACTTCTGTATTTAATCAATTTTCTAAATTTTTTATCATATCATCAATTTGAGCTTTCTTTAAAGCTTCCCATATTATCTCATCATCATAATCATGATTATCAGATAAGGCATATTCCATATTTTCTCTTATAGTTCAGTCAAATATTGCTGGGTCTTGAGATAAATAACCTATATGTTTATAAAAAGACTCCATCTTTAACTCCTTCAAATCCTGTCAATCAATTAAAACTTCTCATTTTTCATAATCATAGAGTCTAAGAAGTATTTTAGTAATTGTGCTTTTTCATCATCAACTTTGTCATACAAGGGCTGTCTTTTTTTGGGGTGAAAATTCTAAGTTGAAATCTTTGAAAATTTCTTTTCATTTTCAGTATGAGAAAGATATATTTTTTAGCTCTATTTTTCACTTTTTGAAATTATATTCTTTTATTCAATCTTTTATTTCAATTGGTTTATTTACAAACTCTTGAAGTTTTATATATTTTTCCCAGACTCTGTTTATTTTAACTAGGTTTGAAACTGCTTTATGAAGAGGCCAACTTAAGAATACTATATATCAGGTAACCATAACTAAATAAGATATAGAAGAACCTCATTTTATAATAACTGTTCATAGTACTACATATACTCATATTTCTAAAAGTTTAAGAAGTAAATCAAGAAAGTTGTAAAAAAAGAAATTGGACATGTCAGTTTTAACTGCATTTGGCACAATTTCTGATAATACTGATTCAGATTTTTTTAGTTCATAGTTTTGTTTTCAGAAAACTCTTATTACTAGATTTTCCATAATTACCTTGGCTTTTATTCTACCATCTGTTTCCCATAGTTCTTGTTCTCTCTTTCTATATTTTTCAGAATATTTTCTTACATAGTAGTTTAGTATAAACAAAATAATTATTGCTATAACTACTACGGTTATAAGTTTTGGTATAATTATAGCTAATATTGTTATTATAAGTATTCATCTAAATACTGCTGATATTAAAATTTCTACAACTCAAGAGAATATATCAGATTCTGCAGAAACTCAGTTACTATATCTAGTTATTAATTTTCAAGTTCAAGAGTCTATTATGTCTTTATAGTTTTTTTCAAAAAGTTTTTTTCTGTAGTGTTGCATTTTTCTGTAATATAATTCTAGCCGTATTTTGTTTCAGAACATATCGAAAGAAAAAGATAAAATTTTGGTCATTATTAGAAATAATGTAAATGCTCACAAAAAAGTGTATAAATAACTTAATTCTTGTTTTTTTTCAATTATTTCAACTATTTTACCGACCATTTTTGGTATTCATAAGTGTGCTATTTCTGAAAGTATTCAGATTATCAAAAATTTGTAAAAATCTTTTTTTACAAATTTATAGTTTTTAAGTATATTTAGTATTGTTTTCATATTTTTTTTATTTTTAATATTTTCTATAAATAAGTTCCTAATAAAAATATTGTTTCTTTGACTAAATTTTCTTTAATCCACTTTTTTTTCTTATCTTCTACAACTATTCCAAGTCAATCTAATATATTATAATTAGGTCAAAGACCATTTATAAACTCTATAACTTCCTGAATATAAACGGTAAACGATTTTCATGTTATACTCTCTATTCTCCCCTTATTTATCAGCATATTTTTACTAACTATAAAATGAATATCATAAATATCTCTGTTCGCTGTTTTATTTCTTCATAATAAAGCTAAAAATTTATTAGCACACATATCCTCAATCTTCATAACATTAAAATCTATTCACATCAATGTTTTTGCCTCAGCTTCTCAGGTAACTCATCTTCTATTTATTTCGACCTTTATATTATAATCTATTTTTGAGTATAATAAAAGTCAAAATATAGTATATCTTTTTATAATCAAACTTTTCACATCTCAATGCTTTTTTAGTATTTTTCATACTCTTTTCAAAATATCATCCTCATCAACATCATTTTTTGATAAATCAAAATCTAAATCAGTAGAAAATCTATCCAAACCATAAAATAATAATAAAGCAGTTCCTCATTTAAATACAAGATTTCTTCACAAAACAGGGTCTTTTGAAAAATCAAATAATATTCTAAGAAGATAGCTTTTATGCCTAGACATATCTAGTCTTGAAATTATTGCATTCATTTTTTTGTATAAGTTAGTAATAAGTTTTCAAGTTTTCTAGAATTATATATTTTTATTAGTTCATTTACTATATTAAAGTCTAAATCATCTAAATTATCAAAATATGTTTCTCAAAATATATAAAGAGTATCTAAAAAAGCTCTTTCCTTTGAGGCTATAGAATAATTATCTTTTACTTCTATTCACTCAGGATTAAATAACAAATCATCTTTTAGTTTTTTCAAAACTATATCAAACTCAGTCATCTTTTTTGTATCACTTTTTTTATATGCTAAATAAATATTATTTTCATATTGAAATATAATTTTGTGATAATAAAGAGCAGAAAAAAAAGAAATATAACTAGGTGAATAAATCTTATTTGCAAGTTCAAATTTATGATAGTTTTTTCATCTAATAGAGTAAATTCATTTAGCTACATTTGTAAGTATTCATTTCTTTTCATAAAAAGATATTCTATTTCTTAGATACCCATCAGAACTATGCTTTATAAAATGAGAAAGCTCACTTACACTAAAAAGTGTTTGTTTATTTTGAATAAGTTCAATTTTTTTTTGATTCATATACTGTATGTAATACTATAGTGTTATATGTAGTATACAATATAAAGTAATTTTTTGCAAACTTTTAAATAGTTTATTTCCCCTTCCTTAGCAAGGAGGGAGCTAGGGGGTGGTTTTAAAACCCACTCTGCAAATCCAACATCCTCTTATAAATCCCTTTCTTTTTTACCAACTCCTTATGATCTCACTCCTCAACTACTCTCCCTCACTCTATTACAAAAATCTTATCCGCATGCTTAACAGTCTGCAACCTATGAGCTATTATTATAACTGTTCTATCCTTAAACAAATTATGCATAGCCTTTGTTATAAGCTCCTCTGAAAAACTATCCAAAGCAGAAGTTGGCTCATCCAATATAATAATATTCGGATTCTTTAAAAATATCTTGGCAATAGCAAGTCTCTGTCTTTGTCATCAACTAAGCCTCACTCCTCTTTCTCAAATCTCAGTATTTATTCCATAAGGTAAACCCTTTATAAATTCACATTTTGCTAATTTTATAGCCTTCTCTATTTTTTCCTCATCCACATTTTCACCTGCAGCATAAATCAAATTCTCCAAAATAGTTCAATCAAAAACAGAAGGTTCCTGAGTTAAATATCATATTTCTTTATAATAACTCTTCAAAGAAACCTCACTAAGCTTCTGTCAATCAACTAAAATTTCTCCAAAATTAGGACTAATATAACCAGAAATTAATTTAACCAATGTAGACTTTCATCATCAGCTATTTCAAACTAATGCTGTAACCTTTCATCACTTTATTTCTAAACCGAAATCATTAAGCACATCATTATTATAACTATATCAAAAAGTTATATTTTTTAATTCAATATCTCACTTTTTATATTTAAAGTTTTTTCATGTTTCATATCATTCTATTTTTGAAGTATTATCAAAAAAATCCCACATTTTTTCAATTTTTGTAAATTTATGGGTAAAATCAGAATAAAAAATCATTGAGTTTATTATTACATTATTCATTATTGTTAATATTCAGAATAATCATACAAACAAAGAAAATTCAGCATTTCATAAAATAACTTGATATCACAAAAATGTAAATATTAGAATTTTTACTGTATTTATAAAAATAGATGGAGTATAAAAGAACCAATGTGTTGGTGTTGCCATATTCATACTTTCCCTTAACATACCATAATTTATCACATTTATATTTTTTAATTCTTTTTCTATTTGTCATGTTTGTAATATCTCAAATTTTGACATCAAAACTTTAACCAGCTGTCATGTGTAATCATTCCAAACATCTTGTCTTTTTCTTCTGAATTTAAGAGATTTGTTATTAAAATATTCTCAAGCAATATGAACTAGTATGTATAAAATAATAAAAACAAGAGAAGCCCAAATATTTACAGTTCAAATCATATAGATAGTAAATAGTAATGTAAAAACAACTTTAAAAATATTTTCTGTTGTTTTATCTAGAAGCAAAGCCCAAGTATCCATCCCTGTTCCTATTATAGAAACCAATTTTCCAGTTCAAAATTTTTCAGTTTTAGTATTTGAAAGCTTAACAAATTCATCTAAGTAATAATTGTGAATAGGTTTTCTAAAAATATTTACAGTACTTAAGTATCACCATGCTCTTGTATAAAATGCCAATATGTAATTTAAAATAACAAAAATACTATAAATTATTATAATGATAATAAATGTTTCTTTATTTTTATCTTCAATTGTTTCTGTGATTTTCTGAGCAAAAAATACATGCATTAATGGTGCTATTGCCCAAATACTATAAAATACAAACGACTTGAGAGTTACTACTTTATCCTCAAGATAAGGTTTAGTAAATCTCTTTGCTATTTCAAAAAATGTTCTTTCTTTAGTTTGCATACTTGAAATAATATAAAAAATATCAGAAAACACATATTACAAATAAACTACAAATTCACAAATGCAAATATATTCCCCTCCGTAGAATGTAGGGGCTATGGAGTAAAAACTAAAACCCACTCTGTAAATCCAGCATCCTCTTATAAATACCTTTCTGATGAATTAACTCCTTATGATTTCACTCCTCCTTAATCATTCAATCCTCTATCACAAATATATTATCCGCCTCCTTAACCGTCTGAAGTCTATGAGCTATAATTATAACAGTCCTATTCTCAAATAAACTATGCATTGCCAAGTATGCAGTAAAAGTTTAAACTACAGAAAAATGCTTAAGTTGGGGCTAGGAATAATAAAAATTATAAAATTACAAAGGAGCAGTTGAGGTTTTTGGAGGGGAAAGTTTTGGAGTTGAGGGAGTTGGTGGAAGAGATTTGTGGTGAGGAGATTGAAGTATTACCGCATTAGACAGACTCTACAGTTAATTTTTATTGATTGCTTGAATAGTTTTAATAAATTTTTTCTCTTCTTGTTTTAAAAGGTTATCATATAAATCTATTAAAACTTTTATATTTATATCTTTATTTCATCATGAAATAACTTTTTCATATCTTTGCAATATTTTTTCCCATATTTTAAAGATTCAAAAAAATATCTATTTTTATCATCACAAGCTTCAAAAAGGCATTAAATCTCTTATTTTTAGACTTACTGACTACAAAAGTTCAACTAGGATCTAAAATTTGTTACCAGATAAAAATAGCAATCCTATTAAAAAATTCTAGAGGAGGTTCATTATGATTTTTTAATTTATTTGATATTTTTTTAAAAAGATTTGTTGTGTTTCAAGTAGCATGTCAACTTTGATCATTTTGTGTTGATGAAGTTTCTGATGCAAGTAGTCTTTCTATAATTCTATTAACTATCTTTTCTAATTTTTCTCATAGATTCTTTTTTTTATCATTATCATTTCATTTTAAAATTTCACTTATAAATAAATCTGGGTCATTATTTATCTTTACACCAGAAATATTTTTCCTTTCGAGATACTGGTTAATTTCTTCTTCATTTCATCTCTTTAAAAATCTTAAAATTGTACCTATAAAATCTTCTTTACTGTTAATTTTTTCTTTTAAATTAAAATTTTTCTGTATAGTTACTATTTCATTAGAATTTTGAGGTAAATTAAAAGCTATTTTAAAAGCTTTTGTTATATTATTAAAGCTTTTTATTTGTCTATCATAAAAAAAACTAAAGACTAAGAATATATTTTCTAGTTGGTATGTATTTATTGGTTCTTGACGAACTATCCATGTGGCAAAGGCATATTGATAATCTCCTAAAACTAACCAAATTTTCATAAGATATTCTATATCTTGATCTGTTTTAAATTTTTTTACTAAATCTCTAGAATTTTCTTCTCAATAAAAAGTAGTTAATTTTTCTACATTTTCTTCTTCTTTTATTTCGGTAATTAATTCAGAAAAAGAGATATGATATCCTAAACATAAATCCACTAAATCTGTATGTTTTAATATCAAATCAATTCATCCATTCCTTAACCATTCTTGTTCTTCATTTTTCAAAGTAAATCTTGATAATATTGATTCCAAGCAATTTAAATCGTCTGAAGAAGTTTGATTTCCTACTTTTGGGAGTCTTAAATTTACAGCTTCATTTGTATTAGGGGAAAATAATATCGTATTTTGAAGACCGCTATTATCTGGATTAAACGCTGCTTGAGTTTCTGCTATCATATTTATTTTTTGCTACTAATTTACTTATTTATATATATTATAACATAATATTTTATTTTATTCAAATTTATGTGAATGACTTAGATAAGTCTATTTAGAGATATTAATTAGATATTTATGGTTTAAATGTATTAAATATACTTACTGTTACTAGGTTTAACAAAAACTATAAAATTAAAAAAAGAGCAGTTGAAGTTTTTGGAAGGGAAAATTTTGGAGTTAAAAGAGTTAGTGGAAGAGATTTGTGGGGAGGAGATGGGAAGGAATGAAAAAAAATAAAAAATTAACTAACTTTTAATAAAAACTTTGAATATGACATATTTGATTCTAGTCCAAAATACTCTTTGTTTTCTAAAATAATTCTACTTATACTAATAATTGCATCATTTCCTTTATTATGTCTTCTAATAAGTTCCCTAATAACTTTTTCTCATAATCATTCAAATATTCATTTAAGCTTTGGATTTTCTAATAAATTTTCTTGAGATTCTATATTATTACTATAAATTTTTATAAAATCATCTATTGTTTTTTTTACTTTAAAGTCATTAATATCATCTAACTCTACAGTAAATCATAAATCTATTATGTCTTTTACTAGAGTACTAATAGAGCCTCAAAGTCTTTCTATTTCAGTAAGTTTATTTCTTAATTCAGACATTTTTATTGATATTTGCCCTTGTTTTTCTTTTTCTGTGGCTAAATTTAAAGCAAGATCTTCTATAGTTAAATGATTCATATTATTCTTATGTACTTAAAAACTAAAAACAAATAAATTATCTTTAAAAAAATATTTTTGTCAAACTTATTTGACAATTTAATAAAAAAGCCTTATAATAAAAATGTTTTCTACTTTAGAAAATTTATTTTTTTTAAAAATTTTAAATTATGGGACAAGAATATCCTGATGATGAAAATAAATATAAAAGACAAGCCATAACTGAAGCTTTACAATTGATTACAGAAAAAAATGTTGATGAATATAAAGAAATTTTAATAGATCTTTTAGGAGAAGAATATGCGAGAGCTTATTTTAATAAACTTCTAAAAAAATAAAAAAAAATAAAATAATATATACACTGAGTCAGATTTTCCATTCCTATTTCCCTTGACTTCCCCCACAAACATATGATAGAATTACAACAAACACTAAAAAGTAATTCAAGATTATGCTGATAACCTCCTTTGACCTATACTGAAACGAAAAAAGCCAACACCATGGAATAGAAATATACCATGATATATCTTTTGATTGAAAAAAATTACAACACAGCACCCCACAAAAAAAAGAAGTCTGAAAAAACGAACTAACAAACACCCTAAATAAAAGCGATTACAAAATCTGCCACAACTTCTACTGATACGACTGACCAAAACTACCATCACTAAAAAATCACCACACCAACAACATAGACACCCTACTAATAGACTGCCTAATATCCATTAATCAAACACACCACAACCTAAAAAAATCCATAAACAACACACCACTAGAAGATGCACACACCACTTTCAAAGTACTAGAAAAAAATCTAATAAAATTTCATAATTTTCCTTTTGAAATAAAAAATACACTATATTCATTACTTATAAAATGCGAAAAATACAACGACTTTTTTATTTTCTATAACAAACTCACCTGATGAAAACTAAAAATTCTTAATAAATCTGAAATAATTGAAAATATTTCTAATTTATTAGACCAAAAGCAAATAAACTCTTCTGAAAATATCAAACTATTAGAAAAATATCTAATAGAGGAAAAATATTCAAAATATTGAAGCCCTCTTCCCTTATCTAAGGGAATAGATTCAGAGATGGGTTATTTTAGTAAAAACTCCACAAATAAACTAGCACTAGCATAGTTGGTTATATTTATTTATAAAAATACTGCTCTATTACCAGATTTTATACTAAATAGTAATATAAAACTCAAAGATGAGTTGAGAGGATTGTTAAATAATTTTTACTCAAATATATCTAAAAAGCTAAATGATAATATAAAATCTTATCTGAAAGAATTTTCATGATTTAAAAGTTTTAGATGAGAAACTCAGATAAAATGAGTTAGCAATAGTCTAGAAAACAATGATTTTTTGACTATTCTTTCAACCTGAGGTTGAAAATCTCTTATTTATCAACTTCCTGCATGGCTAGTGTGAAAGAAGTTATGACATCTTACACTGATAATCACACCATTAAAAGCCCTTATAAAAGACCAAATAGACTGACTAAGAAATAAAAACTTTAATGAAGTTAATTATTTATCATGAGATCAAAATGCAATTGAAAAAGATATGATACACAACAAAGTAAAATCATGAGAAACTAAGATTTTATTTATAACTCCTGAATCATTGAGAAATGAAAAAATATTAGAACTTTTGCAAAATAGATATATTTCAAGGATTGTTGTTGATGAAGCTCATACTTTGATACTTTGGGGACAAGAGTTTAGACCAGATTATTTTTTTATAAAACATTTTCTAAATGATATTCAAAGTAGAAATTTAAACAATAAGATAAATCTAACATTATTAACTGCTACAGCCACTGTTGATGTAGAAAAATGAATAAAGGATTATTTTAAAGAAAGAGATATAAAATTAATAAAAGCCAAAGAATTGTTAAAAGAAAATATAAAATGAAGTGTAATAAATATAACTAATGAAAGTGATAAAATTGATATTCTTTTGAGAAAGATAGAGGAAATAAATATAGAGGAAAATCCAAGTATAATATTTACTCAAAAAAGAGATACAGCCGAAGAAATAGAAAAGCATTTAAACAGCGAATGAATAAAATCTAGGTTTTTTCATGCTTGAATATTTAGGAATGAAAAGAAAAAAATACAAGATGATTTTATAAGGGGTGAGATTAATCTAATAATTGCAACAAAAGCATTTGGTATGTGAATAGATAAAGCAAATGTAAGATATGTTATCCACTATGATTTACCCTCAAATATTGAAGACTATACACAAGAAATATGAAGAGCATGAAGAGATTGAAAAATTTCTAGAAATATAATATTTTACAATAAAAAAGAAGTTGATAAAAGAGTTAAACAACTAAATTTTGATTGACTGAGATATTTTCATGTGCTGAACTTTTTAAAAAATATGTACTTATCTGATAACAAAGAAAAATATATATTAACCCCAAGACAGATAGCTTCTAAAAGCTGGATTAAAACGGATAAAAAAAACTGGACAACAAGTGTGAAAAATCTACTTAATTTTTTAGAACAACAAAAAATTGGTTGAATAAATATTCTTAGCAGAAAATACGATCGTACAGGTGTTTTATTCAATAAAATTGAAAAAAAGATATTACTGGATTCCTATAAACTAATTGAAAAAGATTGATATCTAGATGAAGAAGAAAAAAATAGCAAAAGAAGTATATATATAAAATTGTGGAACAGAAAAAGCCTTAGACTTAAATAATCTGGAGGAGAATTTTAGTGAAAGTTTATGAGAAAAATTTGATTTTAAAAAAGTAAATGTAAGAAAAATAGTTAAAAAAATTGAATCATTAAAGATATTATCCAAATCTAAAAATAACAAAGAAGCAGACATATCAATTGAGGCTTGAAATGTACTAAAAGATGAGAGCTTTAGAAAAAATATTTTTAATATATACCGTAAAAGAGTTTGAAAAATAGAAAATTTTAAGGAAAGTAATGAAAAATGCAGTTTTTATGAAAAAATTAAAAATTACTATCTTTTCAGAAATTATATATCAGAAAAGCAGTGAAAAGTTATAGTGAGAGATAAAACTTACTTGATAAAACATTTTGAAAAAAGCTTTAAAATATGAAAAATAATAATAGAAAAAATATTTCCAAACGAAGAATCATATGAAAAAAAAATAGTATTAAATTTAGATGATTTACTACTATACATACAAAATACTTATAAAAGTGATTTTACCATAAGTGAATTAAAAACAGTTTTATTCTTTTTAGACTCACTAGGTCTTATAAAAATAAGAAACTGACTATTAGTATTTCTAACAAGATATAGTCTATATTTCAACGAAAAAGTCTATAAAAATCCAGAAGATTTTAAGAAAAAAGTTAATACTGAAGAATTAAAAAAAGAATTAATAGAAAAACTAGAAGAATTTAAAACAGTAAAAATAAATAAACTATTAGCTCTTCAAAAAATAGTTGAAGTATTAAGTAGAGACTGAAAAGATGAATACACAAAACTAACCAGATACTATTTTAATACTCCCATAAAGGAATTTACTCAAAAAACTTGCATAAAAAATAAACTCAATATACTTGCCTCACTAAAATAAAGCTATCCTAAAATATAAAACTAGATTTTTAAAATAAGGTCAGCTTGTCAACAGAGGGCTTTAGCCCTTTGAATAATTCATTTTTAGAACAAATATTATATCAAATAACTACAAATAAAGTGTTAGCAAAAATAACAATAATAGGAAGACCAAATGTTTGAAAATCAAGCTTTTTTAATATGTTCGTATGACATAAAATCGCAATAGTAGCAGACAAACCATGAACTACTAGAGATATAAGTGAATTTGAATATACCGATTCAGAAGCAGATTTAACCTATATCGTAGCAGATTCAGGAGGACTAGACTTTTGAAGTAAAGAAGATATTATTGCAGATGATATAATAGAAAGAACCAAAAAAGCAATAGACGAATCAGATTTACTAGTCTGGATTATAGAATATGATAGATTTACTGATTTAGATGAACAAATTTTAAAAATTCTAAAAAAGAAAAACTATAAAAACTACATAGTAGTTGCAAATAAAGCAGATAATGAAAATATGATTATGGAAGCTTACTGACTTGCTTGAAAATGAGAGCTAGATTTTTTTCCAGTATCTGTATCACACAACCTATGAATTCAAGACATAAGAAAATATATAGCAAAATACTTAAAAGGAAAATGATTAAACTATAAAATAGAAGAGTTAGATGAATCTGTTATAAAATTAGCAATTGTTTGAAGACCAAATGTTTGAAAATCCAGTATGATGAATGCTATTGTTTGAAAAGATAGGGTTATGGTTAAGGATATGCCTCATACTACTAGAGATAGTATAGATACAAAAATTTGTATATGATGATAAGGACTTTATACTAATAGATACAGCAGGTATCAGAAGATTATCAAGAGTTTGAACAAAAAATATAGAAAACTGGTCAGTTATGAGAACTCAAAGGGCTTTAAAAAGGGCTGATATAATAACTGTAGTAATAGATTGATTTGAGTGAATAGTACAGCAAGATTTAAGTATAGTTTCAACGGTTTTAGAAGAAAAAAAGTGATTAATAATTGTAGTAAATAAATGGGATAAGGTTTTAGCAAAGCCTTGAGTAGATAAAGAAACTATGATGGCTAGGTATATAAACTATTTAAAAGAGAAAATAGAATTTCTACCTTGGGTTCCTGTTATTTTCACTTCTGCTTTAAATAAAAAGAGAACAGACGAAATAATTAAGATGGCTCTCCAAATAGATGGTGAAAGAAAAAAGAGAGTGAAAACTTGAATATTTAATGAATTTTTAGAGCAGGTTATATACAAACATCCGCCTACTTGAAATAAGAAGTCTCATAGTCCTAAAATATATTATGGTTCACAGGTCGATACGAATCCTCCTAAGTTTTTAATTTCGGTAAATAATCCAAATCACTTTCATTTTTCTTATAAAAGATATTTGGAAAATAAGATAAGATCTAATTTTTGATTTAGCTGAACTCCTATTACTATAGAATATAAGGGGAGATGAAAATATAGTGATGTAAGAAAGTAGAGAGAGAGTTATTTTTTGTAAAAGAATATTAGGTATATTATTAGAAAAAATAGGGGAGAGTACATTATTGCATATGCTGTAGCTTTTTTCATAGAGAAAATTTTATGAATATAAGATTTTTTTATTAAATCTGTATAGAGAATTTTAAATATAATCCATCCTAAATTTTTTCCTTTCATACGAAAGGAAGGAAGCTACATTTTTCTATTTCTCATTTTATAACATACCTATCTAAACTTAAAAGTTTCACTTTTACTATATCTCATATTTTTATATTTTCTGGTCACTTGAAAAATATTTCTTTAAAGTTTCTAGTTCTACCAAAAAAGTTTGAGTCCTTTTTTCAATAAATTAAAACATCTTCTGTTTTATCAAGCATTAATTTATTTCTTTTTTTTATATTATCAAGTAGTAAATCATTTAATATATGCCATCTTTCGGCTTTTATCTCATCACTAATATCGTCTGGATATAATTTAGATGCTATTGTTCATTTTCTTATTGAATATCTTGCATTGTATGCAAAGTCAAATTCACATTCTTTAAATGCTTTTATTGTATCTTCAAACATTTTTTCTGTTTCTCAGCTAAATCATACTATTATATCTGTAGATACTGAAAATAGTGGATCTTTGTTTCTTAGATAAAAGACCATATCTTTAAAGTCTTTATATTTGTGTTTTCTATTCATTTTTTTTAGAATTTCGTCGTTTCCAGATTGCAGGGCAAAGTGTAGGTAGTTACAGGTGCTTTTTAGGTCAAAGTGAGAGTCTAGTATGTCTTTTGTCATATCGTGGGGATTGCTTGAAGTGAATCTAAGCCTATTTAGTCATTTTATTTTATCTAGTTCATTTAGTAGTTCTCTGAAAGGTGATATTTCTTGGTTTTCTTCTTCTTTTAGTAAAAAAGGGGATATATGATTTCATCAGGTCATTAATGTATTTTTTCAATAACTATTTACATTTTGTCCTACTAATATTATTTCTTTGGCTCATGATTCTACTGTTTCTGTTACTTCTTTTACTATTTCTGATATGTTTCTACTTTTTTCTTTTCATCTTGTATAAGGTACTATACAGTATGTACAGTAGTTATTACATCATGTTTGGATTATTGTTGTTCAAATTGCTTTGTTTTCTCTTAACTGTTTTATTTTTAGGTAGTCATCAAATTTGTGGTCTTGTCATATGTGTTCTGAAAATATATGACTTAGTATGAGTGATAGGTATTTTATTTCTTCTATTCTGAATACGAAGTCTATTTTATCGGTTCTTGGAAATAGTTTATCATCGTTGTTAAATATTTGTTTTGAGTTTTCTAGGAGTTCTATTGTTTTTGCTCTGTTTCTTTTTGATTCTTTTTCTAGATATTTTTTATTTACTCAGGTTTTTTTTACCATACATCATGTAATTCATATGATTGGTTTCTGAGTTTTAGTTTTTTTTGTGTTTTTAAATATTTTTTCTATATATCAGAAGACTCTGTCTTCTCATTTTTGTCTTACACTACAGGTATTGAAAATAACAATATCTGCTTCTTCTGTTTCTTTGGCTTTTATAAGTCATGCTTGTAGCAATATCATGTTTAGTTTTTCTGAATCTGCAATGTTCATTTGGCATCCAAATGTTTGTATGAAGTATTTTTTCATTTATTTTTTAGAATTACTTTTTTTAAATAAAAAACTGTTCTTTACTACTAAATTCTAGAAAATTATCATCTGGGGCTATTTTGTTTAGTATTTCTTTTCAGCATTTTTGGCATTTATGTTTTATCATGTATCCTTTGTTTTTTTTGTGATCTATTCATATAGGAGACATTAGTGAAAAGCACTTAGAGTTTCGATCTCAGGGGAAATCCTCATCTAAATGTTTGGAATACAAACAATGTGGACAGTGATTTCTAGCTGAACCTGAGGGGTGTTTATCTATTTTTTTAGAACAGTTTTCACAAATGAAGCTGTCGTTTATCATTTTAAATCACATATTTTTTACTTTTCTATCATGTAAAAGATAACTCAACTGACTGATAAAATTATTCAAATTAACCATAATCTAAAAACCACAGTTTCTTCACTCCATCAAATAGCCTCAAAGTGATGATGAAATGGAGCTACACGAAATATTTTTTTTCAGTTTCTTAGTCTTTTACTACTTAGTTGTAAAATAACACTAAGGGATTCACATATAAAAATTGCTCAAATTATTATTAAAACATTTATAGTATTAGTTAGTAGAGCTATTAGTCATAGATTTGCTCATAGAGCTAGGCTTCAGACATCTCACATATATATTTTTGCAGGTTTTACATTAAACCATAAGAATGCGACTAGAGCTCAAACTATACTTACACATAGTGTTGATAATAAAAATAATCATTGATCATATGTTATATAAGCATAAACTCAATAACAAAATAGTAGTAATCATCAAGCTAATCAATCTAGTCAGTCGGTTAGGTTTACACTGTTGGAGGTTGCTATTATCATAAACATAAATATTGGGATAAACCATAGTCATACTCAGAATTCTGCTCACTCTAAAAAGAAGATATCTATTACTCTATCTCACCATCATAGGTCATAATAGAACCAGAAACCTGCTAATAATGAAAAGATGATTAGCCATATCATTTTAAATCTAGCAGATAGTCCTTTAGTTCTTCATATTCACTTAATATTCATAAAGTCATCTACGGCTCATAGGAAACCAACAGTGAATAATATAAATAGTACTAGAACGGTTTCATTTTTGTTAAATAGTGAGTTGTTTATAAATCAGAACTTTTGTAGAAATATGCTTATGAGTACCATAAAAAATACTGTTCATATTATTACTAATCCTCACATTGTTGGAGTTCATGATTTTTTATTATGTAGTTTTGAGAATATGGTTGCTTTTCATATAGAAGCTTCATCTCTGATTTTTTTTCATAGTTTTAAGTCTATAAGAACCTCTATAAAGGCAGGAGTTAATATAAAACCTACAAGAAATGTTAGTAGTCAAAACGAGAATATTGAGATTAGATGTTCGTTCAAAATAAGAAAATGGTTAAGAATTATGAGGGGGAATATTATGATTATATTTTCATTATATCATAATATTTAATTATTTAAAATTATTTTTTTCTTTATTCTTGTAAAGCTCTATTTTAAATATAAATTTGCATGTCAAATATAAATTTGTAAAAGCTAAAATATTTATATAATATAAATTAGGCATAATCTAACTTATTTTCTAATAAAATCAAAAAAAATGAAAAACACAAGCAAAAACATATGAAAATCCCTAGCCTTTATTCAATCTAAAATAGATGATATATTCAACTTCGGTTTTAAAAAAATATCAGAAATAGGAGATAAACAATTATCAAAAGACACACATAAAGTTAAAGAAATAACACACAAAATGCTATGATTTATCTGAAACATATGAAAAAGCTACTACAGTAGCTACAACAAAATAAAAGAAGAAAAATCAAAAAACTCTGAAAAATAATTTTATATTTTATCATCTTTATGATACTATAATACAAATCCGTAGCCTCTTCCCCTTATGTAAGGGGAAGAATTTAAGTTAGGGTTATTGAATATTTACAAACTAAAATTATATCTATATGACAAACAAAACCTGATTCAATGCATTTTTTAATGCCGTAACATCGTCACCAGAATTTAAAGCAGTAGTAGAAAACGACTACAAAGAAGACATGGAAAATGCCATCAAAAAAATGGAAAAAACAATAGAAAAAGCAAGTAAATTACCACAAAAGCTACAAGAAACCTTCGCCACAAAAGAAGCCATAGAAACCTGAGAATCACTAACTGTAAACTACTACGATGATGATTTTTATAAAGACTTAAAAAAACAAGAAAAAACTAAAGAAAAATGAGAAAATGAAGTAAATCTAGATATAAAATACCCAGAAAAGAAAAATCCAGACACATTCGGATTTTTTTGAGTAGCAGGAATGCAAGAACTAAAACAAGACCTTCAAGACAACTTCATAGCACCCTTGAAATTTAAATTTATGGTCGAAAAAATAAAAACAGAAATAGACCAAGAAAAATCAAAAACAAAAAAAGCAAAAAAACAACAAATGCAGAAAAAAATCTATGAAGTCTATAAAAAATTCAAAGTCTGAATTCCAACCTGAATGCTATTCTACTGACCGCCATGAACCTGAAAAACATTCATCACAAAAAAACTAGCCGAAGAACTATGAGCAGGACTAATTAAAAAATCAGTCTGAGAATTTGGATCAGAATACCACCACAAAACAAGCAAAAACATAAAAGAATTTTTTACCAAAGCCAAAACAGCAAGCGAATCTTGACCAATTATTTTATTTCTAGACGAAATAGACTCACTACTCTCAAAAAGAACAAACAATATAGATGCAAATAAAGCAGAGGAAGTTTCACAATTTCTCCAAGAATTTAATGCTCTAAACGAAGCCCCAAACCTGATAGTAATAGCCGCAACCAACAGACCAGACCATTTAGACTCAGCCATCCTAAGATCATGAAGACTAGATAAAAAAATATATATATGACCACCCGATGCAAAAGCAAGAGAAGAACTATTTAAAATACACATAGAAACAGAAAAAAGACCCCACAAAAAACTTAACTACAAACTCCTATCTGAACTCACAGAAGATTATGTATCATCAGACATAGAAGCAATATGTGATGAAGCCTCAAGAGCAGCCAGTAAAAACATACTCTCTATTGCTCACTCTCTCTGAGATGACTCAGATTATTCTAGTATAGAAGCTAGTTTAGACGACCATTATATAACCATGGAACTACTAAAAAATACCATAAGGAAAATGCCCTCATCTTTAAAAATGGTTGATATGACTGTGTTTGAAGAGTGGGAGGAAAAAAACAGTAATCTATAGATAAATAAAATACATTTTATAAAAATATCTTTTTTTCTTACATTACTCTTACAATAAAAAACTATAATATATTTACTTATTATTTAACAATAAATCATTATGAAAAAATTAGTCTTATTTTTGATAATTGCTTTCTTATTCTCAATTAATAGTATATTTGCATCATATGGTCCTTTACCTGCTAGTAAATATGGTATCAGTGAAGAAAAAGAAATAAAAATAAATAAAACTTTGAATAAAATTAGTGTAAAAATAATAGCAAATTGATGAAAAGAATGATATTTATATAAGAATCTTGATGCAAAAATTGATGAGTTAATTTCATCATCAACAGATGAAAAAAAGACTAATATACTAAAATATATTGATGACTATTTAGATAAATCTGTTGAAATAGAGTGAATAATAAAAGTCTGAGAAAATAAAGATTATGATAAAATCTTAGAATGATTTATAGAAAATATGATGAGTAATCCTTTTTCTTTTGGTGCTATTGATAGAAAAAAAGATGATGTAAACTTAATAAATGAGAATAAAGAAGTTTTTATTGATTTATTCAAACAAAACAAATTACCGATTTTCTACAAGTTTGAAGTCTGAGGGAACGAAGTTTTTATAACATCAGTATATAAAAACTATTTAAAAATGGATTGGGCAAAAGATGTACCAATAACTTGCAATGTATTAGGAGAAGTTAATACTCATAATCTATGTTTAGCTATTGTAAAAGATGGAGACTCATATTATATTAATGCGAGTGATTTAGGTTATTTAGAGTGAGATAATTCCGACTTTAAAGTAGTAGATAATACGTATGTGTTATCTATTAACTGATATTGAGATAGCTGTGTAGCTTGATGAAATTCTAAATTATTAGATAATAAATTGAATCTAGTATCTGTGATTAGTTGGGGAATATCAGCATGCGATATGAATATTGATGAATATACGATAGATTGAGTAACATTTTGATTTTATTCTAAGTTAGACCAGTCAACAAATCAGAAATATCCAGTTTCTTATAAAATATATGAATTAGAACTTGAAGAAAATAATACATACAAGAGAAATGTTAAAGAATATAAATTAACATTAGATACTACTTTTGGTTTTAATATAGAAGATAATTTAGTTTATTATAATGACACATGAAAAATAAAATTCACAATTTGAGATAAAAAATATGAATACGATATCTCAGAATTAAAAAATAAAGACAGTAAATTCTCAGAAGATTGATGGGATACACTAATGTCACTCTCTAAAAACTGAGAAATTTATTATTTAGAATGAGACTTAATGTGAAAGAAGATAAAATCAGTGGAGGTATTATCTTGTGATAATAATTGAGATACCTATGAAGATAGTTATTATAAATCAAAAAAGTTTATGCCCTGAGATAATGAATATCAATATAATATTTATGAGAACTATTGAAATCTTTGTAAAATACCATATTTCCTAAAATTAACAGATATGGATTGAAAAGTAACAAAACAAGAATTTAGTTTAAATATTGATTAATAAAAAATAATGCAATAAACATTTTTCAGTAGAGACAAAAAAATCTTTTGTCTTAAAAAAAAAACATAAATAAAAACAAAAAAACCATGTGAAAAATAATAAAACAAAAACAAATTAACCCAATTCCAGAAAGTATAAAAATACACACTAAAAATAGATGATTCTTCTTATACAAATGGCTAACAATTGAAAACCTTAAATTATCTATATGAAATGATATAAAAATATCCACAGAAATTTTTATATTATCTTTCCCTGTTTTATTTTTCATATCACTATATATCTCTTTTCCTAATAATATTAAATCTTTTTCTATAAATAAAACATATGTAGTACTATGATTTGTTATATTAATATTTTCAATAATATTCCTTCTCGCACTAATTCTAATCTCACTTAAAACTACTAAGAAATTTATTATACTAAACTCTTACCTAATAATAACTGATAAATTTTTTTTTATCTGATGAAAAAATACTAAAACTATCCTTAGAATCTGTATATTGTATTTTTTGTACTTGTTTCAGATTTTATTTTTATCTTGAAATAGAAAAAATTAAATTTTACTTTGTTAAGATTTATTAAATTTTAGGTCTAATTTGGTTCAATACTTCATTTTTGCAAGAAATATTTTAGAATATATTTTAGGGTATTTTTTCTGAAATATCTTATATTCTTCATGGGTACTATTACCAATAGTATAATTGATAATAAACTTTAATATATCCTTATTTATAAGTAAATTTCCAAAAATTTCTCTAATAATACTCTCAATAACTGTATTGTTATCTTCACTTAATTTATCACCTCATAACCCTCCAATAATCTCTCATATTTCCTGAATATCAATAAAATTACCATTTTCTACAATAATAGAAAGTAAGTCCTTCTGTATATCTGTCCATTTATCAAAACCTTTTATAGAACCTGTTTGCACATTTTAAGCTAACCTCCTAATAATAAGTCTAATAGAACATAATCTAATTTTAGCCTCAGAGGTAGAAAGTTTTCATTCAAGTTTTTCCATAAAACCCAATTGGAATCCAAGCATTTGTTTTTTTTACAATCCATTTTTTTTTCATTAATCAATTCTTTATGAGGTTTTTTTTTAGATTTTTCTTTCATATAGGTCAGGTTTTTTTTTGTGTCTTTTTTATCTTATAAAGGAGTTAGAATATTTTTAGTCTATTGTTTTTATTTTTTTTTTTAGAATATATCTTTATGGTATCAATTTTCTGATAATATTGTTATCACAATTCATTCTTCATAGATAGTATTCCTTGTTCTCTCGTATTATTTGATTAATAAACTATAATCAGAAATATCTTTTGTACATTTATAAAATATGAATTTCCAAAAATATCTATTAATAATGTCTCTTTATTTAATTTGTACTTTATTGGATTTTTGTTTTTCTGCTGTATTGTTTTTTTCACTGTAATTTATCACCTCATAATAGTAAGCTAGTAATTTCTCTTTTTTCCTTATTTTCTCTCTAATTTTTCCAATTTCAATAGTAATACATAATAAATTCTTCTTATTTTTCCATTTATCAACTGAGAATAAACTGTTTGCCATTTGGGAAAGTCTTTGGCAAATCTGCCATTTTAATCAATTTTTCAATTGTTAATTTATTCCATTTAACATTTCTTTTTTGTTAATACTTTTTTCTGCTGTTCATAGTTTGTTTTTTTATTAGTTCATACTGCTTGTCTGTTAATTATTATTATAATATATTTTTTTTTATATAAAATTATTTCTTATTTTTAAATTTTTTACGAAAAGTGCAACCTGGTTCTATATTTGAAATCTCTACTAATTCATCATATCTCATAATATCTATTAGAGTTATTTCACCTTGTCATCATAGTGCATAATTGAATTTTGGTAAAAAGTATTCAAATCCTTTATCTGCAATCTCTTTAAACTTTTCTGAATCAATTATTTTGATAAGTTTATCCCAATCCATTCACCTCATACCTACTAGGATACTTAGATATTTTTTTTCATTAGGCGAAAGTTTTTTTTGTATTATAAGTAATACTTGTTCCCATGTTGAAATTACTTGCTGTCAAAATTCTACTTTTAGACAACTGATACAAGATAATTCTTTTTCTGTTAGGTTCAGAAAATCTTTTGATGATATTATTTCTATAAATTCTCCTACCTCTATTCATATTAAATTTTTTAATTCAAATAATGCTGATGCTTGTTCGTTACTTAATCAAGCAATATTTTTAATAATTTCCTTTACCTGCTCTAGATTTATTGGTTCTTCTCATCTATTAGCAAAGTTGAATAATCAAATAGATTCATAATATAATGGTCCCGAACATAAAACTGAGAATTTTTTAAAATCTTCAGTTTTAACTAGCTCAAAAGCTTGTTCTGCAGTTATTGTTTTTAGTACTGAACCTAGGTTTGAAATCCGCTCTTTTTCAGAATCCTCTAGGTCATCATTACTTACAATATCCTTTATTTTGTCCCATTGTTTTATTCATAGCGAACTCATTAATTTATAAACTAGGAAGGTTTTTTTATCTTCATCAATGTATTTGAAATCATCATCTTCTACAAGAAATCTATACAACTCCTCTATTTTATTATCCCAATTAAAATTTTTAATCCAATAATTTACTGATTTCCTTTCTATTTCATCTAAATCTACTATTTTTTCAAAAATATCAAAATTCATTCATTTTATTGATAATAAAGATTTAACTATATTGTAACCATCTACAGAAACTAGAGACTTATTTTTTAATTTTCAAAATATTGTCATTATATTTTCTGGCTTAATCCATTCTACACTTCAAAGTATTCAAATTATTTTTGGTCAATATTCTCAAAAGTTTGATATATCATTATCAATAATTATGTCATTTATTTTTTTAACTCTTCATAAGCTAATTATTTCATCTACACCTGGGATAAAATCATCTAGTTCTCTAAATGGTTCTATTAATTCACCATCTTTATATAAATCAGGATATAATTTTACTTTATCTTTTACTTTATAAGTCCTCATTAATCATTCTACATTTTCTTCACTATACAAATTCATTAATTCTTCAATACTACTTACCTTTGTACTTAATGCTAATTTTCATAGTAAAACTAATTTTAAGCTTTCCAATTTTCAGAAATCATCAGTTTTTATAAACTCTTTTATATCATCCATAGAGATATTAGATTCTAGTAGATGTCGAATGAACTCTACTTTTAATGGTCCAGAATTTTCTTGATATAATTCTATTATAGTTTCAACCATTTCTCTATCTAGTTTTCCTATATTGTTATAAATAATAACCTGTAGTTCTTTATTAAGTCATATAAGTTCATCTAGTATTTTGTTTCAAAATTTGGCACATATTTCTTCCAATATATTTTTATCATAACTGTTTAAAGAAAAACCTTTATGGCTTAATAGTATATTAAATTCTTTATCTAGTTTTTCGTTACTATCAACCGAAAAATAATACTCAAAAAACACTAAAAACCAAATCAAAAAATAATCCCAAAATATGGGATTATTTTTTAGTTTAAAATAGAGGAAAAAAGGCAAAAAAAGTTGATTTGAGTATAAAAAAGTATAATTATTAGCTTAATAAAGGTAAAAGTTAACTAAGAAATATGCACAAGATTTACATAAAAACACAAAAAAAGATTGATAGATGAGATACTAAAACTGAGAGATGAACTTGGCAAAGAAAGAGGGAAAGTTAAGGAACTAGAATGAAAACTAAACAAAAATAGTAAAAATTCAAGTAAACCATCAGGACAGATGATTTAAGAACATACAACAATTTGTAATTCAAGAAAAAATGACAAAATCCCAGATGAGGTAAAAAAGGTCATACTTGAGCGAACCTAAAAAGAAATGAGATGTAAATGAACAATTGATGTAACCCAAAAGATGTTCTATTGTGATGTTTTTATTTGTAAAAGAAAAGACAAGTATTGATATGTTAAGTATGGCAGTAGAGATTATATTTGAGTGATTGTCAAGTGTGATTTACATATTTTGATGAGTAACGTAATATTGACAGAGATAGTTTCATATATTAACTACATGCTTATATGAGATTGAAGATTTTTTGGGAGATTGATTATTATCAAACAAGTTTATATTTTACATTGATTTGATATTAGACTTTTGAGATTGATATAATCTCTATTAAAGAATCATAGATGAATGAGGAGAGATTGAGGTTGATTTGATTATATTCATGAGATTATTATTTTATCATCAGACAAGAGGTGAGAGAGGTATAGATATGTAGTTAGAATTAATGAATTTATATAGATACTTACAGTTACTAGCTTATGATTTGAATTACTTTGCATGTATTTGAGAGAATTATTGGGTAGAGAGATGAGAAAAATGGGCATATATTAGTATTTCTCATTATATAGAGAAAAGATATTTGATATTTATTTTGGATAAGTAAAGATATCCTGAAGAGTAAGAGATATATTGAGATGAATAGATATGAGAAGTTGTTAGATGAAAGATGATTAAGAAGTGATTAATTACTTGAACGATTAGAAAAAGAAATGAGCTGGTTTTTTGATAATTTTAGTATTCCATTTGATAATAATTAGCTGAAGAGACCTGAGAATGGTAAAAACTAGAATAAGGTTTTGGTTGTTTCAGAAGTGAAATGAGCTAGTGGTTTTGTTGGTTTTTTTTTTTTTTTTTTTTTTTCTTTTTTTTTATTACAGTTTTTCTGTTCATAAGGATAATCTTAATTCTAGTAAATCGACTCTTGATATTTTATATATTTTTCTTCATTCTTTTTTATAAGTTTTATATTCAGGTATATAATTTGTAATACTTTGTTGGTTTTCTTCAGTTAATTTTTTCCATTCTCTTTCGGAAGGGAATTCAATAATTTTTGGTGATATTTTTATTAAAGGCTCTCATTCGCTCATAATTTCTTATTATAAAATATAATATTAATTCCATAGTATCATATCTAATATAAAAAAACAAAAAAATAGGACTCTATTCTTCCCAGAGTGAAAAACAAGGTAGTAAATTTACTAAATTTTTAATTCCTTCAAACAAAAACGAGCAGCTAGTTTTTTTATATGTTATTTCTCATTATGAAAAATCTATGTTTATTTTTTTGTTAAATTATAGTTTTTGGATATTATTCATATGTAGAATAATTTTAGTTAAAGTTACACCTATTGAGTGTATTTATTTCAACTATATTTTTTTCTATTTTGTGCTACTTTTAAAATTCTTATGAAAATCTTTAGGATTATAAAATTTTTAATCAAAAATCATGTGAAAAATAATAAAGAAATCCCTAGATACAGCAATAATCAGCAGAAAAAGATTTTCACTCTCAATGAGATGAAAGTTTAAAATAGAATTTGCAAATGACAGCTTCTGACCATACAGATATAAATTTGCCAGAGAAGACTGTTATTTTAGTGAATGATTACAAGAAAGATGAGCCTCAGTATTTCCATTGAAAAACAAGAAAGTAGATAACACAGAAATATTTCTAGAAACAAATGATATAGTAATAGCAATTTGAGAAAGATGAACTCTAGTTTGAGAAGAAAGGACATTTATTGACGTGATAAATATAAAAACAGAGAAAAAATACAGACTATTTACAAAAGAAGTAAATTTAATCTACAATGAAAAAGATAAAATAATAGTAAATGCAGAAAAAGACTGAGTATTTAAAACAGTGTATTTAGATCTTGAAACATTAGAAAAGCTAGAAGAAAAAACAGAATGACTATTTGCATTTTTTAAATGTGTTTATCACAAAGAGGAGAAAAAGTGGTATAGACTAGATTTTAATTTTTTAGAAAATCAAGTAGAGAGTGAAGAAACTAAATATAGACAATGATATTTTAGCTTAAAAGAAATTGATGTGAAATGAAAACCTAAGAGATTTAATACTGAGAAATTGTTATTAAAAACTGAGATTTGAGAGATAAATGTATTTGAAGAAAGTATTTGATTTACAGATAAAAAATACATTATTAAGGAAAACGATTTTGAAAATTATGAAAAAATACAAGAAAAAGGTTTTTTAATTTCGTGGAATGCGGATTTATCAACAAAAAGAGTTTTAGACGAAAAAAAATGAAAAAAATTATTAGAAAATATTAATTTTATAAACACTCAAAGTTATATACTCTCATCTGTTAAAGTAAAAAGAATAATAGAACTTTTTAGTAATACTAGTCAATTATGAAATTTTAAATTCATTTTTTTAGAAAAATGAAAATTATATTTTTTAAATAAGAAAGACTTAAACAGGGTTTCAGATACACATAATTCACAATGAATATTATTTTTATCATTACCAATTATTTTACTTCTAATGTGATGAAGTTTCTCAAAATCATTTAGAGAATTCCTTGTTGCTGTTGTTCTCACATTACCTATTTTTGGTGTAGCTCTTTTTATATTTTTTCGAAAAAATAAAAGTAAACTAAGTAATAACGAATTATGAGAACAATATATATGGGAAGGAAAAAGAATATACTTTTCTAAATACAATGATTTTATCTTGTATTATGTAAAAGAAGATTTTAATAACTAAAAGATAACTTTAGCTTCTCAATAGAGGTTTTCCCCCTTTGCTATAGAATAAAAAGAAACTTAAAATACTTTAACCCAAAAAAACTATGTGAAAAATAATAAAAAAATCTGTAGATTCTGTAATAATAGATAAAAAGAAATTCTCACTCTGAATGAAATGAGAATTTAAAATAGAATTCGCAAACGACAGCTTTTGACCATATAACTACAAATTTACTAAAGAAGACTGTTACTTTAATGACGGTCTACAAGATAGATGAAGTAAAATATTTCCCCTGAAATGAAAGACCTCAGGTAACACAGAAATATTTTTAGAAACAAGTGATATAGTAATAGCCGTTTGAGAAAGATGAAGTCTAAAATGAGAAAATAAAACATTCATAGACATAATAAATATAAAAACAGAAAAAAAATACAGACTATTTACCACAGAAGTAAATTTAATCTATAATCAAGAAGATAAAATAATAGTAAATGCAGAAAAAGATTGAGAATACAAAACAGTCTATTTAGATACTCAAACACTAGAAAAACTAGAAGAAAAATCAGAATGACTACTAGCATTTTTTAAATGTGTTTATAATGATATAGAAGATAAATGGTACAGACTAGATTTTTTTCCTTCTGATGAAAACGAAAAAGACCAAGAAAAAAAGCACAAAAATGGTTTTTTTTCATTAGTATTTCTTTGAAATTATCCAGAACCAGTTTTTTTTGATAGAAAAAACTTTATGGTAAATTTTAAAAAATGAATTCTAAATGTTTGGGAAAAAAGTTTTAAATAAGATAAAAAAAAACTATTTTTCCATATTTCTTTAGTTTTAAAGAAATGAATTATTAATTTAAAAAATTAAAATATGTGGAGATATACTTGGGATTATGAAACATTTAAAGATAAAAATTTGCTTAATAATCAAAACTATATGCTTAGTGAGGAATTGAAAAAAAGCTTATTTTTAAACGATTTTCTATGAATAAATAACTTTTCTATTTTTTATGTACTAAAATTAATTTTTAAATCATTCTCAAAAATAGTTTTATACTTTTATAGTAAGAAATGGGAATTTTTAATTTTATATGTTTATCATATTTTTGTCATAGTTTTGTTCAGTTATTTCTTTATTAATTTATATTTTTATTTTAGTTTATATTTATTTTTTAGTTTTAATATAATATATGCTATACAGATGTATCTTTCTTTAAAGGTTATGATAGTTGGATTTAGATGAAAAAAATGAAATAATTTAATAAGGCATAGTTATACTTCAAAATTAGTTCCACATATAACAAAAAAGAAGGATTTTTTAAATATGAAACATACTGAATTTAAAGGATTATATAAAATGTTATTTTATTGAGTTGTTTCCCATATTACTGTTTTTTGAAGTATTTATATTTTTAGTTTATTTTAGAAAATATGAATAACTATTTATTACCAAAAGATAATAATCTAAAGAATAATAATAACTATATTCTTGGTTCTAATTTAAGGCAAAAAATATGTCTGGATTATTTATTTCTTGTAGACTTAAATAATGATTACGACTTTTTTATGAAACTTTTTTATAAAATTACTTTTAAAGTCTTTAATTATCTTTATTTTTGGGAACAAAAAATTAAACTAAAAAAAATTGTGATTCTGATTCTACATGATATCTTATATTTAAAATTTATATTTTATCCAGTCATTTTGTTTTTTTTAGATAACATAAACGGAATATCTACTTGTTTATTTCTAGGAACAATCTTGATATTTGCAATTGTAAATTTTTATATATTTAAAATGCTGTATATACTAAAAACCTTTTATATTCTAATAACAAATCCTAATGGGAAATATTATTATGTAGTAAAAAAAAGTAAATTATGAAAAATAACTTTTTAAATAATCAGAATTATATTTTATGAAAAACTGAAAAGAAAAAGCTTTTGAGTAAATTTTTTGTGGAAAATAGCATAAAAAATATTTTTTCTATATTAACAAAAATATATAATATTATTAATGAATATCTTGTTAAGATTCTTATATTCTCTCTATTTATTTTTTTTATAGTAGTTATTTTCAAAATATATTGAATATCTTTATACTTACTCATTTTTATATTTTTAATTTTCTTAGCTTATTTATCATACAAATCTGGTATAAAAAAGAGAACCTACTCATCTAATTATTCATATTTATGAAAGAGTTCTTTTTATTTACCTAAGAAGACAGAAAAGATATTCTCTATAACTAATTTTAAAAGTTATTTTCTATATTGAGACATAAGCAAGGAAAAATGAACATCTTATAACTTTTTTTATTCAAGTGAAGATAATAAGTGAGAAAGAAATATGATAACAATGAAAATATTTTTAATTTTCCCTGCAATCTATTCACCTATTTATACTTATGATGCTTTTTTTGTTGGTAAAGTAAGTATTTCTTTATTTTTATGACTCAACATATTTTTTTTATCTATCTATGTATACTTTATTTTCCGTTTTAAAGTTATAAATACATTGTTATTTCCTTTTCTATTTATATACATTCTTTTTATATTTATTATATCTATAATAAATATATTTCTCTTAAAATGAATAAACTGATATAACTTTATAAAAAACACCCCCGAAAAAAATATTCTAAAAAAGTTTGATACAATAAATAAAAAATTTGCTCAAAATAAATTTTATGAAATAAAAATTAAATAAATCTATGCACAACATAGCTACAATATACCGTTTCAATACTCCTTTTTTAGATTTAGAGGCTGAGAAAAACAATCTAATCTCAGTTATTAGAAAAATAAAAAAATGTCTAGAGTTAGAATGAATAAGATATATAAAATGTGAAGAAAGAATATTGAACTATCATAAAATAATTTTAGATCTTGAAAATAAATTATGAAAAATAGAGTTTTTTTATTTAATTAATAATATAAAAGAATATTATTTACCAGTCTTTAAATTAAATATTTATTTAAGCCTAAAATTTTTAGCAAATAATGAAACCAAAAGAAAAACAACCTTATTTTTAACAAATATATTTGAATGCTTTGACTGATTAAATGAAAGAGAATTTTTAATAGACCTAGATAATACAATTTACTATAAAACATGATTATTCAGAAAAAGATTCCCAGATTATGATTTCTCAGATATTGAAATCATCAGAAAAGTATTTGAAAAAAAAGAAGGAACTACACTAATAGAAGACTTCATAAAAAGATTCTCTTGAAAAACCTTTGAACTAACCATAGAAAGATCAAAATATTACCACAAAATCCACTCCACTTTCCTATACTTCATTTACCTAATTTTTCTAATGCACCAAAATATAGAAAAAACCAGAAAAACAAAACAAAATATAAATAATATCGATGGATTATATGAATGACATATAGACCTTATGAAAAAAAGGCTTTCTTATATAGAAGACTTACATCTGAAGACATTTGAAAAATACAAAAATAGACTAGAAATGTTTTTTGAGTTGTTTTAGATATTTAAGTAGTTTATAAAAAATAGAAGCAACAAGCTGTTACTTCTATTTTTATTATCGTACATTTTTTTTATTTAATCCACCTTTCACTCAGCTTTTTTTAATTCTTGCTGTATTTGAGACCTATATTTATCAGCAATTTCTAATCAAATTTCATTCCATCTATCCTTAACTTCAGAAGAACTACCTTTTATACTTTCTCCAGAGACTCCATAGTGAAGAATCAAATAGTTTAAAGGTCATAAAGTACTAATTAAAGTTTCTCTATTATTTTTCCCTCCTTCACTATTCATAGATATTATTGCTTGTTTCTTATTTTCATCAAGAACAGCTCTTTTTTCTTCATCTGTTAGTTTTGTACCTTTAATTTCTCTAGCTTTTACAAGACTAGTATTATTATCTTCTCAGATAGGGCTAAGTCATGCTTTTTTTAATAACATTCATGTACTAGAACTAATATCTCCCCCCATACTAGTTTCAGCATATGTTACAAAATCAAAATTAACTTTTTCATTTAAAGATAGAAGTTTTTCAACATAACCACTATTAGGTACTTTTCAATAAATAGCTGTAAGTAAAACATTTAACCCCTCTTCAGAGATAACTCTTTCTGAAAGAAATTCTTTTGGATCATTTCTACTTAAAAACACTTTGTTTTCTAAATAGCTATAATCAGTTGATGATACAGAACCTTTTAGTTTTCATCAATATTTTTTAAACTTTTCTTTGGCTAACTTTTCTCATCAGCATCCTAGAGCTACTCTCATCATATTATTAAATAAATTTACAGATATATTTCCAGACTCTTCTACCTCTTTTTCAAGTAAAGAAAGTATTTTTTCATCTATACATACAGCATTTTCTGTAATTTTATTATATACTATACTTAAAGTATCTCCATTGAAAGTTTTTTTATCCAGAAGAGTTTTAAGTTTATCTGGATTATCTAAATTATCTATTATTTCTTCAGCATTTTTCATTTCAGGACTTTTCGGAAGTCCATCAGGTATATCTGTATTTTTTTCTCCATTATTCATATTTTTATATATTATAAAATTAAAATATTTTTTTTAAAAGATTTGTTCTAAGATTCCTTCAGCATCATCTTTTTCAGCCTTTTCTTTTTTATTTATAATTAATTTATAACTTTTTTTTCTTTCTTTCAATTCCTGCTTCCTTTCCATTAATATTTTAGCTTTTTCTAAAATATCTTCTTTAGTTATTATTTTACTCATAAATTATAGAATATTTTTTAAAATCTTATTACAAAGTAATTGTATCCTATATTTTTTAGATAGTCAAATTTTTGCATTTTCCAAACTTATCCATACAATAAACCAAAATTTATAAACTAACTAAAAAATACCCATATGCAACTATCAAAAATAAGAAACTTTGGGATAATAGCCCACATAGACCACGGAAAATCAACCCTAGCAGACAGACTACTAGAAATAACATGAACCATAGAAAAAAGAGACATGAAACACTGACAAATGCTAGATACCATGGAACTAGAACAAGAAAGATGAATTACCATAAAGTTACAACCAGTAAGAATGAACTATAAATGATACGAACTAAATATTATAGATACCCCATGACATGTAGATTTCCAATACGAAGTAAGCAGAAGCCTAGCCTCAGTAGAATGAGCCCTACTAGTAATAGATGCAACACAATGAATAGAAGCACAAACACTATCAAATGTATACATAGCCATAGAACAAGACCTAGATATAATACCAGTAATAAATAAAATAGACCTACCAGCCGCTGATGTACCAAGAGTAGAAGAAGAAATAATAACCCTACTATGATGCGATAGGGAAGACATAATACCAGTCTCAGCAAAAACAGGAGAAAATGTAGAAGCAATCCTAGAAGCAGTTATAAAAAGAGTAAGACAACCCAAAATATTCTCAGGTGAAGAAAATATAGAAAAACAAGAACTAAAAGCCCTAGTATTTGATAGCCAATACGACTCATACAGATGAGTAGTATCATATGTAAAAGTATTCTCAGGAGAAATCAAAAAATGAGACACCCTACACTTCTTAAACACAAACAAAAAAATAGAAGCACTAGATGTATGATACTTTTCACCAAGTTACAAAAGTGATAAATCCATATGACTATGATCTATAGGATATGTTGTAACATGACTAAAATCCATAAGAGAAGCAAAAGTATGAGACACACTATGGAAAGCAAAGAATATAGAATGACCAAAAGACAAACCAGAAGATGCAAAAGCCATAGACTGATTTAAAAAAGTAGTACCACTAATCTATGCATGAGTATTCCCAATGAGTAGTGATGAATACCCATTACTAAAAGATGCAATGGAAAAACTTATGCTAAACGACTCAGCACTCCATAAAGATGCAGAAGTAAGCCCAGCACTAGGAAACGGATACAGATGTTGATTTCTAGGACTATTACATTTAGACATAGTAAAAGAAAGACTATTCAGAGAATTTGATATGGATGCCATAATGACATCCCCACAAGTAACATACAGAATAAAAATGCTATGAGACAAAACAAGTGAATACTCTAGATTTAGAACCGAAATCATTTGACAAGAACAATCAAGCTGAAAACCATTTACATACATATATATATCAAACCCAGAAGATATGCCAGAAAGGGAAAAATACCTAAGCATAGAGGAACCAATAGCAAAAGTGGAGATAATAACACCCACAGAATTTGTTTGAAACCTAATGCAACTATCACAAGAAAGAAGATGAATATTTAAAAATCAGCAGTTTATAGATAGCTCAAGAGTTATGCTAACTTACGAACTACCAATGAATGAACTAATATGAGATTTTTATGATGAGTTAAAAAGCCTATCAAGCTGATATGCAAGCCTAAACTATGAGTTTTTAAAATACAAAGAAGACGATTTAACAAAATTAGATATGCTAATAGCCTGAGAAAAAGTATGAGCACTAAGTATGATATGCCACAGAGACCAAGCCAGATACATCTGATGAAAGGTAACTAAAAAGCTAAAAGAAGTAGTCCCAAGAGCTATGTTTGCAATAGCAATTCAAGCAGCAGTTTGAGGACAAGTAGTAGCAAGAGAAGATTTATCAGCTATGAGAAAAGATGTAACAGCAAAGCTTTATGGTTGAGATATATCAAGAAAGAAAAAGCTTTTACAAAAGCAAAAAAAAGGTAAAAAGAAAATGAAACAGTTTGGTAAAGTTAGTTTACCAAGTGAGGCATTTGTGAATTTGTTGAAGAAGTAGGGGGATATAATATTCAAGAAAAAATATATTTTAAATTTTAAAAAAATAATTATGAAGAAAAAAGTTTTATTTATTTTGTTTCTTAGTTTGATTTTTGCTTCTTGTCAAAAAGAAGACTTAAATAAAAATGTAACAATAAATACTAAATCTTGAGTTGTAGAAACTCCGAATAACTCAGAAAATATTGAATCTAATAAAGAAAAAGAGTTTGAAAATAAGTTATCAAACCTAGCTAAGCAGAAGGAAATTGAAACAAAATTATCAGATTTAGAAAAGCAAAAAGAGGAATTAGTTACAAAAAATGATGTATTACAAAAAAAATTAGATGAATGTCTTTCTAAGAAGGTTAATAAAGATGGTTTAATGTTAAATGAACAAAGTAAACATTTTTCTTTTCTGTTAAATGAATGAAGTATTTATAAAGTTCCTTTTGGTCACTGAAATGTTATTGGTGGAGAAGATTTAACAAAAGATTTTGAAATCATTAATAAAGATTGCAATAAAGAGCAATGAACGGTAAAACTATTTGTTTCTCCAACTTTATTTGATAATCAAAGATATATCTTATCTGAATATAGGGAATGTCGTTGCAATTCTGGTTGTGGTAGTCAATGAGAATACATATTCAATACAGATACTCTAAAATATATATCAACTAAAGAAATAAATAATGAATTATCAAAATATGATGAAATAAAATGAAACTTTTGATATCAAATAAAAGATATAAAAAATGATAATTTAATTCTAAATATATTTAAATGAGAATGGGATACTTGATTGTGAAGTTCTCAGGAAGATTTAGTTAGTGACTTAAATCTTTCAATTAAAGAGATAGAAGAAAAGTATGAAGTGAAGTTTGTAAGGGAAATTATAGTTAAAGATTTATCTAGATTATTTAAATAGCTTTTACAAAAGCAGAAAAAGGGGAAGAAGAGGATGAAGCAGTTTGGTAAAGTGAGTTTGCCAAGTGAGGCATTTGTGAATTTGTTGAAGAAGTAGGGAAATATTTTAAAAATTAACAATAATAACCATGAAAACAAAACTAAAAAAAGCATTTTTTTATATATTAGTAACCTGTATATGATTTTTCAATTTTGTATTAACAAAAGCAGCAGTTATTCTTTGAGAAGATAGGGTTAATGTAGCAGTATTATACTGAATTCAGGAACCAGAAATAGATAAAAAACTTAAAATTACTTATTTTATATTAACATTTTCATCCTTTATACTTTCTCCTATTATATTTTTAATAGGACTATATTATCTAATAAATAAAAAGTTTAACGGAAAAAAGAAAAAAATATGAATAATATTTTTAGTAATATCATTACTTACTTTTATAATAACATTTTTTTGATTATATGCTATGGGAGAACTTGTAGATATAGACTCATTTAGAATATTTTAGAAATACAAATAAAAAAATGCTAAAACAAATATTTAAACTCTGAAGACAAAAACTCTGGCTAAAACACAGAGACTTCATAATAGAAGAACACAAGTTAAAATATGTCTTTTGGGAATGCACACTAAACTGTAACTTCTTATGCAAACACTGTTGAAGTAATGCCTGAGAAGAACACATAAAAGAAACACTCTCTACACAAGAAATTAAAGATACTTTTTTAGACATCTCTAAAAATTTTGATGCCAACAAAATCACGATAGCCATAACAGGATGAGAACCACTTCTTAGGAAAGATTTATTTGAAGTTATGGAATATGCTCGTAGCTTATGATTTTATTGGTGAATGGTAACAAATGGATTTTTCATTACACCAAAAGTAATAAAAAAAATGAAAAAATCATGAATGTGAACAATTGACATAAGTGTTGATTGATTATGAAAAATTCATGATAATTTTAGAAATAAAAAAGGATCTTATGATAAAAATATAGAAAATATAAAACTATTACAAAAAGAAAACTTTTTAAACCCCCTAAGGATAACTACAACAGTTAATAAAAATAATATAGACTCACTAGAAGAAATGTATAAAACATTTCTAAATATTTGAATAAAACAATGGAGACTTCTAAATATAGACCCAATATGAAGAGCCGAAATTGAAAATAAAGATTTATTATTAGAAAAAAAACAGCAACACAAACTCTATGACTTCATAAAACAAAAAAGAAAATCTTGAAAAATGAAAGTAGAGACAGCATGTGCTCATTTTCTATGAGATGAATTTGAAGATGAAGTTAGAGATAGTTTCTTCTTTTGTAACACATGAATAACAACCTGAACAATACTTCATAATTGAGATATATTTGTTTGTCCCAATGTACCAAGAGAAAAACATCTGATTCAATGAAATGTAAAAAAAGATTCTTTTTCAGAAACATGGAACAAAAAATTTGATTTTTTTAGGGATAAAAATAAACTAAAAAATGATAAATGCAGTAAATGTGAATATTGGGAAGAATGTCTTTGATGACCAGTTCACAGCTTTGATTTCAAAAATAAAAAGCCTAAACTATGTTTTTTAGATGAAAAACATAGTCGGGAAAGTTAATATTCTTCTTCCTATCCATAAGCCTACAAATATAAAACATACAATAATCAAAGCACCACTCCTCAAACAAGTAAAAAACTTAGTATTTTTAAATAAACTGGTGAATCCAAAACTCTAACAAAATGAGAAAATTCTCTTTTAAGCGAAGTATAGTTCTCCAATGTTCCTTTTTCAGATTTAATCTGTTTTATAGCATCTTTCAAATTCCAATTATTTTGTATAAGATACTTTTCAGCCTCCACCATATCAATTCAAGTTTCAGGAGTCTCTAAGTAATGTCTTCCTAAACTCAATATATAACGATTTTCAGGAATATGTTTAGAATCTCACATATTTCAAAGAAAATATATTTTATAATATTTCATTCTTTCCTCCTTCGGGCTTTTATACTTCTCTACCATTTTTTTATGTTTCTTATTTAAAATTTTAATTTTTTTTGCTAGATCCCCTTTGTTATTTATTAATTCTTTAACATTCTTATTTTCTAAAAGAATCCTCTTTTGCTTTTCAATTTCAGTCTCAATTTCAATAGTTTCACTACTATTATAATAGTATTTTCTTTTCATCACCTTTTCTTGAGTAAATTTTTTCATTATTAATGATCTTTTCTGAGCCTGAGTAAGATTATTATTTTGCATTATATTTATAACTTAATAGTAGATAATAAACTTATATGGAAATAGAAATGTAGCCTCTTTCTCCTGAGAAGGACAAGTGAAGAAAGGAGTACTTTGTACGACTATTCTGAATTTGAAGCTTGCAGAGAGAATTTAGAGAGAGGTTTTTTATTTCCATACAACTTTAATATAACTTTATCATATAGTAGTTAATCTTGCAATATTCAAGTATAATTGAAACATAAATAAAACTACCTCACAAACCTAACCCCATAAAAACAACTACCACTATCCAGAAGCTTATCACTATACCTAATATCTCAAATCAAATTCCCCTCCTCAAATAAAAATCATTTATGCATCTTAGGACAAATATCTTGATACTCAGATGCTTTTATTTTTTCTATTTTAAAGATATTTCCAGAAAAAACATTTACATACTCTATATTATAAAAACCACCCCTCTTTTCTATAACCTTATATCTATTCAAATACAAAAAATCAGAACCAGTTTTTATGTAGGGAACAGCGATATAGTCTTCTAAAAAACTAATCTTTCCAGCATAATATCACTCTAAAAATCTGAAAAAGATTATAAAACAAAACAAAAAACTTAAAAATACCACTTTCATCTTACTAAAAACAAACTTAGTCTTATTCTCTAGAAAAATAAATAAAACAACCACAGCAAAAACTCAAAATAAAAAGAAATCAAAAACATACATATACAAATTAAGAGAATAATACTTATCAGAAAAAGGATAAAGTATAGGAATCCCCCAAACAGCTATGTAGTCAAGAAAAATATGAGCCAAAATTCAAGATAAACTAATCAAGTATATCTTCCTGAAAGTTATATTTTTATTTTTCTTATTAAAAAAATAAAAAACAAAACTTAAAACAAAAGCAAAGATAGGGGATAGTAGTAAACTATGAGTCAAAACTCTATGCAAATTTATATTATTCCAACTCCAAATTATATCTATATCAGGAGATACTGCAGAAAATAAAAAAATTATCAGAAAAAATCTAGTTTTCTTATCTGAAAATATTCTCTTAAGTAAATAACCAGATGTCAATTGAGTAAAAATATCCATTTTATTGTATTTATTGAAAATATATAATTTATCTGCTAGTATTGTAACAATATTATTTTATAAAAAAAATTATGAAAGAAAAGAATATTAAAGTATATTTTTTTAGAATATTAGATTTATTTCTTATAACAATATTATTTTTTTGTTTAATTATTGTACTATTTTTATTTTATTTTAATTATTGTGAAGTTAATTCTCTAGAATTAAAATATTTTGTTATATCAATAATATTATTTTTGATTGTTAATATTTTTTTTCATATAAAATCTTTTATTTTGCTAAAAGAAAATTATAAAAAATGAATTAAACTATCTATAATATCAAAAACTATATCTTTTATAATATTATTAATATTAATTGCTTTTTTTTATAATTTTTATACTCCCCCTATATGATTTGGTTCATCAAATGAAACATTAAGAAAACCAGTAATCTACCTCTATCCCCAAAAAGAAACAAATATCAAAGTTCAACTTAACTACAAATGAAAACTAATAGCAGACTATCCAAAATACGATGAAAAAATAAACTGATGGGAAGTAAAAGCATATCCAGACGGAACACTTATAAACAAAGCAGATAACAAAGAATACAGTTACCTATTTTGGGAATGAAAACCAAGCAAACCAATAAACTGGGATTTATCAAAATGATTTGTAATACCATGAGAAAACACAAGAGAATTTTTACAAGAAACATTATCAAAAATGTGACTAACCCCAAAAGAATACAATGAATTCATAGTATACTGGTATCCACTGATGAAAGATAACAAATATAACCTAATCCACTTTGCAGAAGAACAATATACAAATGAAGCACCACTAAAAATAATCCCAAAACCAGACTCAACCTTAAGAGTATTTATGGTATTTAAATGATTAGATAAAAAAAAAGAAATAGAAAAACAAGAATTAAAAAGTTTTGAAAGAAAATGATTTAGTGTGGTTGAATGGTGAGGAACTGAAATTAAGTAGTTATTTATATTTTAATAAAAGTTTTATGAATATTAAAGTTAAGCCCCCTATGGTTATAAATATTTTAAGAATATTAGATTTTATAATTATTATATTTTTTATTATTCTTTTATTTATATTTATCGTATCTTCAATTCAAATATGGGAAAACTCAGCCTTTAAGCTAACAGGAAAGATATTTGTATATATAATAATACTATTTTTATTTATAAATATAATATTAAATATTATTTCTTTTAACTTATTAAAAAATAATTACACTAAATGACTTAATTTATCTTTGATATCTAAGTTTTTACTTCTCTTTCCCTTATTTACTATTTTCTTTTTTGCTACAAGCTCTTTATATTATAGTTTAATCTTATTAATTCTACCATTTATTTCAATATTATATATTATTTATTACAAAATTCACCTAAAGATAAAAAGGGAAAATCTAAAAATAAAATATAATTTTATAGGTTATATAATAAATATACTTATGAGCCTTTTGTTATTATTAGTTATTTTTTTAGGAACATATGAGTTTTTTATTATTCAATCTTCTGATTGAATACAAGCCAAACCAGTAATCTATCTCTACCCAACTCAAACTACAGACATAAAAGTTCAACTAAACTACAAGTGAAAACTAATAGCAGACTATCCAGAATACGATGAAAAAATAAACTGATGGGAAGTAGAAGCATATCCAGATGGTACACTTATAAACAAAGCAGATAACAAAGAATACAGTTACCTATTTTGGGAATGAAAACCAGATGAACCAATAAACTGGGATTTATCAAAATGATTTGTAATACCATGAGAAAACACAAGAGAATTTTTACAAGAAACATTATCAAAAATGTGACTAACCCCAAAAGAATACAATGAATTTATAGTATACTGGTATCCATTAATGAAAGACAATAAATACAACCTAATCCACTTTGCAGAAGAACAATATACAGATATTGCACCACTAGAAATAACTCCTAAACCAGATTCAGTTTTAAGAGTCTTTATGGTATTTAAATGATTAGATGAAAAAATAGAAATAGAAAAACAAGAAATGAAAAACTTTGAAAGAAAATGATTTAGTGTGATAGAATGGGGAGGGACAGAAATTGAGTAGTTATTTATATTTAATATTCTCTATTCCCATACAAGTTTAATTAAAAAAAACACAATACTGAAAAATAAAAACATCATTTCCAGTGAAAAAAATACCAGAACACTTTTTACCATTTTCCGAGACTATAAAAAACCTTTTCGTTTTAAAGAACAAAAAGGTTTTTTTGATTACTTTTTTGGAGGTGCCTAGCGGAATTGAACCGCTGTGAACGGTGTTGCAGACCGTCGTATAAACCACTCTACCAAGGCACCCAAAATATTAAACCAAACGACTTGTAGCTTCTTTCAATTCGTATAAAAAGAAAGAATTCAAGTTAGAACTATCAGAATTATATAAAAATTAATAAAAAATCAAATTTTTATTTTTTTATTTTTCTGTTTTTTCTTCTTTTTCTTCTTTTTCTTCTTCTAATATACATTTAAAGGTTTTCAAAATATCTTCATATCTAGAATAATCATCTATACTAGTTGATAGAGCAATAGTTAAAAGATATGAATCTTCATCACATATATACCCTACTTGCATAAATTTTACTCTTGGAGTATTTTCATTATATTTTGCTTCAAAAACATAAAGTTTTGATTCTTCCTCATCATTAAATATAAAATCTTTCGCTTCTAATTCATAATAACTTTCATAATCATTTCTAGCTCATAAATTTGTAAACTTAGAAAAATCCTTTGAGTTTATTTCTTCTTTTATCTTATCCTTTAGAATAAGTAGATTATTAGAAAAACCATCTTTAGGTTCTATAGAAGATGCAACTAGAGATATTTCTGCATAACTAGGTTTCGGCAACATAGTAGAATCTCAAGAATCTATAATATTCCAAGATGCAGGTATCCCTACTTCAAATTCATCTAGAGTTTTTAACACTAGTCAATTATCTGAGCCAGTATCTCAACAAGATAATAATCAGAAAATTAAGATAAAAAATATAAAGGTTTTATTTTTTATGCTCATAGTTTAATTGTAAATGGTAATAAGGTTCCTATTAACGCTAAAATTATTATTAATAATAAAATAAAAAATACTATTTTATTTTTCCAGAAAAACATTTTTTTTGCCAAGAAGTATAAAACAATAAAAAATGATACAACAAATAGTGTATATGTATAAATAAAAGTTTTTTCAAATATTTCAGAATAGAAATTTGCTATTAAAAAAAAGTAGTTTATAAAAAACAATAGAGCTGAAATGAGAAATATCATTTTAGACGATTTCAATCTAATTGTTAATAAATCCTTATTTGAAGCAGAAACTTTTTTTATTTTTTCTAATAAGACCATAGTTTACTTGATTTTTTTATAAATAATTATATACTCAGCCTTTATAATAACATAAAAGTGTAAAAATATAAAATAATTTTATAAAAAATGTCTACAAAAAAATCTCAAATAAAGAAAGTATCAGAGAAGCTTATAAAAATTCCTTGAAACAATGAGAAATTAATTTGAAATATAGAGGATATTTTGCATTATGTTGATTTGTTAGAGGAAGTAGATATCACTTGAGTTCAGCCAACTATCTCTGTAGTTGAGACTTGAACTGCTATGAGAGAGGATATAGAGATAGAAAAAGAAGTTTTACCTAAAGAACTTTTAAATTGTTCAAACCAAAAGGTTGTAGCAAATCAAATAATTATACCAAACATAATGAAATAATATTATGTTAAAAACATTAGAATTAAGAAATTTTAGAAATTTTTGAAATTCTGTTTTTGATTTTGATAATCATAAAAATTTAATAATCTGACCCAATTGAGAATGAAAAACTAATATACTAGAATCTATTGGTCTTTTTAGTGATAATAATATACTTGATATAAATTATGGAAATTTAGTAAAAAAATGAGAAAAGTTTTTTTATGTAAAGATAATAATGGAAAATAAAGATGAATTTTCTGTTTCTTATGATAAGGAAAATAATAAAAAGAAGTATTTTATAAATAATAAGTCTACATCAAAAAAAAACTTGGTAAATTCATTCTCAAAAACAGTTTCATTTCATCCTATGATTATGAATATGATGTATTTATCACCATCTCTTAGGAGAGGGTTTCTGGATAGTATTTTGGCTAGTTCTTATCCTGATTATGGAAAAGAGCTTAGAGAGTATAAAAAAATTCTTATAAATAGGAACAGAACTTTAAAAAATATAAATGAGTGAAAGAGTCAGAGGAGTGAGGTGTTTTTTTGGAATGATGTTTTTATAAAGAAGGCTTGTTCAATTTATGTTTATAGAGAGAAAATATTAAAGTATATAGAGAAAAATATACATTTATTAAAAGAGTATCTAAATGATAAGGTAAAAGATATTTCTTTTGTTTATAAAACAAAAATAGATAGGGAAGATGCAGAAAATAGTATTAAGTGTTATATAGAAAAGAATCTTGATAGAGATATAATTCTACAAAAGACTTATATCTGACCTCATTTGGATGATTTTGAACTAAATCTTGATTGATTTTCTTTAATAAATTTTGCATCTAGATGAGAGGTGAAGAGTTTAATATTGTGATTAAAGTTTATAGAGGCAAAATTTATTAGTAGTATAACTGAACATAGTCCTATTTTTATAGTGGATGATATTTTAAGTGAGCTTGATGGAATGCATATAAATATTTTGCTTAAGAATTTCTGAAATAATCAGGCTGTAATAACTTCTATAAAGGATATAGATCTAGAAGGGGAGAGGATATACTTGGGGTTGTAGAAAAAGCTGGTTTTAAATTTAAATAAGTTTTTTTCACACAAAAAGGAGGAAGTAAAGTTTTAGACTTTACTTCCTCCTTTTTCTTGTATTTTTTAAGAGCTTTCTTTTATGCGGCTTGTGCATAACTATGATCATCAGCAACATTTACAACAGTCGGTACAACATCAGGATTTTGTAATTCTTGGAAATATTCTGCTCAAGGCTGTATTTTCTTATAAACATCAGCTTTTCCCAATAACAATGCTCTTACACCATTCTTAACTGGTTGAAGAAAATCTCATAATTTTGCTTCTTCAGGAGTCATATCTGCTATGTTTTCAGTATCTAATTTTACTTTCATTATAGGTTCTAATAAACTTAAAGCTATAGTAGTATCTTCATTAATTGTATTTTGTACTTCTTGGAGTGTACTTGCTTGTACTTTAGAAGTTTTTGGCGAATATCAAGTCAACCTATCTGGAGAATTTATATTTAATTCGTAAACTGCTCATCAATAATTCATTGCATTCATAATATTTAAAATTAAGATTTAAAAATTTTTATTTATAAAATAACTAATTTTTTTGTAGCTTCTTTCCCCTGAGAAGGGGAGAGAATTTAGAGAGAGGTTCCTCCCCCCTTCGCTACAGAATTTACCTCATTGTTAAAAATACCTCTTGGTTTCTATTGAGAACGGTAGCTAAGAGATAGGCTCATTCTCATCTGGTAATTTTAATTTTAGGTCTATAATAACTATCTCAGAATCTATCCTTCCAAGTACTATTTTTATTAAATATGGCATTAGCTATTTCGTTATCTCTATTTTCCAAATCTATATATTTTATAGAATTTTTACTTCAGGTATCTTCTATTATCAAATATTTATAAGATAGTTTTAGAAACTCTTCTCTGGATAATTCTTCAAATCTTTTTGCTTTAAAGCTTTCTAGTTCTTTTAGATTTTTATCTATCTTACTCTTTGCTGTTTTAGAATTTGTATTATCCTTCATAACTTCTAAAGTATTTTTTATCCAATTTATTCACTCTAGTTGTGTAAGTCAGTTATCTTGAAGAAAGTATCAGTTATCTATTCAATCTACTACTCATTTTTTTAGCATTTCAATTACTTCGTCTTTGTATAAATAGTCGTTATCTAGTCACTTTGGTTTTTGTACTGTTAAGCTTCTTTTTTCTATGACTTTGTTTGTTTTTTTATCTATTAGTTCTATACTTGCATTTTGAGATTTAGCTTTGTAGTTAAATAAAAGTAATCACCCTGTTGTATCCTCATAAGTAAATTCTATTCCATTTTTATAATCAGCACACTCTTTTGTAAAAGATTGTTCTAAGGTATCTAGGCTTCATTTTTTTATACAGATTTCTACTCAATCATTAGTTTTTAGTTTATATTTTCACTCATATTTTATATTTAAAAGCCTTTGTCATGATGAGTCGTTAAAGGCTACAAATCATGATTTTTCCTCTGATAGAACTGTATCTCATCAGGTAAATATTTCTCAAGAACTTATTGATATTGATTCACTATCAGAGTAAGCTTTTATCTTAAAACTTTTTATTACTTCATTTCATATTTTTACTTTTAGGGTTGTATTTCAGATACTTTTTCAGGATATATCTATATCTCTTTTTCAGTCTCTGAAGTTATAGAGTTTAGTAGGAAAAATTTTTACTTTATCAAAATCTGTTTCAAAAGTCATTGCTGATGGAATATTTCATTTAAATGCTCTTCATTTTTTCTTATCTGTGACACTTAGGTTAAGCTTTATGGTTTTTCATATTTTTACATTTCATCCTATTTCCTCTAATTTTAAATCTATATTATAGTCATTTAAAAAGTCTTTTAACTCTTGGGCCTTTATTTCTTCTCTAGACATAATATTTTTTTGTGGAATATTTTGTGTTTTTACATTTGATGTTACTACTACGGTTGTATTAGTTTTCTTTTCTTCTACTTTTTTTTCTATTTTTTCTTTCTCCTTATCATTCTTTTTATATTTATTTTTTTCTATCTCTATTACTTTTGGTTCTTCTATTCTAATAATTTTTGTTGTATTTTTTTCCTCTGTATCTTCTTTTTTTACTGCTGAAACTATTTTTATATTTTCTAAATCATTTAGTAAATATTCTCGATAATCCGATTTTGTTTGTTTTCTAGTTTTAGGACCAAACCGTCAAGCTCATACACTATATCTTGTTTCTATAACTCATGTTTTTACTTGATAGTCTATAAGATCTTCTACTATATCATTATAGTTTCAATTTATGTCTCAGTTGTATTCTCATAGGTCTTTAAATATTTGTTGTACCTTTTTTATATCAGTTTTGTCATATCAGATATAAACTGTTCTATCAAATATACTAAAATCGTATAAATTTTCTTCTGTTTTTTTATCTTTAGTTTCTTTTGATTCTTTAGGAGTTTCTGCAATTACATTTGGAACTTTTTCTATTTTCAAATCATTTAAAATAGCTCATTGAGTTTCTAAAAATAGTAATGGATCTATTGTATTTTGTTTTAGTTCTCAAGAACATACAGATGTATTATTCATTTTTAGATTACTATAAGGACATGTTTCTGGATTATAGTAGAAAGGATGAAAAGGAGCTGTATCATAATCTATCTGAAAATGTAAATGATTTCAGGTAGAATTTCATGTACTTCATACTTCTCATATTTTTATTCAAGTCTTAACTTTTTGTCATTTTTTTACATCTATTTTAGATAGGTGCATATAGTTTGAAACTATTTTTTTTCAGTTTACTAAGTGTTCAATAGATACAATATTTCAGGTATATAATCATTTTTTTGCAGATATAACCGTTCATTGATATATATTATAGACTGGAGTTCATTCTGCTGTTGCTATATCTACTCAAATATGTCATCAGTTTCATACATCCCAACCATATGTATAACTTCAAGACCATAAAACTGAATATAGTCTGGTGTAGTCATTAAATCATCAATTTAGTTTTGCATATTTTTCATAATCTTTTGTTTTTACTATAGGAAGGGGTTGTTTACAGTTTGACGACAAATTAGAAAACTTTTCAAATCTACAATCTAGCTTTGAAATTTCTTTTAGTGGGTAAACCATTTTTTCTCAAGCAGAAACATATGTATTAATAGAAATTAAAGAGAATATCAGGAAAAATAAAACCAATACTGAAACAAACTTGTTTAATTTTGTATAGTTTAATTTATTATCCATTTTTAATATTTAAAAAATAATTTTATAAAAGTGCTTTTTTGTGTATAATTTTTTTGTTTTTTAAGAGATAGAATACTTTGACTTTTAAATTATCTCATAAAAAATACCTCTTGTCAAATATTAAAAATGTTTTTTAATATATTTTCTAATAAACAATAATATGTACATATTTTCTATAAATATTTTTTGAATCCAGATATTACCAAGTTATTATTGACTTATGTATGCCTTAGGGTTTATAGCTTGATATTATATCATCAAAAAAAGAGGAAAATTCTCAATAAACTATTTCTCAGATAAACAAAAAAAAGTTTTAGAAACAAAAAATCTTTTATCTAAAAATAAAAAACAAGTTCCTTTATTAGATAATTTACTATTTTATATATTTCTATGAGTAATATTATGATGAAGACTATGATACACTCTTTTTTATAACTTTTATTATTATATAGAAAATCTAGGACAAATTTTTAGAATATGGGAATGATGAATGAGTTTTCATGGAGGGGTTTTATGAGTTCTAATAGCTATGGCTTTATTTTCAAAGAGATACAAAATTAGTTTTTTAATGATAGCTGATGAGGTAACTGCAATATTACCAATATGATTAGGTCTTGGTAGAATCTGAAATTATTTAAATAAAGAACTTCTAGGTTTTCATCCGTATACTTGACCTCTTGCTACTAAAATAAATGATATTTCATATTTTCCTTCTACTTTAGTTGAGTCTCTACTTGAGGGGCTTGTTTTATTTTTCATACTAAATTGGATTTATAAGAATAAAAAATTTAACTGACAGATTTGAACTTTATTTTTAATATTTTACTCTATTTTTAGGATATTAGTAGAAATATTTTTTAGAATGCCAGATGAGCATATAGGTTATATATTTTGATTTTTAACTATGTGAGAAATCTTAAGTTTACCAATGCTAGTGATTTGAATTTACTATTACTTAAAACTTAGGAAAACTTCTCAGAAATTACAATTATAGTAAAACAAACTTTTGACTTTTAAAAATATACTATACAATATCAGCACTTTTTAATATTTAATAAAAAAATTATGAAAAAAACAAAGATTGGTTTTATTGTAGTTTTGGCTTTTTTTGTCTGAACTACACTTACTTTCTGAGGATATGAGGAAATATCAAATAAGAAATTTTATCGCTCCGATGAGTTTCCTGTTTTTGGTAGTGGTTATATTGAATCTGGTGATTATGAGAATTATGTAGAATGAAATTTTGAAGACTATAAGGATGAACTTGCTCTTTATAATATAAAAGAAGAAAAATGTAAATATGTTTCTTATCTTGAAAGAAGTGAAGATGGAAAAAATATATATTTTGCTTGTTGATATGAGAGTGGAAAGATGTATCCTGATTTAGAGGTATTCGAAAATGGTAAACTAGTAATGCAATTTCCATCTTGACCTTCAATAGCTAATATTAGTTTAGATGAAAATTGAGACTTAGAAATAGAAGCTATAAAATCATACTTTACAGACCAATGAAGTAGAATAACTTATAAGAGAACTCCAGAGACTACGGAAGAATTACTTGCTGAATCATTATCTATAAAAGAAGTATTGTCTAAGTGAAAATATGGTAAATATCTTAAATTATTTGATGCTTTTGTAGAAGGACTTTCTGATGAAAAATTAGATGAAATTCTTGAAAAAATAGAAAATATGTGAATAGAGAGTAAGGCTATGGTTGGTTACAGAAATATTTTTGCATTAATTGCTAATAAAATAAAATTAGAGAGGTTAGAAAGGGAGGAAAATACGGATAATGAAGGAGAAGTAATAGATGAATGAGTAGAGGTGGAAAATGAAACAGGAGAATGAGTAGAAAAAACTGAATAATTTCTTCAAGAAATACATAAAAAATAAGGCAAATTAATTTGCCTTATTTTTTATGTAAGAACTTAAACTATATTTTCTTTTGCTTTTTTATAGACTTTATTGATAATCTCTTTTTCTAAAATTATTTTTATAGTTTTAAAAAATAGAAAGTATCAAAGGGCTAAAGTCATCTGTTGACCAACAGTATAACATTTATATTCTACAAAACAGTTATTTTTCTTAAAAAAATGAAAATCCTAAACAAAAACATAAAACTATTTTATACAATAAGCTTTTTAAATGCTTGTATTTTTACTACATCAATCTGGTCTTTTTTCTTTACAAAGTATTTAACATTTTCTTTTAAAACAGCAATGTTTATAGTTGTTTTTTCGTGAATAGTTTCGGCTATATTTGAAATCCCCTCTTGAGCTTGGGCAGATAGACTTTGAAGAAAAAAAATGTATTTTTACGGGGTATTCTTAATAATTTTATCTTATAGCTTTTGGTTATTTGCAGATACATTATATCTATTTCTGATTTCTTCTTTATTATGCTGAATATGATTTGCTATAACCTCTTGAAATATAGAGGCTTTGATTCATGATTCTTTGGAATGAAAATGAGTGGAAGCAAGATTTAAAGACATACAAGCAAATGCTCATATATTTAATTTTTCTTGAAGATTTTTTTCTTCTGTATTTGCAGGATATCTATTCATAATGAATCCTAAATTACCAATATTTGTAACCATTCTAGCTTACTCTATAGTTTTTATTATATTATTTTTCTTAAAAGAATCTAGTCAAGAACTTTCACACTCAAAAAATACTAGAACACATATAAAGGAATGATTAGATTTTATCTTAAAAAATGATTATATATTTTACTTTATATCAATAGTTTGTTGTATTACCTCTATTTGAAATGTGTACTGGTTTACATATCAGCTTTATTTTGAACAAATCGGTTTTAGTATAGAAAATATTTGAATAGTTTTTGCAGTGATATGACTATTTTCAGCAGTTTGAGCATATATTATAAAAAGATTACAAAATATTTTATCTGAAAAACAAATTGTTTTGCTTATGTTACTTTTACTTTTTGTTTCAGAAATATTTCTTCAGTTTTTTAATGCTTATTTAGCTATATTATGAGCTATACTTATTGCAATAATGCATTGATTTATAAAAAGCTTCTGAAATAATGTTTTAATTAAAAGGTCTCCTAAAACCCATAAATCTACAATTTTATCAGTATTTTCTCTTTGAATAACCGCTTGATATTGAATTTTCTCTATAGTTTCTTGATTTATTGTAGATTGTTTTTGACTAAAAGAATTGTATTTACTAAATATTTTACTAACTATAGCAGTAATAATGTTTAGTTTGATAAGATTAAGGAAGAAAAAAACACATAAGAAGGATACCAGCACACCTTTTTTAGGAAAATTATAGACTATTTCTTTATTTGTTTAGAAAATATTAAAAAAATTTTACAAATAGGTATTCTATGTGATACAATAGTTAAGTATTTATAGCTTAACTATTTTTTTATGTTTTATTTTTTGAAGATAAATAGGAGGATTTTTTTTAGTAGTGCTAGGTTGCAATTTGAGAAATTAATAGAAGGTGGATGAGAAATTAGAAAAAAACATGAACAAAAAAGAATAAATGAAAGAGAAGAGCATTTTACAAAGTTCTTTGATGCTATAAATCAAGAAAATCAATATTTAGCTGATTTGAAGTTATTAGCTAGTAAACGGAAAGGTATTGATAATCTTGATGAACTTGATGAATATGATAAAGCTGTTCTAAAAAAGGATTTAATAGAAATGCTTAATCTGATTCATTTACATGATAATCCAAATGGTTCTACAAAATTTTTAAAAGAAGCTAGAAAAAAAGCTAAAAAAGAAGGTAGTTCTCTTTCATATGTTATTCATAACAAAAAAGATGAAAATAAAAATAATATAAGAAATTATGCTACCCCTAGAGAAAATGAAGTTGATTTGATAAAGGATCTTAAAGAATCTAAAAATAAATTAGTTGATTATCTAAATGGTAAGTGAGTAACTATTACAGAAGATGGAAAGGTAGAAGTGAAGGATGATGATATAACGAACTTAGAGAAAAAAATAGCTGCATTAAATAATACAGATTATAAGGTACAAAAATGAAAAGAACAAAGTTATAAAACAGTAGATGATTATAAAGAAGAGCTTGAAATTGCAAGGGATAGACTATCGGCTCAATTAAAATTAGATAATTTAAGAGAAAGTTCTGTTAATATTGTTAATATTGAAGAAGAAAGACTAAATTTAAGATTATATATAGAAGAATGGAAGTGAGTACCTATTGAAAGTCTTGATAATTATTATCTAGATATAGATGATATAGAGGTGATTATACAAGATATGGAAAAAACTAAAGATGAGTATAAAACAAGAGATGATTTTTCTGATTTAGTTCTTGATCTAGAAAAGAATATAAAAAAGTTTAAAGAATATCTTAAATCTAAAATAGATTCTAATAAGAAAAATGAAAATGATCCTGAAAAGGAAGTTCTTAGAAAGCCTGAGAAAACTGAGGAATTAATTAGATCAGAAGAATCAGTAGAACCAGTAGATAAACATGTAGCAACAGAAAAAGAAACAGATACTGTTGTCTGAAAAGAAAAACATAAGGGTTGAGCTTCTTGTAATTGGAAAACAAGAAAATGTACTAATCTTTCAGAAAAAGAAAGAAGGGTTCCAGTTAATAAAATAAAGCCTAAAGAACAAGAAGAAAGTTATGTAGATAGACCCAAGGAATATGAAAAACTGAAGGCATATATTAAGTCAGCAATAAGTAAAATAGAAAGTTATTATTTTCGTGATGAATGAATTGGAAACTTTGATTATAAGGAATATTTGACTAGACTAAGTGAAGCACTAGAAGTAATGGATAAACAAAATCTATTAACTGAAGATGTAAAAATGAACTTAGGACACTTTACTCATATAATAGACTCTTATTACTCCATAGTAATGAAGTGAGAAAATCCTAATAACTTAGCGATTAAAAATAAAGTAGATAATCTTTTAAAAATAGCTTAATTTTTTGAAAAAATATTTTTCCTTCATATAATAAAAACTATACTCTCTAAAAGTATAGTTTTTATTTATGTTAAAATTTTATTTATGAAAAAAGAATTATTAGAACTTACCCATAGCCTACTAAACATTCACTCCATCTCATCCGATATAAAAAAACTTAACGAAATAGTAGACTTCACTCACAAATACATAAAAGAAAATACAACAAAAAAACATTTCTCAGAAAAACTAGAGTTTGAAAATAAACCCTCTTTAATAGTAAAAAACTTTGATTGAAAAAAAGCAGACATAATACTAAACGGTCACCTCGATGTAGTCCCACCAAGCGATGAAAATCAATTTGATTTCTATGAAAAAAACTGAAAACTCTATGGAAGATGAACCTGAGATATGAAGTGATGAATTGCCATTTTAATAAAACTTATGATAGAAATCATAAATTCAGAATTTACAGATAAAAAAATAATGCTTATTTTAAATACCGATGAAGAAGTTTGATGAGAAAATTGAGCAAAAGAGATTACAGAACTTGGTTATATTTGAGATGTAGTTTTGATACCAGATGCTGGTTGAATAAATAGCATTGTGTATAAAGAAAAATGACTCTGTGATATAGATTTTGAAATAAATGGTAAAGCCTCTCACAGTGCAGAACCTTGGAATTGAGACGATGCTATAGAAAAAACTTATGAGTTTTATAGAGAAGTAAAAAAAGCATTAGAAAAAAAAGAAATAATATATGGATGAAAAAATGGTAGATGGTGAAACTCTGTGGTTATATCTAAAATCTCAGGTTGAGAAGCTACTAATATGGTTTGTGGTTTAATTAAAGGACATTTAAATATTAGATTTACAGAAGAAATAACACCAGAAAAGTTAAAAAGTGTGGTTAATGATTTACTTGAAAAGTATAACTGAAAAATGTTAAGCTTCTTTATAGGATCTCTTCTGTATAGCCCTAAAGATAATGAGCATATACAAAAATATTTAGAGATATGTAAAAAAAAGATTTGAAATAAAGTTGGCTTAACTCATGAACATGGAGCTTCTGATGGAAGATACTTTGCTGAAAAATGATCTGTTGTTATTTTTCACAAAGCCGATGATTTTTGACTTCATTCTAAGTGAGAATATGTTGTAGTGGATGATTTAGAGAAAGTTTATAAATGTTATAAGGAGTTTATTTTTGGGTAGAAAATGTAAAAAAACTAGGATTAAGATTAGTACTATTAGTTTTTTTTATATTAAATAGGATTTTATTATTTAATAAATAATTTTTATGAAAGATTTTTGGTGAACTTTATTATTTTGATTAGCAATATGACAGGTAATTCTAGTGTTATTTCTAGTTGTTGTATTTGTTATTTCTTGTATATTTTTGTATAAATGATTTAAAAAGAAAAAATGAATTATTTATAAGTCTATATGGGGAATAATTTTATGATTTTCTATAGCTTTCTTTGTATCCTTTAGTGATGTTTCTTTATAATTATTGAAATATTTTTTGGGAGGGGTATTTATCTTATAAAGATGACAAAATAAAGGAAGAACAAATAATTAGTAAACAACAAAAATACAGAGAATTATTGAAACCAAGTATAGAAGAATTTTCTTTAGCAAAGTTAAAAGAGTTTGATAATGTTTCTTTTTATAATTCAGATGATGATTTTTAAGTGAACTTATTTCTAAAATAGAAAATGCTAAAGAGAGAGTTTATGTAGAACTTTCTTGGTTAAATGATGAAAATTTGATATGAGCAATTAAGAAAGCTAATAGTGGATGAATTGATTTGAAGATTATTATAGAGAAAGAACATCTTGGAATACCCAATACAACTTTTAATGCTGAATTTAAAGATCCTTGACTAAATATATCTTATCTTGATTCAGTTAGGTTAAACTTCATTATTATTGATAATGATGTTATTATTTTAGATTCTGGAGACTTGCTTTTTTCTGTTGTTATAAAAGATGAATTATTCTTAAAAACTATGCTTGATGTATTTTCAAGTGATTTTATTTGAGAAGTTTTACCGTTCTATCATGATAATCTTCTTTTATGACCAGAGTATTTATCAAAAAAGTTAGAAAACTTTATTGATTCTGCTCAAAAAGAAATTTATATATATACCAATGATATTAATGATGATTTTTTATTACCATTATTGTATAGAAAATCTGGACAATGATTAGATATAAACATTATTACTAATCAAAATAAAGTAAATAATGATATAATTGAGAAATTAAAAGGTAAATGATTAAGGATAAAAGATAATCGGTATGGTAATTTTGATTTTGTTTATATTTTGATTGATGGAAAATATCTTTATATTTGAAATGAATCTGATTTTTTTAATAAAAGTAGAAGTTTAGGAGTTATTTTAAAAGATAAGTGAGTCATACATAAATTCTTAGAAAAGTTTAATTTAGATTTTAAAAAATAATTTTTATGCAAAAAAAATATTATAAAGTAGCAGATAGACCCGATAGTCAGATAGAGGCTTTTAAAAATCGTTATGATTTTGTTAGTGAGGATGAAATAAAAAATGTGTTCTTGAAAAACTGATATGAGGTTGAGTCGCTTGAGAAGTCTAGTAGTTGGTGAACTGCTCATTTGATATATTATGCTAAGATAGTATGAAAAAAGGATAGACTAGTTTTTAGGTCTAATTCTTGAGATAAGTGAGGCTTTATAAAGCCTGAGATAGTTATGTTATCTGAGAAATTAATAACAGATAAGGTTCTTGAAATATGAGTTTCAACAAATAAGATTTTGTTTGTTGATATATCTAGAAAATATTTTCCTTTTGATTATCAAATAGAAGAGGAACTTTTATGAGTTGACCCTGAAAAATATATTGATAATTATTCTAAATTTTTAGGTAAAAAAGAGGATTATGATAAATTGTCTTATGAATTGTGACAAAGTGTAGCAAAATATTCAGATATAAAATTTAACTGATTTTGATTATTTGATGAGGATAAAATTATTAGTTGAGATATAGAGTGAATTGATTCAAACTTTTATGATTATATAACAACAAATCTTGAAGAGCATCTTAGTTTTTTATTAGTAAATAATGTTATAGATAAAAATATATTTGATAGAATCTTAGGTATTTATAAGTATCATAAAGATTTAATAAATGATTGTGAGTCTTGTTTAATTCATCATGATTTAGCAGATCATAATTTGACCTATGATGTTGATAAAAAGTGACTTTGAGCTATATTTGATTGGGAAGCTATGGTTCTTTGAGATTCTATGCTTGATTTGTGAAGTTGCCCAACTTGGGAAACCCACTACCCTAGAAAAAACCTATTAGTTCAATGATATAAGTCAATTAAAAAGTTGCCAGATAATTATGAGACTAGAATGAATTTGTATGAACTTAGGACATGGATTTGGAAAATAATGTTTTCTATTAAGATGAATTTTGATAAAAAGTTATTGAATAGTTGGATTAATAGTATGAATACTGTTTTGAAGGAGTTTTAATTTATTAAAAATAATAATATGAATGAACTAAGTATAGATAATAGAATAAAATTTAAAACTATAGAATTAAAGCAGGGAGAAGTTTATAATATATCTTGAAAAAATGAAATAGTAACTGTTGTCTCTTGAAAAGTTAATGAGAGAATGAAGTGAACTCTAAAAACTTTTGAATCTTCTGTTTATCATAATTGAAATATAAAAGCAGATGAAGACACTTTACTAACAGTTTTTGAAATAGAAAATATAGATATTATTTTAGATAAAGTTGATTTAGATAGTGAATTTTGAGATTTTTGTAGAAAAAATTGGAAACAACTTAGAGAGTTGTATGATGTAGAAGGATTTGAAAAAGTAGATTTATATAGATGAAATCAGATTGATTATGAATTTGCTTGAGAAAGTTATAAGTTTAATTTACGGTTTTGTTGAGCAAATACAGATTGTCTTTGGCATAATGAACATAATTTTATAGAAATTCATACAAATATTGCCTGAATTTGAAATATGCAAAAATCTTTGGATTGAACAGATGAGTGATTAGTTGAGACTGTTTCTTTGGGGATATGAGCGACTCATAGAAAGTTTAATGTAGCTTCAGAATTTGAGGAAAATGGAAATCCTAAATATCCTTTTCATAGGTGGCTTGGATGACCTAGCTGAAATATATGGATGGCAATTGAAAAGTATTAGAAATTATTTTATGTCTAAAATGTTAAATGTAAATTTTGAGAACACGGTTCGTTTGCTTTTGCTAAAGTGGATAAAAACATTTTCTCAGAAAATCATAAATGGTATAATTTCTCTTTTTGAGATTTTAAACAAATTACTACATCTCTTAAGCTTTCTCTATATGTGATTTGTCAAAATGACATTGCTAAAAATTGCTCCCAGCAACTTAATTTTCTAACTTTTTTATTTCAATTATATTTTTCTACACATTTATTAAATTGATAGCTAGAAATAAAGTCCATAAGTTGTGTAAATACATATTTATTTTTGTACATTGGCATAAATAAAGGAATATATCCTTCATTTTACCACTTCTTGCTGAAGTCCCCTAAAAAACTTTTGCCTTCTTCCTTCTCTTTGTTATACTGTTTCTATCTTACTTGATATTAGGTTAACGAGACACTAGTGATAAATTATAATTAGAAAATATTTCGTCTAATATTTTTTTATCATATATTTTCTTCATAATAATCTAATTCTAACTAAATAATATATATTCTAAAAACCACTCTGTAAATCCAACATCCTCTTATAAATTCCTTTTTTCTTCACTAACTCCTTATGATTTCATTCCTCAACAACCTTCCCTCACTCTATAACAAATATCTTATCCGCATGCTTAACAGTCTGCAACCTATGAGCTATAATTATAACAGTTCTATCCTTAAATAAATTGTGCATAGCCTTTGTAATTAACTCCTCTGAAAAACTATCCAGAGCAGAAGTAGGCTCATCCAAAATAATTATCTTAGGATCTTTTAGGAATATTTTAGCAATAGCAAGTCTTTGCTTCTGTCATCAAGACAACCTAACTCATCTTTCTCAAATCTGAGTATTTATACCATCAGGAAGTTTCTTTATAAATTCACATTTTGCGAGTTTTATTATTTCTTCTATTTTTTCATCACTAATATCTTTTCAGGTGGCATATGTTAGATTTTCTAAAACTGTTCAGTCAAATACTGAAGGCTCTTGAGTTAGATATCAAATCTCTTTGTAATAGCTTTTTAGCGATACTTCGTTTAATTTCTGTCAATCAATTATTACTTCTCCTGAATCGGTTTTTATATATCAAGCTATTAATTTTACTAAAGTAGATTTTCATCATCCACTTGCTCAGACCATTGCTGTAATTTTTTCTCAGGGGATTTTTAGATTAAAATTTTCAAAAACATTATTATTTTCATTGTATCAAAAAGTTATATCTTTTAGTTCTATTTTTCAGCAAGAATATTTAAAATTCTTGCCATTCTTCTGTAAATCCATAGAAGGTTTCTCATCAAAAAAATTCCAAATCTTTTCTACATTTATAAAAGTTTTATTGAACTCTACATATAAGTTCAATGAACTCTTTAATATTTGTTCTAAAATATAGGCAATAGACATAAGAGCTAAAAATTCTCAAAAATCTATTTTTTCAGTATATAGACCAAAAGAGAAAAGTAATATTACAAATAATTTACTAAAATCTACTAGTAATAAAATCATTAACTGAATAAAAACTTGTAGATTATTAATCTTACGATTTAGCTTAATATTTACATTCAAATCATCTGCTACTTTTCCTATCTCTTCTCGCTCCTTATTATTTTGAAGTATTTCAAATTTACTCATAAGTATCTTTACAAACTTTTTCGTAATTCCTATATTATTATCCCTCCTTATAGATCTATATCCCTTTGTCTGTCTTTGTATAAAACAAGTGAAAGTAAGAGCAAGAATAAAGACAACTGCTACAATCATAGAATAATAAATATTTATCATTCACACAAAAACTATTGAGAAAATTACAGTTAAAATATTAGGGAGAATTTTAATAAATGACTTTGACAACAATGAAACCCAATCATGAGTTCATTTATCTATCATAGCAACAAGTTTTCAAGTTCAATGTTTTTCTGCTTCTGTATTATCTAGATATATAAATGCATATATATATTCTTTGTACAAATACTTCTTAAATTGAGGCCACATAATTCAATGTGTAGAATGTCTAAAAAAGATTGTTATACAATAATGTAAAATCATCAATATAATAAATAATCAAATCAGATATTTTATTTCGCTAGTAAAACCTAATTCTAAGTTATTAGTTATATCCTTTATAATATTAACTGAAACTATAATAATAGTACTCTCTCCAATTATTGGAACAAGAGCTATCAATGATATCTTTTTGTAATAAAAAGCAGGTTCAAAAAAAATTTTAACTGTTTCTAAAAATGTCTTTTCTTTTTTTTTCATAAATAAAATTTTAATTAATTATTGCTCTAAATCATATGACAAGATTTCATCAGCTCTCTCAAATATTTTATCTTCCCAATCATTAGGCTTATGCCTCAATATAAGTTTAGATAAACGTTGATTCCTAGCAATCTGACTTAATTTTCATTCCTTTATATAAAAAACAAAATTATCATATACATCAGCCATTTTCACAATTAAAGCATCTTCTCAACAAGAAACACACTTCTTTATAACATCTTCATTCTCCATTCCTTCCTCCTTTGAATTTGCTATAACTATTTTTAAAATATTTTCTCAATACTTCTCCTCTATAAGCTTCTTTGGCATAGGCGTATCCTCTATTGCATCATGTAATAATCCAGCTATCTGCAAATCTTCAGAATATCAATTATTATACAAATAAGTTCAAACCCTAATACTATGAAACAAAGAAGGTTTCTTTTGATCTTCTTCAGGATAGTATTCTACTAAATCCCTTAATGCTCCTTCAAATTTAAATCAAGTCATAATCATAAAGTTACAAGAAATAAAACAACAAGAAAACACTTACATAAAAAAATAAGCATAAAAAATATTATAAATTAATAAAATAAAAAAATCTATAATACACTACAACCTATAGTACATCATATCCCTTTATAATTGATACTCAAAAGATTTTTAATATAAGAATGAAATAAAGGTAAAAACCTTTATCTTGTTGACAAAATACTTGCTCAATAATCAACTATAATTGGCAGGTATAATATGATATTTTCATTGATAAGAGAATATATATTGGAACTCAAATATATATAACTATTTTAGAAAGTCAATTTTATTTGAGAAAAAATCTTTATAGCTTATTCCCCCTCCTTAGCAAGGAGGGGGCTAGGGGGTGGTCCATTCCTAAAACCCACTCTGCAAATCCAACATCCTCTTATAAATCCCTTTTTTCTTCACTAACTCCTTATGATTTCACTCCTCAACCACCTTTCATCATTCTATCACAAATATCTTATCCGCATGCTTAACTGTCTGCAATCTATGAGCTATTATTATAACTGTTCTATCTTTAAACAGATTATGCATAGCCTTTGTTATTAACTCCTCTGAAAAACTATCCAAAGCAGAAGTCGGTTCATCCAAAATAATTATTTTCGGATCTTTTAAAAATATCTTTGCAATAGCAAGTCTTTGCTTCTGTCATCAAGACAACCTAACTCATCTTTCTCAAATTTCTGTATTTATTCAGTAAGGCAAATCTCTTATAAATTCACACTTTGCTAATTTTATAACCTTCTCTATTTTCCTTTCACTCACATCACTTCAAGTCGTATAAGTTAGATTTTCCAAAACCGTTCCATCAAATACAGAAGGCTCTTGAGTTAAATATCATATTTCTTTATAATACCCCTTCAAAGATAGTTCACTTAATTTCTGTCAATCTATAGTTATCTCTCAACTATCAGCTTTAATATAACCACTTATAAGCTTAGCCAAAGTACTCTTTCAACCTCAACTTGCTCAGACCATTGCTGTGATTTTTTCCCCTGCTATCTTTAAACTAAAATTATTAAAAACTTTATTATTCTCACTATATCAAAAAGTTATATCTTTTAGTTCTATTTTACCAGATTTATATTTTAAATTGTTTCATGTTTCATAGCTTGACATATAATTAGTTGAATCAAAAAAATCCCACATCTTCTCTATAGAAGTAAAATCTTTTGTAAAATCTTTAAAAAATGTCATTGAATTAACTATTGATGAACTTAGAACTGTAAGTATACCAAAAATTCATACGAAAGTTGAAATACTAATGTTTCATTCAAATATCTCTAGTCCTAAATAAAATATAACAAAAACTTGTACCCGAGTAACAAATCATCATGGTATTCTGAAAAATATATGTACATATGGAGCCATTTTTTTATTTATTACCATCATATTTCTATTAGCTTTATCTAAACTAATAATTTCATCAGATACCTTTCAAGTTTGTAAAATCTCAAATTTATTCATTATGATTTTTACAATCCTTCCAACATATATATGCCGATAATCTTCTCTTTTCCTCCTATATTTTAAAGTATAATTATTTATAAATACTCAAACTATATGTATTAATAAATAAATAATAAAAAATAAGACTCAATATACCATTTTAAGTGAAAAGATCATATAACTAGCGAATAAAAATGTTGTTATTATTTGAAAAAAGTTATATATGAAAGTATTTAGAGATAATGACCAGATATTCATTCACTTATCTATTAATGCTGTTAGTTTTCATGTTCATAGTTTTTCTATTTCGTTGTTATCTAGTTTGATAAATTTTGAGATGTATTCTTTATGTATAACTTCTCTAAATATTCCTATATCCTCAACCCATCACCATTTTTTGACAATAAATTCTAAGATTTCATAGAGGATATTTGCTATTATATAGTATATTATAAGATCTATAAATAGTTCTTTATTATCATTTTCTATACTTGCTATTATACTTTTTATAAAATAAATATGAACAATGGGCATAGCTCAGTATATAAAGTACTTTGTACATGATCTTAAAGTAACCAGTTTATTTCATTTTACCACTGTTGGGGCAAAAAATCTTTTTACTATCTCAAAAAATGTTCTTTCCTTAGTTTGTTGCATACTTAAAATAATATAAAAAATATCAGAAAATACATATTACCAAAAAACACATAATTCACAAATGTAAATATATTCTCTTTAAATCTTTCTTTAAAGTTCTATATTTTACCCACTGTTTATATGAAAAAGAAAAAATAACCCCCTTTCATTTTTTATATTCCAAACTCCAAAACATTCAAGATAAAAAATATACATATAGACACAGAAAAAATAATATTTCATATCCAAGTCTCTGGATAATGTCATAATAAAAACAATATATTATATCAATCATAGAACCAAGATGATGAAAACAATAAAATTATAACAGAAATATACAATTCTAAATAATTTTTATGAAATCATTTAACATATCTATAAAAAGTTCAAACAACATATGGAGCTTACTGGTTCTAAAAACCTTTTAGCTATTTCAAAAAATGTTCTTTCTTTTGTTTTCATAATTTATTTTTTTTTACTAAAAAGTTAGATTTTTGTTTATCATAATGCTTAAACAAAAAAGAAATGCAAATTTATATTGTTATATTATTGTTTTTGTTTATCATAATGCTTAAACAAAAAAGAAATGCAAATTTATATTGTTATATTATTGTTTTTGAATATCATTAATGATAATTTTATAAAATTTAAACAAATATATGCTAGAAAAATTACCAAGCGAAATGTTAGCTAAACTAAAGCTGATTTATACAAAAGACGAACTGAAGACTATAGAAAAGGGTTTTACCACTAATAAACCGACTACATTTAGAGTAAATACACTAAAAACAAACAACAAAGAAATAAAAAAAATCTTAAAAGAAAAATGACTAGAAGTAGAAAAAATCCCTTTTCTGAAAAACTGATACAAACTTATAAACGGTATAGAAAAAGACCTATGGGATTTAGAGATATTTAAAACGGGATTCATCTATCTTCAGTCAATATCAAGTCAATTACCAGTTGAACTTATGGATATAAAACAATGAAATAAAGTTTTAGATGCAACAGCAGCACCTTGAAGTAAAACTACACAAATTTCAGCAAAACTAGAAAACACCTGAAAAATAGTAGCACTTGATAATAATCAAATTAGAATGGATAAGCTAAAGTTTAACACAAAAAGACAATGAGTAAAAAATGTAAAATCTCTAAAACTGGATGCTAGAAAATTAAACAATAAAGAATACTGAGAATATTTTGACAACATACTACTAGATGCTCCTTGTAGTAGTGAATGAAGAATAAATTTAAACAACGAAAAAACTTACTGATTTTGGAATCCTGAAATTATAAGAAGAAACTATAACCTACAAAAAAATATACTAAAAAACATAATCCCAATGATGAAAAGTGGGGGAGAACTTATTTATAGTACCTGTACTTTATCTCCAGAAGAAAATGAAGCAATAGTACATTTTATACTAAGTAACTTCAAAGAACTAAAAATAGTAGATATAACAAAAGAACTAAAAATAGAAAATTCAAAAATCTGAATAACAAGATTCTGAGAAACCGTTTACAGAAATGATGTAGCTCAAAGCCTAAGAATCATCCCCAATGAAGATTTAGAATGATTCTTTATAGCTAAATTTTTAAAGAACTAAATTTATTTAACCTACTCCCTTTAGTATTAAAGGAAGGAATATAGTATGGATTATTTAGATTAAATAGACAATTTTTTAAAAAAAACTGTAGCCTCTTTCCCCTGTAAGGGGAGAGAATTTAGAGAGAGGTATTAAATACTAAAAGCCTCCAGACTATTTTCCATAATTTGCTTTTCTATAACATCAGCATCTTCACTTCTTAGTTCTATTATTTTTTCAAGTACATATTTTACAAATTCTGGTTTATTCTCTTGTCTTCATCTGTAGGGAACAGGTGATAGGTAAGGAGAATCAGTTTCTATGATAATATTTTTTAGAGGAATATTCTTTGCTGTTTCCTGAATATCTTTTGCATTTTTAAAAGTAACTATTCAGCTAAAACTTATTTTACAATTTGGCGAGTATTTTAAACATTTCTCAGCAAATTCTAAATTTTCAGAAAAACAATGAAATATAAAATTTTTACAATTTTCTTGTTTTAGTATTTCTAGGGTATCGTTTTTTGCTTTTCTATTATGAATTATAACTGGTAAATTATATTTTTTGGCTAAATTTATTTGAGCTATAAAAAACTTTTTTTGCAGTTTTATAATATCTTCTGCATTTAAATATTCATTTACAAGTGATGGTACCCAATGATAATCAAGTCCACATTCTCATATTCAAACTATTTTCTCTCTATTTTTTAGATAAAGTTTTTCTAGTTTATCTATAGTTTCTTTTATTTTTCAATTATATTTTATAGTATCACTTGGTCATACTCATATAGAAGCAAATACCTTATCATTATCATTTGCTAAAATTATAGATTCCTCACTACTTTCTATGTCTATTCATATAGAAACCAAATAACTTCATCAGTTTTTTACAAACGATGAAATAATTTCTCCAGTTTTTTGTTTTTTTGATAAGTATGGATGAGAGTGGGTGTCGAACATAAATACTATTAAAAATTTATTCAAGACATTGAAAGTAAAAATAATTCTCAGGAGTCATCTTCAAAATTAGCATTTATTAAATTAATAAATTCTGTTTTATTTTGCTTTTTAGATAAATTTATAGTTAATATTTCTGAGAACTTTTCTATATCAGTTGGGGATGCTAAACTTATCATAATCATATTTAAGCCATCTTCTCCAGTAACATTTTTAAGAGCAGCTTCTGATATTCAAGGGGTAGTGTTTTCTATTTTTACATTTTCTGGGTTATATACCAAAGTAAAGGAAATATTTTTTAACTCCTTCATCTTTTTTCCATTTTTAACTTTTACAACTCCATCTTCCATTTCTAGGTATAAATTAGACTTACCCATATTTTCTCATACTCATAAAACATCTGCTTTTAACTTGCTTCACATTTCTGAATCAAATACAAAAAAGTTTATAGATAGTGCTAATACTAAACTAAATATTACTATTCAAGTATTTCTTATAATATTAGCTTTTTTGTATTCTTTAAATATGTCTTTTTTCATAATTTTAAAAAATTAATTTTCTAAAATAACTGTTTTACAGAAATGTAGCCTCTCTCCCCTGAAAAGGGGGAGAGAATTTAGAGAAAGGTTTTCTACATTACATAGTTAATACTATATACTTTATTTCTTTTGTAAAATAAAAATTTTATTTTTTTCTAAATTAGACAGTGATTTTCCAAAGTTTCTATTTGAGACTTGGTTAATATTTTTTCTAGAACTTCTTTTTTGGCTTCTAATAAATTATTAACACTTCCAAATTCTTTTAGTACTTTTTTTCTTGTAACAGGACCAAATCAAGGTAAGTCTTCTAGTATATTTTTTTTCATAGATTTTATTCTTTTACTTCTATTAAATTCTATTGCAAATCTATGGGCTTCATCTCTAAGTTTTTGAATTAATTTTAGTTCTAGAGAATCTTTTTCAAGTATAATTTTTTTAAATTCATTATTAATATTTTTTTCTAGATTATCGTTACCCCTTCCTTTCGTATGAAAGGAAGGAATTCAGGGATGGATTATATTTTCTACTATAAATATTTCTTCTTCTTTTTTTGCTATAGAACAAACTTGAATCTCTTTTAGCATTTCAAAATCTTTTTGATAATTTTGGATGATTTTATTTACAGAACTTAGTTGTCATTTTCATCAGTCTATTATTATTAAGTCTGGTAAGTTTCATAGCTTTATTATTTCTTTTAGTCTTCTTTCTATTATTTCTCTAAGTGATTTGAAATCATCTATTTCTAAAGATTCAAGAGTTTTTATCTTAAATTTTCTATATTTTGAATTTGCTGTTTTTCAGTTTTCTATAACACTCCTAGAGGCTACTGTATGAGTTCAAGATAAATGGGATATATCATTACATTCAAATGTTATTGTTTTATTTATTTGCTTATATCATAATTTTTCTAGCAGGTTTTGCATAGTCTTTTTGGTAAATCACTTTGTACTAAGACTATTTATGTGTTTTTTATAAGCATATTCATATACATTTTTATAGCATAGTTTTAGAAGTTCTGTTTTTGCTCATATTTTTGGGATTTCAGTTATATTTTTTATTTCTTCATTTTTTATTTTTATGTCTTTGCTGATTAGGAATATTACTTTTTTATTTTTCTCTATATTTTCTGCATAAAGTCTTTCTATAAATGTTTTTAAAATATCATCAATATTTTCTTCTAGTTTTGTTTTTATCTCATAATTGAATAGTCATTCTATTTTGGAGTTTCTTATTTTTATATGACCTATATATTTTTTTTCGTATCTTTCTAAATAGTTTATCACATCATAGTGTCATTCCACTAAGTCTCTAACTATTTGATGTTCTCAAATAGATTTTATAGAGTCAATTATATTTTTCACTTCTTTTGCTTTTTCAAACTCAAGTTTTTGAGCAAATTGTTTCATATCTTTCTCAAGATTTTCAATTATTTGTCCAATGTTTCATTTTAGGAAGTTTTTTATTTTTTCTATACTTTTTAGATATTCGTCTATTTTATCTTGTTCTAAAAGACATGGTCAAGAACATCTTTTTATATAATAATCTATACAAGGAATTTTTAAACCATTGGTTGATTTTATTGTGATACCTCTATCTTTCATCACAGGCATAAGCTCCGCAATTTTTTTTTCTCCTTCTCAGGAGAAAGGGGTTACTGCTATCTTTTGTTCTGAAGTATTAGCAAAAACTATATTACAACTTCTATAGGTAAATATTTTTCTGATAAATTTCAGTATATTATTTACACTATTTGTGCTTACATATGGTCAGAAATATGTTCAAGATTTTGTTTTTCTTCTGCTTTTTAATATTCTTGGGATGCTTTCATCGGTTATTTTTATATATAGATGATTTTTATCATCTTTTAGTAGTATATTATACTTTGGTTGATGCTTTTTTATTAGAGTGTTTTCTAAAATCAAACTTTCTGTTTCATTATTTGTGATAATGGTTTTTATATCAGCTACTTGCTCAACCATTTTCTTTTTAGCAAAGTTAAGCTTTGCTTTACCATTAAAATAGCTGTTTACTCTAGCTTTTAGGTTAACGGATTTTCATATGTATATGATTTTATTATTTTTGTCTATGAATTGATAGATTCAAGGTGAAGAGGGGAGTGTTTTTAATTTTTTATTGTTCATGATAATTTAGAGAGAGGTTTTTATTTTTCTAGTTCTAATTTTTTTTCTAATTCACTAAAGACTTTTTCTACACTTTGGTCAGCATTTACTTCTATTACTTTTCACTGTTTTTTTTGGATTTCTACTACAGGTAAAGTATCTCTGACAAAAGCTCCGATTCTAGTTAAAATAGATTTTTCGTTATCATCATGTCTTTTTATTAGTTTGTTACCTGTTTTAGGGTTTGTTGTGGTTCAGGACATAAATGTTTCCTGAGTATCTGGATCAAACATTCTACCTAGTAGTCTTTTTTTTGCTTTTTCTTCGCTTAGTTCAAAAAATACTACTTTATAATTATCACAAACATTTTCAAAGGCTTCTTTATTTCATATATTTCTTATAAATCAGTCAAAAATCATTTTTTTTCATTTATTTTCTGTTACTATTTTTTTTATAATTTCTGCTATTATTTCAGGTGATACTATTTCTCATCTATCTAAAATTTCTTTTAAGGTTTTTCAAAAATCACTTTCGCTTTTTATTATTTTTCTAAGTTCTCATCACATTTCAACTATTTCAAATCAGTATTTTTCTATAAGTAGTCTAGCTTGTGTTCATTTTCCACAGCCTTGTATTCAGGTAAAAACTAAGTTCATAGTATTTTTGTTAGTTGGTAAGTTTTTTGATTTTTTATTACATAGTTTTACCTCTATCTTGAATTTTTTCCCCTTTTCAGGGGAAAAAGGCTACTTTTTTTTCGCTTTAATATTTTTTTGTAAAAGAAAAAATAAATTTGTAGCCCTCCTCTCCTTATAGGAGAGGAGATTCATAGGTCAGGTTTTTTAAAAAAAAGTGTGAGAGTAATAAGCTGGATTCTGTATCTCGGTATCAATCTATCTAGGCTTACAGTCACCCATAAGCTCAAGCTGAGTATATTTTATAAAAACAGTAGAGAACAATAATCTCTATAAAACACCATTCCCATTGCACCAAGTAGGGTTTACCACACTCCTAGTACAAGACTAGAAGCATCATCTGTAGCAAATCTCTTCACACCAAATGACTTTTCACCTTTCTCCAAACAAGTTTGGATAGTATAGTCTCTGTGGCACTGGCCGTATCTTACATTTTGTATATATTGTAAGACCGAAGTCGTTATCTTCTACTCTGTTCTCGTGGTGTCCAGACTTTCCTCCCAATATTGCTATCAGGTAGATACCTCCTCTCACGGTGAGGTATTATATATATTTTTTTTGAAATATAAAATTGTTTTTTAAAGAAATGTTTTTATAATTTAGTATTATTAAATATTTTTAAAAATTTAATAATAAAAACTCATAATTGATGAATAAAATTTCATCATATTCGCAGAATTTTTTATTATGAATAAAAGCTTATTAGAAACTCTTTCTATATCATCTAGACTAATTATAGAAGAGGCAGAAAAAATATGATTTAAAAGTAAAATATTATTAAAAGAAAGAAATCTATTTTTATTAAAAAATGAAAAAGAAGAAAAATATTTTAAAAATATTGATTGTGGTCTAAATAATTCATTTGCTTATAAAATAGCAAAAGAAAAAGACCTTACATACATCATGTTAAAAAAATATAAAATTAACACACCTGAAAGTATATATATATCAGAAAATGATTTAGAAAATATTGATTATAAAAAACTTACTCCACCTTTGGTTTTAAAACCAATAAACTGAATTCATGGAACCTGAGTTATTATGAATCTTAAAACAAAGAGAGAAATAATGAAATCAGTAAAACTTTCTTTTAAAACCCTAAAAACGAGTAAATTAATACTACAAGAACAAATATCTTGAAACGATTACAGAATATTAATTGTATGAGATGAAGTAGTTGCTTGAGCGAAAAGAATTCCTCCTTATATCATATGAGATTGAGAAAAAAGTATTTTAGATTTAATAAATATAGAAAACAAAAATCCATTTAGATGAAAATGAAAAAGTCATGATAGTTCAATGAGTAAAATAAAAATAGATGAAGATACTAATATTACACTAAAAAAACAGTGATATAAAATAAATTCAATATTAGAAAAAGATAAGAAAATATTTGTAAGAAGTAATTGTAATCTATCTACAGGCGGTTCCGCCATAGATGTAACAGATATAATTAATGATAATATAAAAAAACAGTGTCTAAAACTCTGTAAAGCTTGTCAATTAAAAATAGCATGAATTGATATTTTAACTACAGATATTTCTAAAACACTAAAAGAAACTTGAGGAGCTATTATTGAGTTAAACTCAACACCATGACTTAGAATGCATCATTTTCCAAGTAAATGAGAATCTAGAAATGTAGCTCAAAGTATTGTAAAATTAATTTTTAATGTATAAATTTAAGTTTATGGGATTACTATTAAAACATTGGTGAATATCTTCTAAAATATTATGTGAAGAATGAGAAAAGTTATGACTAGAAGTTGAAATTGTATCAGAAGATAAAAATCTTTTTTATATAAAGTGAAAATGAAAAAATATATTATTTAAATCTACAGATTTTTGAGGAAATACATCTTTATGAGTTAATATAACTGAGGATAAAGAACTTACTTATAAAATGCTAGAAAGACTTAATGTTCCTATAGCTAAAAGCTGGTATCTAACAGAAAATGAATTAAGTACTATTAATGATATGAAAATTGATTTTCCTGTAGTAATAAAGCCAATTAACGAAGCTCATTGAGATTGAGTAATAACAAATATTTCAAATATTAAAGAATTAGAAGAAAAACTAAAAGATTCTTTTATAGAATATAATAAAATGATTATACAAAAGCAAATTAATTGAGATGAAGTTAGAATCTTAGTCGTTAAGTGAGAAGTAATTTTAGCTAAAAAAAGGATACCCGCATTTGTTACTTGAAATGGTAAAGATGATTTAGAGACTTTAATTGAAAACGAAAATACAAATAATCCTTTAAGATGAGAAAAATATAATAAACCTTTATCATATATAAAAATAGATAAAGAACTTACAGATTATATTTCAAAAAAATGACTTAGTACAAAGCATATCCCTAAAAAGTGAGAAAATGTACAGTTGAGATGAACTTCTAATGTTTGAACTTGATGAATTCCAATAGATGTTAGTGATAAAATTTCTGAAGATATAAAAATGATAGCATGTAAAGCAACAAAGGCTATGTGACTAAAAATAGCATGAGTAGATATTATGACGAGCGATATAACTAAACCTCTTAATGAAACAGGGGGGATAATACTTGAAATAAATGCAACTCCATGAATATGATGAGATAAGGCACTAACAGGTGTAAACACTTGAAAACTTATTTTAGAAAAACTATTTTTTTAGAAAAACTATAGAAGGTATTGTATAAATCTTTTTTTTCAGTATTATTAAATTATGAATAGCAAGTTTTATAATGAGTTTTTGTTTTTTTTTGAATCACTAAATTTTAAATATATCTAATTTTTAAAGATATAAGAATATCATACCAAATGATAAATTTATAAATCAGTACTTACAATTATTTTATATAGAAGCTAAGAAATTTAATTTTTAACTATAATATTTTGGGTACTGTTAATTATTGGTCGATAACTTCAATTGTATTAAAGGAAGAAGCCGAAAAATTGTGATTTAAGGTAGAAGTATTATCTATAAAAAAGAATCTCTTTTTTATAAAATGAAATAAAAAAGAGATTCTTTTTAAATCTAATGATTTTTGATGAGACTCCTCACTTTGAGCTAAACTTGAAAATGATAAAGAACTTACCTATAAAATTTTAGAAAGAAATAATCTACCTGTAGCCGATACTTTGTATATTTCAAAAGAAAATATCAATGAAATAGATAATTTAGATATAACTTTCCCAGTTATAATAAAACCCATAGAAGAATGTCATTGAAATTGAGTAATGATGAATATTATTAATATTCAAGAACTAAAAATTAAACTAGATAAATCATTTAAAAAATATGATAAAATGATTATTCAAAGACAAATTAAATGAGATGAATATAGATTTTTAGTTGTGAAATGAGAGGTTATCTTAGTTATAAATAGAGTCCCAGCTTCTGTAAAATGAAATTGAAAAGATGATATTGAAACTTTGATTGAAGATGAAAATGAAAGTAATATTCTAAGATGAGAATGATATAAATCTCCTCTAGCTTATATAAATATAGACAAAGAACTTATTGATTATATTTGAAAAAAATGATTAAATATATCATATACTCCAAAGCAGTGAGAAAAAATACAATTAAGATGAAACTCAAATATATGAACATGATGATTTCCTATAGATGTTACATCTATAACATCTGAAAGTATAAAAGATATAGCTTGTTTGTCAGCTAAAATCTTTTGATTAGAAATAGCAGGAGTTGATATTATAACAACTGATATAACAAAATCACTAGAAGAAACAGGATGAATCATTTTAGAACTAAATGCAACACCATGACTTTGAGGAGATAGAGAATTAACAAGTGTAAACACTTGAAAAGTTATCTTAGAAAAATTATTTTTTTAGTTAAGGACCTCTCCCACTATCTCCATAATATCACTTTTAAATTTAAACTCTTCCAATGGGATATCAAACTTAAAAAAATCTTCAGGAAGAAAAAAATATATTTTTTTTAAATGAGAAATAAATTTTTCCTCATAACCATATAAATTCTTTAAATTATTTTGAGCAATATAAAGCAAAGCATCAACATAAAAAGATTCAAATAAGAATCACTTAATTTTTAAAAAACTTAATATATCTTTATTATCTTTTAAGCTTATTTTATGTTTTTGTAAATAAGATTTTAAATATATCGTAGACAACCATAAATCACTTACAGAAACTTTTAAAGTATAGAGAGATAAAAAGGGAATAACACTTTTGTGATTTCTATTTTTTTCTAAGAAGTTCTTAATCTTAGTCTTTCATACACTATAAGAAATATCCCTAGTTAAAACTCAAGGTAAATCCATTGGGAAAAATCTTTTGTATCTAAGAACTCTTTTTTCTGCTCATTTTGCCTTTTTATCTAATTTTTCCAAAATTTTTAGTATATCTAAAAATTCTTTTCCATATAATTCTTCTCACATCAAAATCCTTATTAGATTTAGACTTGGTAAAGAGGTTTCATTACTTTCTCAAAAAAGTAGAGATTCATTATAAACTGCTAACCCCTCTTCTCTTTCATTTTGATAAGGCATACTAGTATATTTTCACAATATCTTTAAAGTATTGTTTCTAGTAAAAACATGGGTTCAAATTTCATGTTTCATTAATCTAAGCATATCACTTCATATTTTTAAATGAGAGAAGTTTTTTCAGGTAGGAATATTAACAGTAGACCAACTAACTGAAAAATTTGAAAAATCTGGATCTTCCAAAACTTTAAACCCTACTCACAAATATTTTATAAAATCTTCAAAATTCTCAGATAACTGTTTGATAGAGACTTTTTTTGATAAATAAGAATTCTCAAGTTTTATACCTTCAAAATTCTTAGACTTTTCCTTTAGAAAGGCAATGTTTACTTTATATTTTTTACAAGTATTTTTATAAAAGTTCATTATTAATTTTTGTTCTTCTGTATTTAGTCTATCAAAATAATTAGATATATAAAATTGCAGGTAAGCCAAAGCTTCTATCAAATATTCCTGATTTGAAGAAAGTTTTCAATAAGCTAATTTTTTATTTATCTTATGTAATTCTATTAAATTTTTTAATCTTAACTGTTCATCACTATGATTTACTAAAAAATATTTCTCAAGTTCAAATATAAATGAGAATTTAATTAGTTTAAGTTTATTTTTTATATCTTTTAAGGTTTTTAATTCTATAACAAGATTTAGAATTTTTATTCTTTTAGTAGCTTTAAATTCTTTTAAATATTTTATTAAATCTTTTTTATCTAACTTAAAGTTTATTAAATTATTTTTTAATCAATCTTGAATAATTTTAGAATCTTCAATGACTTCTTTATATAATTTAAATATAGTAGTAAACTCTTGTTCTAATATAACTATTTTTTCTTCTATAAGTTTTATAGAATTATAAAATCATATATTTTTTAACTCCTCTTCTTTAATTCATAAAAAGTCATCAAATAGTGTTATATTTAAATTATTTACATATCTAGAGAACATAAGTTCATCAAATATTTTTCAGTATTTTTTTATAAAATAGCTTGGTGTTTTGAACATAAAATTTTTGTAAAAAAAAGTATTTTCATTATTATACCCCAAAATTATATTTTTAAAAAATTAATTATGAATATTCAGCAAGACTTTTTTACATATTTATGAGAAATAAATGAAAAGACTATTTTTGAAATAGAGAAAATAGCTTCAAGAGAACAAAATATAGAAATATTAAATCTAAAAAATAGGCTTTATAATAAATTTTTAGATGACTATACCCCTATCTTGAATTCTTTCCCCCTTCAGGAGAAAGAGGAACAAATCCTTAATCCTTTCTCCTTATCAGGGGAAAGGATTAAGGAGAGATGTAAAACACTTCTAATACAAATTCCTCTTAATATAACATATGATTTTATAAAAATACTTTATCAAAGAATCATAGATGAAAATTCTAAATTTTCACAGATAAAAATAAAAGTTGTAGTCATAAATAAAGATAACATAAATAATTTTGCGAATAACATAGAAATATTTCAAGAAATATTTGACGAATTTTTTGAAAATATAAAAAGAGCAGATAAATTTATAGAAATATATAATTTTGGAGATGAATTAGAAAATTATTGAAATACTCCAAAAAATAAAAAGAACATTAAAAAAGTCTTTGCAAATCATAAAGATAAATTAATACCATTCATAGCAACTAATCCAAGATTAAAAACTTACTTTCCATCAAAAGAACAAGCTGATTTAGAAAATATGAGTTTAAAAGAATTTTATGAAGTACTTTTAAAGGCTTGTAGTTTAGATTGGTGAAAAATAAAAGAAGCTCAAGAGCAACTTGTAGATTTGTTTAGAGAATATGATGAGGTAGAAATAAAGTGAAAAAATGCAGATATAACTTTTGGTATAGTCTGAATGTGAGCAAAAAACTCAGTAATAGACTCCAATTATCCATGAAGCGAAGTATTTTCAGCTCCTGAAAAAACAAAAGTAAATTGATGGATTTATTATACTAATCCTTGTTTTTTTAAACAATCCTCTGATGTATTACATTGAGTTTATCTAAGTTTTAAAGACTGAAAGCTTATTGATTTTAAACTAAAAAACGATATTTACACAGACTCAGAAAAAATAAAACTAGAGCAGAAAATGTGGAAATATTTTAAAGAAAAAGAGTGAAATAGTTATTTATGAGAACTAGCTTTTGGAACAAACTTTTTTGTAAAACCATGACTGAAGCATAAACTAATATCAGAAAAAGCTATTTGAATGCATATAGCAATAGGAAAGTGTTATAATTATCCCGAAGTTGATAATGGAAATTTTGATGCGAATATTCACTGGGATGCTATTAGGGATATGAGAGACTGAACTATCGTTACTTTTAGAAAGAAAACAGGGGAAAGTGTAGAAGTTATGAATAACTGAATTTTTAATAGGGAAAACTTACCTAAGTTATCTAAATATCAACAAGAAGTTAATAATATTTAAAAATATTTGATTTTATTTTGTAAAAAACAAAAAAAACTGTTAAAATATAATAAATATTTAAATACAAAAACAAAAAAAAATGTTTCTTGAATTATTAAAAAAATCTAACCCTAGAATCATTATAAATAAGGGATGGAAAATATACGAAAATATTCTAGAAAATCCTAACAGTAAATTATGAATTATAATATCTAAGTTTATAGGTTTTTTAGTTATAGTATCTGTAGGATTAGTGTTTTTTGAAACATTATGAGATAACTATGAAACTTACTGGTGAAAAATATTTATTCTAGACTTTTTTATTTCAACAGTTTTTTTAACAGAATATATTTATCGTTTTTTAAGATCGAAAGAAAAATTAAAATTTATACTAAAACCTTTAAATATAATAGATTTACTTTCATTTTTACCATTTTTTATTTGAATGGCACTAAATTCAGCACATTCTTTAGATATACTTAAAGTACTTAGAATTATAAGAGTTCTCAGGTTATTAGAATTAAATTCTTATTCTCCGATAACTATATGATTCATAAAAGCAATGAAGAACTATAGAAAAGAATATAAATCAATATTATTCTTATTTATAACAATCCTTGTAATAGACTCCACTTTTGTATATTATGCAGAACACATAGTAAATCCCAAATTTTCATCTATTCCTCAAGCTCTATGGTGGGGAACAGTTACTATGACCACAGTTTGATATGGAGATATGTATCCAATAACCATTATATGAAGAATAGTTTGAACATTAATTATATTTCTATGACCAGTTATGTTAGCTGTTACTTCTTCTATAACTATATTGGTATTTATGGATGTAGTAGAGATGCATAAAACTATGATGGAAAAACTTTGTAATAGATGTAAAAGTATAAGCAAAAGAGAAGCAAACTACTGTCATAAATGTGGTTCTCCTGAATTTTTCACAAGTATGGTAAACAAAAGCACACATACTTCTTTATCAAAAGATTATTAGCCCTACTTCAAAAAAATACTTAATAATTTTAAAAGTAACCTTTTAAAACTTTTTTTTGTAAAAAAAAGTTTTTTGTATAGTATGGAATATAATTTTAAGAAAAATAATAATAAAAATATGTCTCAAGTAATATTTAAAAATTTACCTACAACCTTTATTGATAAAGAAATTGATTTTTCTGAAATTAATCAACTAGATAAGGAATTGTTGGTAGAAATATATGAGTATATGCATGATTATATATATGTTGAATCTAGAAAAACACAAAAAGATATTGAATATCTAGGTAAAAAAGATTTTAATGCTTTAATTTCTAAATATAAATAATGGAATTAAAATTTTCGAAAGATTTCATAAAAAATTTGGAAAATATATTAAAATGAAATAAAAATATATCAAAGAAAATTGAATTTATCGTAAATGATTTTGAAAATTATTGATTTCAAATAGAAAATTTTGAAAAATACAATCTCAAAAAGTTAAATGAATCTTTTTATAGGTTAAAAATTATACCTTATAGGATAATAATCAGAATAGAATAGAATAGAATAGAATATGATATTATAATTTTTGATAATATTTTTAAAAGAAAATGAAAGTCTGATTATAAAAAATACAACTAAAAAATATTTATGACAAAAAAAGAAAAATTTTACATAACCACACCAATTTATTATGTAAACTGAGTACCACATATTTGACACTTCTATAGTTCAATAATAGCCGATACAATAGCTAGATATCAAAAAATAAGCTGAAAACAAACAAGGTTTACAACTTGAGTAGACGAAAACTCGCAAAAATCAATCATAGTAGCAGAAGAAAAAAATATGGAAATAATGGACTATTTAGATAAAATGGCAGGTGAACATAAACAAGTATGGGATAAACTAAATATAAACTATACAGACTTCATAAGAACAACAGAACCAAGGCATCATGAAGTAGTAAGAGATGTACTACAAAAAGCCTTTGATAAGTGAGATATCTATGAAGGAGTCTATAAATGAATGTACTGTGTATGATGCGAAGCTTTTAAAAAAGAAGATGATTTAATAGAATGAAAAGAAGGTAAAAGAATCTGTCCAGATCATCTAAAGGAACCAGAATATATCACAGAAAAAAACTACTTTTTCAAACTAAAAAAATATGAAACATGGCTAAAATGATTTTATAGAGCAAACCCAAACTTTGTAATACCACAAGATAGATTCAATGAAGTAATAGCCTTTCTAGAAAGATGATTAGAAGACTTTTCTATATCAAGAGAAAAAAATACATTTTGAATAAAGTTACCATTTAATAAATCACAAGTAACATATGTATGGTTTGATGCCCTATATAACTACTATACAAGCTGTAAGAAATCAAGATGATGAGATAAAAATAATGAAAACTTTATAGATGAAGAAGAGTTTTTTCCAGCAGACCTTCATGTTGTATGAAAAGATATTATTAGATTTCATGCAATATATTGGGTAGCAATGCTTGCTTCTTATTTTGATTTATGAGAAGAAAAAAATGGAATTTTACATTTTAAGGAGTCAGACTTAGATAAATTGCCTAAAAATATTTTAACAACAGGATTTTTTACAGTAGATTGACAAAAAATGTCTAAAAGTTTATGAAATGTAATAGATCCAGTGGAGTATTCAGAAACATATTCAAAAGATGTTTTGACTCTCTATTTACTATCAGGATTTAATATATGATATGATTGAGATTTTGATAATAAACAAGCTTTACTTATATATAATGCTAAATTGGCAAACAACTTTGGAAATTTGGTAAATAGGGTAGTAGTACTGAGTTTAAAAATCTGATGAAAATTAGAGTCTCCAGAAGAATTTAAAATCTCTGGTAATACTTTTGGTTCTGATACTTGATTTTATGAATGAAATCCTATATCTAATATAAAAGGATTTAATGAAAGTTTTTTAGATAAAATAAACAAGTATGATTTAAAATCGTCTTTAGATAATTGTTTTTGATATTTAGATAATTTGAATAAATTTGTAGATGAAAATGAGCCTTGGAAACTTATAAAAACAGATGGAAAAAAAGCACAAGAAGTTCTGTACATAGTAGCAGAATGACTAAGACAAGTCTGATTAAACTTGTATGCATTTTTTCCAAAAAAGATGTGAGAAATATTTGAAAAACTTGGACTAAAAGACTATGTAAAAAAGTTAGAAGATTGAAAATTAGAAGAACTTAGAAATATAAATAATGAGGTTTTTAATATAAAAGAAAAGTGAGAAAATCTGTTTAATAGATTTGAAATAAATTAATTTGTTTTTATAATCAAAATTGTTTGAAAGTTTCATTTTTTGGGCTGAGCTTTTATTTTCTAGATTTTCAGTTTTGCTCCGTTTTAGCACTGTATTGGCTGTAACTTCGTATTTTCTAGCTACTAGTACTGAATTTCAACATTGTTTATAATCTTTTGTCATTATTTCTCTTAAATGACCTTGTGTTTTCCCTTTGTTTGGATATATTATATTCATAGTAAAAGTATTATGTTAACTAAAGTTTTCTAAGTTTAGTATACTACTTTTACTATTTTCTTCTATACATATTATGTGTATAGTTCATTGTACAATGTGTTTAGACTATACAAGTATAGATATTCAGAATCAAGTAAGTATGAACTAGATGAAAATAAAAAGAAATATCAGATTTGTGTGATATTTCTTGATAAAATAGATGATGAGTATTTTTACAAGAATGATTTTAGGTTTATTTTTGATAAACCCGAATCAAAAAAGATTATTGATGATTTTGTGAAAACAATAAAAACTTCATCTTGAAAATTACCTTTTGAACTTTGAGATATAGAAATATGAAAAAATGTTGTAGAAAAAGCTGGTTTTAAGTTTAAATAAAAATTGCTTTTTTTATTTTTTTTATATAATCACTTTATTATTTTATTATTTTAATAATTTGTTTTATGCAAAAAACACTTATTTTACTTAAACCTGATTCTGTAGAAAGAGGTTTAATCGGAAAACTTATCTCTAGATTTGAAGATAAATGATTAAAGATAGTTGCGATGAAAATGCTTGAGTTAAGTGGTGACTTATTAAAAGAACACTATGCTCATTTAGCTGATAAACCATTTTTCCCAGAAATTGAAGAATATATGACTACTTCTCCTATAGTAGGAATGGTTTTAGAATGAAGAGATTCTATAGAAAGTATAAGAACTATATGTTGAGCTACTAATCCAGTAGAAGCAGCACCTTGAACTATAAGATGAGATTTATCTCTAACTATAAATGGAAACTTAATCCATGCTTCTGATAGTGAGGAAAATGCAAAAGAAGAAATAGCTAGATTCTTTAAACCAGAAGAAGTTTTTTCTTATACTAGAGGTATAGATAAGATGATAGGGTAAGTTTTTAAAATAATTCATACCTGCCCTAAAGGATACACTTCGTAAAATCCTTTCCTTTAATACTAAAGGAAAGGGGCTACAAAAAAAAACTTCTACTTTTTTTAAAAAATTAGAAGTTTTTTTTTGCTTTTTAAAAAATATTGATACAATAAATGTAAATCTAGACTTTTCTGAAAGAAAATAAAACTAAAAGATATTTATTAGTAAATAAATATCTGTTTTGTTATTATAAGTATTTTATATTTTAAAACACCTTACATGAAAATTAGAAAAAAAGCATTAACATTTGAAGATGTATTATTAATACCTCACAAATCTGAAGTATTACCCAAAGAAGTTAGTCTAAAAACAAAACTAACTACAAATATCTCTCTAAATATTCCATTTATATCAGCCGCAATGGATACAGTAACAGAAAGCAAAATGGCTATAGAAATAGCAAGAATATGATGAATCTGAGTAATACACAAAAATATGGATATAGAAACTCAAGCTAGTCAAGTTAAGGAAGTTAAAAAAGCAAAAGTAGGAAAAGAAGACGAAAATGCAGCAGTCGACAATAAATGAAGACTAATAGTAGCAGGAGCTATTTGAGTATTTCAAATGGATAGAGTAAAAGCACTAGTTCATGCTTGAGTAGATGTAATAGTACTAGACTCAGCACATTGACATAGTAAATGAATAATAGATACAATCAAAGAAATAAGAAAAAGTTTTAAGGTAGATATTATAGCATGAAATGTAGCTACAAAAGAAGCTACTATAGATCTAATAGAAGCTTGAGCAAATGCTGTAAAGGTTTGAATTTGACCTTGATCAATATGTACAACCAGAATAGTTACTTGAGTATGAGTTCCTCAAATCTCGGCTATAGATGAATGTAGTGAAGCAGCTAGTAAATATGGAGTACCAATTATAGCAGATTGATGAATAAAATATAGCTGAGATGCTTCAAAAGCATTAGCAGTCTGAGCAAGTTCTGTGATGATGTGAAGTGTATTAGCAAAATCAGAAGAAGCTCCTTGAAAAATATTTGAGAAAGAATGAAAAAAGTATAAATACTACAGAGGAATGTGAAGTATAGGAGCTATGACAAAGGGGAGTAGTGATAGATATTTCCAAACATGAACAGCAAAAGAAAAACTAGTACCAGAATGAGTAGAGGCAATGGTAGAATTGCAGGGAACGGTTGAATCTATACTTTTTCAGTACATATGAGGACTAAGGTCTTCTATGTGATATTTATGAGCAAAGGATATTCCTACTTTTTGGAAACATGCAGAGTTTGTAGAAATAAGTTCAGCAGGATTAAAGGAATCACATGTACATGATGTTACTATGATTAAAGAAAGTCCTAACTATTAGACCTAAAAATGTAAGGTATGTAGGTATTCATAACAAAAAGAATAAATCCCTCCTCTCTCAATTTCTTATATTAAAAACAATGCTACTGAAAAGTCAAAAATAAATTGACTTTTTTTTCTTTGTACATATTCTTATGTTTTCTAAGTTTAGAGAATCAAATCTAAATATTATTTTTTAAAATTTTTATTTATGGATTATATGAATTATAATAATAATGATGTTACAGCTGAGGAAATTTTGAAAGAAGCTGGGTTTTTAGGACCAGAATTTATAATTGTTTTAGTTAATTTTTTTGAGAATTTATGAATTAAAAAACCTGTAAAAAAAATTAACAAATTACAGCAAGAGGAATTTTGAAGCGATTTAAAAAATATTTTAAAGCCATTGGAAATTAATCAACTGATTAGGTTTAATATGCTTAACTTGAGATACTAAAAAAACAAGGAGGTTATGATAAAAAAAATTATCAATATTTGAGTCTTATTGAATTCATGATGGATGTAAATTCACTTAGAACTTGTAGAAATAGAAAGAGGATTAAGAATAATGATTGTAATAAATAAAACAAATTGTAAAATTTTACAATACTTATTTAACTGACAAACACCTGATTCTACAAATCCTGATATGTTAAGAAATCCACCAGAATGAAGAAGATTATCTTCTATATGATATTAAAGACTGTTAGGCAGAATTACTTGAAGATGAATCGTAATTACCTACTTTCAAATTGAAAAATGGCTTTTCACTAAAGTTTACCAATGATTACATATGATGAAAAGATATATACAAATGAGTAAATTATAAAAAAATAGAAATAAAGAAAACATTCTTTTAGTTGCTATTTTTTCTTTTTTTATTTGATTTAGCTTTTTTATTATATAAACTAATTTTACTTTTCCAAAATATTTATTTAACTTAAATTCTTTTACAACTATGCAAAAACTACTAGTTATAGACTTTTGAAGCCAATATACTCATCTGATAACTTCAAAATTCAGACACCTATGAATCTACACAGAAATAATCCCAGCAAATAATAACAGCAATCTCTTAGAAGAAAAAATACAAGAAATAAACTCCTGAGAATTAAAATGAATAATCCTATCAGGATGACCAGACTCAGTTTACGATGAATGATCATTGACCATATCATCAAAAATATATGATTTAAATATTCCAATTTTAGCAATATGCTACGGTCATCAACTAACTCATAAGCTCTGTGCTTGAGAAGTAGAAAGAGGAAAAACTCAAGAATACGGAGAAGCAAAAATGAAAATAGATTTAAAATCTGAATTATTTAAATGATTTAAAAAAGACGAAATAACCGTTTGGATGAGCCACTGAGACGAAGTTATAAAACTATGAGAATGATTTGAAACCATTTGAAATACCCAGGATTGTTTTGCTGCGGCAACAAGTAATGAAAGTAAAAACATATTTACACTACAATTCCATCCAGAAGTAACACACACAGAAAAATGAATAGACATACTAGAAAACTTTGCAAATATAACATGAATAAAAAAAGAGTGGTCAATGAAACAATTTTTAGACCAAGAATTAAAAGAAATAAAAGAAAGAATATGAAATAAAAATGTACTTTTATTAATTTCGTGATGAGTAGATTCTACCGTTGTTTATTTTTTATTAAAAACAGCAATAAAACCATCTCAAATATATCCAGTATTTGTAGATACAGGTTTTATGAGAAAAAATGAAGCCAAGTTAGTAGAAACTATGCTAAAAAAAGCAGGAGTAGAGAATTTGCAAATAGTAGATGCAAGGGATGATTTTATAGACTCTCTAAAATGAGTAATAGAACCAGAAGAGAAAAGAGCCATAATTTGAAAAAAATTTATAGAAATACAAAAAAATGTAATTTGAAAAATGGATATAGATGTAAAAAATTGGTTTTTAGCACAATGAACTATTTATCCAGACACTATAGAATCATGATGAACGAAAAATTCAAAAACAATAAAAACACATCACAACAGAGTACCAGAAATTACAGCTATGATAGAAAAATGACTAGTAATAGAACCTATAGAAAAACTATACAAAGATGAAGTTAGGGAAGTATGAACATTGCTTTGATTAGATGAAAATATGGTACATAGACACCCTTTTCCATGACCATGATTAGCTCTTAGACTTTTATGTAGTGACTGAAAAGTTAAAGATAGTTACAAGAGTAGGGAAAAGAAGATAAATAAATTTTTATCTGTAGAGACAAATAATTATTTATCTTCATCGGAAATAAATGGAAATATTCTTCCTGTGAAATCAGTATGAGTTCAAGGAGATAATAGAACATATAATCATCCTTTGTTAATAACAAAACCTCTATCTTGCCCTAAAGGATACACCCACAAGGGGATAAATTCTTCTCCTTCTCAGGAGAAAGAGGATACATCAGATTGGAAAGAATTATTTAAAATATCAACAGACTTAACAAATAACTTTTCAGAAATAAATAGAGTTTTATTAGATTTAACAAACACAGATTCTTCTAAACTAAAATTAAAACAAACAGAATTATCAAAAGACAGAATAGAACTTTTACAAGAAATAGATTCAATTGTTGAAAAATTTCTTTTAGAAAAATGATATCAAAGAAAAATTTGGCAATTTCCAGTAGTTTTAGTTCCATTATCTTCTGACTGAGAAAAAGAAGCTATAGTACTAAGACCTATATCTTCTACAAATGCCATGACATTGTCTCCTTCTGAGATAGATTTTGAGGATTTAAAAGATTTGGTAGATGAGATTATGAAAAACGATAAAATAGAAGCTGTATTTTATGACTTGACAGGGAAACCACCTTGAACAGTTGAGTGGGAGTAGCTTTTCCCTCACCCCTAACCCCTCTCTTTTGGAGGAGTAGGGGAAGTAAAGTTGTAATTTTTATTTTTCTAAAAAGTAATTATGAAAAAAATTGTATCGTTATTTTTATTTTTAGTGATTTTGTTTGGGAACTTTTTTGTTGTTTTTGGGGAGGGGAGTTGTGTTTATGAGAAAGTGAGTTGAGAGTATGATTATATCTGAGGTTTTGTTTTTTCAGCAGATTGAAAAAGTTTCGTTTTTGAAGCAACCAAAGAAAGTTGAAAACAAGTTATAGTGAAAGATTGAATAGAAAGTGAAGAATATGATATTATCATGGACTTTAAATATTCACCAGATGGAAAGAGTTTTGTTTTCCAAGCAAGTGAGTGAGAAAAGTATATTATAGTAAAAGACTGAATTGAAAGTGGTAAATATGATAATATATTAGATTTTGAATATTCACCATATGGTAGAAAATTTGTTTTTAGAGCTAGAAAAGATTGAAAACAAATTATAGTGAAAGATTGAATTGAAAGTGAAGAATATGAACATATTTGAAAATATATTTTTTCTTCAAGTTGAGAAAGTTTTGTTTTTTATGCAGGGAAAGATTGAAAATCAATAATAGTAAAAGACTGAGTTGAGATTAGTGAATATGATGGCATTCAGAATTTTGATTTTTTACCGAATGGAGATAATTTTGTTTTTAAAGCAATAAAAGATTGAAAATGGATAGTAGTAAAAGACTGAATTGAAAGTGATAAGTATGATTATGTATGAGACTTTATTTTTTCACCAGTTGGAAAAAGTTTTGCTTTTGAAGTAAAGAAGAATTGAAAACATATAATAGTAAAAGATTGAATTGAAAGTGAAGAATATGATGATATTTGAAAATATGATTTTTCAACAGATGGAAAAAGTTTTGCTTTTGAAGTAAAGAAGAATTGAAAACGGATAATAATAAAAGATTGAGTTGAAAGTAATCAATATGATAATGCCTGAGGTTTTATTTTCTCACCAGTTGGAAATAATTTCGTTTTTGAGGCAGAAAGAAATTGAAAATATATAATAGTAAAAAATTGAGTTGAAAGTGATGAATATGATTTTATTCGTAATGATTTTGACTTTTTTCCAGATGGAGAAAGCTTTGTTTTTATAGCAGAAGAGGATTGAAAACAGGTAATAGTGAAAGATTGAGTTGAAATTTATAAATACGAATGAACTTGACAATCTTTTAAATTTTCATCAGATAAAAAACATTTTGCTTTTTTAATATCAAGAAATTGAAAATGGATAGCAGTAAAAGATTGAGTTGAGAGTCAAGAATATGAAGAAATTTGGGATTTAGAATTACAATCAGATTGAAAAAGTTTTGTTTTTAAAGCTAGGGAAGATTGAAAATGGATGGTGATAAAAGATGGGTTAGAAAGTGAAAAATATGAAGGAATTTGAATTATTAAATATTTGTCAGGAAAAAAAGGGTTTATTTTTACTGCAAAAAAAGATTGAAAATGGATGATTGTAAAAAATTGAGTTCAAGTTGGGATTTATGATAATATTTTAAAATCAATATCTTCACCAAATGAGACAGATTTAGTTTTAAAAGTGAAAAAAGATTGAAAACAATTAATTGTGAAAGATTGAATTGAAAGTAAAAAATATGATGATATTTGATATTCTAATTTTTCACCAGATTGAGAAAATTTTATTTTTAGTGCAGAAAAAGAAGATTGAAAAGAGTTTCTTATGAAAATAAATTGTAATACAAGTAACATTTTAAAAACAAAAAGCCAATTTTCGCAAAGCATGAAGAATCTTAAATCAAAATTATCAAAAGATGATTTGGTTTTATTAGATAAAGTTGATAATCTAGTTCCAAAAGTAAGAGATGAAAAATTATTAAGTTTGTATAAAAAACTTGATAAAATGAACTTAAGTAATTCTAAATATAAAGACCTTTTAGATTATATAAAAAATAGAATCTGATTAGAGATTTATGAAAGGGGATTAGAATTATAAGAAATTAACCAAAATTTAAATTTGCAATAATATATCTTTTTATATAATAAAATTAATTAAAAATAATTTTAAATTATGGATGAAAAAACAAGAAAAGCTTTAAAAGAAGCAGGACTTACATACGAACAAATAAAAGATATTAAAAGAACTGAAAAAAAATGGTGTTTTTTATGATATGAACGAAGCTTTTGAAATTATTAGGAATCGTTTATTCTCTAATAAAAGTAAAAAGTGTATAAAATAAAGCTTGAACAAGAAACTATTGTTTGAATTTATAGAGAATAATAATCTTGGAAATAAATTATAAATACTAAAATACCTATAGAAAAATGATAAAAACAACTACTTAATAGAGGGGCTCACACTAATACTATTAAGTTAAGAAAAAACTGTAGCCTCTTTCCCCTGAGAAGGGGAAAGAATTCAAGATAGAGGTTTAAAAATATAAACTCCCTTTTCACCGCAAAAGGGAGATTATATTTTTTACTAAAAAAAGATGTTTTACCAAAACATCTCTACTTGAAGAATTTAGCAAATTTATGAAATAAAAATTAAAAATTTTTACAATTAACACTAAAACACTATGACAGAAAGAGCAAAACAATTAGAAAGGGCAGAATTACATGCACACCTTGGTTCTTCAGTTTCTGTGGAACTACTTTGGGACTTGTCTCATGAACAGGGAATAAGATTACCAGTAAGGGATTTTGATGCCTTTAAAGCATGGATAACTATGTGAGAAACAGATAAAAATGTTGATATAAAGGAAATGGATGAAAAATATTTTCACTGGACTGAACTTATTCAGTCATCTCCAGCAGCAGTTGAAAAAGCTATAAAAAGTACAATATGAACAAATTATAGAAAATCTAATTTAACCCTACAAGAGATTAGATTTAATCCAATGTTTAGAAATAAAAAATGAGAAATAGATCTGGATTATATAATCGTATCAGCTATTCATGGTCTTGATTATGCTATGCTACAGTATGATAAAGTAAAAGCTTGAATTATATTATGTATGGATAGAAGACTTAGTTTTAGAAAAAATAAAATAATAGTTGGAAAAGCTATAAAATATAAAAATAGAGGTATAGTTTGAATAGATCTTTCTTGACCACAAAATGAAAGTTTTGATATGAAGGAACATAAAGAGCTTTTTGACTTAGCAAAAAAGGAGTGACTTTGAGTAACTATACATACTTGAGAAGAATGACAATTAGAGGAATTAAGATATGTTGTAGAAGTTATAAAGCCACATAGAATATGACATGGGATTATGGCCGCACAAGATCAAAAAATTATTGATGGTATTGTTAAAAACGATATAGTTTTAGAAATATGCCCTACTTCTAATTTAAAGAATTCAAAAACTAAGAATATAGAAGAGTTATCAAGTATAATAAAGACCTTTCTAAAAAATGAAGTTAAAATAACCTTAAATACTGATTGAGCTGTTATGTATCAGATAAATATTATAAAAGAAGAAGATTTGCTTTTAAATAATAATATTATAACTGAAATAGAATTAAATCAAATGTATAAAAATGCTTTTGATTATAGTTTTGTAAAGTAAAAAAAAAAAATAGAAACAAAATTTTGTTTCTATTTTTTTTATACCTCTCTCCTGAATTCTATAACTTTATCAGGAAAAAGAGTAGAAGATTATTTCTCTAATTTAATGATATTGGGTTAAATCCTAAACAAGTTCATTAGTCATCAATATTACTCCAAGTTTTATTTTTACTGTTATAAGAATATCTCCCATAGGGATAAAAATAAGTGTAATCTAATAAAAAGTAATCTTCTTCATTATTATAAAAATATCTAAAATTATAATCTATAGAGGAATAATGAATAGGAATCTTTTTATAATATTTAGGAGCTAAATCTTCCAATTTATTAGGGTAATTTCAATTATCTTCTTTATATAACTCTATATTCTTTACAATATTTTCAGCTTTAGTTCTAGTATTATTTAATGTAGAACCACTAATAAAATAATAAGTAATTAATATAATCAATATAATAAAAATTTTTTTCATATTTTTCTATTTTAACTGCTAAACTTAAATAAAATTACATCTCCGTCTTTTACTGTATAATCTTTTCATTCTAATCTTACTTTTCAATTTACTCTTGCTTTACTCCATCCTCCTGATTCAACTAAGTCATTCCAACTTACAACATCTGCTTTTATAAATCATTTTTCAAAATCTGTATGAATTACTCAAGCTGCCTGAGGAGCTGTTGCTCATTTTTTTATAGTCCATGCTCTGACTTCTTTTTCTCAGGCTGTGAAGTAGTATTCGAGTCCTAGTGCATCGTAGGATGTTTTTATTAAATTATCTAAACTTGCCCAACTAAGTCACATTTCTTCTAAAAATTCTTTTCTTTCTTCTATACTCATTTCAATCATATCTTCTTCTAATTTTGCAGAAACAGCAACAGCTTTTATTTCATTATCCTCTATTCAGATTATTTTTTTTAGTTCTTCTTCAGGAGTTCACATCATTTCTTCTGATACATTACATGCATAGACAAATTTTTTATTTGTAAGTAGGTGTAGGTCATATATTTGTTCTAGTTCTTCTTCGTCTAATCATATACTACTAACTAGTATTCAAGAGTTTAGTTTTTCTAGAATCTTTTTATATGTTTCCATAGCTTTTGCTACTTCTTTACTTGATTTAGCTTTTTTTCAGTCTTTTATTATTCTTTTCTCAACTGTTTCTATATCTGCTAAAATAAGTTCTGAGTTAATTATTTCAATATCAGTTTTTGGATTAACTTCACCGCTTACATGTGTTATATTTTTATCTTCAAATAGTCTTACTACCTGAAGTATTGCATCTACTTCTCTTATGTTTGCTAAAAATTTATTTCATAATCATTCTCACTTACTTGCTCATTGTACTATTCATGCTATGTCTATAAACTCACAGTTTGCTGGGATTATTTTTTGTCAAGATACTGCTGCTCTTATTTTTTCTAGTCTTTCGTCATTTACATTTACTATTCAGACATTTGGTTCTATTGTACAAAATGGAAAATTCTGGGCATCGGCTGTATAGTTTTTTGTAAGAGCATTAAATAGAGTTGATTTACCTACATTGGGTAATCATACGATTCAGATTTTCATAAGTTTTTATTTAATAATTATTTAAATATTTTTATTCTCAAAATTTAGTGATTTTATCTTCTAGTTTTGCTAGTTTATCTTTGGCTTGTTTTACTTTTTCCATTTCAGCTATTACTAAATTTTTAGGAGCTTTTTGGACAAAGTGTTCATTTAATAGCTTCTTTTCAATTATATTGATATATTCTTTTACATCTTTGATTTGTTCTTTTATTCTAGTGGTTTCTTTTTCTACATCTATAGCATTTGCTGTATCTACATATACTTCTATTCAGGCTTTTATTATACTATAGGCTATATTTGAGTCTGTGATTTTTTTACTCACTATTTTTGTTTCTTCTGATTTTAGTATTCAGCTTAGTAGATCTAAAACTTGCTCTATTACTTCTGCATTTTTATTTTTTGCATAAATACTAAGTTTTATTGTTTTGTTTGGCATTACATTGTTTTCTGCTCTTAGTTTCCTTACTTCTTTTATCAGGCTTATTATTAATTCTTTATCTTTTTCTATTTTTTTATCCCTTGGTAATTTTATTTCTGACCATCTAGATGATATTAGATTACCTTCAAATCATAGTTTTTCGTAAATTTCTTCCGTAATAAATGGTATATATGGATGCCAGAATTTTAGTAAATTATTTATAACATATATTATTACTTCATTTCAAAATTTTGATTTGTCTTTTGTTATTTTAAATTCTTCTATGTAGTAGTCACAGAATTCATTTTTTGTAAATGCTTGTAGCTCTTGTCCTGCTTCTGAGAATGTATAGTCTTCCATGGATTTGGTTACTAGTTCTCATAGGTAGTTAAGTCTTGATAGTATCCATTTTTCATGGAACATTAGGGAGTCATAGTTTTTTATTAATTTTTCTTCTATGTTTTTTATTTCTTTGTTTGTTATTGTTTTCTTATCGTCTGTAGAAGAATTTTCAAGGGACATATTTACGAATCTGGATGCATTCCAGAGTTTATTCATAAATAGTTTATTATTTTCTATATTTTTTTCATCTAGTTTCAAATCATTTCAGGGTGTATTTCAAATAGTCAAAGCTAATCTAAGGGCATCTGTTCAATATTTTTCTATCATCTCTAAAGGGTCAATACCATTTCATAAGCTTTTACTCATCTTTTTTCCATTTTTATCTTTTATCAATCCGTGAAGATATATCTTTTTAAATGGTGTTTGGTCTGTAAATTCATAACCAAATAGTAGCATTCTAATTACCCAGAAAAATATTATATCATGTCATGTTTCAAGCATTTCAGCTGGATAGAATTTTTCAAATAAGTCTGGTTGCTTTCCTCACCACATATCATAATCCAGTGTAGAAAAAGGCCAAAGGGCAGAAGAGAACCAAGTATCTAATACATCAGGATCTCTTGTGTAGTTCGGATCATTACTCATATCTTCTTCTGTTACAAGCATTTCTCCTGTTTCAGTATGATAATAAACAGGAATCTGATGCCCCCACCATAATTGTCTTGATATACACCAGTCTCTTAGGTTGAATACCCAGTCTTCAAATATTTTATTAAATCTTTTTGGGATTATTTCAAAATCTTTGGCTCTGTATCATTTTATAACTTTTTTTACTAGTGGTTTTACATCTACAAACCATTGTTTTGAGATGATTGTTTCTACTTTGCATCAGCTTCTTTCACAGTATCATACTTTTGATGTGTGTTCTTCAACTTTTTGTAGGTTTCATTTTGATTTTAGTAGTTCTACTATGTTTTTTCTTGCTGTCATATAGTCTTGTCCCTCAAAAATACCAGCTACTTTTGTCATTCTTGAGTCTTTTCATAGTACAATTATGTCCATAGGTAGGTTATGTCTTTTGGCTACTTCAAAGTCATTTGAATCATGTGCTGGTGTTATTTTTACTGCTCATGTTCAAAATTCCATATCCACCATTTCATCGGCTATGATTGGGATTTCTTTATTTACAATTGGTAAGATTAATTTTTTTCCTGCTTTTAGTAGTTTTTTATATCTTTTATCTTTTGGGTGAACTGCTACTGCTACATCTCATAGTATGGTTTCTGGTCTTGTTGTGGCTACTACTATTTCATTATCACTTCCTGATACAAAATAAGTTACATAATATAAATATCATGGTTCTTCTTTGTAAACTACTTCTTGGTCTGATAGTACTGTTTGAAGGGCAGGAGAGTAATTTACCATGTATTCTCATTTGTAGATTAGTCATTTATTGTATAAGTCTACAAAGGCTGCATTTACTTTTTTGTTTGATTCTTCGTCAAATGTAAATCTTTCTTTACTCCAATCACAACTGGCTCACATTTTTCTTATTTGTTGAGTTATTACATCACCATACTCTTTTTTCCATTTCCATGTTTCTTCTAGAAATTTTTCTCTTCATAGGTCAAATTTTGTTTTTCACTCTTGAGCTAACTTTTTCTCAACTACTGTTTGTGTTGAGATTCATGCATGGTCTACTCATGGTAGCCATAGGGTAGAGTCTCATTTCATTCTATGATATCTTGTCATTATGTCTTGCAGTGCTATGAATATAGAGTGTCATAGATGTAATTTTCAGGTTACATTTGGTGGTGGCATTGGTATATAAAATTTTTCTCATGTTTCTGATTCTTCTGGTTTAAATTTTCATGATTTTTCCCAATTTTTATAAATTCTTTCTTCAAAACTTTTTGGGTCATATTTTTTAGGGAATTCATTATTTTGTTTTTTTTGTTTATTTGTCATAGTTATTTTTTTTAAGTTTTAAATTTTACCTCTCTCTAAATTCTTTCCCCTTCTCAGGGGAAAGAGGCTACAGAAAGGGGTTATATTTTTGTAATTTTATGTAGAGATAAAAAATTTTTTGTCTCTACGGATTTACCCTTGCCTCTACTGGAATTTTTTGTCTCTACGGAAAAAGTTCTAGTTTCATTTTCTGACTCGCACATAGTGTGTGTATTTTATTAAAGGCATTTTTTTTACATAAAAAAATAAAGTCTTGTTTCATTATATAAACAAGACTGTATTTTCAAAATTTGTTTTCTGCAAAATTTTTTATCTACCTAAAGCTAGTTGTATAAATAGTGAATGTTCTGCTATTTCTGGAGCATATTTATAAAATTCCAGACTTGAATATGCAGATACTCTTACTATACTAAAAGTTAACAGAAAGGCAGTTACTGCAAAGATATACATATTTGTTCTTTTTTTCATAATCTATTTATTAGAAAATAATATTTAACACTATTTATTATATCATACATATTAAAGCCTTGTCAAGTATTTTTTATTTTTTACTTTTTACCTTTTACTTTTAATAGTTTTTATGTTACAATCATTTTTATAATTTTATTTTTATAATTTTTATTTCGCATGAAAAAAATAGTTTCTATATTTATTTTAATTTTCTCATTTATATTTCCCGCTTTTACCAATGCAGCAATAATTTTTTGACAAGAGAATGTTGTTCAAAATGAATCTACTGATACTGATTTTCCTGAATGAGAAAAATTTACTAGACTAAAAGATATTATTGATAAATATTTGGTTAAAAACCAAAATTATTATAGCAGTAAATATCAAGGGAATTTGATGTATAATGAGATAATAGAAAAGGAAATAAAAGCTATTATTATAGAGACTTATTCTGGAAATGAACAATTCTATAAAAATCTTTTTTGAGATAAATACTTAAGTAGAAACTGAACTGCCACCATAAAAGATGTTCTAAAATCTATTCCTAAAACTCATATTTCTTATGAAATAAAAGATTTACTTTTTAGAAATGGTACAGCATGAGATAGACTTATGAATGCCAGCTTCTGAGTTGATTATAATAACAATGTTTCTGACTCTCTATTATCTTCTTTAAAAAGAATCATAGATAATTATAAGAGGAGAAATAGTTATTATCCGACAATTGAAGAATTATGAAAAGAAAGTGTTTATAATAATTGAAAATCGGTTCTTGTCTCAGAAATAATTGATGATTTCATATATGAGATAGGATATAAGTCAAAAGATCCTTCAGTAGTTGATAAAAAAATATTAGATATTTTATCAAAAATAGATGGTGAAAGTGAAGATTCTCAGGAAAAAATACTTGAATGAGAGTTTATTAGAATGAACAAAGAACTTGTAGAAAAAATAAAAAAAGATTTAGTGACTTTAAAAGAAGACTCAGAAAAAGGTAATTCTCTAGAAAAAACTAACTCTTTTTTGTCTGAATATGAGGAATTATATAAATTATACAATAAACCGTCATTAAATGCTCGTCCTGATTATGAAAGAAGGGAATTTATAATATCTATAAAACAATTGATTAGTTTTTTGGGAACAAGAGAAAGTACATACACACTAAAAAGAAAAAAGAGTACATACACCTACGAAGAAGCCTTAGAAAAAAATGAAGAAGCTTTAGAAAAATTAGACTGAAGTAAACAGGTAAATTATAAAGACTATAAAAAACTAATTTGAAACCAAGAAGTAAAAAATATACCTGAAATCTATAAGAAAATACCCAATGATTCAATATTCTTACATGTAAAAAATCCAAAATTTATTTTTGATTTAGTAAATAAAAATAATAGCCTACTTGAATCCACTACATGACTAGGAGTTATGAAAAGACTAAAAACCTTAACTCAAGATCGGTTTGATATAGAAGATTTTAGTGTTATAGAAAAAAACTTGAAACATGAATTTTTAGTAGTTATTTCAGATTTAGACATAACTAACCCTGACATAGTTATTATTATAAATAAAGAAGATAAAGCCATACTAGTACCCACTGATAAACCAAAAGTTGCAGTAACTAAAGGAGATTATATTTATATAGCTAATTCTAAAAAATCTTTAGAAAAGTTTGATAATCTTACAGAAGAAAACTCAATTTATAACTCTTTAGATTTTAAATATTTATGGTTACAAAGATGAAATAAATTTAAAGATGTATTTTTCTTTGCTGGTGATAAATTTTTTGAAAAAATGATAAGTTTTGATAATTTTATCAATATGAGAAGAAAAGTATATAACTATATTGATTTAAAAGATTTACAAGATTATATTTTTGCTTACAAAAAATTAAACTGAAAAGATGTGGAACTTTCTGATTTAGATAACTTCTTTTCTGTTACTCAGATTGATAAACAAGAAGTTATTGATAACTATGAAATATTATCTAATTCTATACTTAAAAATAAAAAGATATGAACAATTGATGATGTGAAATGACTTTTAGAAACAGATTATGATTTATCTAAAATTAGTTCTGAGGAACTTATGGCTTACCAACAAAGTATATTAAAATATAAAGAAGTATGGAGAGCTAATTTAGACCCGATGTGAGTGTTTATAAACTCTTTGGATGATTGATTTTCTATAGATTTTTTTATGACACCTATGCCAGAATTAGATGATAATGATTTTGATTTATTAAAGGTATTATTTGGGAAGTGAATTAAAGAATTTGATCTTTTAAAAAATGAGAAATTAAGAATTGGTACTATTTGATGAATGGTTGGTCTTGATTTCAAGAAAATAAAAGAGATGTTTGATAATACTGATGAAAATTCTGATAACAGAGATTTGAATTATATAAAAAGAGATATAGATGATTTTAATAATGAATTATTAGACGATTGAAATATTTTTGATTATTTGTGATGAGAACTTATGTTTTCTTTCTGATGAATAGATCCTAGTATTTTAAATAGATGGGATGCTGATAAATTAGATGCTTTTATTGCTGTGGAGTTTACTAGTAAGATAAAGGCAAAAGAGTTTATTAGTATTTTGAGAAAAAAGATAGCTGATGAGATGGGAGGTGGTTATGGGAGAGTTGAAGATTCATTAAGTTCTGCTTTAATGAAACCTATATCGGAAGAATATAATTGAAATACTATTTATATTATACCCTTTAAAGATTTTTTCTTCCCTATTACTTTCTACTATACTATTTTTGATAATTTTGTGTATGTGACTATAAGTAAATGATCTGTGAAGTCTATAATAGATTATTCTGTTGTGGGGTGAGATGATAAGCAAAAATTTGTAGATAAATGATTAGATGGTGAAAAGATGTTTTATTGATTTATGGATGCTGATAAATTAAATCCTATTATAAAAGATTTTGCTTCTGGAACTTGAAGTACTCAGGAGGATTTGTATGTAGAGGCTATTACAAATAGGGATATTAATATTTTAAATCCTTTGACTCTTGAGCTTTCTAAATATTATAGAGATGCTGAGTATGATAAGGTTTCATGAAGGAAATTGGTAAAGTATGAAAATGATATGTGATTTTTGAATATATTTTCAAGTGATTGAGAGCTTTATATAAAAATAGATAAATCTCACCTTAAAGGTTTAGATCCAGATGTAAGAGATGAGATTGATAATTTACTTTCTGAAATATGAGAAGAGTATTTTTGAGAAAAGTGAGGTAAGTTAGTTGGTATACTTAACAAAGATGATTTATTTGAAAAACTTTTAAAGGTTGATTTATTTAATAAAGTTATAAATTCCGATTTTTTAGAGAAGTTAATATTAAATACTTCTTTTGATTTGAATTTTTGAGATAATATGATTGAGTTTAGTTTTGCTTCTTTTGGAAAGAATTTTGAAGAAGCTGGGAAAAAAGATGAAGATGGTATTTGAAAAAAGATTGTTGATATTTTTTCTAGTGATGGAGAGGATGGTGGAAATAACTTTTTAATTTTTGGTGGATTGATTCTTTTTGTAATAATTGTGTTAGGAGGAGTTTTTGTGGCTAGGAGGAAGAAGAAAGAGGATTAGGAGGAATTTTATAATCCATCCTTGAATTATTCCTTGTAAGTTTTTATAATCCATCCCTGAATCTCTTCCTTTAAGGGGGCTATGAAGTTTTAAAGCGATTCTTAAGAAAAAACTACATATTTTTATAATATGTAGTTTTTTCTTATTTGTATTTTTGTTTTACAAATTTTAGATTTTGTATACAATGTTTTTAGTTCATTAAAATAAACAGAACTTTTAATAAAAATTTTTATTAAAAGTGGAAGTTATATTGTGTGTTTTAAAACTAAATAGTTTTTTGAGGGTTTTAAATGATTTTTGATGAAAAATTGTAAACCTAGGTCTTAATAAAATTAAGATGTGTTAGATAAGCTAAAAGTCATAAATTTGAAAGATAATTTATTTGTATCTTTTAGCTTTATTCTAGCCAAAAGTGCTATTTAAAACCCCCAAGAAATTTCTACTTTTGTAGATTTTTTCTCTTCAACGAGGAAAATAAATATTTAAAACCCCCAAGAAATTTCTACTTTTGTAGATTAGAGCTCATAGCTCTTATAGCAGAAATTTAAAACCCCCAAGAAATTTCTACTTTTGTAGATAATTTAAAAAATACTCTAAATTTCAAATTTAAAACCCCCAAGAAATTTCTACTTTTGTAGATTTGTCTATGGCAGTAAAAATAATAAAATTTAAAACCCCCAAGAAATTTCTACTTTTGTAGATGGGTGGATTATTTTTGTGCCTATATTATTTAAAACCCCCAAGAAATTTCTACTTTTGTAGATAATGGAATAGCTTAGAAGACCTTAGAATTTAAAACCCCCAAGAAATTTCTACTTTTGTAGATTTTACTGCTTTAGCACCATCACTATTATTTAAAACCCCCAAGAAATTTCTACTTTTGTAGATTCAGGTTGTGCAGTTACTTCCTTATATAATTTAAAACCCCCAAGAAATTTCTACTTTTGTAGATAGATATGTATATTCTCTAATATGAGTAATTTAAAACCCCCAAGAAATTTCTACTTTTGTAGATGATCTTAATACAATACCATTACTCAAATTTAAAACCCCCAAGAAATTTCTACTTTTGTAGATATCACTCTATTTCCTCACTATCTACTGATTTAAAACCCCCAAGAAATTTCTACTTTTGTAGATGAATGATTTCCTAAAAATAAAAAATTATTTAAAACCCCCAAGAAATTTCTACTTTTGTAGATATTTAACTTTTACTATGAAAAAAATATTTAAAACCCCCAAGAAATTTCTACTTTTGTAGATTTAAATAAGTTTTTTATTCCTAACGATATTTAAAACCCCCAAGAAATTTCTACTTTTGTAGATTTCCGTTTATTGCTGTAGTTCAAGCCTATTTAAAACCCCCAAGAAATTTCTACTTTTGTAGATAGTTGTTTTAATATTTTAGTTTTCATATTTAAAACCCCCAAGAAATTTCTACTTTTGTAGATGATGGGCTTCATAATTAGCATCAAATGCATTTAAAACCCCCAAGAAATTTCTACTTTTGTAGATTTCTATTATGGGGATTAATAAATCATATTTAAAACCCCCAAGAAATTTCTACTTTTGTAGATATTATTTTTGCATCTGGTTTCATAATATTTAAAACCCCCAAGAAATTTCTACTTTTGTAGATAAGTTTTTCTACAAAAATATCATCGGATTTAAAACCCCCAAGAAATTTCTACTTTTGTAGATATTTTTCAAGCAGTAGCTATAAAATATTTAAAACCCCCAAGAAATTTCTACTTTTGTAGATAGATTCTGCAAAAATCTTGTTTTTATATATTTAAAACCCCCAAGAAATTTCTACTTTTGTAGATTTATAATAATTTAATGCTTTTAATAAAATTTAAAACCCCCAAGAAATTTCTACTTTTGTAGATTCATAAAAGATTGTTTACTCACTTCTATTTAAAACCCCCAAGAAATTTCTACTTTTGTAGATTTCAACTTTTTTTACAGCTTTCTTTTTATTTAAAACCCCCAAGAAATTTCTACTTTTGTAGATATAACTATCCACTTTCCAGTATCAAATCATTTAAAACCCCCAAGAAATTTCTACTTTTGTAGATAAATATCTTAATTCTAGTCATTATCCATTTAAAACCCCCAAGAAATTTCTACTTTTGTAGATTAATAAATTTAAATGATAAATTTGAGATTTAAAACCCCCAAGAAATTTCTACTTTTGTAGATACGGGGGTGGATATAGACCCTACCCCTGATTTAAAACCCCCAAGAAATTTCTACTTTTGTAGATAACCCCCGCTAAAGGGCTGTTAAGCTATTTAAAACCCCCAAGAAATTTCTACTTTTGTAGATGCAATTTGAACTTCTTTCCTTCTTCAAATTTAAAACCCCCAAGAAATTTCTACTTTTGTAGATGATTATGTGATTGATTTTTTGAAAAATATTTAAAACCCCCAAGAAATTTCTACTTTTGTAGATTTTTGATGTTTTTTTCTTCATTAGAATTTAAAACCCCCAAGAAATTTCTACTTTTGTAGATTTTTTTCTTCTGTTTCTTCTTGTGTTTATTTAAAACCCCCAAGAAATTTCTACTTTTGTAGATTCAATATTATTGTATATGGAAAATGAGATTTAAAACCCCCAAGAAATTTCTACTTTTGTAGATAATTACTACTTCTAAAGTTTCTTTATATTTAAAACCCCCAAGAAATTTCTACTTTTGTAGATGGGTAGGTAAGACCTACCATGCCAAAAATTTAAAACCCCCAAGAAATTTCTACTTTTGTAGATGCTAGAGTAGTTGTAAACCTTGTCTTATTTAAAACCCCCAAGAAATTTCTACTTTTGTAGATAAAAAATCATCAATTTGAACAATAAAATTTAAAACCCCCAAGAAATTTCTACTTTTGTAGATAAAGAAATCTTTACTTTACTTTACTTTATTTAAAACCCCCAAGAAATTTCTACTTTTGTAGATCATATCCAAGAATGGCTGGATGAACAAATTTAAAACCCCCAAGAAATTTCTACTTTTGTAGATTTCAATTCTGCCAATCATCATCAGCAAATTTAAAACCCCCAAGAAATTTCTACTTTTGTAGATGCTTTGGGGAGAAAATCTATTCGCTAATTTAAAACCCCCAAGAAATTTCTACTTTTGTAGATGCGATTATTGAAAGGTTACAACGATTATTTAAAACCCCCAAGAAATTTCTACTTTTGTAGATTAACCTCGCCAGTTTGACCGACCTTGACATTTAAAACCCCCAAGAAATTTCTACTTTTGTAGATAAAAAGTCAAACCTTAGATGTAAGGATTTAAAACCCCCAAGAAATTTCTACTTTTGTAGATGTATATCTTACATTTCACATTTTGTATTTAAAACCCCCAAGAAATTTCTACTTTTGTAGATGTAGAGATTGTGTGGATAGTTGATATAATTTAAAACCCCCAAGAAATTTCTACTTTTGTAGATAAGTTTCCTCTTATAGGTCTACTTACTATTTAAAACCCCCAAGAAATTTCTACTTTTGTAGATATTTCAATATGTGAAGAAGTCCTCAACATTTAAAACCCCCAAGAAATTTCTACTTTTGTAGATTTCAATACCGAAAAAGAAGTGAAAGTTATTTAAAACCCCCAAGAAATTTCTACTTTTGTAGATGATTTAGTTTTGAAATATTTAACTATTATTTAAAACCCCCAAGAAATTTCTACTTTTGTAGATATGGGTGTTCACATAGAAGGTTGAAAATTTAAAACCCCCAAGAAATTTCTACTTTTGTAGATGATAATATAACCACCACTGAAGAGTAATTTAAAACCCCCAAGAAATTTCTACTTTTGTAGATCGGTCCGTTTGGGGGCGGGAAGACCCATTTAAAACCCCCAAGAAATTTCTACTTTTGTAGATATTCTGTTGAGATGATTCATGTATTCATTTAAAACCCCCAAGAAATTTCTACTTTTGTAGATAATTCTATCTCAGTCTCCTTAGAGGATTTAAAACCCCCAAGAAATTTCTACTTTTGTAGATATTATTGTTGTTTCACTTTTTGTTTTATTTAAAACCCCCAAGAAATTTCTACTTTTGTAGATTTCATTACATGAATAACTACAATAGTTATTTAAAACCCCCAAGAAATTTCTACTGGGGATTTTTAAAAAAAATATTGAGAGCTTTTTTTCAAAGGGTTAAAACCCTCTGTTGACAAAGTTAATTATTCACTTTAGGGAAAATTATAAAAAACAGTTTGATAAAAATAAAAAAAATCTATAATAATTTTGTTATAGATTTTTTTTATTTTCTAAAATTTTTGCATTATGGAGAGTTTTAAATACAAACTAAACAAAAATATTAATTTATGAATAGTTGAAGATTATAATTTAACTGATTTAAAAGAAAATAAAGTGAAAATATTTTGACTAGAAATAGAACTAGAAAAAACAGAAACAAATCAAAATAGAAACATTGAGAAAAAACAAATAAATAAACTAAAAGAAATATTTTGGATAATAGAAAACCACTTAAACACTATTCTCAAATATGAGAAATTTTTTAAATATAGCTTTGAATGAATATTTTATTACACGGAAAGAAAAAAGTTAGCACAAAACAAAGTTTCAGAAGAAATTGTAAACAGTAAAATACTTAACAAATATAGAGAACTATTTAGAAACTTTAGCAAAAATGTTTATTTCTTATGAAAACATTCAGAAACACCAGAGGAAAATTTAGAAAGACTAAGCAATATACTAAAAACTATCAGATATTTGAAATACGATTTAGAACAACTAAATTTATTTATAGAAAATTTTAATTATCACTGAAACAATGAAAAAAAGAAAAAATCAGTAGAAACTTTTAAAAAACAATCAAAAAATATAAAAACTTTTTCAGAAAATATTTTAAAATACTACTCAAAAAAATCAGGAAAATGAGAAGAAAAATTTAAAGTAGCTCTAAATCCTGCTATTTTAAATACAAATCCAGAAATAAATAAAGAATTTAAAATTAATGAATGAGAACTAGAAGCATTAGAAAAAGAAGTTAAAGTTTTAGAAAATAAAAATAATGAAAATAAAAAAACAAAAATGGAGTTTTTAGAGTATTTAGATTCTTATATGAACTACATACTTTATGAAAAATGATTTTTTGATAAAACAAAAAATAAAGTTTGGTATCAACATTGTAAAGATGTATTTAATGATATAAACGATACAATTGTAAAGCTAAATAAAAAAGAAATAGATTTTCATAAATCAACTTTTTCATATGAATATATATGTGATTTTTTAAGAAAAAATCCTATAAAAATCAACTATTATTATGATGTTTACTTTGATAAAGATATAAAATCAGAACTTTTAAAACAAAATTATAATGGTGACTTAAAAAAACTTTTAGAATCTAGAAAAGATATACAAATAAATTGAAGAACTCTAAATGTTGAAATATATAATTTTGCTCAAATAAATACCTTAAAATATGAATTGCTTTGGGAAAAAATAGACTTGAAAGAAAAATGAAGAGATTACAAAAAGCTTTCTGAATATATAAAAATAGTAAAATGAGAAATAAATACAAGATTGAAAAAATGAAAGTATTGAAAATTTATTTGATTTAGTTGAAATAAAATAAAAGTAGCTCAAGATTTTTCACAAAAGAAAAATGAATATTTAAACAAATCTAATTTTGATAAAGAACTAAAATCTTACAATAAATTTTGATATTTAATAAAATGAGAAAACAGAGTATTTTTATATTTATTAGACAAGAAAAATATAACAGAAACCCACAAAGGATTTAATTATGAAATAGCTAAAAAAGAAATAGAAAAATATAAAGATGAGAATTCTAATAACAAAGCCTTTATTTTTCAATCACTAACTTTAAAATGATTAACAAAACTAGTATTTATAAAAAATGCCTTTGAAAAAGATTTTGAAAATAACGATAAAGTTATTTATAAAATTTATAAGGAAAAATCTTATGCCGAAAAGAGGAATTGAATCAATAATAATTGATACAGAGAAAATTTAGAAAAATATATAAATTTGCTTTTAGATTGTTTAAAGTCTGAGAAATGAAAAAAACTTTTTGACTATGTAAAAACTGAACAACTAAAAAAATCTTGAGAATATAAAAATCTCATAGAATTTGAAAAAGATTTATTGAAAGTATCTTACAAAGCCAAACAAATAAAAGTTGATATATCAAAAATCAAAGATAACCTTTTAGAAAATGAATATTTTTTAGAGTTAGATATAGTAAACAGAAGATTTGAAGAAAATAATGAAAAACCAAAATTAAAAAGACAAAATGATATAAAAATATTTTATGAATTCCTAGACTCTATTTGAAAAGAAAATAATTATGAAAATTTAAGAATATTACCTGAAATAAAGCTTTATCTAAGTACAAAACTGAGAGAAGAAAATAAAGATGAAAAAGATAAAAGAAAAGTTATAAAAACAAATGGAAAAGAATATTACAGAAAGCAAAGGCTTTATAGAAACAAACTTACTGCTTCTTTCTTGTTTGAATACAATCCTTTAGAAATAAATAAAACACCTGAACACATAAAAAGAGAAAAAGAAAAATACTTTAGAAAAGTCATACAACAATATGAAAAAAATGGTAATTTCAATATATTTTGAATAGATGTTTGAGAAAATGAGTTTGCTACACTAGGAATTTATGATCAAAATTTGAAGCCTAAATGAATTAATTATATTATTAATAAGGATACAGAAGAAGAAAAAACATTAAATGAACAAATTGTAGATTTAACAGATTTGAAACTTGAAAATTGAGAGATAATAAAAAAAGACTCAAAAAATTCTGAAAAATATAAATTCTTTAAAACATTTTATGAGCAAATTATTCGTTATCAAATAGTTCTAAGAGATGTACTAAATGAAATTTGAGAAATTGAGATGAAAAGAGAAAATTTTCAAAATATAGAAAATAAAATTTCAAGGTCTGTAGATAATGAATTAAAAGAAAAATTTAAATTTCAAAAAGATAATAGTGAGTATCTAAAAAAATTCTTTCCTATCTTTGTTGATGAAAAAGAATATAATTTTTCTTGATTAAAAATATTTATCTTTGATTTTATAAAAAACAAAGAGTGAGAAAATTTTAACATAATGGAATATTATGGTGAAATATTCAAACAACTTGAAATGGCAAAGGCTATAAACTTTAAAAATGCTTTTGGTTCAAACTTTGTATGAGTTATAAAACACTTGTTAAAAGAAAATCCTTGAATTATAGTATTTGAGAACTTGTGGAACAATAAAGAATATGATTTTACACATATTATAAGCAGACAAGAATTTGAAAACCTATCAAGTAAAGATAGAAACATAATGAAGTCTTTTTGAAGCTATGTTTGAAACTATATTTTTAACTCTATTTCAACCAGTTTAAGTAAAGTATTTGAAAATGGAGAAGTTAAACAATACATATATTTTGATAAGAATATAACAAATACTTTAAATTCTAAAGATTTATGTTGATCAAATGGAATAATTTTTTGGATAGAAGCAGAGTGAACGAGTGTAATATGTCCAAAATGTGAAAATAAAATTTTTAGAAATAAAAGAAATTGAAAGGTTTTACATGATGATAAGGCTCCTGCAAAAGATAACTGTGATTTCTTTATTGATGAAATAAATAATATTTCATATAAATATAATGATATTGAATTTAAAAATTGAGATCAGTTAGCTACCTATAATATAGCCAAAAGATGAATTGAGCTTTTAAAAAAATAATATTTCTTAACATAAAATAAAATGATTAATCTTACAACACTTTTACCATTAGCAAAACCAATAATAGAACATTTATTAAAAAAACTAGATAAAACAAACAAATCAAAACTAGAAAGTTTACTAAAAATATTATGAGAACTTTGAGAACTAGAAGATATTTTAAAACAAGCAAAACCTTGAACTTGAATAATATTACAAGTAAGTTGATGAAGAAAAATTGAAGTAATAAAGCTAACAGATGAAGAAAAAGAAAATTTTACAAAACTAGTAAACAACTTCAAAGAAGATTTTCAGAAATGGCACAAAGATAACCATTCTTTCTTTATGACATTTTGAGAAAAAGCTAGAGATTGAGTTTATAAGGTAAATAACTTTTTTCACATAATCATAAAATCTACTCAGAACAAGATTTTATAAAAATTTTTAAAAGAAGAAATGAGTTATTAGAAGGCTTAAAAGATGAAATTTCTAAAACTCAAAGCTAATTTTTATAAAATATATTCTTCAAAATTTCAAAAAAAAGTAAATATAGTTGCTAAACAAAGAGCTTTAGCCCTTTAAGATAAACAAACACCCCCACACCCTAATATCTTCATTACTATTTTCTACATTTGAATTAAACAAATAATATATTTTAAATTCTAATTTTCTAAGAAGACTTAGTATAGTTCAAAAAATCTTTTGTTTAAATGAAAAAAATCCAAAGATAAATTATTTTAAAAAACTCTTTTTTAATTTCCCTTTACTCTAAAAATTATATTATCTAAAATATTTGGCAACTTCTTTACAAAAAAAGGTCTTATATTAATTTTAACATGACTTACCTTCTTATCATTTAAAAGTAATTTTATAGCCTCATTTTTATTCAATCAAACAATCCTATTTTTCAGTTTACCAATATAACTATCTTGATTATTATCAAAATTATAAGATACTAAATAACTAATAGACACAGTCGCTTTTATTTTCATAGGATTAGTTGACCTATCTATCTGCTCTGAAATCCTTAGAGAATTTTCATCTATCCTTAACATATTCTCAGATCATATCAATATACTATTATCTATAGTACTCTTTAGCTTATCTAAAACCTTTCTTTTATCATATATATATGCACTAACTCTAATAGTTCAATTCAACTCAAAACTATCCACCCTTTTCCCAGCTACAATTTCTTCTATATTTAAAATCCTAAAATTATCGTATTTTATTACATCATTAACTCATAAAATTTCAAAACTTGTTGCTTTATTTATAAAATTATTTTCAGCAATTTTATTCCTTAATTCATTTAATCATTTTATTTCTAGTTCATTTTTTAAAATATCTGTACTATTCTTTATATCTGATTCAAGTATAATTTTCTGATAATCATTACTTCATCAATCCATATCAGTTGAAGTAATAGCAAAAACTTTTTCCCTATATTCTTCATCTAATCATGGTACAGTCAATTTTACTCACTTTCATATATTTCACCTTTCTCATAAAAATCTTCATTGATTATCATATGTTTGAGCTATTACTTCAATGGTTTGTTCTCATGGAATTACACTTCCAGAGGAACTTAATTTACTTGGAGGTATGATTATCAAAGTTTTACTCTCATAAACTATTCAACTAGCAGTTTCTATTCTTGTTTTTGGTTTTAATTTAAATTCCTCTGGATATGAATTAAAAAATATAACTTTTCATTCTGCTTTTTTTGTACTACTTGGGTCTATTCCTGTTGCTGAAAACTTTTTTTTGATATTTATAATTTTTGACTCAGGCCTTAATTCTATGTATTTACTTCACATTATATCATCTCAATTTGATTTTTCTTGAAATATAAAGTTTTTTGATTTTATTCTAATATCAACTTCAGGAGTAATTTCCACTGTTGCCTTATTAACAGCAAAATAAAATATAAACAAAAACAGAAATACAGTTATAAAAAGTGAGAAAAGAAAAAATCATAAATTAGATTTACTATCGCTTTTTTTTCTATATCTACTGATAGAGTTTATATTTCTATTAAATAATATTACATCAAGAAATTCTCTAAAATATTTCTTTGTAATGTATTTTAAATATTCTGAAAAAGTAAAATTATGCTTCAGTAAATTTTGTTTAAAATCCGCTCTCTCAAAAAAATCCTTATCTTTTATTATAGAATATTCTATTCAAAGAGGTTTTCATATTTTCCTTGAAGTTAAATCATTTGTAACTATTGTAAGAGATTTATCACTATACTTATTTTTTAATATTTTTAATGATAAGTAGTTATGTAATATTGGATGTCAAAAAGGAAAATCTAATACAATATTTTCCTTTTTAGATTCTTTTATTTTAATTACAATATCTAAAAGTGTATCTCTTGTTGTTATTTTTATCATAGATTTTTTTATAAAGCACTTGTATTTTGCTCAAATTTTATATAATTTTACAAGTTAAACAAATTTTTTTTTAATATTTTATTAAAACTATGCAAGAAATACAAGAAATAATAGAATTAATAGATAAATCCATAAAAGAAGATCCAAATAATCTTATAACATGAGGGCATATTATAGAAGATTGATTTGACGAAGAAGTTGATGAGTATAGAAAAGTAATAGATCATTCTAAAGATTGGTTATTAAACTATCAAATAGAACTACAAAAACAAACAAGCATCTCAAATCTAAAAATAAAATATACCTGAGCATCAGGTTATTTTATAGAAGTATCAAAAATAAATATTTCAAAAGTACCAGATGATTTCATCCACAGACAAACCCTTGTGAATGCTTCTAGATTTTCAACAGTGAAATTAAAAGAATTTGAACATAAGTTATTAGAATGAGAATCACTATTATTTGATAAAGAATATAAACTATTTTTTGAAATAAGAGAAAAAATATTAGATAAATTTCCAGAAATAAAAGAGTTAAGTCAAAAAACAGCTTTTATGGATTTTGAAACTTCTATGGCAAAGGTAGCTTATGAAAATAGTTACTCTAAACCAGAAATATCAGAAAATAATATTTTAGATATAAACTGATGAAGACATCCTGTAATTGAGCAAAATGGAGAAGATTTTATAGAAAATGATTTAGAATTAAGTAAAAAAGACTTTGTTCATATAATTACATGACCAAATATGTGATGAAAATCTACATTTCTTAGACAAAATGCTCTTATAGTATTACTAACCCATATATGAAGTTTTGTACCAGCAAAACAAGCTAAAATACCTATGGTAGATAAAATATTTTCTAGAGTATGAGCTCAGGATAATTTATATCTATGACAATCAACTTTTATGGTTGAAATGCAGGAGGTTGCAAATATATTGAATAACTCTACAGAAAACAGCTTTGTTATAATAGATGAGGTATGAAGATGAACAAGTACTTATGACGGCATGAGTTTAGCTTGGGCAATACTAAAACATAATCATGATAAAATAAAAGCAAAAACATTATTTGCTACACATTATCATGAATTAACCGATAAATCATCTTCTCTAAAATGAGTATCAAACTATAGTGTAGCAGTATGAGAAAATGAAGAAAATCTAATTTTTCTGAGAAAAATAATTCCTTGAGCTATAAAAAAGAGCTACTGAATAGAAGTAGCAAGAATTGCAGGACTATGAAATGAAGTTATAAAAGAAGCTAAAAAAATGCTAATGGAATTAGAAATAGAGCATAATAAAAGAAGTACCAATCAACTATCTCTACTGAATCTAGATTTACCAGAAGAAAAATCTGAGAATAAAGAAAAAAATAAAGATATGCAGATGATAAGAGATGAAATAAAATCTATAGATATAAATAACTTAACTCCTATCTCAGCACTGAATAAAATAAATGAGATTAGAAGTAGAATTGAAAAGGAATAATAGACTTACCTATTCTTTATTTTTTATTAATTTTATATTTTTCTATAACTTACTCTATTCTTCCTCCATACTACTTATAATTTCTCTAAACCTAAAATACTCTGTCACTCTCAATCCTTTAAATCTTCATATTATAAAATTTATAGGAACCAAAAATATTATAATCTCTGGATAAGCTAATATAAATATTCTGACTGGATCTAAATCAAGTATAAAAAATGCTACAATTGAGACAATAAAAGTATTTAATAAATTACTTCTGTATTCTTTAAATTCTTTAGAAAGAATTATCATTATAAGTCTCTCTGAAATAATTATAAAAAGTATAATATAAATAGTATCACTCAAATTTGTATCCAAAATATCATAATTAAATAAAACATTTAGGATAATTATAAAAATTATTATATTTATTGTAACTACAAAACTTACTTTCGGAGTATATAGTAAAGTATAATTATTAACTATTTTAGATAAAATCAAATTTACTATCAGTAAGAAAAACATAACTAATGTAGAAATCAATATTCAAACCTTAAAAAATAACACAGAAAAGAAAACAGAAATTATCAGTCACATAGGAGATATTCATATAAAATGCTTAGAAAAACTTACCAAAGTAAACAGAAATGGAAGAATTAATATTATATAAATATCCTTAACATTAAACCCCTTATTTGAAAGATTATTTACAAATTTTGATATAAAAAAATACTCTTTTATCTTATTTTTTGTATCTAATTTTTGATATTCATATTTATTGTTAAATAGGCTACTTTCTAGTTTTTGTATTTCTAAGGGTGAGTTTAATACCTGTAATCTAAGGCTTTCATCTAGAAATAATACATTTTCAATTGCTGATTTATCAGATGCTAAATTACTTAAATAGTTTTTCATTAAACTACTCATCAGAGAATCTTTAATTATTTTTGCATTAAAAGGAGAAATTAAAACTAAATTTATTTTATTATTAGTCTTTGATTCTTCCACATTAATTTTTCACATAATACTCATTAAAAATTCTTTTTCTCACCGTACTCATATGTAATCAGAACTTATAGTAAATGTATCTTTATAAAATCCTCCTCTTTCTGTAATATTAGTTCCAGATATTTCTTTTTCTTTTAGTATTCATAAATTATATATATAAATTCAAGATTGCATTCAAATATTTCTTAAATCATTTATTTTTTCATTTCAAATAGTTTCATCAAAAATAAAAGGAATACTTTTTTCATATACAAATAAATCTAATTTAGAATTTATAATTAATTTCTTTTCCTCATTTTCTTTTTTATAAATATTTAAGTTTATCTCTTTTTTTCAATATTCTTCAAACTTTTGTTCAAATATAGGTCCATCCTTTGAGACTTCTCATTTTAGATTCCATTCAAATATTATAGGAGTATCAACAAGAACCTTTTCTAGTTTTTTTTGATATTCTGATATGTTTATTTTTAGAGTTTCATTTATAGCTAAGCTTCTTTGATACTCTATCTCATAATCATCAAATCAGAAATTATTTTCTGCTGGATCTTCTATTTTTCAAGTTCATGTTATTACTCAGGTTCATGTTTCTTCTGGTATTATTTCATCAGCAAAAGTATTATTAGATAATAATAATATTAAAAATGATAATAATAGTAATGTTTTTGTTATGTTTTTTTTCATAAAGAGTAATTATTTTTTAAAATAAATTTATTGTGTTTTTTGTTAAAATTATAGAAAAAAATTAAAAAATATGTATATAATAGTTATTATTGTTTTTCTCATTTTTTAAAGATTTTATTGTTAAGAAATATATTTTTTATCTTCTTCTAAAAACTACTGGAAAAGTTTTTATTATAATTTTTAGGTCAAGAAGTAAGCTCCAATTCTCTATATAGAATATATCCAATTTTGCCTCTTTCACAAAATTATTTTTATCTCTTCCATTGACTTGTGCCATTCAAGTCATTCAAGGCTTTATAGTAAGCAACCTCTTTTGGTATAATTCATAACCATCAACCTCCCTAGGCTGATGCGGTCTAGGTCATACTAAACTCATATTTCAAATAAGTACATTAAAAAACTGAGGAAGTTCATCTATTGAATACTTTTCTATAAATTTTCATATCTTTGTCTTTCTAGGATCATCTTTTATTTTATACACTGGTCAATCTCTCTTACTTCTTTGCTCTATAAGCCTTTGTTCATGTTTTAAAGCATTATCATCTTTCCCAGAAATTCCATAAGAATCTTTTATACAATATTCCCATTTTAAATATCTAAATTTATATAAGTTAAAAAACTTTCTCTTCTGTCATATTCTTCTATTTTTATAAATTATAGGTCAAGAAGGGTCATCTAATTTTATAAGTATTCAAAAAATAATCATAACAGGAAAAAATAACACTATTCAAAATATAGCTCAGAATATATCAATTAATCTCTTAATAATACTTCACCAATTATCCAAAGGAGTATTTTTTATTTCTATAACTGGTATCTTATTTATAAGAGATATAGTTGTATTTGTTTTAGTTATATCAAAAGAGTTAGTTATATACCTATATCTTATTCAATAAATCTTTGTCAGCTCCCATATTTCAAACAATTGATTCTTAGAAAATTTACAATCTATATAAAGGATTTCATCACACTCTTGTTTTTCTATTAATTCCTTTATCTCATTATAGCCTCATAGATATTTTAAATTTTCTAATTTTGTATCATTTTTATTTACATATCATATAACTTCATATATATCAGATTTTTCTATATCCTCTAATATTAATTCTATTTTAGTTTTATTATTTATCAGTAATAACTTTCTTCTGGAAATTATATTTTTATGTATAAGAATATTCTGAATATTATTTAAAAATATTCTTCATAATATCATAAAAGATATTGATAATATACATGTAAATAGAATTATAAGTCTAGGAATTTCTACTTTATAAACAACTCATTTTCATAGAAATATAGCCACAGAAAAAAACACAAACCAATAAATTCAGTATCTTATAATATCTAGAAATTCTTTTACTTTAGAATTTGTAGTTTTTATATTATACATTCAATGAGTAGCAAATAATATAATATATAAAAAAGCTCCAAATATAGAAAATCTAAATAAACTTTCTATATCTATTGTTTGTTTAGGAAAGTGTATTCAAGGCACTAAGTCTGTTATCATTCGTATAGTACGAGCAATGAAAAAAGATATCACAACCATAGTGAAATCCAGAGGAGTTTTTATTGCACTAAATATAATTTCATGTTTTTTCATTTTGTGTATTTATAAACAAAATTTATACATCATCAGGATGATAAGTTGCCATTGTTACGGGTATTTTTCTCATAATAGCTTTTTAAATATAACTTTCTTAGATATACTATATATAATGTAAAAAAAAGCAAGTTATTGACAATTAGTGATAAATCTTTTTATTGTAAACATTATTAAATATGGCAAAAAATGTTTTGACATATTACCTTATATTTTTGAAAAGATAAAAAAGTCTACTTTTTTACAAAGTAGACTTTTTCTAAAATCCCTAGTATTACCTCTATCTTGAATTATTTCCCCTTCTCAGGGGGAAAGAAACTACAATTCTATAACTATTGAACTTGGCAATTTCAACCATTACCACCTCTTCCTTGTCATTTCCCTCCTCAATGCTTTCATTTTCACATTCCTCTTCATTCTCATCTTCATTCTCAATTTTTTAGTCATAGTCCTAGTTCTTCTCTAATTTCTTTTGCTTCTTCTAGTTTTCATTCTTGTGCTAGTTTATTAGCTTCAGCAAACTTAGCGAAATTTTCAGCATTTACAACTTCTGTAACTCTTCATTTTCCATCCATTAGTTCTTTCCAAGTTTCATAGTCATTTGTTTCAAAGGCTTCTTGCATTGCTTCGTGTCTTTCTGGTGTGTAGTTTGATCATTTTACTGTAGGATCTCCACGATAAGCAGATACTCAAGATACCGCTAGTACTCATACGATTCATGCTAGAGATACTCCAGCTAATATTGTTTTACTTGTTTTCATAGTGCATAAATTAAAAATATAAAGTTTGTTTTAGAAGAAGTAATCTAGAATTTTATTCTTCTAGGAGTTAATACGAGATTTTATATTTTTTTCTTTCAGGAATTTTTTTTTATGTTTTGATTTTAGGAATAAAACTTTAATAACCCTATCTTGTATTTCTTCGCTTCGCTCATCAATCCATTACATTTCGCCTCATATTTTTTTCTTTTCTTTCAAGAAATTATTCATCGGATATTTCCAACTATGCACAAAATGTATTATACTCTCTACGAAAAAAAATAATTTTTGGTTGATTTATAAAGTAATAAGTATATAGTAAAGATGTATTTTTTATCTTTTTAACTTTTTATTTATGAGTGATAAAAGTTTCAGTGATTTTACAAATTTGTATGAGATTAGTAAGACTTTGAGGTTTGAATTGAAGCCAGTGGGGGAGACTGAGAAATTGCTGGAGGAGAATCAAGTGTTTTGAATTGATAAACAAAGAAGAGATAAATATGAACAAGTTAAGCCATACTTTGATAAATTACATCTTGATTTTATAAATTTTTCTTTGGATTGATTAGAATTAGACTATTTAAAATATCAAGAAAAATATAATTTATTTAAGAATGATAGAAAAAATAAAGACAAGGAAAAAGGAAAAACAGATGAAGAAAAGAATTTAAGAAAACAGATTTTAGAAGCATTTAATAAAAAGTCAGAAGAATATTTAAAAAATTTTCCTGATTTAAAATTTAAAAAACAAGATACAGACTTTTTATTTGAAAAAGAAGTTTTTGATATATTAAAACAAAAATATTGAAATGACCAAAAAACTCAAATAACAGACGAAGAAACCTGAGAAATTACAACTATTTTTGATGATTGGAATGGATGGTTATGATATTTAACAAAGTTTTTTGAAACAAGAAAAAATTTATATAAAGATGATTGAACTTCAACAGCATTAGCTACTAGAATAATTGATCAGAACCTAAAAAGATTCTGTGATAATTTAGAGGCTTTTAATAAAATAAAAGATAAAATTAATATAACAGATTTAGAAAATGGATTAGAAATTTCTCTTAATGAAATATTTAGCTTAGATTTTTACAATAAATGTGTTCTTCAAGATGGAATACAATTTTATAATGATATAATTTGATGAAGAGTAGTAGATAATCATAAAAAAATACCTTGAGTAAATGAATACATAAACAAATATAGACAAGATAACTCTTGAGATAAACCACAATATTTACAAAAACTTGATAAGCAAATTTTAAGTGAAAAGAAAGAAGATTTTATAAAGCAAATAAAAGATAAAGAAGAATTAAAACAAGAATTAAAAATATTTTTTGAAAATTCAAATAAAAAAGTAGATATTCTAAAGTATATTTTTGAAAATCTTTGAAACTACTCTGATGAAGATTATAAAAAAATATATATATCAAAATTAGCATTAAACACAATAAGTCACAAATTTACAGACAAAACAAAAATTTTTGAGTGAAATTTGTTTGAAATAATGAAAAAAGATAAACTACTAGCAGCAAAAGATCACAATAAAAAAGAAGATTCTTATAAATTTCCAGATTTTATATCACTATACTACATAAAAAAATCCTTTGAAGAATACAATGAAAAAGAATCATTTTGGAAAGCTAGATATTACAAAGAATATGATAAAGATTGAAATTTAGTTAGTTGATTTTTAGAAGAGAATATAAATAACTTATGGAATGAATTTTGTGAAATATTTAAATATGAATTTGATAGTTTGTTATTAAAAGTAATAAAAGATGTAAACTGAAAAGAGAAGAAAATTTGATATAATATAGCCAAAGAAAGTTTAGAAAAAATATTAGGAAATTTTGATTTAAATGAGGAAACAAGAGTAAAAATAAAAGATTTTGCTGATTTAAGTAAAGTTATTTATCAGATGTGAAAGTATTTTGCAGTAGAAAAAAAGAGAGAATGGGATAATAACTATGAATTAAATAGTGATTTTTATGACAAAGAGTGGAGTGAGGAAAAACAAGAATATTGATATCGTGAATTTTATAATAATGCCTATGAAGAAATAATTGTTCCTTATAATCTAATAAGAAACTATCTTTCTAAAAAACCTTGGGATGATAGTAAAAAATGGAAACTAAATTTTGAAAGTTCAAGCTTACTAAAATGATGGGATAAAAATTTTGAAACATATTGATCATATATTTTTAAAAAATGAGATTTATATTATTTATGAATAATAAATTGAACAAAATTAAATAAATCAGAAGTTGAAAGATTAAATAGAATTGAAAATAATAATGTAGCCAAAAGATTTATTTATAACTTTCAAAAGCCTGATAATAAAAATACTCCGAGACTTTTTATAAGATCAAAATGAGATAATTTTGCTCCTTCAGTTTCAGAATTAAATTTACCAATAGACGATATTATTGATATTTATGACAAAAGACTTTTTTCTCCTGATAAAAAGAACCCAAATTTACACAAACCATATTTAGTAAAGCTTATTGATTATTTTAAAATATGATTTAGTAAACATGAATCTTATAAACACTTTAATTTTGTATGGAAAGATAGTAATAAATATGAAAATATAGCAGAATTTTATAGAGATGTTGAAAAATCTTGTTATAAACCAAATTGGGAGGAAATAAATTATAATGAACTATTAAAACTTACAGAAGAAAAAAGAATTTATTTATTTCAAATTTATAATAAAAATTTTGAATTAGATGAAAGTATTGCACCTGAAAATTATGTTTATAAATGAAATTGAAAAGATAATGTTCATACAGCTTACTTTAAATGATTATTTCAAAAAGAAAATACAGAAAATAAAAACTGAGTAAATATAAAACTTAGTTGATGATGAGAAGTATTTTTTAGACCTAAAGCAATTGATAAAAAAATAGATAAAAATAGAAAATTTAAAAGAGAAATAATTGAAAACAAAAGATATTCTAAAGAAAAAATTTTACTTCATTTTCCTATTCAATTAAATTTCAAAGAAAATAAAACGAACAATTTTAATAAACATATAAATTCTTCTCTTGCGGAATTTTTAAAAAACAATCAAGATATAAACATAATTTGAATAGATAGATGAGAAAAGCACCTAGCTTATTATTCTGTTATAAATCAAAAACAAGAAAGAATTAATAGCTGAACATTAAATCATATTTATCAAAAAAACAATAATTGAGATTTCATACAAAAAGCAGAGAAAAAAATAGAAGAAAAAAGAGATGATGAATGAAATATTATAGATTATGAATTAGTTGAAACTTGAAAATTAGTAAATTATCAAGATTATTGATTACTTCTTGATTATAAGGAGAAAAAAAGAAGACTTGAAAGACAATCTTGGAAAGAAGTTGAACAAATAAAAGACTTAAAAAAGTGATATATATCAGCAGTAGTTAGAAAAATAGCAGACTTAATTATAGAACACAATGCAATAGTTGTATTTGAAGACCTAAATATGAGATTTAAGCAAATAAGATGATGAATAGAAAAAAGTGTTTATCAACAACTTGAAAAAGCACTTATTGATAAGTTAAACTTTCTTGTAAATAAATGAGAGTTAAATTCAAATAAAGCCTGAAATTTACTAAAAGCATATCAACTAACATCACCATTTACAACATTTAAAGAAATGTGAAAACAGACTTGAATAATTTTTTATACTCAAGCTTCTTATACTTCTAAAATAGACCCTGTAACAGGATGGAGACCAAATTTATACCTAAAAAAACAAAGTGCTGAGATAAACAAAAAAAATATATTAAAATTTGAAAATATAATCTTCAACAAAGAAAAAGATAGATTTGAGATTACTTATGATTTAAAAAACTTTCTTTGAAAAGATTCAAAATTTCCAGATAAAACAAAATGGACACTTTGCACTTGTGTAGAAAGATGGAAATGGGACAGATTTTTAAATTTAAATAAATGATGATATAAGCCTTACAAAGACTTAACCGATAATTTTAAGGAATTATTTAAAGATTATAATATTAAAATTGATTGAGATATAAAAAAGCAAATAGAAAATTTAGATTGTGAAGATAATAAAAATAAAAAATTATTTAGTAGTTTTATTGAATTATGGTCTCTATTATGCCAAATTAGAAACACAGATGATTCAGAAAAGGCAAAAAAAGAATGAAAAGACGATATAATATTTTCACCAGTTGAACCATTTTTTGATAGTAGAAAAAGTGAAGAATTTTGAAAACATTTGCCTAAAAACTGAGATGATAATGGAGCTTTTAATATTGCAAGAAAAGGGATTAGTATATTAGAAAAAATATGAGACTGGAAAAAAGAAAATGAAGAACTGAAAAATAATTGAAAAAAAGAAAAAAACTACCCTGATTTATTTATCTCAAACCAAGACTGGGACAACTTTATAACCAAAAATCACAAAATCTAACAAACTAAAAAAAGTGCTATATTCCATAGCACTTTTTTATATATTAATACAACTATTTAACAACACTCCAATCTAAATAAGAATAATCTTTATCCTTCGCAGTACCCTTTCAAGTAACCTCAAAGGTATCAGGATCTGCTTCCATAATCTTTCCATCATAATATACATTATTTTTATCCTTTGCATAATTATCTTTATAATAATTTCCTTTATCATACATTTGAGAAAGATATTCAAAACTATTAACATCAGCTCCCTTAAGAATAACAATATCATCAAAAGGGGTAATATAGTATATATTATTTTTATCTTTAAAATAATATGAATCCTCAAAAGTATCAAATGTATTTACATCAAAATTATCCATTTTTCACCAAAAACGAAAAATATTATTTTTGTCCTTTCACATATATTCAGATAAAGCCTTAAATGTTTTAGAATCTGCTCATGCTATTACCTTATATTCAGGAATAATAGGTCATTCAATAAAATTTTGAATTTTTATATATACCCCCTTATTATCTTTATAATAATCCCATCAGATATTTTCTTTACTAGAACAACTAAAAAGCATAAAAAATGAAAGGAAAATAGTTATAAACTTAATAAAGCTTTTCATAAAATATAATTATATAAATAAATCGCTACATATTATACATGGTATAAAAATTAAAACAAATAAATTTTAATTTCCCAAAATCTCTAAAAATATGCTACAATAAACTTGTAGCATATTTTTTATCTATCAAAACCTATGGAAACATACATAAAACTATCAACCCTAAACGACTTCATATTCTGCCCCAAATCAATCTACTATCACACACTATATGCCAACTACGAAAAAAACATCTACCAAGAAACTGCCCAAAAAGAAGGTACAAAATACCATGAAGCCATCGATAACAAAAAACACTCAACCAGAAAAGAAATACTCCAATGAACAGCAGTATTCTCAGAACAATACAAAATAGCCTGAAAAATAGACACATTCAACACCAAAACCTGAGAACTCACAGAAAGAAAAACACAAATATTCTTAGACAAAGACTGAAAAGAAAAAATTTACCTCTGACAAAAGTACCAACTACGGTGACAAATGTTCTGCCTAGAAGAAATGTGATACTCCGTAAGCCAAATATACATCTACTCAATAAAAACCAACAAAAAATATCGAATCTATAAACCAAACACTAAACAACTCCTAGACTTTGAAAATATGCTTGAAAAATACCGAAATTTCAACCCACTAGAACCCAACTGGCAACAAAACACCCAAAAATGTATCCGATGCATCTACCGAGAACTCTGCGACTACTACATCTGAGAAATATACCCACAAATGAAATTATTTGAGTAATCTAATACCCCTATCTAAATTCTTTCCCCCTTCAGGAGAAAGAGGCTACAAAAGTAAAATATAATTTATCTTTTTGTCCCCTCTCCTGAAGGGGGAGGGTTAGGGAGGGGTAACAATTTTACTACTTAACCACAATTCCTATGCTACAATTTCCAGACTTCGACGAAAAACAGATACTATTCATAAACAGCTACGAACTAAAAACCATAAACTTTCAAAACGAAAACCTAGTCATAAAAAAAGACTGAAAAATAGAAAACAAAGTAAGCCTATACAAAATCTTTGCAATATTCCTAATCTGAGAAACAACCATAACAAGTGTACTCATCAGAAAAATACAAGAATTCTGAATCACAATAGTCATGCTAAAAAAGAACCTACTCCCATACCTAGTAATCTGAAACGAAACAGAATGAAACTTTGTACTCAGAAAAAAACAATACGAAAAAACAGAAGAAGAAATGCTAGAAATAGCAAAAAATATAATTATACTCAAAACAAAAAACCAACTAAATCTACTAAAACTAGAAAGAAACAAAACAGATGAACTAAAAGATAATATCAAAAAAACAAAAGAAATCATAAATCAAATACAAACAGCAGAAGGATATGAAACTCTACTATGATACGAATGAAATGTATCAAAAATATTCTTTGGAAACTACTTCAAAAAAATCTGATGGCAAAGAAGAGAACCAAGAACAAAAAGAGACATACAAAATCTACTCCTAGACATCTGATACACCTACCTATTCCACTTTATAGAAGCCCAACTCAGATTATACTGATTTGATAACTACTACTGAGTCCTACACAGAACATGGTACCAAAGAAAATCCCTAGCATTAGACCTAATGGAACCATTTAGATGCATTATAGACCGAGCATTGTTAAAATCCTATAACCTAGGACAAATAGATACAAAAGACTTTAAATTTGAAAATTGATGATACCTACTACCATGGAAAAACTCACAAAAATACACCCAAATATTCTTCAAAGAAATTCTAAAAAATAAAAAGGAAATCTTTTTTTTCGTGAAAGATTACTATAAATATTTTATGAAAGGAAGAAGTGAATTTCCAAAGTTTGAAGTAAACTAATTTTCCCCCTTTCCTTTAGTATTAAAGGAAAGGATTCAGGTATGGATTATTAAAATTTAACCTCCCTCCTATGCTAATAGTAACCTACGACATACATAACGACAAACTAAGAACCAAGTTTTCTAAACTCCTGAAAAAATTTGGTAGAAGACTGCAGTACAGTGTATTTGAAATAAAAAACAGCGAAAGAATACTAAAAATATTAAAAACAGAAATAGAACTAACATTTCACCCACAATTTACCTGAGCTGATAGTATTTTGATAATTCCAATTTCAAAAGCACATAGTGATAAAGTTATAAGATATGGACAACCTGCGATGGAGGAGGAGGAGATTTTGTTTTTGTAAAGCTAAAAATAACAACTATATAAATATTATAATTATAAAAAACATTGATCAGACAATAGTGTACTTTGATTAAATCAAAAATATATTTCAACATAAGATTTTTCATTGGATATTTCCAACGATGCACAAAATGTATTATACTCTCTACATTGTCAAATAAAAAAAAATTGACTTTTTCAAGAAAAATATTATCCTCTATTCAAGTATTACATAATAAGTACTTATGAGACTAGCACAACTTGAAACGATAACAAAAACCACTTTACTTAAATCAAAGTAGTTATTGTTTTGTGCTAAAAATACTAAAAACCAAAAACTTCTACTTTGAAACAAAGTAGAAGTTTTTTTTACTAACATATTTTATAATTAACTATAACAACCATGGACCTAAATATAAAAAGACACTCCCTAGCACACATATTTGCACAAGCAGTAAAAGACCTATATGGAGAAAATGTAAAAATAGCAATTTGACCAGCCACAGAAGACGGATTCTACTATGACTTTGATTTTTTAGATACAGAATTCTCAGAAAAAGATCTAAAAAATGTAGAAAAGAAAATGAAAAAACTAATCTCTCAAAACCAAAAATTTGAACAATCAGATATTGAAATAGATGAAGCAATAAACATCCTAAAAGAAAGCAAAGAAAACTACAAAGTAGAACTAGCTGAAAAATTAAAAGCTCAATGAGAAACAAAACTAAGCTTTTATAAAAACACCTCTCAACAATGAGACGAAAAATTTTTAGATATGTGTAAATGACCCCATGTAGAGCAAACCTCTCAGCTAGATGCTAACAGCTTTAAACTAGTAAGAGTAGCAGGAGCATACTGGCTATGAGATGAAAAAAACAAACAACTAACTAGAATATATTGATTAGCATTCAACAATAGGGAAGAACTACAAGCACACCTAAAAATGCTAGAAGAAGCAAAAAAGAGAGACCATAGAGTAATCTGAGCAAAACTAAAGCTCTTCACTATATCTAAACTAATATGAGCATGACTACCTCTTATGCAACCAGCCTGAATGATTATGAGACAAGAAATAGAAAACTATTTATGGAAACTACACAAAACAAAATGATACACAAGAGTTTGGACACCACACATAGCTAAAGAATGCTTATACGAAACATCATGACATGCTGCAAAATTTTGAGATGAACTATTTAGAGTACAATGAAAAGAAGAAAGCTTTATACTAAAACCAATGAACTGTCCCCACCATATGCAAATATTTGCAGACAACCAATTTAGCTATAGAGATATGCCAATAAGATATTTCGAACCAGCAACAGTTTATAGAGATGAAAAATCATGACAACTATGAGGTCTAACCAGAGTTAGAGCAATAACACAAGACGATTGACACCTTTTCTGTAGAGTCTCTCAGATAAAACAAGAAGTAAAAACTGTAACAGAAATAATTAAAGAATTCTATACAACACTATGAATGACAAAAGACTATTGGGTATCACTATCAGTAAGATGAGAAGACAGATCAAAATATCTATGATCCGATGATGTATGGGAAAAAGCAGAAGAATCTCTAGAATCAGCAGCAAAAGAAAATAAACTACCATATAAAAGAATTGAATGAGAAGCAGCTTTTTACTGACCAAAATTAGACTTTATGTTTAAAGATGCTATAGGTAGAGAATGGCAATTAGCAACTATACAATGTGACTTTAACCTACCAGAAAGATTTGAGCTAGAATTTACAAATGAAAAATGAGAAAAAGAAAGACCAGTAGTAATCCACAGAGCAATATCATGATCTCTTGAAAGATGAATGTGAGTATTTATAGAACATTTTGCCTGAGTATTTCCTCTTTGGATGGCACCAAGACAAGTAAAAATAGTACCAGTATCAGAAAAATTCTTTAACTATGCAGAAAAAGTTGAAAAAGAATTAAAAGATGCTGAAATAAGAGCAACATGAGACTACAGCTCTGATTGACTAAATAAAAAAGTAAGAAATGCAGAAAAAATGCACAACAACTACATACTAGTAGTATGAGAAAAAGAAGAAAGCGAAAACACAGTATCAGTTAGAAACTATAAAACTAAAGAACAAACAGTAGAAAAATTAAAAGACTTTAGTGATAGAATTCTAAAAGAAATAGAAGAAAAAAGCTTATAAGCTAAAGAACGAAATTTAAATAAAAGCCGAAATTAGAAAATAATAAACCTACTGAGATTAAGAAACATTGAAAAAAAGCTATTTCTACTTTTAAAATATGATTGAGAACTATTGCTTTTTACTTTTACTGAACTTCTCGTGAATTTAATAAGGTTCTCATTTTAAAAGTTTTGTCGTGCACTTAGTACTACCGTGATTATTTAATATTTCTAGTATCATACTACCACAAATATTAAATATTTCCGATACTTCATAGTATTATATAAACAAATTTAAAATTTTTTCTATTTACTATTTAAGTGATATTCTTTTAAAACTCTTATTATAAAATTTTTAATTCAAGGAAATTCAGGAAGTCAATTTCCTCCATACATATATCTTTCAATTTTTCAGTATTCTAGATTTTGTATATCTATAGTAATATATTCACTGTTATCTTGCCAATCTTTTATAGTTTTCTTTTCAAAAGAATAATTAATTATTTGTATTTCAAAAGAATTATTTTCATTTTTAAATCTAATAATTTTTATTTTTCAATCTTCATCAATTTCTACTTCAAAAGAACTATAATTTCACTTTTTTACTATCAGTCATTTTCTAGTATTTTCTAAAACTCTACAAACCTCATTTTTTAATTCATGTTTTATAATATATCAAAGTTCTTGTTGGTCTTTATTTGTTCATTTTAAAAATCAACAATTTGTACAATTATAACCATCAAAGGGTTCTCAACAAATAAGACATTTTTCTTTTTCAATTATTCCAGCATTTCAATTTAAAATCAAAGTAAAATTTTAATAAATTATTAATTTAATCATATATTATTTTGAAATTTTTAGCAATTTATTTATATAAAAATAACTATAATTCAATGTTATCAATATTTAATGTCCTTCAAAGCATCCAGTCTTTTTTCTCATAATATCTATAACTTGATTATTAACTTCTTCTTTAGTTTTATTTATTTTATTAAGTTCTTCTTCTGTGGCATTTTTTCTATTTAATAGAACTCAAGATGCCTCCATAACAGCAGCTCTCGAATGTATCCTTGGTGATATTTTCAAAGTGATCTCTCAATTATGATCTTTTTCTAGTGTTGTTGTATGTCAAAAAGTAGGGAAAGGAATCACTCTGGATTTTTCATCATCATCTCATTTATATCTTCTACTAAACTTTTTTAATTTATATTCTTTTACATATTCCTCTTCTCTTTTTAAGGTTCATAAAACTATAGATTCAAATAATTTCTTATTATTTTTCAAAATATTATTAAGCCTAGGATCGTCATAACTTAATTTTTCTACTATTTTTTTAGCTTTTCTTGGAAGATATCATTTTTTGTAAAGAAAATCTTCTAATTTTAATTCTCAAAAATTTAAATCTTCTATTATTTTTACTACAAGATCATATTCTTCCCAAAATTCTTTTGTTTTAAATTTATCTTTTTTTACTTTAAAAGAAATTCACTGCTTTGAAAAATCATTTTTTGTATTATCAAGTGGTTCTAAGGTCTGAAATTCTGTGTCTCACCAATTAAAATTATGTTCACTTAGAGCTTCTGATATATATCTATCATGAAAATCATCTTCTTGTTGTTTTGTTAACTCTATCTTTTTTCATCAAGTTTCTACTTCTGTAAAATGCATATGATAGTCTTCAAAGCTTTGTCAATTTACTCAACCATCTTTTCAAGTACTATCTTTTCAATCTAATCTTCTTTTAGTATAATTAAATCATATTACAAGTACTTTTCAATCTTCTGGATCCTTGCTTTCAAGAAGTGCTTCTATCATTTTTTGAGTATCTTCTTTTTTTCAATATTCTCATTTCTTATCAAAATCAGACCGTGATACTACAGAATATTTTCAAATTTGTGTTTCTGGAGTTATTTCATCATATCAATCATTAGTTTTTATTTTTAATTTTACATCTGCTTGAGTAAATCATCTTAAAGCAGTAATTATACCTGAGATATTTTGTGATATTGAGTCATTATAAATAACATCTGATGGCATAAAAAAAGAAGAAGTTAAAACTCCTTCTTTTTGTAACTTTGATAAAACATCTTCTAATTTATCATCTGTTGAAAATTTATAACTTTTTCCATTTAAATTTACTTCTAAATATATTGGAGGTAAACTAGACAAAATCATAAAGTCTAAACCTTCTGAATATGGAGACTCTTTTTTAATCAAAAACATTCCATTTTTAGTTTTGTCAATTACACAATCCTTAATATATTTTAAATAATTACCAATGGAACACCGTATCTTATAATTTGGAAATTTAGGTTTTTCTTTTTTATTTCAGCTTGAACAAGGATGTTTAGGAGCAGAAGCAACTGAAGTCTCTGAAGCTATTATTGGTCAATGATTATGCATTATATAACATATAAGTCAATTATTTTAATTACTCCAAAAAATAATAATTTTTTTTTATATGTCAAATTTTTATTTGACATTTTTATTTGACATTTTTTTTGAACTTTCTTCTCTATGTTAAGATAAAAATAACGGCTATTTTTATTATCTTAAGCATATTATTATCTTTTATACTAAGCCCTTACCTAGCACTATTTATCTCCTCCTCCATCTTTTTATTTCTATCATTTGAAATATCCACTACACCTCTAGCATCATGTATACTTCACTCCAAAGTATCAACATATCAATCAATACTATCAGAAGTATCCTCTATTATTCCTTTTTCTTCTTTATTTTCCTCTCAACAAGAAAATAACAAAAAAACAAAACACAGCACTAAAAATATTTTTTTCATAGTTTTTTTTTTAAAAATACAATATTTTGTAGCCCCCTTCCTTTCGTATGAAAGGTAAGGAATTCAGGGATGGATTATTAATTTACTTCAAAACTTTTATTTCCCATTCTCAATCAGGTAAACTATCTCACAAAATCCAAGGATTAAGAACCCTTAAAAGTTTATAATTTATTCACCTCTCCTTACTCCAATCAACAAGATTATCAACACTATCAACACTGATAAACTCAGTATCAGGTTTTTTATAAACACCTCCCACAATAGAGTCAATAAATCACTTTTTATTAAAATAATCCTCTATCAAATATTTTATGGCAACTATTCTAAAAACATACCTACTCGTCTCTTCATTTAAGTACAAATCATAATAACTTGAAACTCATTGTTCTTTCAAAGCTCTCTTTATTCATCATTCTCATCTGTTATAGGCAGCCGCTACCAAAGTCCGATTTCAAAATTTATCATATAAAATATTGAGATAATTAATAGCAGCATCTGTAGATTTCTCAAAATTAAATCTCTCATCAACATACTCATTAATAATTAATCAAAATCTCTTACCAGTTTCTGGCATAAACTGCCATATTCATCAAGCTCAAGCATTAGAAATAACATCCTCTCTCAAAGCACTTTCTGCTATAGCAAGATATTTGAAATCATCAGGAATTCATTCTTCTTTAAGTTTTTCCTCTATATAAGGTATGTATACAGGGTATCTTTTAATATACAAATAAAACTGATAAGAAATATCCCAACTAAGCAGAAATTCCTTATCAAATTTTTCTTTATTTATATAATCTCTTCAGCTAATAGGGATTTTTTCATCAGCAAATTCTATATCTCACTTAGGATAAGAAAAAACTAAATTTTTTTCCTCTCTTATATCAGATAAAAAACTGTACCCCATAAAGACACTTGTTACAATTATTAGTACATAAGCCATATTTCTTTTCTTAAACACTTTTGTTTAATTAATAATATTTTTTAACAATAAACATAGTGTATTTATTTATTTTAATAATGCAAAAGAATAGACTGTATAAAAATCTTATACAAGTATATCTGTCAACAGAAAATATACTTTTGACTTACAAGATTTTATTATTAAATTTCTCTTTATAAAAGATACAAATAACAGTCTTTTATATTTGTAATAAGAGAAAATATCATTAGAATAATTTATAATTAAATTTATATATTAAACTATTTATTTTTTTCTTGGGAAGGGTAATAATAAAATCAAAAACAAAAATAAAAAAATTTAAGAAAAACAAAATTTCAACAAAGGATTAATATTCCTTTATAAAGTTTTTTGCGACGATTTTTTAATTTTTAGAAATAAACCCAAAATGGAAAAACATTACAGACTAAAAAATATCTTAATAAATATCATAAGCGATATAAAAAAACAAGACTTCTTAGTCTACTTCAGGAAAATATCTATTCTAGAAATAAATGAAAGCTCAGTAGTATTCTGAACAGTTTCTTGATTTATGAAGGATAACCTAGAAGCAAAATTTAGTGATGTAATAAAAAAAGCAACAAGCACAGAACTATGAGAGAATATAAAAAGAATCTCTTTTTTAGTTGATACAAACATAGATACACCATCAAATAAAGATGTAATAGATTGTACCGTATTTTACAAAGAGTTTGTAAAATGAGAAAAAAGACAAAAAAAATCATCATCAGTAGAAGAAATAAGCTCATCTATTCAAAAAAAGAAAAATATAAATAATAGATACTCCCTAAGAAACTTCGTAGTATGAGCCGATAATCAATTAGCATATTCAGCATGTGAGGCAGTATCTCGTAACCCTTGAAAATCATATAACCCATTATATATCTATGGAGATGTATGACTTTGAAAAACTCACTTACTACAAGCTACATGAAATGCAATAGCAAATAAATTTAAATGAAAAAAAGTAGTATACACAACAGCAGACAAATTTATAACAGAATATGTAGCAGCAGTAAAAAAAAGAAATGTAGAAAGACTAAGACTTAAATATGCTGAAATAGATGTAGTAGTAATAGACGATGTACAGTTTCTTGCTAACAAAGAGCAAACACAAAATGAGTTATATAACATATTTAATATGCTTTATGACTCAAACAAGCAAATAATAATAAGCTGAGATAGAGCTCCAAAAGAACTAACAAACCTAGAACCAAGACTTAGAAGTAGATTTGAATGGTGAATAACAGTAGATATCTGAAAACCAGATTTTGAAACAAGACTCGCAATTATTCAAGAAAAAGCCAGAGAAAGAGAGTTTCTAATACCTCAAGATGTAGCAGAATTTATAGCAGCCAATGTAACAGAAAATGTAAGAGAACTAGAATGAGTACTAAACCAAATGATAGCAGAATATGAACTAACAGGATCAACACCAAGTCTAAATAAAATAGCAGAAAAACTTCGTAAACTTAGCTTCACAACAGATATGTTATGAGAGCCTAAAAAAGTTACAAGAAAAACAGCAATAAGATCTTATGAAGATATAATAGAAGCAGTATCAAAACACTTTTGAGTAGAAAGTGATTCTATACTATGAGAAAACAGAAGAAAAGAATTTATGATTCCAAGACAAGTATCTATGTATCTACTGAAAAATAAGATGAACTACACCTATGAAAGAATAGGAAATATATTTTCAGGAAGAAATCATGCATCAGTATTATACAGTTGTAAGAAACTTGATAAGATACTAAAAAAAGACCAAAAAATGCTATACGAAGTAAATATAATAAAAGAATGAATATGAATATAATTATATCCTACAAGCAAACATGAGTAGATATAGAAGAGCTAGAATATAATCTAAAATTCCTAAGAAAAACATTAGAAGACTTGGGACACAAAACTTTTATATATTTTTTAGATGATGACTCAGAAAAAACAGCATCTTACATAATGCAAAGAGTAAAAGACGAAATAGAAAAAGCAGACCTTTTTCTATGCTTTATTAACCACAAAGAAAAAAGCGAAGGAATGCTACTAGAACTCTGAGAAGCATATGCACTATGAAAAGAAATAATCCTACTCGTAAACAATAAATTTAGAGGAGACTATTATCTATCATATGCAACAGCCAAAGAAACTCTATATTTTGATAAAATTCATGACCTAAAAGAAGACCTAGAAAACCTTTTAAAAGATAAAGAATAAAATGTATTATATTTATATACTAGAATGCTCTGATAGTACACTCTACACCTGAATCACCACTGATATAGAAAGAAGAATAAAGCAACACAATTGAGAACTAACAGGATGACCAAAATACACAAAACCCAGAAGACCAGTGAAATTAGTCTACACAGAAAAATATCAAAACAGAAGTGAAGCAACAAAAAGAGAAATTAAAATCAAACAACTAAAGAAATCACAGAAAATAAATCTAATAAAATAACAGACTCGCAGAAAAATTTAATAAATATAAGCCCTCTTATTTTGTTCATGCTCAGCATTAGTACTAGCATAGTAAATCTTTCAAGTCTTTATATCGTGTAGATAGAACCAAAATTCAGAATCTTTTGAATTTAAAGTCGCATCAACCGTCTCAAAACTAGGATTTGAAATAGGAGTCTTTGGAAGTCAAAGCATAGTTCTAGTATTATATTCAGACTTTTCAGTAATATACTTTGAAATTATCATTTTACACTCATCCGCAGTAAGTTCATGAGGATAACAAACAGTTATATCAGCACCTATCATCCACCCATTATTAAGTCTTTTTTTCAAAATTCAAGCAACAGTTGATTTTTCAGCACTATTTTTTTCTTCCTTTTCAACTATAGAAGCAAGATTCACTATTTCTAAAATCTCTTTAGGCTCTTTATCCTTTAATATTTTATTAACAACCCTATTCTCAAAATTATCAAGCATTTTAGTTATAAACTTTTCAGAAGAAAAACTATTTGGATTTATATTATAAGTATCTGGGTACAAAAAACCTTCTAAAGTTATAGCCTCAGACAAAAAACTATATTTTGTTTTATCATAACTCCTTACAGCCTCTATAAAATTTAATTTTTCTGCAATCGGTTCTATTAAAGTTACCTTTTCTCAATTCTCCAATTTACTTAAACAACCCGTAGCAACAGGATTTGATAAACAATCATCTATATCATATATATTCCATCCCTCAAGTATAGTTATCCTTATATCCTTCTCATTTATAGGATTCTTTAGTTGTTCAAACAAAGTGTTAATAGTTGTATTTGCTTTTATATTATAACTTCATGCCTGTAGTCATCAACTCTCTATAGGATTTAGTTTTAAGTACAGTTTAAATAAATTAGAATCTATATTAAATTTATCAGATAGGGAATAGTAAGTTTCTCACTTTTCTATTTTTATTGTGGTATCTGTTTCTGTTAATGGTTTTTCTTTAAAATTATCATACACTCCTGTTCACAAGAAATATAATCCCACAATTAATATTAAAAATAATAAAAAACCTTTTCAGCTTGTTTTTTTCTTTTTTCTTTCATGCCTGTTCATTTTTTTAGTTTTTAATATTTAAAGTATTAATTTTTTTCACAGTTGTTTCAGTTCCAACACATATCTGGTCAGCAATCGCATCATTCAGTTTCCACTGCTCCGCATAATACACTTTCCCTTTTGAAAGAACATTTGTCAGCACATCAACTTACTAAAGTTTTCCGTATTCATCAACCAATCATACAAATTCATCTTGAACGATTATTATAAATAATAAAAACAAAAATAATAATTCATAATATTATTAAAGTGTATAATAATTTTTTATTTTTAAAATTCATTAAATATAAATTAATAAATAAGGATTAATATTTTTCATCTAGAAATACTGTTTCTAGTCAGAATTTTTCTTTTATGTGGTTGGTTAGTAGTTCTGGTCATATCTTTTCTGTTTCCCGATGTCATCAAAGTAGTATAGACTGTCATAGTTCTTTAGCTAAACATATTTCACTATGTTTAGCTTCTCATGTAATAAAAAGATCATATCATTTATCTTTAGATTCCATTAATATAGGTCATCATCATCAACTAATAAATGCTACTGATTTTATAAATTCTTTGTTTGAAAAATTATATAGTTCTTTTTGTAATTGCATTTCTTCTGCATATTCTTTTACAATATCTGAGATATTAATCTCTTTATTAAATTTTAATCAGTATCATACTAAGCTTCAGTCATATTCTCAGAATTCTTCTAAAGTGTAATCTTTTTCTTTTAGTCAAAAAATACTTACAAAAGCTTTTGCTAGTCAAATATTATTTCATACTTCTTCGTGTGCATCTAAAGGTATATGTGCACAATAAAGTCATATATCATTTTTTATAAGTTTTTGGATTCTTTGATACGAAACTCAAGTTAGAATTTGCTCAATTCACCAGAACATACCATGATGAACTAGTACCAAATCAACTTTCTCCTTTGTGGCTTTATCAAAGATATATGTGGTTGCATCAACTGCATATCAAATTCTTTTTATTTCTTTTTTAGTATTATCTACTTGTAATCAGTTTTTTGCTTTGTCAGTGAATTCGTTTATTTTAAGATATTCACTTAAGTAGTTTAATAATTCTTGTTTTTTCATGGGTTATTTATTTTTTTAAGTAATAAATTTTGTAAATCTGTATGAAGTTACATAATAATATTCAGATATTACTGCTTTTATAACTGTTTGTCAAAAAGGTTTTGGTTTTATTCTACATATCATTTTTTTATACTTTCAATATCTCATAATGGTTTGCTGATTTGGTATATTTCATTTAGTATAAAATCTCTATAAATTTCATCTGTTACAAGCACAGTTCATCAGAATCAGATGGTTGTGGTTGGAATTATTTCTATTTTTGTGATTTTCTTATCTTCAATGATTATGTTTGCAATTATTCAATCTTTAGTTCTTCTTGAGTGATCAATATCAAAAATATAGTCTCACAAACTATAAACTATATATTTATCCTTATATTTTTCTACACCTTGGTACCAGTGAGGATGGTGTCCTATTACTAGGTCGGCTCATGAATCTATTGCAAAATGTGAATAATCTTTTTGAGTCCAGTTAGGTCAATTTTTATACTCATCTCAGCAGTGCATATTATAAATAATTAAATCTACTCACTCTTCTCTAGCCTTTTTTATTTCAGATTTTATCACTTCCTTATCTACAAAAGAACTACCAGCCTTTGTATTTGAAGCCTTATAGGAAGTAGGCCAAATACAAGATTGTCACATTAGTCATATTTTTAATCATTTTATTTCAAAGATTTTTACAGAATTGGCTTCGTTTATATCTTTTCATGCTCAGAAATAGCTTATTTCATAATCTTTTAAATGCTTAAAAGTATCCAGAATTCACTGAGTTCAAAAGTCTCATATATGATTATTAGCCAGTTGTGCTACTAAATTTTTATTAAATGCTTTCAGTCATTTAAGATGCTTAGAATTTGCTTTAAAATTAAATCTTTTATTGACTGCTATTTTTGTTTGGTCTGTAACTGGGTTTTCTAGATTTAGTACAACCATATCTTTTTTAGATAAAAAATCTTGTGTTCCAGAAAAAGCAAAAGCCAATCATTTTTCATCTATTGCTTTTCCCACTCTAGAGCCTAGCATGATATCTCATAAGAATGCTATTTCTATTTTTTTGAGAATTTCTGGTTTTACTAAAACCTCTATCTTGAATTCTTTTCCCTTATAGGGGAAAGAGGCTACATTTTTTTGCTTTGTTGTATTATTTTTTTCATTTTTTTGAAATGAAAAAATTGTTTTGTCCCCCTCCTCTCCTTTAAGGAGAGGAGACTCAGCAGTGAAATTTTTATTTTCTAGATAATTTGGGATTCATTGAGTTATATTCTGAAATGTGGTTATAGTGTTTTTGTAGGTTTGGTTATTGGTGTTTGATGCAAAAATATTTTTGTTTGTGAAGGGGAATAGTAGTATTGCAATTATTGCTATAGTTGAGATTAATAGGATTTTTTTCATAAAAAAGATGTAGTAAGGATAATAAAGTAGAGACAACGATTTATCGTGTCTTATTATTGTTTCTAAAGACATCATAAATTTATCGTGTCTGATTATTTTCTTAGAAGACACCATAAATGGATGTCTCTACACCTCTATTTTTACTCTTTCATATTCTCCATTCTCTGCCTTCTCACTCATAATTTCTAAAATCTTGTACATTTTATCTACTGACTTTATTGAATCTTCTTTATCAAAAATAATATCTCCAAAATGCATACAAGCTTGTTTTAATGCCCCTGCTCCTATATTATCTGCCATTTTTGGGTCTACCCATCTCATTGCCATTCATCTGTGAATTAGTGATGCTGTGAAGTAGTTTATATATTTTTGTGTACTTATAACATAATCTGGATTGTATTTTAAGTATTCTTCTTCAAAGCTTTTAGTACATTTTTCAGCAAAGTCTGTAAAATTTTTTAAATATCATGCAATAGAAAATAATCAAAGGTGTCATAATAAATTTGGTAACATAAAATCTGGATCACAGATTATACTTCTTCCAAAATCAAACACCATATTTTCTCAGTTTGAGTTTATTGCAAAGTTTTTTTGGTCTCAATCTGTCCAAATTACTGTTTTTCTATCTTTAGCAACAAAGTCTTTTTCTATTTGATTAAAAATATCCATTCTTCAATTATACAAGAGCACTTTTAGTTCAAAGAATCTTTCATCAAATTGTTTTATTGAATTTTCTATTTGTTTAAAATCTTCTCAGTTTTTTTCTAAGTCGTTTCTTAGTATTGCTAAAGTTTTTCATAGATTTTCTGCTGTATTTTCTGGTAATTTTCACTCTAATAAAAAGCTTTGTAGTAACGTGTATCAATCTTCTGTAAAATTTTCCATTAGTGTTATACAATCTTTTGGGAAATGTTTTATTATTTTCGGTGTTTTTACATTTAGTACTTTTTGTATTTCTATGTCTAGATCATGGGTTGCTGGGATGTTTGAGAAGCTATCTTTTTTGTCTGCTGTTGAAAATATATTTCATAGTGATATATCTTCTTTTGTATATTTTATTACTATGTTCTTTGCCTCTCAGTTTGGAGTTATTAGTTTAGAATCATATACATCAGAGACTACTCATCCTGCTAATAGGTTTCCTAATTTTACTGTTCATAGGTCTTGTACTAGTTCGTTTATTTTTTGCTGTAATTGTTGTTTATTTAGGTTCATGGTTTTTGTGGTTATGGGATAAATATATTTATGTGTTTTAAAAGCTTTTTATTGATGATCATTTATTTCAAATATTCTTAAAGTGTTTCATTCTATATATCAAAATGCTCTGTATTTTCTATTTATTCTGAAATAGTATTTTTCTGATTTATATGGTTGTCTTTTCTTGAAATAAACAGCCTTTAGGTTTCATTCTAAAATTAAATTTTTTGCTTTTTTGTACTGAGACAATAAGTTGTGAGAAATTATGTACTCTCAAACTTTTCTGTGTTCCAAGATTTTAGATATTATCATAATTCTATAAATTTATAAATTCATCTTCTCATGAGTTTTTAGCCTCTAAAAGCTTTCTTTCTAGATATTCTTCATATATTAAGCTGTAGTCTATTGCTCATAAAAAATCTTCTACTGAATCATAAGAGGTCTTATTTAAATTTAGATTTTTTTTGAAAGTTACGGTAGTCATATTTTTCATAACATTATAAAATTATTACTTGAAACAAGTATAATTATAAAAGACAAAAAACAAAATTTTTTTTAATCTACCAAAACTCCGCTTTGTAAATCTACCATCTCTTTATAATATTTTCAAGACTTAAGTAACTGTTTATGTGTTCCTCTTTCTATAGCTTTAAAGTTATCCATTACTATTATTTCATCTGCTTTTTTTACTGTTTGAAGTCTGTGGGCTATTACTATTACTGTTCTGTGAGTAAATAGATTATTTATTGCTTTTGTAACTTTTTTTTCTGAGAAGCTGTCTAGTGCTGATGTTGGTTCATCTAGAATTATTATTTCTGGGTCTTTTAGAAATATTTTAGCTATCGCAAGTCTTTGTCTTTGTCCTCCTGATAGTCTGATTCATCTTTCTCCGATTTCTGTTTCTATTCAGTCTTTGAAGTCAAATACAAAATCTGCTTCTGCTTGTTTTAAAGCCTCTTTTATTTCTGACTGTTTTATTTCTTTTTTGGCTCAGTATGTTAGATTATCTATAATTGTTCAGTCAAATATTGATGGTTCTTGGGTTAGGTATCAGATGTGTTTGTAGTAGGATTTTAGACTTATTTCAGATAGTTTTTGATTATCAATTATTATGTTTCAGGAATCTGCTTTTAAAAATCACGATATAAGTTTTATGAGTGTAGTTTTTCAAGAACCTGATTTTCAGATTATTGCTGTTTTTGCTCATCATTTTATTTTTAGATTAAAGTCTTTAAATATTTGTTTTCATGGATATGAGAAGTTTAGGTTTTTTATTTCTAAGTCTCAGTTTTTGTGTTTGAATTTTTTTCAGGTATCGTATCATTCTATTCTTGGAGTATTATCAAAAAGCTCATATAATTTTTCTACTTTTACATAGTTTTTTGTGAAGTCTTTATAGAAGTTTACTGCTTCTCATACTTTTGAGTCAAGAAGTGTTAGTACTGCTGTGATTGCTAAAAAGTCTGATATGCTATAATTTCAATTTATTACTCATACTCATACTATAAATATTGCTCAGACTTTTAAAAGGCTATTGATACTTCTGTTTAGTCAGAAGTTTATTTCTAACCAGAATATCCTTTTTAGGAAGTGAATTTTAAATTTATCTGTTAAATGGTTTAGTATACTTATTTCTTTATCTATTCTATCATTTTGAAGGATTTCAAATTTTGACATAATAATTTTTACAAGACTCTTAGTATATAGATTTTCATAATCTGCCATTTTACTTCTTTCTTTTACTGCTGGTATATTGACTACTTTGGTCATGAATAATAGGAGTAGTATTATTAGAATTACTATTAGTATGTATATTCATATTATTTTATAGATGTAAATTAGAGAGAATAAAAATGAAAATGATATTTGTCCTCAGAAGTAGAAAAGGTCTGAAAGTTTTTGAGTCCATGCATCTATTCATCTTTCCATTAGGGCTACTAATTTTCAAGTTCATATTTTCTCGTAACTATTATTTTCAAATTTTACAAAATCTTTTATATATCTTTTTTGTATAAATTTCTTTGTATTTACATAAAATATAGGAAATAGATCTTTTCCGAACCATCTTATAATATGATTAAATACTATGAGTCCTAAGAAAAGGTAGCTTAGTTTGTAAATGTTTTCTATGTTTTTACTCTCTATTTCCTCAGTAATTTTTTTTAGTATTTCTACTGAGTAGATCCAGAAAAATGAGCTATAGGCTGTGAATAGAATAAACAGAAAGGTTAACCACTTTTGAGATTTACATGGTTCTAGGAATCTTTTTATTTCTTTTATGTTCATAGGAGTAATAGGTAAAAAGTGTAAGTTTATTTCTATAAAAAAATAAAAACATTCTTTTGGAAAAGAATGTTTTTTGTTTTTTTCTGGTGCCCAAAGCGAGAATCGAACTCGCACAGCCGAAGCTATGGGTTTTTGAGACCCACGTGTCTACCAATTCCACCATTTGGGCAAGAAACCTCTATCTTGAATTCTTTCTCCTTTCTGGGGAAAGAGGCTACAAATTTTACTACATGTAGCCCTTTTCTCCTGTGAAGAAGAGAAGATTCAGATGAGAGGTCTAAATTATAGACTTAAAAAATCCTTAACTTAATGGCTTTGGGTTAAAACCCTCTATTGACCAACTGTTACTATTTTTTCCATACAAATCTTAATTTTGCTTGAGCATTATAATCAAATCTTTATTTTTGCAAATTTTTAGTTGAGAAATATTTCTAGCATCCTATTTAAAAGACACCATAAATGGGTATCTCTACTAATCTCTTCCTTTTGTAAGGGAAGTGTTTGAAAATGAGTGAAAAGCGATGAATTCAGACTAAAGATGAAAATTTTCTTTAATCTTAAACAAATCTATTCATAAATCATAAAGTTATTATTTTCTATATCTTGTAAATTTTTATTTTGATTTTCTAGAATTTTTCTCTCAAACTTTTCGAAAATTATATTTTCTCCACAATTTTTATCTTTTTTTAGGCATAGTATTATAGGAATAATATTTCAACTTTTTGTTATAATGACAACTCATCTGTAAGATATTCCTAAAAGGTTAAACTTGAATTTTAAATATGGATGCTTTAGCACAATTAGGTTGTATGTTTTTAGTTTTTCTACAAATTTAATTTTGTTAAATAGTTTTATTTTTGATATATATTTTTTTTCAAAATGTTTGGTTATATAAATTTTCATATCTTAATTAATCTATTAAAGAGCAAATTTTATCATAGTCTTTTTTTCACTTCTTTTTTAATGAATCTATTTCTTCTTTTCTAAATTCTTCTATTTCAAAAGTTTCAAGAAATTCCTCTTCTGCTTTTTTTAAAAATTTTTCTCTTTCAAAGTATAGATTTAAGGCAATATTAACAACTTTCGATTTATTTTTATAATTTCCTAGTTTTTCTGCAAAATTATTCTTTATAGTGAATGTACTTTTTTGAGTTCAGGTTGTATTTGTAACTGATGCTGTCATATTTTTTTATTAAAAATAAAAGTATTACAATATTATATATTTGTAATACTTTTGCAAATTTTTAGTTAATAAATATAATGTTTTTAGTTTATTATGGGTATTTTACTAAAAAATCAATGAAAGAAATAAAAACAATAAAATGAATCTATAGCCAAAATCAGAGTGGTGATTTTGGTTTTGTTGATCCTATTTTGGATGAAATAGATGGGAAAAAAAGAGAAAAAGTGAAGTGATATTTTGTTCACTTCAAAAATAAAAAAGATGCCTTAGATTGAGATGAAGTTTTGGCAACTATAAAGATATTTAAGTGAAGGGAAGAGGCTATTATAACTAAGATAGTTAACAGAACCGATAAAATTTTTATATGAAAATTCAGAGAATGAAAAAGTAAAAAATTCTGATTTGTTATACTTAAAAGTAAATGAATTAAAAAAGATATTTTTATTCCTTGAAAATTTATATGAAATGCAAAGGATTGAGATATGGTTTGAGTTGTAATAAAAAAGTGGAAATGAAGGAGTCCTGAGGGAAAAATCGTAGAAAATTTATGAAAAGGTAATGACAGAGAGATAGATGTTAGATGATTTATTTTGGAAGCTAGTTTTAGGGGAAGATTTCCTGAAAGTGTTTTAAATGAGGTGGGGAAGTATTGACCATCCTCTAGACCCCTCCTTAGTAAGGAGGGGGGAACTGAAACAAGTTTTCTAAATAAAAATGAACTTAAGAAAAGAAAAGATTTTAGAAAGCTTTTTACTTTTACTGTTGATTGAGAGGATGCGAAGGATTTAGATGATGCTATTAGTTTGGTTTATGTTTCTCAATCTGTTTGAGACCACCCCCAACCCCTTCTTACTAAGGAGGGGGGTAAGGCTCATTCTAATACTATTGTTAGAAGAGAGGGGGGATATTATAAACTTTTTGTTCATATTGCTGATGTGGCTCATTATGTGAGGGAGGGGTCTAGTTTGGATATAGAAGCTATTAAGAGGGCTACTAGTGTATATTTACCTGATAGGGTTTTGCCTATGCTTCCAGAGATTTTATCAAATGGACTTTGTAGTTTAAATCCTGATACTTCTAAGCTTTGTTTGACTTGTGAGATGCATATTTCAGAGAGTGGTGATTTGAGAAAGACTATAGTTTATGAGGGGGTTATAGAGAGTGATTTTAGGTTGACTTATAAGGAGGTGGATGAAATAGTGGCTTGAAGGTTGAAGGAGGGGGATGAGTTGATGTTTTGAAAAAAGGTAAGTGGGGAATTGTTGGAAACTATATTTCTTGCTAATAGACTAAAAAATAATATTTGAGAGTATAGAAAAGTCGCTTGAACTTTGGATTTTGATTTTCCTGAAATAAAGCTTGAGATAGATGATGAAAAAAATGTAAAGGGTATAAAAAGATATCCTAGATTTGATTCTAATAAATTGATAGAGATGTTTATGGTGAGCTGTAATGAGGCGGTTTCTAGAAAGTTTTTTAGATTTCCTTTTTTGTATAGGATTCATGAAGCTCCTAGTTTTGAGGATGTTGAAAAATTGCAGGGGGTTTTGGATATGTTTTGAGTTAATTTTAAACTAGAGAATGCTACTACAAAGGAGTTTTCTGATTTGCTTGAAAGAATTGGTTCTAGTATGAGTGCTTCTAAAAAAATATTTCTGGAGAATAGTGTATTGAGGGCTTTGTCTAAGGCTGTTTATTCTAGTGAGAATTTGGGGCATTTTTGACTTGGTTTGAAGTATTATAGTCATTTTACTTCGCCGATTAGGAGGTATCCTGATTTACAGATTCATAGGATTATAAAGGAAAAGTTGTCTTGAGGTTTGGATAAAAATAGGCTTCATCATTATAAGACTATTTTAGATTGAGTTGCTAATAGTTCTTCTACTCAGGAGAGGAAGGCAGAGAAGTTAGAATATAAAGTTAAGGATTATTATATTGTTAAGCATTATAAAAATAAAATTTGAGAGAGATTTAAGGCTAGTATTGTTGGTGTAATTCCTGTTTGATTTTTTGTTCAGCTAGAGAATGGTGTGGAGGGGCTTGTGGAGATTGGAGATAAGTATAGGATTAAAGAGGAGTTTTGAATTATTGAGGATGTTGTGAGTAAGAAGGTTTATAATTTGGGTGATGAATTAGATGTCGAGTTGGTGGGTGCGGATGAGGAAAGGATTAGATTAAATTTCGGGGTAGTAGGGCAATTATAATCCACCCCTGCCCTAAAGGATACACTTCGTAAAATCCCTTCATTTAATACTAAAGGAAGGAAGCTACAATTGTTTTTACTTGTTTTTAGTTATTTTTTCTCTTTTCTGATTTGGGGAAGGGATTTTTTTGTGGAAAATTTGCAGATTTTCGCCAAATATGATAGAGTAACTATAATATTTGGTTTATTTTGTAGATTATGTATTTTATAGAGCAGTTAAAGATTATTTTTGAGAGATGTTTTTTGGTGAAGGAAGTTGAATTTGGGAGAGACTGAAGTGATTCTTGATATCAAGAGCCTATTAATTGGAGTGTTTTTAAGCTTGATAATAAAACTAGCCGAGAAGAAGTTAAGGAAATGAAAAAGGTAACCAAAGAAAGAGAAATAGCAGAAAAGATAATTAAAAATCAAACACAAAAAGAAATACTAGCAATGAAAAATGATTTTTATTTGAAAAATAAAGAGTTATTATCAAAGCCTGAACGGAAAAAAATTTTATGAAACAATCCCTTAAAAAAATTCAGAGAAGGTCTAAAAAAATATAAAGAAGGAATAAAGGTAGGCACTGGTCCAGAATTCTGAGATGATGATATGTTATTGTTAATGGATTACCAAAGAAATAACCCATTTAATACTGATTTTAATTGACTTGCTTGAATTAAAACAATAAAACAGATGGAAAGAGATTGATTATTCTTAGATAATTCTAATTCTCATGAAGAATATAAAAATCAAGCTGTGCAGGAAATAAGTACTCAAGAATTAACAGGAGTAGCAAATATCCCAGAAAAAATAGACCAAAGATATGTAGATACAATTCAAAGATCAGTTCAAAATTCAACATTAATATCTAGTTTAGAAGTTCAGAGTTTAGCAAATAAAATCAGTCCTAATGATAAACTTCCTCAAATAGTTACTAAAATGAGAGATAAAATTATCCCTTCTTGAAAGTTAGTAGAAATGATAAAAATTCCCAATATCAAATGGGCTATAGAAAAATGTTGAATAAGAAATTTAGATTTGATATCTGATGAAGGTTATAGCATAACTTCTTTCAGAAATAGATTAACAGATCTTTTTCAAACAAGATTTTGAATAACAGTAAGGTTATGAAATGGTGATAATTCTGTTATTAGAGATTATTTAGCTTTAGTTGCTTATCAAAAAATCTATTGAATTCGTGTTGATGGGATGTTTTCTATACCTACTAAAAATGCTATGAATGGTAAAATAGAGCCTAAGAATCTTTCAAGTATACCTTCAGAGTTAAATTATTTAAGGTCTGGTGGAGTATGAAAAAAAGTAATTCAAGATTCTCAGAAGACTCAAAATAGAATACAAGGAGAAACCCCCTTTCAAGATTGAATATCACAAGTTTCCACTTCTCAATCTAGCCAATTTTCTGAAATACATCAAGAAAATACTACTAGCACTTCACCTTCACCAACTGATAAAAAATATATTTCATCAGATACATTAATTTTATTAAATTCTATAAGTAGAAAAAACGATTTTGGTGGAAATCTTTGAAACATAAAAAAAATTATAGAAAATTGAGATCTTTTAAAAGTTATAGATGAGGATAATATTAAATTTTTTATAGAAGAACAGAGTTGGGTAAAAGTAAATTTTGGTAAAATGACTTGAGAATTTAGCCTATATAATGTTAGAAAAAAGCTAGAAATAGAGTTAGATATAAAACTACCTAAAAATATTTCCTTTTGAGTACCTGATTATATAGCTTTAGTTGCATATCAGAAAATCTATTGAATTACTGCAGATGGTATACTTTCTTCAGTAACTCAGGATGCAATTAGATGAAATAGAGTTAAAGAAGGAGAAGAAAACCCAATAGAATTAAGTTATTTTAAAAAAGCTTATATACCACCCAAAAAAAGGCATCAACAGGATTTTAAACCTAAAACTACTTCACATATTTTTCAAACAAGCCTCCTTCAACAACAACTTAAAAAAGTAGCCCCTCTAAGATATACCACAACCATAAGACCTTTACAAGAAAATCACCAAAAACTACCCATTAGACCTAATCAAAGAACATTTCAACCTAGCCAACCTGAAAAAGAAATACCTATGTTAAAATTTCAAGCACCTGAAATAAGAGACTTTCCAGAAATATCTACTCCTGAATATCAGATATTTGAAAAAGTAACTCCTGCATTATCACCAATTGAAACAAAAATAAAAGAATTAGCAGATAAAAAATGAATAAAAATAGAAAATCTTCCTATGTTTAAAAATCAATGAAATATAAGTAGAGTCTTACTAGCAAAATTAAAAACAACATTATCAAAGGTAAAAAATGACTTATCAACTTATTTTCAAAATAATCCTGAAACTAAAAATTTATATATAAAATTTAGTTCAGGTGATAATTATAATGAAGATGATTTAAATGCAGTAGTTCTTTTCCAATTGCTAGAAGGATTGGGAGTTGATTGAATTATTTGAGGGAAGGTGAAAGGAAGAGTTGAGTTAAAAAATAATGAGGAGAAAGGAGGTGGAAAATCCAGTTTTAGAATACACCAACAAAAAAAGATAAATCTAGTCAGACTTTTTCAATCGCTGGAAACCCTCTACTCCCTTGAGGTTGATACTACTCTAGAAATAATTCAATGTGAACTAAAAATAACTCAAAAACAATCACAAACAATTAGAATAAGTTGAATATTCAAAAAGTAGAAATAAGGGAATCACCCTTTGATAACCTATTAGTGAAAACTGAAATTAGCAAGAAAAAAATGGAATTAATTTAGAATTAAATAAAAAAATACTAACAAGATAAATATTGATTATATGTAAAAGATTTTCAATGGGGAAAAACAAAGTAGATTGAATAAGTTTAGATGCAATATGAAGTGATAGCAGATATGATTTTATGGAGGTTAAATTCTTAGATAGGGACTTTAATTTAAAAGAACAAATGGATTTGAAATACAACTGGTATCCTTTGAGACTTAGAAGTTAAAAAAAATATGATCCATCTACTTATATAAAATCAAAAATATGAAACAGATTTAACAGATAAAAAACCATTTACCTTTATTAAAAAGTATTTTAAAAGATATGTGAATATCAGGAGATTTAGAGTTTATCCTTTCTTCAATAGTTAGGGAATCAAATTTTAAGAGAACTTTCTTACGCCCAGATGAAGGTCTTGGAATTGTAAATTATTGAGTTACAAAATGTCATATGAAGTTGACCTGAAAGTGTTAATACTGATATGTCTGAAGTAAATAGATTTTAGTAATTTTTAAAAATATTTCAAGTGTAGTCATCCCAAACCATAAAATTTAATAAAAAGTCGATAAGATTTATAAATAAAATAAATCAATTAATGCCGATAGTTATAAAGATATAGGTCTAAAAAAAGTAAAAAACACTTTTAAATGGCAAATTAATTATCAGGAGGATTTAAAAAATAAAGTCCATAGAAAATGCTTCTGATTTTGAGTTAAATATTATAAAGCATTGTGAAGCTGCAACTTAAATATATTCCCAAGACAAATTGAACGAATTGATGGAAAAGTTGGTCTGCAAATAAAATTAATGATATTGAACTATTTCATGTAAATGAACTTATTATAAAAAAGTGAGTCAAACCTTTTATAAAGATTGATAAATTAAAAAAATTTGAAAATATGTATTTTTTAGAGCAGATAAAGAAAATCAAAAATCTCTTGACTTTTTCAAGCTTTTGAAAGAAGTTTATGATCCAGATCTGACATGCGGAACAAAGCCTGAAATAGAAAAATTATTGAATGAGCTTAAAGAAAAAGAAAAAGATGGAATTGTTAAAGATACTATTGATCAATTAAGTGAAGAAGCTAGAGAATTTGTAAATGTTGATATGAAAGAAGCTAATGTATGGTATTTAAAAAAAGCTTGATATACTCTAGATGATTTAGTATTTGCTTTAAATAAACATAATTGAAGTAATTCTTTATCTAAATATGATAGTTTTGAAATAATATTTGAACAATTAAGAAAATTTCAATCTGATAAATGATTAATTCCTGCTGATGGTTTAGCATGAAAAGGTACACAAAAAGAATTATTTACAGAAAAAATAAAAGCAGAGATTGAAAAAATAAAAGCAGAGATTGAGAAAAGAAAAGAGGAAAGACAAAAAGCAATTGATGGATTTAGTCCTAATTTAGTATCTATAAATAAAGAACAAGAAAGAAAAAATAATGAGAAAATTAATCAATTAATTGAGGAAAAACCATCAGATAACTTTGCTTGATGATTCAGTAAAGCAAGACCTTGAGAAATTGAGTCAATTTGAAAATATGATTTTGAAGCTGAACTTTTGAAATTAAGTAAAAAAGGATTTTTAGTAAGAGGATTAGTACAAAAAGTTTCTTCATTATTAAATAGTCAAAGAGAAGAATTTTATGAATTTTTAGGAAACTGAGAATTGAGAAGTAATATTTGAAAAGTATAAAAAAGCTAATATATGATATTTATGAAGAACAACAATAAAAGAATTACAAAATAAATTGAAAAGTAATGGTGTAAGTGTAATAGTTGATTGAGAAGCTTTTCTATAGATACACTTAAGGCAATTGAAGTATATCAAAGAGAAAATAATTTAGATGTTGATTTATTGGTTTGATCAGACACACAAAGGTCTTAGGGAATTAAAAAAAATGTTAAAAAATATAAAAAAGAAAAATATGCTGATTATGTTTCACATACCTTTCATGGTGAAAAATGAGATTTTACTTTTGATAAGCTATATAAATTAGAAAAAAAATGAGATTACCAGCAAATAGCTCAAATTATAGCAAAGGCAATGTGAATGCCCGAATGGATTTTATTAGCTTTAGTTGGATGAGAAAATGCAGATTGGGATCCTAAAGCAAGACCTATATTGAGAAACGGTAAGAAGTGATGAGCTCGTTGATTAACTCAGATGATACCAACTACTTGGGATATTTATTGATATTGGAAAGGAAAAAAAATATCTCAAGAAAGTCCAGTTAACCAGTTTATATGAGCAACAAATTATTTAGATGCAATAAAAATAAAACATTGATTACCTAATACAATTGATGGTTGGTCAGAAGCTTTTGCTTATTATAATACTTGAATGTCTTTTGATAAAAATAGTAAAAGAAAAGTACCTGAAAATTATTTAGATAATAAAGCAATATTGAGAAAAGTCTATTGATATGAACAAGGTACAAAACACTTGTAAACAATGTTTTGCTGCTGCTGTAGATTATTATAAAGATCATATAATTAGTGGAAGAAGTAGTTATTTAGAAGCTAAGAATCATAAAGCCTAAACCTCCTAAAATCTTTTCCCTTCCTCCAAAAAAACAATACAATACCTAAACTAAAACACTTCCAACAAAAATGACACTAAATATTCTTATCCCCCTATAATTCTAATAACATTAAACAAATCTTACCAAAAATCCCAAAAATATGCTAATATTTAAACAATATTAGTATATTTTTAATATTATGTATTTCACAAAACAAATATTAAAATCATTAAAAAACAATAGACTTGTCTTAGTTTAAGAAAAAGATACAATAAATCAAAATTATAATTTTAAAAAAAATGTTTGATTTAGAAAACCTAACAAGTAAAATAAAAGAAAATAGACAAATAAAAGCTATTTTGTGAATAAGTAAGGATACATTTATTTTTTTTATGTGACTTATTTTGAGAATTGGAGAAAGCAATATATTAGTGGATTTATAATTTTTATGAATATTAACTGATTATTCTGGTACAATAAAACGGATACTTATACCAGAAAAAAAGCCAAAGAAATCAAAAAAAAATCCTAATCCTCATTTTACAGAAGAACAAAAAGACTCTAATAAAACTATCTCTAGTTTTAGAATTAAAGTTGAAAAACAAGAAAAAACAACTATATTAAAATAAAACACAAAAACAAAAAATCTTTTGTCTCTTCCTAAGAATTTAAATAATTTAATATTTTTTATGAATTTATATATACATATTTGAACAAACCTAGAGTATTTCAATATACTAAATGAATGATATCTACTTTCTCAGTGAAAGAAAGATAGGGATTTAGCAGGATTTTTCTTACAAAATTTTCCATGAGAACTAGCCGAAACTATTAGCCCTCAATATGAAATCAATTTTATGGCTATAAGAGAAATAAAAAAAAGATTTTGATGAGAGGTATTTAATAAAATAAATGGCATTTATTATGGTTCAGATAATTGTGAGTATCTAGTTCCAACCAAATCTGAAATAGAAAAAGCAATAAATCACTTCAGAGAATTCAATAAAAACTATCCACCGCATCAACTAAGAAGTTTTACTTTAGTAACCTCTTATGTATGAAATAAAATGCTAGAAAGATTGGATGAAACATTAGAATATTTAAATAATCTAAAAATAAAAAACCCTATAGAAATAGTAGTAAATGATTTATGAACTTTGAGGCTTTTGTCTACAAAGTATACTAATTTGAAACCGATTTTTGGAAGACTTATACATAAGCTTATGAAAACTCCTCTTATAGATACCTACTGATATGAAGCTCATCCTGCTGGAGAGCTCATAAAGAATAAACCAGAACAAGAAAAACTAAGACTAAGAGAAGAAATAGTAAAATGGCAGATGAAGTTTTATAATAGTGCTGAGGTTAGCTTAGATGTATATAGAGATTTTTTAAAGAAATTCAATATACATAGAGTAACTCTTGATTATATGCAAAAGAGGGAAGACCTATATGATAACTCTAGGTTCTGAAAAATATGAATTGATTTATATTATCCTTGGGCAATTATTTTTACTTGAAGGCTTTGTGATACTGCATGAATAGAGAATCCTACAAAAGCAATGTATGCTACAGATGATATTTGTCCAAGAACTTGTAGTAGGTATGATGTGTTTTATAAAGTTAGAACTACATGATACAAAATGATACAAAGATGAAATGCTTGATATAGGAGTGAGTTGAATTTAGATTTTGTTAAGGATGAGTTTTTAAATCATGAGAATAATAGATTTATTTTTGCTCCTTTTATAACGGTTTAGGATTATTGTAGGGACGGCAGATCTGCCGTCCCTACAATTTATAATGGAAATAAAAATTATGAAACAAAAAATATTTGATATACTTGATAGTTTAGAAATAGACTATACAAATTATGAGCATGATGCCGTTTTTACTTGCGGTGAAGCTAAGTGAATAGATGTTCCTTGATTGAGAGTTAAGAGTTTGCTTTTGAGAAATAAAAAATCTACTAATTTTTATATGGTGGTTCTAAAAGATTGTACTAGGTTGGATACAAATCTTGTTAGGGCTAAGTTTTGAGATTCTAAGATGTCATTTACGAATGAAGAACAAATGATGGAAAAAATAGGACTAAAACCCTGAAGTGTTAGTCCTTTTGCTCTTATAAATAATTTGGAGAAGGATATAAAGGTCGTTTTTGAGAGTGCTTTGGATGGGAATATGATTTGATTTCATCCTCTGAGAAATGATAATACGATAGTTCTGAATATGACTGATGTGAAGAAGTTTTTGGATAATTTAGGGTTTGATTATTGTTTTTTGGATTTATAGCTTGGGAATTTTAATGAGATTTGGATATTTAGGGTATACACATAGGTTTGCCCCTACATTTGTAGAGACACCCATTTATGGTGTCTTTTTTTTTGAGTTCTATTTAATAAATATATTCTGGTACTCCACTTTTACTCTCAAGTTAAAACCCACTTTGTAAATCCAGCATTTTTTTATAAATTCACTTTTGACTTACAAGTTCTTTGTGTGTTCCTTCTTCTACTACTTTTCATCATTCTATCACAAATATATTATTTGCATGTTTTACAGTTTGGAGTCTGTGGGCTATGATTATTACTGTTCTATCTTTAAACAGGTTGTGCATTGCTTTTGTGATTAGTTCTTCCGAGAAGCTATCTAGTGCTGAGGTTGGTTCATCTAGGATTATTATTTTTGGATTTTTTAGAAATATTTTTGCTATTGCTAATCTTTGTTTTTGTCATCAGCTTAGTTTAACTCATCTTTCTCATATTTCTGTATTTATTCACTCTGGGAGATCTCTTATAAATTCACATTTTGCTAGTTTTATTACTTTTTCTATTTTTTCGTTGTTTATATTTTCTGGGTTAGCATATGTTAGATTTTCTAAAACTGTTCAGTCAAATACTGATGGTTCTTGAGTTAGATATCATATTTCTTTGTAGTAACTTTTTAGTGATAGTTCGCTTAAATTTTGTCAGTCTATAATTATTTTTCAGGAGTCTATTTTTATGTATCATGCTATTAGTTTTACTAGTGTGGATTTTCATCATCCACTTGCTCAGACCATGGCTGTTATTTTTTCTCAGGGTATTTTTAAGCTGAAGTTATCAAAGACTTTGTTAGTTTTATTGTATCAGTATGTTATATTTTTTAGTTCTATTTTTCAAAGTTTGTGCTCAAATTTTTCTCACTTGTTATATCATTTTATTTCAGGTGTATTATCAAAAAGTTTCCACATATTAGATACAGTGTAAAAATCTCTCGTTATATTTTTAAATAATTCTAAAGATTGTTCTATTGCTCTAGCCATAAGTAATAATGCTCAAGATATTCATACTAAAATAGAAATGGATATTTCTCAGTCTAGTACTTTTAGTCATAGCCAAAAGAATATTCATATTTTTATAATTGTGATAATTGCTTCTGGTAGAACAAAGAAGGTTGTTAAAAATGGAACCATTTTTTTATTTGCAACAATCATACTATCAGAATGATTATCTAGTACATCTACTTCTTTATCTATTTTTCAGCTTTGCATTATCTCAAATTTTGACATAATTATTTTTATGAGTTGTTTTGCATAATTGTGTCTTTCTTTTATTCTTTGGTTTCTGTATTTTACTGTTCAGTTGTTTAGTTGGTATCAGATTATGTGAAGTATTATAAATATTATGATAAATATAATTCAATATAAATATCATATTTTTAGAAGTTTATAAATTGTGAATATTAGTATAAAAATTACTGGTAGTCATCTAAAGAATATTCAGTTCATTAATCTTCACCATTCTGTTAGTCATTTTTCTATTGTTGATATTAACATTCCTGTTCATAGTGTTTCTGTTTTGTTGTTGTTTAGTTTTATAAACTTTTTTATATAGTGTCTGTGTATGTTTTTTTGCGTCTTTTCTGCCATTTCTACCCGTCACCAATTTCTAGTTATGTAGTATAGTATATTGTAGATTATAAAGAATGCTATATAGTATAATATAGTATTTTTAAATCCTGTTTTATTTCAATTTTCTAGAAAGTATGTGATTCTTTCTAGAAATATAACATTTACTATTGGGTTTAGTGGCCATAGTCCATACATACAAAACCCTCTGACATATAGCCAAGGGTCTAGGGTTATTGGGTATAAAAATCTCTTTAGTGTTTTCATAATTTTTTTATTTTAATAAAGTTGTAAGAAATAACCCTAACTTGCCCTAAAGGATACACTTCGTAAAATTCTTCCCCTTACATAAGGGAAATAAGCTACAGTAGTTTATTATTTCCACCTAAAGTAAAAAACGAAGTGCAAGTTTAATATATTTTATTGATTGTTTTGGAAAAGTAAATTTTTTTTAGCCTGCTTCATATATCATATTTGAAAATGGACTTTACAAACTTGAAATATTTATATACTAAAGTACTATTAACATAGTTTAGTATTTTTTTATTTTAAAAAAACATATGGTAAAATTCTATGACACACTAATTTGAGAATACATAAAAAACCCTTGAGTTAGATGATTATCTCTAGATAAATTAGCAAAATCATACTTTGATTACAAAATGATAAGCTACAAAGAAATCACAGACAATAAAAAAATAAATTTCGAAGAAGTGAATTTAATCCCAGCCTCTGAATACTCAGCAGAAGATGTATATATAACAAATAAAATCTACCAAAAACAAAAAAAAGAAAAAGTAACAGAAAATAAAATACTACAAGATATTGAGATACCACTCATAGAAGTCCTTAAAAATATGGAACTAGCATGAGTAAAAATAAACAGAGAAAAACTAAAATGAACATGAACACTCCTAGAAAAAGAAACAATAAAACTAGAAAAAGAAATTTACTCTCTAGCCTGAGAGGAATTTAATATAAAATCTCCAAAACAAGTTTGAGAAATACTATTTTCCAAGCTATGACTACCAAAATGAAAAAAAACAAAAACAGGATGGAGTGTAAACTCAGAAGTCTTATTAAACCTATCTAAACAATACCCAATAGCTCAAAATATAGTAGATTATAGACGATACTCAAAACTTCTATCCACCTATGTAGAATGACTAACCAAATTATTAGACGATAATGATATGCTACATACATCATATAATTCAACAGTTACAGCAACCTGAAGACTATCAAGCACCAACCCAAACCTTCAAAACATACCAGCTTGAAAATGAATCTCAGCAGAAATAAGACAAGCCTTTATATCAAGATGGGAAAATTGAAAAATTATAGCTTTCGATTATTCTCAAGTAGAGGTAAGATTATTGGCGATTATGTCAAAAGATGAAAATCTATTATCAGCTTTCAAAGAAGGTTTTGATATACATTCAAAAACCTCTGAACTAATTTTTTGAAATACAAACCCAGAAAATAGAAAACTAGCAAAAACTATAAACTTCTGAGTAATCTATGGTATAAGTTCTTTTGGTTTAAACAAAATGATAGACTCTTGAGTTAAACAAGCTCAGATTTATATAAATAAATTTTATGAGAGTTACCCTAAAGTAGGAACCTTTTTTGAAAAAACGATAAAAGAAGCTAAAGAAAAAGGATATGTTGAAACAATATTTGGAAGAAGGAGATATATAGCATGAATAAATGATTCAAATGCTCTTATAAGAAAATCAGCTGAGAGGGAAGCTATGAATATGCCCATTCAGTGAACATCAGCAGATATAATAAAAATTGCAATGATTGAAGTTGCTAAGTTTATGGAGCAAAAGAAATTAAAAAGTTACATGATTATGCAAGTACATGACGAACTGGTATTTGATGTCTATAGTGGGGAAGAGGTTATATTAGAAAAAGAGATTAAAAATATAATGGAAAATATTTTAAAGGATTCTGTGATTAAGTTAAAAGTAGATATTTGAATTGGTGATAATTGGGGAAAAGCGAAATAGAGAAAAAACAAGACCATATAGTTGAGCAGAAGTAGATTATATCTGGTATAATGAACATAATTTTCTAGAAGTATACATACAAATATAGCCTAAATTTGAAATATTCAAAAATCTGTATATTGAACAGAGTAATGAGGTATTAGAATAGAAAAAATTGCTAAAATAATCTTTTTAAATAGACTCACAAAGATTTTATAAATAAAACTTATTCCACAATGAAAAAATGAGAAATAATAGAAAACCTAAAAATAGAAAAACTAGTATTTGGTTGAAAATGATTTGCAAAACTTAAATCAGACAATAAAGATATAAACTGAAAAACTATATTTGTAACATGATGAGCAATTCCTGATTCTATAGTAAATGTCAGAGTTCTAAAAAAGAGAAAAGATTATTTAGAAACTCAAATAGTTGAAATTATAAAGAAATCTCCTATTGAAAAAAAACATCCAAATAATCCATATGGTGAATGTGGATGATGTAAATGGGTGAACATCCCCTATGAAGAACAACTAAAAATAAAAGAAAACCAAGTAAAAGAATCCTTTTTTCATTTAGAAAAATATATAAACCACTCCCCAACACCCTCCTTGATAAAAAATGATGAAGAGACAAAAAATGTAGCCTCTTTCCCCTGAGAAGGGGAAAGAATTCAAGATAGAGGTGAAATTAAGTCTGAATCTATATTTAAACCAATAATTCCTTCTCCACTAGTTGATTGATACAGAAATAAGGTAGAATTCTCTTTCTGAAAACAAATATCAGTAAAATACAATATAGAACAGCATTTTAATGTATGATTTCATAAACAATGAATGTTTAGTCAAATAGAGGATTTTGATTGATGTATATTAATAGATGAGTTGCAAAATAAAATTTACAAGGAAATAAAAGATTTTTCAAAACAAACTTGATTACCAGTTTATGACACAAAAACACAAAAGTGATTTTTTAGACATATACTTATAAGAAGAACTTTTTTTGAAAATGAAGTAATGATTATATTTGGTTTTAATCCAAAATATCATAAAAATAAAAAAGATTTAGAAGAAAGTATGAAAATAATAAAAGATTTCTTTTCAGAAATAGCTAAGAAATATAGTGAGATAAAATCAATATATTTATCTCATAATGATAATAAAGCTGATATAGCTATCTGAGAACTAGAACATATTCACTGAGAAAAATTTATTAAAGAAACTTTACTATGACTTACTTTTAATATCTCACCAAAAAGTTTCTTCCAAACAAATTCTCACGGAGCCCTGAAACTATACTCAAAAGTACTTGACTCTGCTAATGATACAGAGGGGGCAACTGTACTAGATTTATATGCTTGAACTTGAACTATTTGAATGATTTTTGCTAAAACTGGTGCTAAAAAAGTCCATTCTGTAGAGCTAGTAAAACAAGCTAGTGAGGATTGAGAAAGTAATGCTAAACTAAACTGACTTGATAATATAGAATTTGTAAATGCTAAAGTTGAAGACTTCTTAGTTGATTTTAAAAAAGAAAATAAAGCAGATATTCTTATAATTGACCCACCTAGAGCAGGGATGCACCCTAAAGCTCTTCCTAATATACTTGAGTTTTGAGCTAAACAAATTATATATGTTAGTTGTAATCCAGCTACTTTATCTAGGGATCTGAAATATATACTAGAAAACAGTAATTATAAAATCAAAGAGGTCACTCCTGTAGATATGTTTCCTCATACTCATCATATAGAAGTAGTGTGTAAATTAGAATTATGAGAGAAAACTTCTAAATGATAAAAACAATAATTAAACGAGGTGTTAAAAGATTTATACCAAAAGTTATTTGTTAAAAATCTTGCCCTCCGAGTGTATTATTATTTTTATCATTTAGTTATTTTATAAAAAATATTTATTAATATTTAAAAAATTATGCAAACATCAGCCTTTTTATGAACCATGATTTGAAATTTAGTTGTTGCAATTTGAATAATGTCTATTGTTTTAGTTAGTAAAATCATAAGAAAAAAATTAATAAAATTTTTAGACTATATTACAGCAACAACTGTAGGATTACTTTTTGGTATAATATTTTTAGGTTTTATTCCTGAGCTTACAACAGAGGGGAATCTTGTCTGAAAAAGTTTATGAGTTTATATTCTTGTTTGAATATTTATTTTTTATTTTTTAGAGTTATTTTTACATTGGCATCATTGCAAAGATTTAGAGCATGAAAAAAAATGTTCTAAATCTCACACTCATGAACATACAAATGCTATTTTAATGTTTTGATGAACTATGCTTCATAATGGTTTTCATGGTATAGTTTTATTTTCTGCTTTTTCTGTTGATACAAGCTTTTGATTAGCTACAACTGTAGCTATATTACTTCATTCTATTCCTCAAAATATTGTAAACTATATAATGAATTCTAACAATATGAAGTATGTTTATTTAGCTTCTTTTGGTTGAATTTTTGGTGCTATTTTGACTTATCCTTTTTCTAGTTTTTTGATGGGGAATAAATTTAATATTTTAGCGATTATTTCTTGAGGTTTGCTTTATACTGCTTTGGCTGATATTTTTCCAGAGTTTAAGTGAAAGTGAGGGACTGGTAAAAAGGTATCTTATCTTGTGTTTATTTTGCTTTGAATTTTTATATTTTTGGGGTTTGGTGAGTTGGTTCATCATGAGCATGGTCATGATGAGGGAAATGTGCATGAACATGAACATATTCATGGGGAGGAAGATGAGCATGAAGAACATGAATAACCTTCCTCTATCAATCTCTTATGAGGCTATCAAAAACCTCCAAGCAAATTGCTTGGAGGTTTTTATATCTTGATTTTTTTACCCTTCTTTCGACTCATTTTTATCATACTTTTTTACAAGTCATACTAAATACTTTCTTATTACATTAGCTTTTCTTTCTGGGGATAAACTACTACTAAAGGAAACAATAGAACTATAAGGAGTTTCACGACCTTGTACTTTTTCAGAAATATACTTATAAGGTCATTTTAAGTTACCTATCATAATATAAACAGAATCCCTTCATCCCTCTGAATGTTTAAATTTCTTAATTCTTATTTGGAAATTATCAGAACCAAGATTTTTTACTCAATCAGGAGAAAAATTACCAACAGGATACTCGTATTCTTTATCAGGATTATCTTTTATATTATTTAACGAAGTAATTATATCATAATTATTTATCTTATATTTTGTACCATTAGGTAATGAACCTATTTTATTCATATATCCATCAATTCTAAATTTTAAAGCCAATACTGATTCTTTATTACTCATATTTAATTTTTTAGCCGTCTTGAATAAAAAACTAGCATCTACCAATAATTTTTTAATTTCAGGAGTATCTATATCCTTTAATATAAAATTTCAATCATCTAATTTACCTAAATCAGAATTTATTTTTCCAATAGATTTTTCAAATCGTTTTACCATTCCTTCTTTTGCTTTATCTGATAAATTTCTAATAGATGAGACTGCTTCTTTTCTAACCTTCCTTCTTTTTTGTAAATATTCTCCAATCTTTTCTTTATCAATTTCATCTATTTTTCACATTATCTCTTCTACAGTTACAGATTCCTTCACTGTTCAATATCAAAACAAAGTATCAATTATATATCAAACTGTTTTAGAATCTTTTGGCTCCAATTTTCTAAGATCTATTTTTCGATCATTTGATTTCATAGCTAAATAATCACTTATTTGACTCTTTTTTCATAATATCTCTGATATTCTATCCTCTTTTTTCTTACGAAAAGAAGCTTTCAAATTATGGGTTATTACGAAAAAACAGTGGACTAAAATTTACAGAGCAGTAATGATTCTAAAAATCATATAATCTAAGTTCTTAAAGCCTCTACAATCCCTAATAATTCTTCAAATCCTAGAATTTAATCACTCTCAATATCAATTATTATGTCTACTTACAAAGTAATTTGTAATCAAATCTAATTTTCTTTCTACACTATTAGCAATATGTAGAATCTCAGGTACTCTAGTATATTTTCTATTTGTTTTAATCCATTGTTTCATTAACTCTGTAGCTTCTACCTTACTTATCCTTTGTTCATAAATATCATACAAACTCATAGATCTTTTATATATTGCTATTAATGCTTTAAAACAGGGGATTCTTTCCATTATCTCCCATCTTTTTTCTTCTTTTATCGTCCAGTTTTTTCTGTTCTTCCTTATTTGGTAATGACTTCTTGTTATCATTTCTAATTTTGTTTCCCCATTTTCATATCTCTTTATTTTATGCTTTTTCTTATGATTTTTGTTTCGCTTTTTTCTTTTGTCTTCTTCTCTTGATATTTTTACTTTTAGTCTTGTTTTCACTGCTCATACCATTTCATTTATCATATTTCTTACATGGTATCTATCTATTACTATTATTGCTTTTTCAAAGGTTTCTCTTGCTACTTTTATCATTCAATTTGCCATATCTACACATATTTCTTTTACTTGGTCCCTTTCTTTTTTACTAAAGAACTCTTTTAGTTTTTCTATATTTCTTTCTGCTCAAATTCAGGGTAATATTGAACATATTTTATTTTTTTTTGTTTTATCTGGATTTGATAAGATTGTACTATATTCGTTATTTATGTATTTCTCATCCATGTTTAGTTTTTCTCATAGTTTCTTTGGATTTGAGTATCATTTTTTATAGATTCATTTGTATTTTTCTCATCAGTTTTGTTTATCTTTTCAATAGTCTGATAGTATTTTTATATATTGTTTTCATATGGTTTTTTCTTTTACTCATGTTAATAATCATAATTGCTTGTTGTTTATTAGGCATTTGTCGTTGCTGTACTTAAAAAAAAGGCTAATTCTTTTGTATTTTTAGTTCACTTTTCTTGTATTTCTAGCTTATTTGATATTATTTTTTTTGTCTTTTTTATTTCCCATTTTCTCATTCTTACCTTTATTTTGAAAATATTATTTCTCAGTGGGAGGCCTGATATGGTTTTGTATTCAGTAAATCACTTGGATTTCAAATCTGTTTTTTTATATCATTCGGGAATATTTACCTTTTCTTCAAAGTAGTAAGTTAGGCTTTCTGGATACAATATCTTAACATCTTCTCATCATTCTTCATTCTTTTTCTTATTTATTTCCTTAAGTTCAAATTTCTCTAAGGGAAAGTCCCTTGGCATAAACGATTCTAGGATTTTTTCGTTTTCCATTTGTATTTTGGGTTATTTATATATAATTGCTTATGTAATTTACTCTTCTTTCTCTAATTGTAAAGCTTTTTAGAGTCCACTGTTTTTTCGTAATTACCAAATTATGAACATCATAATAATTTTGTTCAACAGAAGGTGTTAAACATAAAGCTTCCTGATTATTCTTCAACATCATTAAAAAAAGATGTTTATAATATTTGTACAACATAATAATAAAATTTAAAAAATAATTTCTTTTCAAAAACTATTGTAACACACTTTCACACATTTATGCAAAAAAAAGACAAAAAATATTTTGTCTTTTTTCTAAATTCTTATTTTAATCACTTAAAACGGCACATCAGAAACAGAAATATCCCCCTGAGAATCATCAGTCTGATTTGAATTGTTAGATCAAGCATTATTGTTATCTCCCCCCTCTGGTTTCCATTCATTCAGTACGAAATAGTGAGTATCACCATATTGTCATACCTCCTTTCTCTTACTCATTGTCATATTTATATATCACTTCTCATTTGCATATTGTGCTAATTTTTCATAATTTAGACTAATATTGAAAAACTCTCAAAATTGCCCTTGTATTGCTTTACAGCTAGTTCCTTCTATATATGTTTTTGCCATATTTTTTAGTTAATAATATAAATAAGGTAAAAGAATTTTATAAAAAAATACTTTTGTTGCAAATGAAAATTTTAATTTATAAAAGAGTAGGGACAGCAGATCTGCTGTCCCTACTCTTTTATACCCATATTTTATTTATTTAAATCCAAAAAAACTTGCATAAACACAAAAAATCCTATAATTCAGCCTATATATTATTTTTTTAATTTTTTTTGTATGATAATGTCAAATTTAGAGTTTATCTCTGGAAAAGAAATAGTTGAACACTATGGTCTAGTAAGTGGTAGTACTGTTAGAGCAAAACATGCTGGAAGAGATTTTATGGCAGGTCTAAAAAATATATTTGGATGAGAACTAAAAGGATATACAGAACTTCTTGAAGAATCAAGAAAAGAATCACTAGAAAGAATGCAAAAACAAGCTGAAGAATTATGAGCAAATGCAGTTCTAAATGTAAGATTTGCTACATCATCAGTAGCAGCATGAGCATCAGAAGTCTATGTTTACGGAACAGCAGTAAAATTATCATAAAGCCTATCTTATTAAAATTAAAAAGTAGGGTCTATATAATAAACTTGTATTGAAATAAAAAATATTTGTAGCCTCTTTCCTTTATATAAGGGAAAGAATCCAAGTATGGTTTATTTTTATACAACTTAAATATTAATTATTTCTTTAAATAAAAAAGTATGCCGGAATTGATTATTTTTATAGTTCTTTTAATAACTTGATATATCTTTTGAAGCTTAGCTGAAAAAAAACATTTTAAAAGAATAAAAGAAAAAGAAAAAGAGCTAAATGAAATTGTAGTTTTATGAAAACACGATGTTAAGAATTTAGACATAGAAAGTTGAGAACTGATTACTTCAAATGTGGTAATCTCAATTGATTACTTCAAAAAGTTCATAAGCTGATTTGTACAATTTTTTGGATGAAGAATAACACCATATGAATCACTACTTGATAGAGCAAGAAGACACACACTAGTAGAACTAAAACAAAAAGCAAAAGAAAAATGATTAAATGCTATTGCAAACCTAAAAATAGAAACCTCTAGCATATCAAAATGAAGAAAATGAGGTATATGAAGTGTAGAAGTTTTATCATATGCTACTGCAATTAAGTTAAAATAATCTTTTACTTCTATAGTAAAACCTCTCTCCTAAATCATCTCCCCTTATCAGGAGAAAGGGCTTACAGTTCTGTGAATTATAATATTTTTTTTCTGCAGAGATGTTTTGATAAAACATCTTTATTTAATTTTTTAGTTAATGAAAATAGTAGTAAAACAACTGGAAACAAATCATAATGTTTCAAAAGAATCTGATTTACAAGTATTTTTTAAATGGACAGCATTTCTTGTATGAATTGTTGTTCTGTTTTTTTTATTCTTTTTAAGCTTAGGAAACATACTTGTGAACTTTATTTCTTTAGAAGATGAAGAAAAGTATTTTTGAGCTTTAAATTATGATTTCAATGTCAATGAAGTTCCAGAAAAAACTGAGAGGTTGAGGAAATTTTTGTGAGAAGATTTTGAGTATGAGGTGTTGGTGATTTCTTCTGAAGAATCTAATGCATTTGCTTTAGCTGGTTGAAAAATTGGGGTTACAGATAAGTTTTTGGAGGAAATAGAATATGAAAATAGTTTACTTCTTATTGTATGACATGAAGTTGGTCATATAGAAAATAGAGATCTGTTTAAGAGAATAGTTTCTGCGGCTCCTATAAAAATTTTATTATATTTAGTGTGAGCTTGATGAGATTTTGATGTGTTTTTTATTGGTTCTTCTGCTTATAGTGTTTATTCTAAGTCTGTTGAGTATAAGGCTGATGAGAGTTGACTTGAGTTTTTGTATGCTAAGAAGTGAGAGGTTTGATGTGCTTTGGGATTTTTTGAAAAAGACTCTTGATTATTAGAAGATATTTCCTCTTTTGTATCAGATCATCCAATGACATCAGCTAGAGTTGATAATATAAATAAAATAATAAAAGAAAAGTGATATAAAGAAGATGAGGAGTGTAAGAGATTTGAGTTTTAGGGGGATAGATTTATAATCCATCCCTGAATCCCTTCCTTTCTTACTAAAGGAAGGGTGCTACAGTGCTTTTAACTTAATAGACTTTTTTTTTGTTCAGTTATAAAAAAATAAATAAATTTTACTATGAAAAATATTTACTACAAAGTAGCAGATAGACCAGATAGTCAAATAAATTCATTCAAAAATCGTTATGATTTTATTAGCGAAGTTGAAATAAGAGAAGTGTTTTTAAAAAACTGATATGAGGTTGAGGAGCTTGAGAAGTCTAGTAGTTGGTGAACAGCCCATTTGATATATTATGCTAAGATAAAATGAAAAAAAGATAGACTAGTTTTTAGATCAAACTCTTGAAAAAAAGGATGATTTGAAGAACCTGAAATTGTTATGCAGTCTGAAAAAATTATCACAGACCTAGTTTCTGAAAAATGAGTTTCAACAAATAAGATAATAAAAGTAGATATATCTAGAAAATACTTCCCTTTTGATTATCAGATAGAAGAAGAGTTAATTTGAGTTGATCCTGAAAAGTATATTGATGAATCCTGAAAGTTTTTGGATAAAAAAGAAGATTATGATAGATTATCTTATGAATTATGACAGAGTGTTGCTAAATATTCTCAAATAAAGTTTTCTTGATTTTGATTGTTTGATGAAAGTGAAGTATTGAAATGAAAAGTTGTATGAATGAAAAGTGATTTTTTTAGTTATATTACTACAAATCTTAATGAGCATTTGATTTTTCTTCTTGAAAATAAAATAATTGATAAAAATGTATTTGATAAAATAGTGGAGATTTTCTCTTATCATAAGGATTTGATAAATGATTGTGATTCTCGTTTAGTTCATCATGATTTAGCGGATCACAATTTAATTTATGATACTGATAAAAAATGATTGTGAGCAATATTTGATTGGGAAGCTATGGTACTTTGAGATTCTATGCTTGATTTATGAAGTTGTCCAACTTGGGGGACTCATTATCCTAGAAGGTATTTTTTAGTTCAGTGATATTCTTCTATTAAGAAATTACCTAATAATTATGAGCTTAGAATGAATTTGTATGAACTAAGAACTTGGATTTGGAAAGTAATGTTTTCAATTAGGATGGGTTTTGATGAAAAATTATTAGTAGATTGGAAAAATAATTTGTATAATGTTCTGGAAAGGTTTTAATTAAAACTTTTCTGGAATACAGAAATAATCATTTATTCTAATTTGTAGAGACAAGTCATTGCATTGCATTGCATTGCATTGGCTCTACTGAACAAGTTAATTTCTAAATAAAAAAATATGAATCCACTAAATATTCAGAATAAAATAAAATTTAAAACTGTAGAATTAAAAGTTTGAGAAGTCTATAAAATAACCTGAAAAAATGAAATAATCACGGTTATTTATTGAAAGATTTATGAAAAACTAAAATGAACAATAAAAACTTTTGAATCTTCTGTTTATCATGCTGAAGAAGTTGAGGCTGTAGAAGATAATTCTTACTGTTTGATATAAAAGATTATAATCAGATACTTGATAAGCTAGATGTAGATAAAGAGTTTTGAGAATATTGTAGAGGTAATTGGAAGCAGTTAAGAGATTTGTATGATATAGATTGATTTGAAAAAGTAGATTTGTATAGGGGAGAGAAAATTGATTATGAATTTGCTTGAAAAAAATATAAATTTAATCTAGGTTTTGTTGAGAAATTAGATTATCTTTGGATAATCAGATAATTTTATAGAATTTACTTGTATTGTTTGAATTGAAATATCAAAATCTTTGACTGAACAGATGAGTGATATGAAACAGTTTCTTTATGAATTGAGCTAGTATAGGACTTTTAATTTGGTTGAGAATTGGAAAAAAAGGAAATCCTAAATATCCTTTCATAGATGGCCGGCCTAGATAAATATTGGTTGGCTATAGAAAAATATTATAAGTTTTTTTGTAAAATTCAAAATACTAAGATTAACTAAATATTAAAATTTAACAGCTATAGTAAATCTATGAAAACAGAATTACCAAAAATACCCGAAAAACAAAAAAAAGAAATAAAAGCAATGGCAGAAGAATTATCAGAACTTAAAAATGTAGAAAAAGTTATACTATTTTGAAGCTTTGCCAGAGGTGATTTTGTGATAAGAGATGTCACAGTAGAACATGAAACAACAAGAGTATATCAAAGTGACTATGACATATTAGTGATAGCAAAATACTTCAAAAAAAACTACAACAAAGTCATAGATAAAAAAATAGAAGAAATAAAAGGAAAATACAATATAGAAAGAGTTATAGATGTAGTAACAGAAGGAATAACCCATGTAAATAAAATGATTAGAGAAAGAAGATACTTTTATCTAGATATAGTAAAAGAATGAATTACACTCTTTGATAGAAAACAACATCACTTAGCAAAAGCAAAAATATTAACCCCAGAAAAAAAGAAAGAAATACAAAAAGAAGACTTCTGAGAATGGTTTGGAAGCTGAAATAGGCTTTTTGAGTTTTACGAAATGTGATATGAAAGAAGGTACTTAAATGAAGCAGTTTTTTTATTACACCAAACCGTAGAAAAACATATAACAGGATATCTACTTGTTAAAAGCTGATACAGACCTAAAACTCATGATCTAAAAGAGCTTATGGAATTTTTAACAAACCTTGATGATCGTTTTGAAAACTGGTTTGACTTAGATAATCCTGAAGAAGAAAAACACTTCGAACTTCTAAAAAAAGCTTATGTAGAAGCTAGATATTCCTATAATTATAGAATCACAAAAGAAGAACTAAAATTCATAGAAAAAAAGTCTCTAGAATTAAGAGACCTTATTGAAGAACTATGTAAAAAGGAGATAGGAGAGTAGGGAAGTTAATTTAATTTCTTACTTTTCATTTTTACTAAACTTTTATTCCTAAACAACTATTTTATCTTCTGGATTTATTTTTTGTTTTTTATAAATTTTTAAAGTTTTATTCTTATTCATTTCAAACAATAAAGGAGCAGCTATAAATATAGAAGAAAAAGTTCAAACAATAGTTCCAAAAATCATAACTAAAGTAAATCACTTAATCGTCTTAGGACCAAATACAAAAATTGTTCACAGCACAAAAGCTAAAGTTAAACTTGTGTATATACTTCTAGTCAAAGTCTCATTAACAGACATATTTATTATCTCTTCTAAGTTTTTATTCTTTCAACCATATTGCTTCAAATTAGCTCTTATTCTATCAAAAGCTACTATTGTATCATTTATAGAATATCAAAGTATCGTCAAAAGAGCAGTAATAAAAAATGTATCTATTTTAAACTCTGGTATAAAGCTAGAAGTTAATATATATAATCCACTAGATATAACTACATCATGAAAAAGAGTTACAATAGTTATTAAAGCAAAACTAAAAGAAGTAATACCAGAAACAGAACCTGAGAATGCATAAGCAACATATAAAGCAATTCAGAATATAGCTATAAATAAAGTTAACTTAGCAGTATCTTTTATATAATCTCAAAAACTAGCTCATATATTTGTATATTTTGATAAATTTGCTCATTTATCTTTTAAAGCCTTACTTACATTATCTTTAAAGTCTATTTTTAATTTTTCCAACCCCACTTCTTCTTTTTCTTCTTTAGCGACAGAGAAACCTGCTTCTACTACAAACTTATTTTCTCATGATATTTTATAAACATTTGTTGTATTTATAACACTTTCTCCAAATTTTGCTTTCTCTTCAGTTACTATAGCTTCAATTGATTCTATAGATATCTTATTTTCATAATCAAACTCCATTTGTGTTCATCAAGTCATATCTATTCAAAAATTTAAGTCAAAAGCAAATATTGAAAATAAAGCAAATACAAATAAAAATCCAGATATAGAAAAGAATTTAATTCTATTTTTTATGATATTAAGCATATTTTTTGTGGTTATTTTATAAAAAATTCACTACATCCTATATATAAAAACATAAAAATCAAAAAAAATTTTAAATTTTGTTTTTTTTTAATAGATTTACTCTACACATACTCCATTCACAGATGTATATCAACTATCAGTAGGTTCTCATTCTCATCCCCAAGATTCGTTTCCCCAAGCGGTCATACTACCATCAGATTTAACAGCTACAAAGGCTTTATCTCATGAAACCACAAAAACATATCAACTATCTGTAGGTTCTCATTGTGATCAAGAATCATTATCTCACCAAGCTACTAAACTTCAATCTTGCCTCATTGCTACAAAAGCCTTGGTATTTGAAAATATACTTATATATCCATTATCTGTTGGAGCATCACTTCATCAGTAAGAAGAATGTCCCCAAGCTGTTAAACTTCAATCTTCTTTCATAGCAACAAAAGCTCCTGCTGTTGCAAATATATTAGTATATCAACCATCCGTAGGCTCACTGTCTCCTCCATAAGAAGATTGTCCCCAAGATGTTATAGTTCAGTCTGATTTTAAGGCTGTAAAAGCTTGATTATTTGCTATTATTTTTGTATAACCACTATCTGTAGGTTCACCATTTCATCATTTAGGATTATTTCCCCAAGAGGTTATAGTTCAGTCTGATTTTAAAGCTGCAAAAACTTGATCATTTGAAGCAATTTGAATATATGAAGAATCTGTAGGTCATCAATTTCATCATCAAGAAGAATTTCCCCAAGTTGATATGCTTCCATTTCCTTTTAGAGCAGCAAAAGCACTACTAGTAGAAAACACCTGAGTATATCAACTATCCGTAGGTTCACCATCTCATCATTTAGAACCATTACCCCAAGCAGTTAAGCTACCATCTTCTTTTAATGCAACAAAAGCTTGTTCATTTGAAAATATTTGAGTATATCAGTTATCCGTAGGTCCTCACTCTCATCCATAAGAAGGATTCCCCCAAGCGGTTATAGTTCAATCTGATTTCAAAGCTGCAAATGCTTTATCATTAGATACAATAGTTACATAACCATCATCTGTAGGCTCTCAACCTCATCAAAGACCAGAATCACCCCAAGCAGTTATAGTTCAATCAGACTTCAAGGCTGCAAATGATTTATTTGATGAGATTACTTGTATGTAACCATTATCAGTAGGTCCTCAAGTTCCTCCCCAAGGAGACTTTCCCCAAGTTGTAACACTTCAACTAGCATCAAGAGCTACAAAAGCTCATAGATTTGGTGAAGAAGAGTTATATAGTCAACTATACATATTAAAAGCCTTATTATAATCAGTTCATTCACATCATAAAGCTAATGGAGTTCTTGGAACTTCAGTTTCTTTTACTTCTTGATTTTGCTCTTGAGAGTTTTCATTATAGATAGCTAAATTTCTATATATACTACTTCTAATAACCTCATTAGCTAACAGCTTTGTTTTTTCTGAGGGATTATCTTCATCTATTTCTTCATTTACTACATCTCTTATAGTATCATGTAAATTTTTTAACTCAGTATCTGAATAAATTTCTTTAAGTTTCTTTAACAGCTTTACTTGATTTTTTGTCTCTTTTAAACTATCAATAGTTCATTCATAAACCAATATATCACTAGGATTAAATATGAATCATCAACCATCAACCTTAAACTGAGAGTCTTTATAGCTACTTGGTAGATTGTTTTTTCCGTGATATACCAACTTATCAGCTTTTTGTAAAGTTATTATATCGGTTAAGTCTATGTCACCAGATATAATAGTTGGCACTGCTAAAACATATGTAGTGGCACCAGATTGTACTTTTGCCATTACTCAGTTATATGTTCATTTCACATATGCATTTGCAAGTTTTTTAGAGTTTGCATAGGTAGTACTAACTGGATTAAGATTTGCACTAGATACATCTCACTCCATTATAGCAGCAACTTCATATTCTACTCTTGTGTTAAGTATGGAGTATGTATAGGGAAGTCAGCTAGAAGGGTCAGATAATCATCTTTCAGTAGCTAAAGCATCAACTACATCTACAACTGATTTTCATATGTATCATTGAGTCCGTACTTCTCATCAGCTATAAGACACCTCAACTCCATTTGTAGGCATTGGATATTTTAATGTTTTTGTATTATATATTTCTACAGATTTCATTATAACTGCTATGTCAGACTTTCTTACAGAGTCTCTAGCTATTTTTGAATATCAAGAGATAAAAAGGAAGGCTATAACTCAAAGTATAGACAATATTACAAGCATAACTATTAGTTCTACTAAAGTAAAAGCTTTCGGTCAAGAAAGCCTCAAAATACGAAGTAGTTTTTTTATAACTACTATTATAACATTTCCTCCTTTATCTTTTTTCATAAAAAAAATAATTACGATATAAAAATCTATTTTAAAACTACCTGAAAAGGATTGTATGAAAAAATACAAAGAAATCAAAAAACTTTAGTAATAAAATGAAATTTTTTAATAAACCTGTATAAAAATAACTTTTTCCCAATAACTCAAAAATATCTTCTTAAAAAAAATAAAAAAAAACCTTTATCAAAACTAGTTTGATAAAGGTTTTTTATTCTTAATTCTAATAATAAATCTCTTCTATAATATCTTCAACGGGTACAACATTTTCAGGCACTTCAATTTCTACATCTTTATATTCAATAGTTGACTCATTATCCATTTCAAACTCTATAACTTTTTCTTCATCTATCTTAAAGTCAAAATAAACATTAGCATTATTTTTACTATCTCTAGAATCAACAGTTACATTAAAATCTCAAGTAACTATCATTTCTTCTTCCTCTTCAGCTTCTACTTTTTCCCAAGAAGTGTATCTATTAATATAAAATTCTTCCTTTACTTCAAAATCTGACATTCATAATTTATATACTCTCTCACCATTCTTTTCATTTTCTAAACAAGCAGATAATTCATACATTCAATATGCAATTCAATTTGAATCAGGTCAAACTTTATACCTATATCCAAACTTACAACCATCAATCTCTACTGCTCATAAAGGATCAGAAGGAATTCTTCCAATAAAAGTATTTACATCAACATTTCAATTTAATCATTCAAAAAACTCTTCTACACTAGGATATTCAGTATTATCTTGATAAACTTGCTCAATAGCTACTCTTAGAGCATTTAAATCATTTATTCTAGTAGAATCTCTAGCCTTAGAAATTTGATTTGAATAAATTCCCAAAGGAATATATTCAGAATTTACTTCAAACTCATTATTTAAAACTAAATAGTTTTTTTCAAAACTACCAGTATGTTCTATTGAAATAATTTCATTGTCACTATAATCTTTTATTTTTGTACTACCAGATATTATTTTATCTTTTAGTTCAATATTTGATTTAAAAGTTTCCACAAAATCCCCAGAATAAATATATCCATAAAAATCATAATCATCATAATCATAACTTCCATTTCTTGAACTAGCAGAAATATCAGATTTTAGAGCAGTAACAACTTTATTTGTAGAATCCCACTCTCAAGATACACCCATAGCAAATTTAGTACCATCATCATTAAAGTTATAAGAAAAAGAAAACTCTCATTCATCATAACCAATCTTTCCACTAAAATTTGTATCTCAACCACGATAACCATCATAATTTCAAGAATAATCAACATCTAGTTTAGATAATTTATTTTCAGAATCAGTATTTCAAGTTAAATTAGCTTTAAAAAATTCATCTTCATCATTATCTAAAATACTAAGATTTCATTTTAATTCTTTATTTTTTAGAGTTAAAGATGATTTTAATACATCGTAATTATCTACAACTCAAGTATAATCTATACTTGAAAATCTGTTATTATTTCTATCAAGAGTAGAAACAAATTTAAAATCAATATCTCACTCTTGTGCATAAAGACTAAAATCTAATTTTTTATTTTTTACATAATTAAATAAAAGTCATTCATTTTTATATCTTTCTTGATCAGGAACTATAGTATAAGAAACCTCTTTTACTTCTGTATCTGAAAATACTATATATCCTCACACTTCTTCTATGTCTGAAATATTTTCAGTCATTTCAAATCATATTTTTGAATCTTCTCAGATTTCTATATAAAGTTCTCCTGTTCTAGCCAATTCTTCTAAAACTCTATTATACTGACTTTCAGTACAAGTAGTTCAACCAAAAGGATCAAACCTATAAGTTAGTTCTTTCATTTTATCACAAGCATATTTTGTAGGCATTAAATAGTATCTATTACCTTCTTTTTTATATGGTTTAAGCATAGGTTTAGAAAGAGCCACTCTTCAATCTCTTAACATATTATTTGGATTAAGACTTTTTAGTACTGATATCATATAAGAACTATTTCTGTCTTCAATTTTAATATACCCTTTTTCTTTTGCTATTTTTTCTAAAATTTCTATAGCACTTTTAACTTCTCCTATATTTTCTTCAGATACATTTAAGTTATCAAGTAGTAAATAAATATTTCCATCCTTTGAAATAAAATCCATCATAGAAGAAATTTCAAGTTTTACAGCTTCTTCTCATTTTGGCATAGCATCTATAAATGCTTTAAATTTTCATTTTAACTGAGAATCAAAATTTGAAGTACTTGAAACATAATCAGGCAGTTCTAAACCTGCTTTTATTTTTCAAATAGCATCATGGTCTATATCTAGATTTATTTTAAAATTTCATTTTTCTTCATAATTACTTAGATTATCAAATTCATCAGTTATACTTTTTAATGATTCAATACCATTTTCTAGTAGATTTAACTGTATTTTAACAATCTTATCTTCTACTTTTTTTGTATCTTTATCTGATAAATCTATATTTTCAAATTTTCTTAGTACATTATTTTCTATTTTAAAGATAGCTAAATCTATACTAGTTTCTAAATAATCTATCACATATAGCATTTTTTTTCTTTTTTCAGAATCAGAGACTTTATTAATAGCTACTTTAACTGCTACCAGCTTATTTTTAGCACTATTTAACAATTTCTCATCTTCACCATTTTTTTCCATAAACTTATCTACCAGAGTTATATATTTTTCATATGGAACTTTGTTTCTAGCATTAGAAACATTTTGTCTTAAGTAGTACTCATCATCATCTCAATAAGCATTCACGAGTCATGTACTCGAAAGAGCAAATATTAACAATAATATACTAGATAGTATTTTTTTCATAATGAAACACTGTTATAAAAAATAAAATATAAAAGTTTTATAAAACTTTGCCGAGCATTATTATAATTTTAAAAATAAAGTCAAAAGAAAAACTGTAGGTGTAGAATAAAAAGTTAAAATGTCATAAAAGTAAAAAATAGAAATGTCGTAAAGAAATTAAAAATAAAAAAATTGAAAAAAATATATTTCCTTCAATAAGACTGCAAAAGAATGTAGAAACAAAATCAAAATCAATCTCTATAAGAGGGATAGTAAATATTTATGTTGCAGAAAAGTAAAAATAATGTTGCATCTTTTGCAACATTATTTAATATATTCACTATATTTATGCAACATAACTAAAAAATATGATAAAAAAAGATAGAATTCAGGAAATAATCATATTATTTAAAAAACAAAAAAGACTAAAAACATCAGAAATTCTTGATTATTTTAAAAATGAGGTAGAAAGAACTACAATCTATAGAGATTTAAAAAAGCTAATAGAAGATTGAAAAATAAAGGAAGTATGAAAATGAATATATGAATCACAAACAGGCTATTAAGTATATGGTTTACTACAAGAAAAAATTAGAATTTAAACCTAAAACCTTTTTTGAAATCCACTCTTTACTATGAAAGTGATTACTTCCTAAGTTGGAATTATGAAAAATTAGAGAGAAGATAGTTGAGATTTGAAGAAATAAGTACATTCCTATGGATAATAAGTTTAAGCTTGAAGAAGAGTTTAATATTTTTTTACAAAAATTAAATGAGATAAAAAATCCATTTGAACAGTCTTTGTTTATTCTTGTATTTATTCCGTATTTTCAGATTTTTTTAGATATAAACAAAAGAACCTCCAGAATGATTTGTAATCTTCCTCTTTTAAAAAATAATTTATGAGTTTTATCTCTTTTACAAGTAAAGGAAAGGGATTATATTTTAGCTGTTTTATCAGTTTATGAGCTTAATGATATTACTCTTATGAGGGATATTTTTGTGAATAATTATTTGCTTAATATTAGGAGGTATATTTAACAACGACTTCGTCGTTGTTTTTTTGCTTCTATTTTTTTTAGTATTGCATTGTTTTTAGTTTTTTTGTTTGGTGAGAATTGTTTTGTTGTAGAGGTGAAAAATAGGAGTGTGAATAAAATATCAAAAATTTCAAATAAAGTGTCAAATAAAACTTGAAATAAGAAATATGTTCCATATAATTAGACTTAATATTATTTCTTACCTAAAAAGCTATGAAAGATGAAAAATATTATACACCAGAAGAAGTAGAAAAAAAGATAAAACAGAAAATAAGACAAAATGCTCAAGAAATGATTGAAGAAATTAGAAATAAAGATTTTCAATATGTATAAACATATTTATACAACAAAAAGCTATTCAAAAATAGAAAGATTTATTAGTAGCTATAAAAAAATATTTATGGATCTTTATTATGATACCTGACTTTATAATGAAGAGATGATAATAAATAACTATATACAGACATCAGATAAACTTTTTGATTTGATAAAAGTTAAGATAAAGGAGGAATTTGAGAAGGAAAAAATTATATGTAAATCCTTATGAGCTAATAAGAAATGGTTCGTAATAATACCAATAGATAACTTTAGACTATTTGTCTACTATAAGGAAAATAAGAGTATTAAAGAAAGATATATACAAGATATTGAAATTTATAGAAAATAAAAAGGAAATAACCTGATTTATAAAAATATTAGATCTTCATATTAAGAGGTATATTAAAAACAACAACGACTTCGTCGTTGTTGTTTTTTGCTTCTATTTTTTAGTATTGTATTATTTTTAGTTTTTTGTTTGGTGTGAATTGGCTTATTGTATGGTAAAAAACAGGAAAAGTAAATAAACAAATGAAAAAGTCAAATAATTATTTGATAAACAGTATATCTTTAGTTATTATTAAATAACTTATTTTAAATTCATAATTTTTTACATCATGTATAAAGATATTATTGGTTCACAAATAGAATTAGAGGGGGGAAGAGGGAGTTAATTATTATAATAAAGCAGCTTCTAGAGTAAAAGATGCAGGAATTAATTCAGAAGTAGCTAACTTAGGTTTCAGAGAAAAGGCTCAAAGATTATTATGAAGAGAATGAAAAAAATTTATAGTTTGTCCTGATGATATTAGAGATTGAGATTCTCTTGAAGTTGGTAAGCTTGTACAACTTTCTAATTTCAGGAAGCTTCTGGATATAGCTAGAGAAAAAGCAAATTTAAAAATTTCTAATGAAGATGAAAAGCAGTTTTCACAAGCTATGAAGATTATTTGAAATGAAAAAGGTTACTGAATACAAGGACAATGGGATAAATTATGAAATTTTTCAGATATAGATAATAATCCTATTTTTTTTAATGCTGATAAAATATTATCTACTTATATAAAATTCTCAAAAGATGGTTTAGATACAGCAACAAATTATGCAGTTCATCAACTTTTTGCTATTCGTGAATTTGGTGTAGCTAGGTTGTTGGAAGAAAATAAGAAGAAATTCAATGAAGAGATGAGAAAGAAAAAAGAGGAAGAAAGAAAAAGGAAGGAGGAAGAAAAGCAAAGGAAAAGAGAAGAGGAAATAATGACCCCTATGCTTTTTCCATGAACACTAGAAGCTAAGAAGTCAAGAAATAATGTAGAGAAACCTAGTTTGAAACAAATTTTGGAAAAATTTTTAGCTATGTATGACTTAATGTTAGAAAAATGAAAAAATCCTGTAGAGGCATATTTTGCAGCATATTGAGAGCATCAAAATAATAGAGATTGGGATAGAAGAGGAGGAATAAAAATGAAAAGATTTGAGGCTATATTTGGTTGGTTTCAGAAGTGGATTGAAGAAAAATGAACCTCTATTGAAGATTTGGATTTAGCAGCATTAGCTAGAACTATATTAGAAAAATTTTTAAAGTTTAGTGATGAATTAGATACTCTTTTTAGTGAGAATTGAATCAAAATTGAGTTGATTGACCAATATGAGCCTGTTTTACTTAATGACTGGAAAAAACATGGCATTAATGATCAAGGATCGTGTTATTATTCATATGAGGGAGAAAAATGAGACTGTACAGTTAAGAATCTGCCTTTAATATATGCAAGTGAAAAAGATTCTAAATTAATCACTTTTCTTGAGATTTGGAGTAGTGGGAAAGATGATCCACAATGACCTATATTAGAAAAAAGAATTAGAGAGTTAGCAGATGGATATGATGGAGATCTTAATGAATTACTAATAAAAAAGACAATGGAAATAGAAAGTAACTATAATCTACCTGATTCAGTTAAAACTTTACCTGATGGTGAAAGAATTTAACAAAAGCTAATTGAAGAATAAAAAATATTTCATTCACTAAAAATGTTGCATTCGCAACATTTTTTTCTTTCCCCAAATCTTCCCAAATCCCAAAAAATCTTTTGACTTTCCCCATTAATCAATATACTAAAACAGATTTGCACTACCTTTGATTGTGTTATAGGGGACAAGGTAGGGCTTTTTTTGTGGTTTTAATCCTTAATTTTTCGCTTCCATGCCAAAACAAACATCTAAAGTAAAAGAAGTATGAAGCCTTTATGAAATAAAAGGCCGTCACTATTTTACAAATGACAAAAGTATAGCCTGAATCCCAGAACTACTAGAAGTACAACTAGACTCCTACAAACAATTCCTAGAAAAAGGACTAGACGAAGTATTTAAAAACAGCTTCCCAATCTCTGACTTCTCTGGAGAAAAAGTAGACATATACTACAAAGGACTATTCCTAGAAGAACCAAAATACGATGCAGAAACATGCAAAAGAAAAAACCTAAACTACGATGCACCCTTCAAAGCAAGACTAGAAATGCTAAACAAAGAAACAGGAGAAATAAAAGAACAAGATGTATACATGGGATGAGTACCAATAATGACAGAAAGTGCCAGTTTCATAGTAAACTGAATAGAAAGAGTAATAGTAAACCAAATAATAAGATCAACAGGAATATTCTTTACAGCCTGAAATAACTGATACTCACTAAAATTTATTCCACAAAAAGGATCTTGGTTTGAAATAGACATAGAAAAAAAATGAATAGTAAATGTAAAAATAGATAAAAAAAGAAAACTACCAGTCTCAGTACTACTAAGATGCTTTGGACTAGAATCAAATGCTAAAATACTAGAAACATTTAAAGACCTATGAGACGATATGATAGCCACAAACATAGCACCAACCCTAGAAAAAGATAAATCAACAAACAGGCTAGAAGCCCTTCACATACTATACAAACTACTTAGACCATGAGACCTAGCTACAGACGAAAGAGTAGAAGAACTATTTAATGTAACATTTTTGGACAAAACCAGATTTGACCTATGAAAGATAGCTAGAATGAAAATAAAAACAAAACTAGGAATAGAAACAAAATATGAAGACGAAAATTGAGAATTCTTAAGCCTAGAAGATATTGTAACCTCTATAAAATACTATATGAACATAGTAAAAGGGGAAAAATGATATAAACTAGATGACATAGACCACCTAGAAAACAGAAGAATAAGATCAGTATGAGAACTAGTTATGGATAAAATCAAAGTCTGAATAGCTAGAATGGAAAGAATAGCAAAAGACAGAATGACAATAATAGAACTCGACGATGCAACACCATGAAGTTTTATAAACTCTAGACCAATAGTAGCAATACTAAAGGAGTTTTTTGGTTCTTCTCAGTTATCACAATTTATGGACCAATCAAACCCCCTTTCAGAATTAGCACATAAAAGAAGAATCTCAGCTATGTGACCATGAGGTCTTACAAGAGAAAGAGCTAGTTTTGAAGTTAGAGATGTACATCCAACACAATACTGAAGAATATGTCCAATAGCGACACCAGAATGACCAAATATATGATTAGTACTACATTTTGCCAGTTATGCCAAAGTAGATGAATATTGATTTATACTTACTCCTTTTAGAAAGGTAGAACATTTTGCAAAAAATGACTGAAAAGAATTAGTAAACAGAATAGCACTTGATAATATAATTTGAGATGATGGGAAAATTATAGTAGTAGATAAAGAATATATCACAGAAAAACAAGCAGAAGAAATTAAGAAAAAAATAAAAGCCGATAAAGTAGAAGTAAGATGATTTTTAGGAGAAAGCTTTGATTATTTTGATGCACATCAAGAAAGAGCATTAACTATAGCGGAAGCAAATGCTGAAGTAGATGATTATCTAAACTTTAAAAATACTCGTATAGGTTCTAGAAAAAGTAATGAACCAACAATAGCATATATCAGAGAAATAACTCATATGGATGTTTCACCAAAACAAACGATGAGTGTTGAAACCTCACTTATACCATTTTTGGAGCATGATGATGCAACAAGAGCGGAAATGGGGTCAAACATGATGAGACAAGCCGTTCCCCTTATAAGAACAGACTCTCCAATCACATGAACATGAATGGAAAGAATAGTTTGAGAAAAATCAGGTTATGTAATACTAGCAGAAGAAGATTGAGATGTATTATGAGTTGATGCAAAACATATAACAATGCTTTATAAATCAGGAAGGAAAAAATTATATGAACTAAAAACATTCACAAGATCTAACCATGATATGATTATTCACCAAACTCCTTTAATTTCAAGCTGACAAAAAGTGAAAAAAGGAGATATACTATGTGACTGACACTCTGTAGACAACTGAGAATTAGCTCTTTGACAAAATTTACTTGTAGCATATATGCCTTGGAAAGGTTATAACTTTGAGGATGCAATAATAATCTCTGAAAGATTAGTACAAGATGATTATTACACTTCAATACATATAAAAGAATATTCTTTAGATGTTAGAGAAACTAAACTAGGACCCGAACAAACTACAGATGATATACCAAATGTATCTCATACAAGATTAAAAGATTTAGATCCAGAAGGTGTTATCAGAATCTGAGCTAATGTAAAAGGATGAGATATATTAGTTTGAAAAATAACACCAAAATGAGAACAAGAACTATCTCCAGAAGAAAGACTTCTTAGAGCAATATTTTGAGATAAATCAAAAGATGTAAAAGATAGTTCACTAAAACTACCATCAGGACAATGATGAAAAGTACTAGATGTACATATTCTAAAAAAAGAACTTTGAGATAATTTACCTACATGAGTATTTAAACAAGTAAAGGTTTATGTAGCTTCTACTAGAAAAATAGAAGTATGAGATAAAATGGCATGAAGACATGGTAATAAATGAATAGTTTCAAGAATAGTACCAATAGAAGATATGCCTTTTACAGAAGATGGAACTCCTATAGATATGATTTTAAATCCACTATGAGTAATTTCGAGAATGAATGTTGGACAAGTATTAGAAACTCATCTTTGATTAGCTGCTAAAAAACTATGAATAAAAGTAGCAACCCCAGTACTTAATTGATTAAGTTTAGACCAGATTACAGAAGTAATGGAAAGAGCATGAATAGATAAAAGTGGTAAAGTTCAACTAGTAGATGGAGAAACCTGAGCAAAATTCAAAGAAAAAACTATGATAGGTATGAAATATATGCTAAAACTTCATCATCTAGTAGAAGATAAAATACATGCAAGATCTGTTTGACCATACTCTATGGTAACACAACAACCACTTTGAGGTAAAGCACAAAACTGAGGTCAAAGATTCTGAGAGATGGAAGTGTGGGCATTAGAAGCATATGCAGCTAGTCATATACTTCAAGAAATGATAACTATAAAATCAGATGATGTAGCAGGTAGAACACAAGTTTATGAATCTATCGTAAAAAATGCACCTATCAGAAAACCAAATATACCTGAATCATTTAATGTACTTATAAAAGAACTACAAGCAATTTGAATGAATATAGATTTACTAGATAAACAAGAAAGAGACCAAAGAGAACAAGAAATTATAAATAAATATGATGAAATAATAGAACTAGAAAATAGAATAAATAAAGAAGAAGAGAAGTAAACCTCACCTCTGAATCTCCTCTCCTTATAGGAGAGGAGGGCTACAAATCGGACTCTCTTTTCCCCTAAAAAGTAAAAAAAAAAATCCTTATGTCCCCTCTCCTTGAGGAGAGGGTTAGGGTGAGGTTTAAACTTAATTTTTAACTAACCACTATGTTTGATAAAAAATTTGATAATTTCTTAAACGACAGAATCACAGACTTTTCAGAAATATCTAAAGAAATATGAAAAAAAGATATAACCAAGTGAAAAAACTTAGATAACCTAGCAGGTATATCTATAGGAATAGCTAACCCAGAACAAATAAAAAGTTTATCACATGGTAAAGTTCTAATAAGTGAAACTATAAACTATAGAACACAAAGACCAGAAAGATGATGACTATTTTGTGAACAAATATTTGGACCAAGAAAAAACTTTGAATGTGCTTGTTGAAAATATAAAAGAATAAGGTACAAATGAGTAGTATGTGAAAGATGTTGAGTAGAAATAACTAAAAGCTCTGTTAGAAGAGACAGAATGGGACATATACAGCTATATTCACCAGTAGCACATATCTGGTATTTAAAATCAGTACCTTCTAGAATCGGTTTATTTTTAGACTTACCAGTAAAAAAACTAGAACAAGTAGTTTATTTTGCATCCTATATAATAACAGATGTATATGAAGATAAACTAGAAGAAACAATGAAATCTCTAGAAGAAAAATTCAAAGTATCAAAAACTGAGATGCAAAAAGAATTACAAAAAGAGATGAATAACCTAAAAATACAAAAAGAAGAATGAAAATTAAATAATAAAACCTTTAAAGAACAAGAAATAGCCCTTATGGCTAAACTAGACGAACTAACAGGTGAATTTGATGAACTAAAAAAAGGTTTAAAATCCCTAAAAGTATGAGCAGTTATTTGAGAGTTAGAATACAGAATGCTAAATAGTAAATTTCCGCATGTATTTAAATGATGAACTTGAGCAGAATACCTAAGAATGTTACTAGAAAGAATAGACCTAGCACAATTTATAGAGCAGCAACAAAAAGAGCTAAGAACAGCAACTCAAATAAAAAAGAAAAAAATATTACAAAAAATAAAATTAGCATCAAACTTATTTAAATCATCACAAAGACCAGAATGGTTTATTCTTGATGTTCTGCCAATAATACCACCAGACCTTAGACCTATGATACAACTAGACTGAGGTAGATTTGCTAGTTCAGATTTAAATGATTTATACAGAAGAGTAATAAACAGAAATAACAGACTAAAAAAACTTATAGAACTATGAGCACCAGAAGTAATACTGAAAAATGAAAAAAGAATGCTACAAGAATCTGTAGATATGCTTATAACAGGGGAAACTAGAAGTAATAGATCTTGATTTGTTACAGCAAATAGAAAAAAACTAAAATCACTAACAGAGATACTAAAATGAAAACAAGGTCGTTTTAGACAAAACTTGCTATGAAAGAGAGTCGATTATTCAGCTAGATCTGTAATCGTAGTTTGACCAACTCTAAAAATGGATGAATGTTGAATTCCTAGTAAAATAGCTTCTATACTATTTAAACCATTTATAATATCTAAACTTATAGAAGATTGAGTAGTATATAATGTAAAACATGCAGAAAAATACATAGACTCTTGAAATAAAGAAGTTTGGGATGCACTAGATGAAGTTATTGAGTGAAAATATATATTACTAAATCGTGCACCAACCCTACATAGACTATCAATACAAGCATTTAAACCAGTATTAATAGAATGAAAAGCTATACAGCTTCATCCACTTACTTGTACAGCTTTTAATGCCGACTTTGATGGTGACCAGATGGCAATACATTTACCACTCACTCAAAAAGCACAAGATGAAGCTAGAGATCTTATGGTAACTAGTAAAAACTTATTATCTTCAGCATCTTGAGAGCCTATAGTAACTCCTTCTCAAGATATGATATTAGGATGTTATTATATAACATCTATAAATAAAGTTTGAATCTGAACATGATGAGTATTTGCTAGTATGGATGATGTAAGTTATGCATACGATGCTGAAAGACTTGATATAAGAGCACTAATGAAAGTTAGGCTTAATTGAGAACTTGTAGAAACAACATACGGAAGATTATTATTTAATGAAATAGTACCAGAATGACTAGGTTTCATAAATGAACAGCTAAAAAAATGAGTTCTAAAAAGAATATTATCAGAAAGTTTTGAAGAACTATGAGCAGAAGTAACAGCAAAATTTGTAAATGAAATAAAAGATTTTTGATATAAATATGCTACAATATCAGGATTATCTATATCAAAAGAAGATATGGTACTTCCTGAAAATAAATGAGAACTAATAGAAAAAGCTAATGAAAAAGTAAAATACATACAAAAAAGACATTGGACAGGATTTATGACAGAAGAAGAAAAATATTTTCAATCTGTAGCAGTTTGGGCAGAAACTAAAAAAGTAATAGAGTCAGAAATGAAGGATTGATTTGAAGAAACAAATCATATATTTAATCTAATAGATTCTTGAGCAAGATGAAACTGGTGAAATGTAACTCAACTTTGTTGAATGAAATGATTAGTAGCATCTACCACAGGTAAAACCATAGAACTACCAATAAAATCAACCCTAAAAGAATGATTCTCTACACTAGAATACTTTATTGCAACACATGGTTGAAGAAAAGGTAAATCTGATACAGCACTAAAAACAGCACAATCATGATATCTAACAAGAAGACTAGTAGACTCATCTCAAAACATAATCGTAAAAGAAGAAGACTGTGCAACACTACATAGTAAAGAAGTTTCTAGAAATCAAAAAAAGACAAGCTTTTCTGAAACTTTTGAAGATATGCTATACTCTCATACAGTAGCAAAAGATATAAAAAACTCTGATGGAGAATTAGTGGTAGAAGCATGAACAATTATAGATAAAAATACTCTGAAATTAATAAACAAGAATAAAATAGAAGTAGTATTTATTAGAAATATACTAACTTGTGAAACAGAATGATGAGTTTGTAAAGCTTGTTACTGATTAGACCTATGACTAAATAAAAAAACAGAAATTTGAACTCCTGTTTGAGTTATAGCGGCACAATCTATCTGAGAACCTTGAACTCAGTTGACCATGAGAACTTTTCATAGTTGATGAGTAGCAAAAGAATGATGAGATATGACTCAATGATTAGCTAGAGTAGAAGAATTATTTGAAGCTAGAATACCAAAAGTTTCTGCTGAAATAGCAGATATAGACTGAACTGTAGATTTAAAATATACTGATAACTGAAAAACAGTAATATTAGAAGCAAATACCCTAGAAGAAGAAGAATATTACTTTTGAGAAGACTTTGAAATAGCAGTAAAACAATGACAAGAAATAAAAGCTAAACAAATAATTGCTAGAAATAAAGAAAGAAAGCAAAGAATTATATCTACTTTTTGATGAAAAGTTCAAAAAGTATCTAATTGAATGATTGTAGTTAAAGATATAGAAAAAAGAGTATTTGAATATAAATTTGACCTTTGAAGAAGTATAATGGTTGAACCTTGAGAAAAAGTAAAAAAATGACAAAAAATAACAGATGGTTATTTAAACCTAAATAAGTTGATGAATATAACTTGAGTACTAGAATCACAAAAATATATAGTATGAGAAATAAAATCTATATATGCTTCTCAGTGACAAACAGTAAACTCTAAGCATATAGAGATAGTTGTGAGACAAATGTTCTCTAGAGTAAGAGTATTAGATAAGTGAAATACAGAGTTTTTCCCTTGAGATGTAATAGACATAATTAAGTTTAATAAAGCTAATGATAAACTTCTAAAAGAGGGTAAAAAACCTTGAATCTGAGAAAGATTACTTCTTGGTATAACAAAGATTTCTCTTCATACAGAAAGTTGGTTATCAGCAGCATCCTTCCAAGAAACAGTTAGATGATTAGTTGAAAGTTCTGTAAGTGGAAAGATAGATAAATTATTAGAATTAAAAGAAAATGTAATTATAGGTAGACTTATCCCAGCAGGTAGGCAATATAGAAAAATACACAATGAAGAAATTGATGAAGATAATGACTATTTTGATATTTCTGAAGACTCTATAAATACTTCAGAACAACATTATAGAGAAGTAGAAACAGAAATTAAAAATGAAAGTGATTTTTAGGAACAAAACTTTAATAAAACCAGAAAAGTAAAAAATTGTAAAATAATAATTAAGCGAGGTGTTAGCAATCTTTTATACTAAAAATTATTTGTAAAGAAAGTTGCTCTGCGAGTGTATTATTATTATTTTACAATTTCCTAATCATTCTTAAACATATCTTAATCGGAGTTTATATAATTAGACTTGTTTGAACTTTAAAACTCGGACAAGTCTATTTTTATACCTAACCAAAATATAAAATGAGAATCTTAGTAATCGAAGACAATCCAATATTATCAAGAAACTTGGTTAGATATTTCAGCTCAAGAGAAATATTTGCAGAAGCAGCTTTATCATGAGATGAATGACTCAGAAAAGTAATTACAAAATATTATGACATAGTAGTACTAGATATAAATCTTCCATGAATGGACTGATTAGAAGTCTGTAAAAAAATAAGAGAAAAACAAAAAGATACATCAATAATTATGCTAACTTCAAGATGAACAAATGAAGATATAGTAACATGACTAGATTCTTGAGCCGATGACTATCTAGTAAAACCATTTGAATATAATGAACTTTTAGCTAGAATAAATGCAATATCCAGAAGAAAAATGCAAAACAGTAGCAATACCATGATAAAAATATGAGATATAGAATTAGATTTTAGACAGGTTGAAGTAAGACAAAAGTGAAAAATAATAAAACTTTCTACTCTAGAATATGATTTATTTAAATATCTAGCTCAAAATAAAGGTAAAGCATTATCTAGAAAAGATATTTATGAAAAAGTATGGTGAGAATTTGATGTAGATTTTATGTTTTCTAAAACAATTGATGTCTATGTATGATACCTAAGAAAAAAACTCTGAAAAAAACTTATCGAAACAAAAAAATGATATTGATTTATGATTAGATAATTAAACTTGTAAAGAAAAAATATTCTTTATTTCCCTTACAAAGGGAAATAATACAAGATAGGGTTATTTAAGATTTATCTCCCTATAACTTTATTATGAAAAACAACATTCAAGAAATAAAAAAGCACTTAACTATTATATTTACAATAATAGTATTTTTAGTAATTCTATTTTTATGAATAAGCTCTCTATCAATTAAATATTTTAGAACCATAAAATATGAAGAACAAAATCTAATAAACTTCTCAAGAATTATAAATAAAAAAATAATACCATTAGATAGCATAAAAATAATTTGAGAAATATTTCAATTAAGAGACAAGAAAAAAATAAAAGAACTCTGACTAAAACCACCAATTTGATTCATAAATTATATTTACCTAGATGAACAAAATAATATAATCTCAAGTGATATAAAAGATAATATAAAAACATCAATATTTGAAGAAATCCTAGAAAGTGAAAAATACTTAGAAATAGAACAAAAAGATTGATTTTTAATAAGAAAAACCCCATTAAGGCAAGGAAAAAAAATAATCTTTTTTAAAAAACTAGATTACAGTCTCATAGACTATTTAGAAGACATACTAGGATTTACGATAATAAACATAATCTTTTCTATTTTATTATACTTTATATGAAAACTATTTATAAATAAAGCATTTATACCTGTAGAAGAAAATATAAAAGAAATGAAAAACTTTATACACAATGCAGGACATGAACTAAAAACTCCTATTTCAGTTATAGACTCAAACTTACAAATTATAGACGATACAAAAACTTATGATAAAGAAATGACAAAAGAAATGAAAAATGAACTAAAAGGACTCATATCACTTATAAATTCACTTATAAACCTAAGCGATATAAATATCTCTCAAAAACTTGAAAAAGTAATACTAAAAGACATAATAGAAGAAATTATCACAAAACATAAAAATGAAATAGAAAAGAAAAAACTAAAAATAAAAATAAACATCCCAGAAAATATAGAAATAAATACTAATAAAAATTACTTTTACATATTCTTATCAAACCTAATCTGAAATGCTGTAAAATACAATAAACAAAAGGGAAGTATTGATATATCTTACAATTCTTGAAAACTCTATATAAAAGATAATTGAATCTGAATAAATAAAAATGATTTAAATAAAATATTTGATAGATTTTTCAAAATTGATAAATCTAGATGAACCCAAGGATTTGGAATAGGTCTATCTCTTGTAAAAAAGATAGCCGATATCTATAATTGGAAAATAAAAGTAAAAAGCAAAGAAAAAGAGGGAAGTGAATTTATAATAAATTTTTAGTTTCAGGAAAATATTATATATTCGACTAATAAAAAATAGATACTATAAAAATATAAAACTCTAAGAAAAAAATAAAAAATAATGGCTCTTTCCAAAGATGCACAAAATGTATTATACTCTCTATGCGAAATTAGCCACTCCACCTTGCTTTTTTATGTTTTCTCTTTAAAATCTAAACTATTAATTTATAATTAAAAAATATTATGACCATTGTTACAAGATTTGCACCAAGCCCAACTTGATACTTACACATATGAAGCCTCAGAACAGTACTCTACAACTACCTATTTGCAAAAAAATACAACTGAAAATTTATGCTTCGTGTAGAGGATACAGACAGAAGTAGATATGTTGAAGGAAGTATAGAAAACCTACTAGAAGTTTTAGCATCCGTTTGACTTATGCCAGACGAATGACCAAACAATCCTTGAAAATATTGACCATATTTACAATCAGAAAGACTAGATATTTATAAAAAATATATCAAAAAATTAATAGAAAACAAAAAAGCTTATTACTGTTTCTGCTCATCAGAAAGATTAGATAAACTTAGAGAAGAACAAAAATCTCTATGATTACCAACAAAATATGACCAAAATTGTAGATACCTATCAGAAGAGGAGATACAAAAAAAACTAGATAAATGATTACCATACACTATCAGACTAAAAGTACCTAAGGATAGAGATGTGATTTTTGAAGATATGATAAAGTGAAAAATAAAAATAAACACAAAAGATATAGATGACCAAGTACTACTTAAAACAGACGGTTTCCCAACATATCACCTAGCAAATATCATAGATGACCATTTAATGGAAATAACACATGTTATAAGATGAGACGAATGGACTCCGTCAACACCAAAACATGTTTTATTATATGAAGCCTTTGGTTGGAAACCACCTATTTTTGCTCACATCCCTTTACTTCTATGAAATGACAGAAAAAAACTTGGAAAAAGAATGTGAAATGTCTCAGTTGAAAAATATCTAGAAAAATGATATCTAGTAGAATCACTTCTTAACTATGTATCACTTTTAGGTTGGAATCCAAAAACAACTAGAGAAGTATTTTCTATAAATGAACTTATAGAAGAATTTAAACTAGAAGAAGTCCATAAAGCATGAGCTATATTTGATGTAGATAGACTAGATTGGTTTAACTCAAAATATCTAAATAGCTATCCTATAGACTCACTCTACAATAAATTTATAACATACTTAAATAGATACGATAAGGATTTTTTGAAAATAGTAGAATCTTTCCCAGAAGATTATAGTAAAAAAATATTAAATGAACTAAAAACTAGAATAAAAAAGTTTTCTGATTTTAAAGAACTCACGGACTTTTTTTATAATATTCCATGAAGATTAGAAATAGATATGATTTTAAATAAAAAGATGAAAATAGATAATTTAGATATAGTAAAAAAATGATTAAACTTAACCGTAGAGATATTAGAAAATAAAAATAATAATTTAGATACAATAGATAATATAAAAAATATATTTATAGATAAAATCAAATCAGAGTGACTAAAAAATGGACAAGTACTTTGGCCAGTTAGGGTTGCCCTAAGTAAAAAGGAATTTTCTCCATGAGCTTTAGAGCTTATATACATTTTTGGAAGAGAAAAGTCAATAGAAAAAATACAAAATGTTTTGGAGGAATTAATATAGTTTGATATAATAAATAGGAATTAAAAAATAATCCATACCTGAATCCTTTCCTTTAATACTAAATGAAAAGGGAGTCAGAGATTAAATATTTTATAACTAATAAAAAATATATGAATTACACAGCTCTAAAATCTATGATAGATTCTTTAATTGAATCCTATGCTTGTACTTTTTGTAATGAAACCGTTTGAGAAGAAAATATAGATATCATATGAGCAGCTTGAACAACCGTAAACATAGATGTAGGATGTCCTAAATGTAATAAACACTCTATGATAAAAGTAGATGTAGTAGCTATAGATTTAAGAAAAATGAATATAACAAGCGATAAACTAAAAGAAATTAGTAGGAAATTAGGGTCAATTAGCTCAAATAGCTGAAACTGAGAAATTTCAAATACATCTATAAAAGACGAAGAAATAATAACACTTAGTAAAGTTTTTAAAGACAGAGAATTTAAAGTAGACGATTTATTTAAAAAATAAATTATGATAAATAAAGTTATTTGGTGATTAGTAATTGTTTTAGCTTTCTATTTGTTAGCAATTTTTAATGTTCCTATTTTTGCTGATAAAATATGAGATTTATTATGAGTTCATGACTTAAATAATAATATAAGAGAAACAAAAAAATCTTTTGATAAAGCAGTTACAACAGTTCCAAGCAAAGAAGAACTACAAAAATGATATGAAAAAGCATATAGTGGAGCTATAGAAATAAAAGAAAATTTTAATAATTGATTAGACTTAACAAAAGACAAAATAAACTCCTTCAGAAAAACTATGTCATGAGCAGAAGAAAAATATGAACAAACGAAAGAATTTATAGAAGACACATCAGAGAAAATAGATAAAATAAAAGAGGTCATAGATGTAGTATCCAGTACTTGAAGTGAACAGTAAAAAAGAATCTATACTAAGCCTTCTTAGAAAATTAGAATTTAAAATATATTATTTGCTTATTGCAAAGGGTTAAAACCCTCTGTTGACAAGCTGGAAAATCAAAAATTTTTAATAGGCATAGTATATAACATCTTTTAAAAAATTAATTTAACAATTATGAGAAAAGCAACATTAATCTTGTTTATAATATTTTTACTATTTTTATGATTTGCTATACATCATCGTTTTTATCCAGACAGTAAAATTTATAACTTACTAAATACCAATCAAGAAGATAAAATACAAAAACCTCTGACTGAAGAAGAAAAAGTTACTAAGATGAAAGAAGAAATTAGCATTTTGAAAGAAAAAAATATAGAACTAGAAAAAAGTAATCAAGAAATAGAAAACTTACAAAAAGAACTTAATGAACTTAAATCAGATGAATCTAAACAAACAGAAAGTAAAGAAAAGATATTAGAGTTAGAAAAAGAAATATTTGAACTAAAAGAATATAATTCTGACTTACTTGAATACAATAAGGAAATATTAATACTAGAAAAAGAAATAGAAAAAATGCAAGAGTCATCCTCTTGATCAGTTAATAATGAAGGGAAAATAGCAGGTTTCCAAGAAGAAATAATAGATTTACAAGAATATAATTCTAAAATTATAGAAAACTGAAAAAAAATAGCAAGACTAAAAAAAGAAGTCTCTATTCTAGAAAAACTAATACAGAATTAAAAGAAAACAATGAAAAAATAACAGAACTAGAAGAAAAAATAAAAAAACTAGAAAGTTATAATGAAGAACTAGAAAATAACAGCAAAGAAATTTCAACCCTTAAAAAAGAATTAGAAGAACTTAATAGGGAAAATGAAAGCCTAAAAGATGAATTAAGAAAAAAATGAGAACCACTTATTTGATGTCTTATTGAAGATGAAGAAATAGCAACACAAGTATTAGAAAAATTTTTTAGTTATTTAGAAAAAAAAGACTATAAAAAAGCTTTAGAATTATATGAACCACAAGACTGATATCCCAACAGTTGGTCAGCACTAGAAAACTTTAGCCCAGAAAAAGAAAAATGAAGCAAAGAATCTGTACTAAAGAACTATTGTAATGAAATGAAAACTTGTTTAAAAGCCGAAGTTATAGAGGTAGAAAAGAAATCTGATAACACCTTTTCTCTAAAGGTTAAATTTCTTACAGAAAGTTGAAAAATCTATATTGTCTGAACTACTAGCTTGTTTGATTACAAAGTTAGAAAAATAAACGGAACCCTAAAAGTCACAACACCTCCTATATATATAAAATTAAAATAGATTAAACTTGTTCTATGACAACAGACTATAACAAATTTGCTAAAACATTTTCAAACTCAAGAAAAAATATGAAATGGGAAGAAATTTCATATTTTTTAGATGTAATAAAAAATTCCAATAATCAAAACGAAAAATATGATGAGATAAATATTCTAGACATAGGTTGTTGAAACGGTAGATTATTATGAGAATTAAGAGACAGGGAAGTAGATATAAATAGTTACTTATGAATTGACTTATCAAAATGACTTCTAAAAGAAGCAAAAAAAAATCACCCAAACGACAATTTTCTAGAACTAAATATGCTCGATTTAAATAAACTAATAGAAAATATTTCAACAAAGAGCTTTAGCCCTTTTAATATTTTTTTTAGCTCTTTTAATAATTTTAAAAAAGAGAAATTCTATTCTTTACAATTTTCTCATATATTTTTTATTGCAAGTTTTCATCATCTAAAAACTATACAAGAAAGAATAGAAGTACTAAAAACAACTTATAAACTACTAACAAAATGATGATATATATATATGACAAATTGGTCATTAAACAGTAAACTAAACTATGAAAAATACAAAAAAAATATCATAGAAAATACTGAAAATAGATTTTGAAGTATAGATTATAATATAAAAATATGAAAATTTAGTAGATTTTATCACAATTTTTCATTAAAAGAATTAGAATATTTATTTAATGAAACTTGATTCAAAATAAATGAAAATAGACTATTTGACAATAGTAAAAATCACATAAGTATTGTTTATAAATAATTATGTGATATAATATAGGGTAAAATATAATTACTCAAAAACTTTTATGGAATTAGACTACGAAAAAAACCTTAAAATAATAGACTTCAATATTGAAAAACTTATAAAAGAGGTTATTTTATATATGCCTTGAATTAGTGCAAAATACATAGAAGAAAAAATAAGAAAATCATATGAATATGCCAAAGAAGCCCATAAATGACAAATTAGACTATCATGACAACCATACATAAATCATCCCGTAGAAGCAACTCAAATTCTTTTATCATTAGGTCCAGATGTTGCTAGTATACAAGCTTGTTTATTGCATGATGTAATAGAAGATACCCCTAAAACTTATGAAGATATAAAAAATGAATTTTGAGAAGAAGTTGCTTTTCTATGTTCTTGAATGGAAAAACTATGAAAAGTGAAATACAAATGAGAAGATAGAGCAATATGAAGCCTTAGAAAGATGTTTGTAGCTATGGCTGAAGATTTGAGAGTTATACTAATAAAACTTTCAGACAGACTTCATAATATGAGGACTTTAGAGCATCATCCAAAAATAGAGAAGAGAAGAAGAATTGCACTAGAAACCCTAAATATATATGTTCCAATAGCTGCAAGATTATGATTATATAATCTTAAAAACTCTTTAGAAGAATGGTGCTTTAAAATACTTAAAAAAAAGGAATATTTAAACATAAAAAAAGAACTAAAACAAATACAAATAGTCAAAGAAAACTTTAAAAAAACCGCTATAGATGAAATGAAATCTTTATTGAATTCAATAGGAGTAAACGGAGAAGTAAGTTTTAGAATAAAATCGATTTATTCCATCTACAGAAAGATGAATAAAAAAGATTTTGATAATATAAACGACTTATATGACATATATGGTATTAGGGTATTAGTTGATACAGTTGCAGATTGTTACAAAGTTTTATGAGAAATACATGCTAAATGGAATCCTCTACCATATAGATTCAAAGACTATATTGCATTACCTAAACCAAACTGATACAGAAGTCTACATACAACAGTTATAGGATTTTTGAAAAAATTTGTAAAACAACCTACAGAAATACAAATAAGAACTTTTGAGATGCATAGAGAGGCAGAAATATGAGTTGCCGCACATTTTGAATATAAAGAAGTTTGAAGTAAAGTAGCTAGAGATGTTAATTGGGTTAAAGAACTAAAAGAACTAACAGAAAACCTATGAAACCAAGATTTAATGTCATCACTAAAAATAGATGTATTTAAAGATAGAATATTTGCTTTTACTCCTAAATGAGATACAGTAAATCTTCCATCTGGATCAACACCTATAGATTTCGCTTATTACATACATACAGATTTATGAAATCATATAAGTGTTGCAAAAGTTAATCACACAATCTATCCTCTTGATAAAGAACTAAAAAATGGAGATATCGTAGAAATAACCATAGACAAAAATAAATCCCCTACTCCTTTTCGGATATCTTTTGTAAAAACCTCAAAAGCAAAAAATCGTATTAGAGCATATCTAAAAAGGGAAAATAAGGATTTACACCGAGATAGAGGAAGAGAAATATTAAATAAATACTTAGAAAGTTCTTGATATAAAATCCTTGATAAAGATCTATCCATATTAAAAATAATAGACGGAAGATGATACTCTATGGAAGAAAGATTTCAACTACTAGAACAAATTTGAAATTTTAGCTTAGCTCCTTCATCTCTTATAAGAAGAGTATTTAAACCAGAAAGAACAGTAAAAAGTAAAAAGAATATAAAAGACCATTCAGAAGAAACAAATATTAGAAGAAGAAATATAATAATAGGAGGAGAAGATGATTTACCTCATGTTTTTTGTAAAAGATGTCTTAATAAAGACCTTACTGACAAAATAGTAGCTCATATAAATTCTAAATGAATTTTCACAATACATTCAATGAACTGTAATATTTTAAAAACAGTAAATAAAGATAGATTAATTAGTGCATATGTTGAATGAAATGAAGGCAATATTTTATTAGTAGAAATAAGTTTCCTTATAAAAAATACTCCTTGAATACTAAAAACAATTAGTGAAGCATTATTTTCTATGGATATAAATGTAGATGAAATACATTCCAAAAAATTACATGAAAATAATGTTTTAATAAATCTATCTCTAGATATATTTGACCATGATTACCTTATACTAGATAGATTTATAGATAGAATAAAAATGAGATTATGAAGTAAACTTTTAGAACATAATATATGAAAAATTAGATATAAATAACTAAAAAATTTAATAAAAACAGGAAGTAAAAAATTAGAAAAATAATAATAGTAACGAAGTGTTAGCAACCTTTTATCCGAAAAATTAGTTATAAAAAAGTTGTTCAGCGAGTGTATTATTATTTTTCTAATTTTTATTCATTAATATTCACATTTATTAACTTGAAAATATCCTTGAGGATGGTTACAAGTAGGACAAACTTTAGGTGCTACTTTTCATTTTTGTGTATAACCACATTTTCTGCATTTCCATATAACAACTTCTTCACGATCAAAAAAATTTTCTTCTTTTAAATCCCTATAAAGCTTTCTAAATATTTTCTCATGGTTTTTCTCTACTTCTGACACCATTTGAAAAGCAAAAGCTACACTTTCAAATCATTCTTGTCTCGCTGTTTCTATAAACTGCGGGTATAAAATTTCCCATTCTTCATTTTCTCACTCAGCCGAATTTTTTAGATTATTTAAAGTATCTTGTACTTTTTCTGTACTATATTGTGCTGTAACATTCACTGGTCATCATTCTAGGAAATTCAAAAATATCTTTGCATGTTGTTTTTCATTTTCTGCTGTTTCTAAAAATATTCCCGATATTTGTTCATATCATTCTTTTTTTGCTTTCTTTGCAAAATAATCATATTTCATTCTTGCTTGAGATTCTCATGCAAATGCTTTTAATAAATTTTTTTCTGTTTGAGTTCCTTTTACTGTTTCCATAATATTTTTAGATTAGATTTTAATATGCTCTCAGTTTACAAAAATACCTAGAAAATGCAAGTATGTTTTTTTCAAGATTTCAAAGTATTTTAGTATAGATAATTGGAAACATAAGTTATATGTTCCATAAAACCACAAAAAGTGTTGCAAATAATACAACATTTTTTATTATACTGCAAATATTTATATAACATTTCATAAATGAAGAAAGTAGTAGACATAATAATGAAAATTCTTATAGCAATAACTATGGCACTAGCAATACTATCACTAGTAAAACCAGACCTGATAAAAACATTCATAGACTGGATAAAAGAAATCATATATGTACTATGAAATCTAAACTATTTAATAGTATTTACAAGTAGTCTAATAGAGGCATTTCCCGTACTATGAGTTGTAGTACCATGACAAAATATACTACTTATAGTATGATGATTTTTTTGAGGAATAAGTAATTGGAATCTAATATATGTAGTAATAATAGCTTGTATATGAGCTATAGCTTGAAATTATATATGATACTGGCTAGGGAAAACCTATTGAGAAAGCTTCTTTAAAAACTACTGACTATGGTTTGGAATATGAGAAACAGAAGTAAAATATTTAAAAAAATGAATAAAAAAATGGTGAGCAACATGAATAATAGTAGGAAAATTCCATAACCTAGCAAGAGCATTTGTCCCTTTTATAGCATGAAGCATGGGGATGAAAAATAAAACCTTTATGATTTATAACACTATATGATCAATCATTCGGGCATTAACAATAGTAATCCTCTGAGTAATGTTTGCTAAAACTTATGACATTGTCATAGACTATCTATGATACATTATGGTTTGAATACTAGTTATATCATGAATCTACATACGGTTTTTTAAGAGAAAAGAATTCACAAAATACATACAAGAAAAAAACAAAGAAATAGAAGAAAAAATAGGATAGCTATTAAACTAGTTTAATATTAACAAAAAAACTAAATTTATAAATTTAGTTTTTTTCTCTTCTATTAGCCTATACTAAGCCTATTTAGAATTTTTGATTTTTCAGCTTATCAACAGATGGTTTTCCCCCTTTGTAATAAGCAAATAATATATTTCAAATTCCGATTTTCTAAAAAGGCTTATCCTAATTTCTTTTTCAAAATCTCATTAAAAATCTTAGGATTTCACTGACCCTTACTAGCTTTCATACATTGTCCTACAAAGAATCCAAAAATTCTTTCATTTCATCATTTATAATCTTCAACTTGTTTAGGATTATTTTTTATAACCACATCAACAATACTCTCTAATGCTCAAAGATCATTTTTTTGTCTCAAATTATTTTCGTCTACTATAATATCAGTCTCTCAACCATTTTTAAATAACTCATCAATAACCTGTTTAGAGTTAGTACTTGATAATTCTTCATTATTTACGAGTTTAATAACTTTTGCTAATTCTTCTACATCAAATTTCAAATCTTTTATACTCTTTATTTCTTCAGATTCTTTAATAAGTGCAAGAATAATAGTAGTGATATATGAACAAGACTTTTTAGCATCTCATGTAAGCTCTACAAGCTCATCAAAATAATCACTCAACTCCTTATCACTAGTTAATAACCTAGCATCATCCTCCATTAATTCATACTCTTTTAAATACCTTAACCTTTTATCAATAGGCAACTCTGGAATATGAGTTCTACACTCCTCTATATAATCATCATCAAGCTCTATAGGTAATAAATCTGGCTCTGGAAAATATCTATAATCCATAGCATCCTCTTTTGACCTCTGTGAAGTACTCATCCCAGTATCATCATTCCATCATCTAGTTTCTTGTTCTACAGTTAATCATCTCTCAAGCATTTTTATCTGTCTAACAGATTCACTATCTATAGCTCTTCATATAGCAGAAAAAGAATTTAGATTTTTCATCTCTGTTCTATTTCAAAGTTTAGTTTCTCAAACAGGTCTAACCGAAACATTTACATCACATCTTAATTGTCATTTATCCATATCAGCATCTGATACTCATCCTGCTCTAAACATCTTCTGAAGCTCTTTCAAAAATTCCATAACCTCATCTTTATTAGAAAAAACTGGTTCAGTAACAACTTCCATTAAAGGACTTCAAGCTCTATTATAATCACAAAGAGTTTGACCTCCAGCATGACTAAGCTTTCAAGCATCATTCTCTAAATGCATATGATGTATTCCGAATTCTTTCACTTTTCAGTTCACAATAACCTTTACAATTCATTTTCAAACTATAGGTTGATACAGTTGAGTTGTCTGAAAACTAGTTGGCAAATCTGGGTAAAAATAACTTTTTCTATCAAATCTAGATATTTTATTTACCTCACACTTCATAAGTAATCATCCTATAACTCATAATCTAACCACTTCCTTATTCAGACTAGGCAACATTCAAGGAAATCACATACAAATGGGACAAACATTTATATTTGGTTCAGAAGCTAACTCTACAGCATTTTTACAACTACAAAGCATTTTAGTCTTAGATTTTATTCTAACATGAATCTCTAAACCTATAACTTTTTCGTATTCCATATTTTTATAATTAATAAATTAAGTTTGTACTTATAGATAAAATATATCAAAAATATTTTTTTTATCAATATTTTTTTGCAATATAAATAAGATAGATATAATAAAAATGTCTTAATAAGCTAAGGAAAATATTATGAAAAAATGAAAAGATTATATTTGAGTATGATGTGGTGCAGTAATAATAAATGAAAAAGATGAAGTTTTGTTAATGAAAAGAACTGAAAAATGCAGAAATCAAGCTTGATATTGGATTAGCCCCTGAGGAGCAGTAGATTTCTGAGAAACACTAGAAGAAGCCGTGATTAGAGAAGTTGAAGAAGAGATTTGAGTAAAAATAGAAGTTTTATGACTGTTAGAAATAAATAACGACATAATGCCAAAAGAAAAACAACAAAAGAAAAAATAAAAATACAATGGAGAACCAAATATAAAGAAATAAATATACCAGAATGAATGGAAACCATAAAAGCACAAGATTTACCAAATATAGATGAAGTAGATGAAAGCATATTAAAGAAAGCAATAATATGTGAAAAAACAGGAAAACCATTTAGAATAATTAAACAAGAACTAGACTACCTAAAAGAAAAATGATTCCCACTACCAAGACAACACCATGAATTTCAAATAGATAAATTATTATCAAGAAAACCATGGGGGAAGTTATTTTTGGATACTTGTGATAAATGCTGACAAGAAATGTTAAGTGCATTTCTTCGTGAGGGTGAAGGGAAAATTTATTGTAGTGAGTGTTATAAAGATTTTATGTTTAAATAAAAAACTATGCAAGAAAAAATTATAAAAAAACAAAAACTGAAAACAACCTATTCACCAGATAGGGAAGAAATAGTTTATTGTGAAAAATATTACGATACAACTTTAATAAAGAAATATATTAAATTTAAACATCCCATAAAATGAAACACCTAAAAATCAAAATAAACAAACTAGAATTTTCAGGAGAAACAATTCTAAAAGACATAAACTTCACCCTAAACAAAACCGATAAAATCTCCATAGTATGACCAAACGGATCAGGAAAAACAACCCTAATGAAAATCCTAACCTCAGAAATACAAAAATACGGCTGATTCATAGAAAATGTAGGAAACCTAAGCCTAGGATACCTTCACCAAATCTACTCAGACAATGAAGAAAAACTAGTAAAAGAAGAACTAAGAGAAGCATTTGAACAAGAACTAAAACTAGAAAAACAAATCAAACAAATAGAAAAACAAATGCAAGAAGAAGAAAATAAATCCCCCCTCCTTGATAAGGAGGGGGCTAGGGGGTGGTCAATAGAAGAATACACAGAGCTCCTAGAACAATTTAACAACATCTGATGATATGACATAGATAACAAAATACACCAAGTAGCAAACGGAATGAAAATCTTAGACCTACTAGAAAAAAAACTAACAGAAGTAAGCTGATGAGAAAGAACAAAAATAGCCTTAGCAAAAATTCTACTAAAATCCCCAGACATATTATTTTTAGACGAACCAACAAACTTCATAGATATATCATCAGTAGAATGGCTAGAATCATACCTACAAAACAAATGGAACGGATGATATGTAATAATATCCCACGACAGAGAATTTTTAGATAAAACCTGCAACAAAACCTATGAACTACAACCAAAAAGAAACCTAACATTCTATCATACAAACTACTCCAACTATGTACAAGAAAGAGAAAAAGTAGAAAAAAAGAAAACCGAAGTATGGAAAAGAGAAGAAGAATACCTAATAAAACAAAAAACTCTAGTAAACAGATTTAGAGCAGGTTCAAGAGCATGATGGGCAAAATCCAGAGAAAAAATGCTAGAAAAAAGAGAAACCATAGACAAACCATTTATCCCAAGAAAACCAAATTTCAAATTCAGATATTCAGGATTCACACCAGAAAAAGTTTTAAACCTAAAAGAACTCTTTGTATGAAGAAAAGACCCTCTATTCTTTATAAGAGAAGCAATATTATACAAATGACAAAGAATTTGAATAATTTGAGAAAACTGATGCTGAAAATCAACCCTACTAAAAACAATAGTCTGAAAAATAGATATTTTAGACTGAATGTTAGCAAAATGAAAAAGTGTAGAAATCACATACTACAGTCAAATGCACGAAGAACTACTAAAAGACAAAACAGTAAGAGAAAACTTTATACACTTTTGACTAGATTTCACAAAAGAGCAACTTATATGAATACTAAGTAACTATATATTTGATAAAGAAGACCTAGATAAAAAAGTAAAAAACTTATCAGGATGACAGACATCAAAACTACTTTTCGCCATCTTATGACAAAAAGAATCAAACCTATTAATCCTAGACGAACCAACAAACCACCTAGACTACGATACAAGAGAATCTCTAGAAATATCACTAAAAGAATATGAATGAGCCATTCTATTTATAAGCCATGACAGATACTTTGTAAATAAACTATCCACCCATATGTGGTTTGTAAAAGAAGGAGAATTAAGTATATGCTACTGAAACTACGAAGACTACAAATTCAAACTTGAAAACAACATAGATATGGATTTGAATTTATATGACGAAGAAGCGGAACTAAACCTAGTTCTAGAAGAAAAGATATGAGAAAGACAAGCCAAAAGAATGAGAAAAAAGTTTTCCAAGTAGTACTTGTAGGGGCAATACCTTGTGTTTGCCCTGAATTAATTAATTGCATTTGTGTTTGCCCTAATATCCACTGCTGAAAAGATAAGTTAAAACCTACTTATAGTAAAAATCCTTATACAATCAAACTTCATCAATAAAGTCAGAATCTCATACAATTTCTAAATTATAATCCCTTATTCAAGCCTGTTTATAAAACATAAAATCATATTTATTACAATTTTTATTTTCTAAAGAATAATCTAGATTAAACTTAGAAATTTCTCACTTTTTAGTTTTTACAAAAAATTCAGCCACTTTAAAATCTTTATAATCATATACAGCTAAACCAGATTTACCTTTTATAACTGCATCACTTGGTAATAAAACTCTGATAAATTGATTATTATCCCCCTGTCACTGTATTCCTAAAAACTTTTCAGTATTATCTAAATCATACTTTTTAAATAAATCTTTTACTCTATCTTTATCTTTCTGAGAAAAAGTATGCTTTGAAATTATTTCTAAATTTGTTTCTATATCACAGTTATCTTTTATAGTTACCACCTTTTTGAAATCTCTTTCTATATATCTATCAGACTTATTTCAAGATATAGAAGTAAATACAGGATAAGAAAAATCAACAGTTTTTGAGAAATCTATATCAGAAACTAATCATAATTCTTTCAAAAAATTATTTTCTACTTCATCAAAAGAGTAAAATATAATATCTCTTTTTTCTACACTATCTTGAATTATTTTTAGATAAGTTAAATAATCTCAATCAGTTTTTAATTTCTTTATAAATACCTCTATAAAATCAAAAAGAATTTTTTTAGGAGTCCCTGTTTTTCAGACTTTATATATCTTTGACTCTACAAGTGTAGAGATAATTTCTGAAAAATTCTCAGAACTTATATTTTCTCATAAATCTTCAAATTTTACTTCTCAAGTTTTATCTAAAAAATCTAATAAAATATTTTGATTTATATAAATTATACCATCTATATCATAATTTATTTTATCCATAAATGATTTTATAGCATCAGAAGACTTTTTTGTCTCAATGTAATAATTAGCATCTCTAAGCCAAAAGTTTGTTGCCAATCTATTTATTCATCTAGGGGCTGGAGTTAATTCATAATCTGTATTTTTTAAGTCCCACTCATAAGCATATATATCTCTTTTCTCAAAACTATCTATCTTTCACTTAAATATTTTTATAACTCACATACTTCACATAAAACCTCACATAGGTCTTATTTCATCTGAATTTTGAAATGCTATTAAATAAGTTTTTGTTTCATTATTTCATAATAAATTTAGTAAAGAATCAAAATTATTATTTACTAAATTACTATATTTTAAAAGTAAATCAAGTCTTCATATTTGTTTATTTAAACTATTCTCTAGAGAAATATCTCAAAGAGAATGAATTTCTTTAAAGTGAGCAGTTGCAATTTTTAAGTCATTATTAATTATAAAAAATTCCTCTTTTAGATTTAAGAGCAATCAAGTTAGCCTTATTTCCTCTATTTTATTTTTATCAATAAAAACTAAAACCTTATCATAGATACTTAATCCATCATCTAAAGCTTTAGTTATATATTTTCATCATTTTATTATATTATAAGCATTATTTATCTGCAAAGTATCTAAAAAAGAAAATGGGAAAAACACTATATCAGAGATAGAAAAATCAAATTTTGCATCATTTACTTGTTTCTTTACAAACTCAATATCATGAGGTTTTTCTTTTATTTCTATAAGTCTTTGGTATCCTAATTTAACTCTAAATTCTACAAAGTTTTTACTCCAGAATCATAGAATTCAGAATATAATTAGAAAGAAGAATAAATATAAAGGTAATAATTTCTTTTTATACAACTTTTTAATCTTATGTGTTTTTTTAAGCTTTTTACTAGATTTCTTAATAATTTTATGAGATAGTTTTTTTATATAAGTAAATAAACTATTTATAATCTTTTTTATTCTTTTTGATATAGGAATATTATTTAGTTTTATAGGATTTTTGAGATTATTTAATTTATCTATTCTAGAAAGAGCATCAAAGTTAATAGTTTCATTTTTTGAAAGTTTTAATTTAGCACTTTTAAAAATGATATCATCAAAAGTTGTTTCAAATATCTTTTGTGTTTTTCTTTGATAGTTTACTAACTAGTTTAAAAAACTTGTTTTTTTCCTCAAGATTATATTTTTAAATTTGTCTTTAGATTTTCGGTGTTAATTTTTGATTATTTTTCTTTTAGTTTTAAAGAAATATTTTGAGCTTTTCATTTTATTTTAATATCGTCACTTCCTTCTTTTAAATCTCTAGTATTATCTTTAGTTAATTTTTTAACTAAAGATTCTTCTATCTTTTTAACCTGTAAAACTATATCGTCACTTCCTTCTTTTAAATCTCTAGTATTATCTTTAGTTAATTCTTTAACTAAGTATTCCTCTATCTTTTTAACCTGCAAAACTATATCGTCACTTCCTTCTTTTAAATCTCTAGTATTATCTTTAGTTAATTTTTTAACTAAAGATTCTTCTATCTTTTTAACTTCGTAAAACTATATCGTCACTTCATTCTTTTAAATCTCTAGTATTATCTTTAGTTAATTTTTTAACTAAAGATTCTTCTATCTTTTTAACCTGCAAAACTATATCGTCACTTCATTCTTTTAAATCTCTAGTATTATCTTTAGTTAATTCTTTAACTAAAGATTCTTCTATCTTTTTAACCTGCAAAACTATATCATCACTTCATTCTTTTAAATCTCTAGTATTATCTTTAGTTAATTTTTTAACTAAAGATTCTTCTATCTTTTTAACCTGTAAAACTATATCGTCACTTCCTTCTTTTAAATCTATAATACTATTATGCCTCAATTTACTAACTAAAAGAGTTTTCTTTTTTTTCTTTTTTTTCTTTTTTTCTTTTAAAAATATATCTTTTAATCCTCTTTTTAAATCATTTGTACTTTTTTCTAATAACTCATTTTTAACAAAAGCATAACTTTTTCATCACAAATCTTTTAAATTTATGTTCTCATCAAGATTTGTAAAGATATCGTTTAGTTTCATAAAAATTTATTGTACAAATATTTGAAAATTTACTATTGTTATCATAATAAGAATAAAGTATTTTTTTTCAAAATAAAAAAATACTTTAAATTTAAGTTTGCTATTAAAAAAATGACTTCTGTTGATTACAGAAATCATCTTATAAAATCTAAATATTTTTTTGTCTATTTCTCATAAGAACAATTTCTATATTTTCGACTAAATATACGAGTTTTTATATCTTCATCTCAAATATAATTATCCTCTAATAACTTATAATACTTATTAAAATTATCACAATCATTTTTATAATCATAAAAATTTAATAGTATTAAATAGCCATTAACAAAATTTTTATCATGTTCTATAATCTTTTCTCAAAGTATTTTCTTTTCATTTTCCATTTCATCTCTGTAACCATCTATGTTTATAGCAACATTTGAATAATAATTTGCTTTATCAGATAAAAATTGTAATGTTTTTTCTTTTGTATTTTTTACATCTTCTATATCTTGTTTTTCAAACTCTGAATTTAGGATTTTACAAAATTTCTTATCTATTAAATCTATAGTAGGATTTTCAACAGTTAATTTATCGCAACCTATTCATTTATATCATAAATACCTAACATTAATAAATGCGGTATTCTTATCATTAGGGTAATATTTGTTTATAAGGTTAATAATATCTTGTTTTTTTTTCATTTTCCATAAAATTTAACAGAAATCAAAAAGATTCACGGTCAGAATTTCTGATTATAAAATTCATTTTATAATCAAGATTATTAAGATAATTTTTAAGAAGATTTTTACCTTTTTCAAAACTTTGATGATTTAAAAGTATTCAAGATTTTGTATAAATAATAGAGTATTCTATACTAAGCCTATTTAAAATTTTTGATTTTCCGGCTTGTCAACAGAGGGTTTTAACCCTTTGCAATAAGCAAATAATATATTTTAAATTCCGATTTTCTAAGAAGGCTTAGTATAAATACTCTTTATCAATCAATGAAATATCATTTTTTTCTAATGCCTCATTAAGTTTTGAGAGTTCTTCTTGATCTGTAAAGGATTCTTTCCTAATATTTTCTACTAGTAATTTTATTTCTGATGATACATCTTGTTCATAAAATTTTTCATTTTTGAATTTATAGTTTATGTAGTTATTAACTTCTCTTAATATAATTTGATCATTTAAATTTTTTCTTCTTTTCATTAAACTCTCTATTTTATAGTTTAATGCTTCTAGTTTATCAGGATTATTTTCATAGATTACATCTATCTTTTGAAATAAGTTGTCCATATTATAAGCAAAAGAATTTGATATACCAAAAATAGAAATAAAAACAATGAAAACCAAAACTAATTTTTTCATACTAAAAAATAATTTATTAAAATATTTATACTAAGCCTATTTAGAATTTTTGATTTTCTGGCTTGTCAACAGGGGGTTTTAACCCTTTACAATAAGCAAATAATATATTTTAAATTCCGATTTTCTAAGAAGGCTTAGTATACATTCACATACTAATCAATACAAAGCAAAAATCAAATTCTTATCTCCAACTATCACAATCTACAGAAAAGTCTTCTGCACTTCTTGAAAAATTAATAATGCTATATCTAAGTGAATCACCATCAATTCTATAAACTATCCCCATTCAATCCAGAGTCTCTTCAAGATACTGATCAAATATAAAATTTCATAGAGAATAAAAAATAGGAACTCATTTATAAACTTCATAATTTCAAACAACATGGGGGTGATGTCATACTATCATATCAACCCCAGCATCAATAAACTTATATGCTAAATCTTGCTGATGAGGAGTATTAGTTTCCTTATATTCTAATCACCAATGTATATTTAGAATTACTTTATATCATTCAAGTTTCAGTTGTTTTATTATAGCAATTTTATCTTCTAATTTCCAAGAATAAGTAGTGTCATTTATTCAGATAAAAGCTAATTTAAATCCATTTTTCTCAACTTTTAATATATTTGATTCACTACCTCTTCATTCTCCAAAATAATTTAGATTTTTATTTTCCAGAATTTCTTTCATTTTAGAGAAACATTTATTTCAATAATCATAAGAATGGTTATTAGCAACATCAAAAAGATTTATTCAAACTTCTTTAAAGTAATCTAAATTGTTAGGTTTTGTTAAAAATCTAACTGTTTTTTCTGATTCAACTGTATCTTTTTCTTCACAAACTGCTGTTTCAAGATTTATTCAAACATAATCAAAAGAATAAAAAAGCCTATTTTTCCAGTATCTGATATCATTATTTGTATCTTTATTCTGATAAAAACATTCAAGATATTTTTTCTTGTCCTTATATGAAGCAGGAATATTATTTTCTTGTGTTTCTTTATAAGTAAAACCTCTAGTTAGGTGACTGTCTCAAAAGAACATTCAATAAACTCAACTAGAAATTTCTCAACTACCAGTATTTATTTTTTCATAACCATTGGTGTTATCTAAAAAGGCTATATTTTCAGATTTTATCTGAGTCTTTTCTTTATTATTTCAACTTATAAATTCTCAAAATATATGAGATGTATTTTCATATAATATATTCTTTCAAACTATGTCAGAAGAAGAAGTTCTATTTTGTAGTTTGAAAATGTTTTTTTGATTATAACTTGCCAAGCTTTTATTTAAAAATAAACAATTAGGGCAATCTACTTCTGCTATTTCAAAATCTTTTTTATTTAATTCTTCAATTGTTTTCATATCATGAAAAATAGCGACTTTTTCAAAAACATGATGAGAGAAATCCACAGATGAAATAAATAGAGTGTTTCATTTTCAGAAATCATAGTCTTTTATTTTTTCTAAAACTTCTTTCGTCTCTTTAAAATCATTATTAGTTTCTATTCTTAAAACTACAGGGTAAACCTTTTTATAGTTTGGAAAATATTTATTTATAAACTTAAAATGTTCTCATATTCCATGTTCTCAAACTAAAAAATAATCTTTATCGGTTTCATAATCAGCTAGGTCATAAAGATTTGATTTTTCATATTGATAAAAATCTAGTTTTCATCAATTTATACAGTTTTTTTCTTTGGGTTCAATTCATTGGTTACCAAAACAATAAGCTCAATCTTCTCTAAAGGATTCTAAAAAAGAGGTACCATTTCAAAAATGATTAGGGGATATTATAACTACATTTTTAATGTTTTTATATTTTTGGCTTATATTTTGGTAGAAGCTATCTATATTTTTACTTGTAATTGAGTGATGGGGAATAACTACAAAGTAGTTTTCTGATTTTCCACCATCAGGTAGTATATTTTCTAAATCTAATTTTCAATATAAAACAAGCATACCGATAGTAAAAATCAGTATGCTCATAATTATTAGTTTTAATTTGTTTTGCATTTAAAATATTTTTTAATTTTTATAGTTTTGTTATTGAAGTATAGGGTGAACACATAGGTTCACCCCTACACTATAAAATATGATTGTAGGGGCAATACCTTGTGTTTGCCCTCATTGAATTATCCTACATTTGTAGGGGCAGACCTATGTGTCTGCCCTGTTTCTATGCATATGTCTGCCCATTCAGGTTTTAATAAACAAAATATTCTCCCTCTTTTTCTAAAACTCCTCCCCATTCAAATACTTCATAGTCGTTATTTCATCTATCAAATCTTTTTATTAAATCTTTATCAAAACTATCTCATACTTTGCTATATAAAAAGCTTTCTTTTTCTTTTGTAAGAGTTTCTAGTTCATAGCTATCAAGCAATACTCTAAACTCGTTTTCAGGTTCTCTAGAGAAATTTAGCTTAACCATTTCTTCCAAATCTTCTTTGTACTTAAAGCTTACAAAATAGTATTTATCTTCATCATATTTTGGTACCCAATATTCTAAGAAGTCTTTTTTCTCTTTTTCATTAAAGTTTATTTTATCCAGTTTGTCATTAAAAAACTCTTCTATATTTTCTCATAAAACTATCCATCAGTTTTCATTATTTTGATATCATTTTACTTTTATTGCATAGTATAAATAATCGTAGCTTTCTCAATCAACTTCTACTTTTCAGTCTTTTGAACTAAATTTCCAAGTGTCTTTAGAGCTGAAATCAGGAATGGTTTTAGTAAAGTAATTTCATTTTTCATAATCTATTGTTAGTGTATTTTTTGAACTATCTTTATCATAAACATAAACAGCTGGTTTACACATTTCAGCGAAGGATACTATTTCATAAGGAGAAACCGTATAAAATAAATAATTTCATTTATCATCAAATTTTTTAATTTTAAAAATTGGTAAATCTTTTTCTTCTATAGATTTTATTCTTCCTCCATCTCATCAAATTAATCATACACCTTCATTACTTATGTAATAAGAAGCAATTTCTTGTGTAAGATCTAAGTTAGTAATATAATTTTCTCAATTTCTTTCTGATATTGAAGAATTATCTAGGTTTTCAATGTTAATAATATTTTGGGGTTGCTCAAAGTCGGCTTCATACATTGCATATAAGTCTTCATTTACTTTTAATACATATTTTTTAAAAATTCTTTCTTTTCCTTTGTAACTTTCATTATAAATTTCTCTTTTAACAAAAGATATAAAATCATCAGAAGAAGAAAAAATATCACCTGAATTAATAATGAATTTAGTATCATTTATACTAGTTCTACTTGCTTTTTCTTTAAAATTAAGTTTTAAATCCCAAGTGTAGTTTCCTATTTTTATATTTTCTGATAAGTTTTTTATTTTATTATAAATCTCAGGCTCTTCTAATAAAATACTATTAGAATCTATTTGCTTTCAGTATAAATCAAAAAATTGCTGTTTTGTTGTTGTTCATCAACAACCTAAAGACTCATATGTTTTCAAATAATAATTTCAGTATTTTTTTACTTTTGTATAACTATTTTGCAGTCAAGAATCTGTGATCTTTTTTATATAACTTTTATCTTTATTATAAATTGAATAGTTATTTGGGTATTCTTCATAATAGGCTTTTTCTTGTGAAATTCATCACATTCATTCAAAATATTGTACATACTTATCTCATTTATTTATTATTCCATTTCACTCCTCATTTAAACAAACATCTAAAACACAATAATCCCCCGATAATGGAACAATATTTTGAGTTGTGTTTCATTCTGTATTACTCACAGCCTTTTCAGCAATACTAAAAATCCATCATCTTTTAGCTTCTGTATTGTAGTCAGAAAAGCTAGAATTTAAGATTCTTGCTTTAATGGCAGCAGAGATATATCCTTCCCAACTATCACTGTCTGGCTCTATTCCTCTTCACTTCATCACAAATTTCAAAGCCTCAGCTTTTGTAACTCTAGAATTAGGATTAAAATCATCATTAGCAGATATCATCCCAGTTTTAAGGGCAGGTTCAGCATAGTAACAAGCCCAATCAGTTTTAGAACCAATATTAGGTAAATCATTAAATTTATTACCAGAACATTCAGCTTTTGATTCAAAATTAATAGATGTTCAATCTAGGTCTCATTTCATTCTCATCATAATTTTTAAAATCTCTCTTCTAGAAATAGTATCTGATAGTCTATATGAATCAGTATTATCAGAGTTATCATTGATAACTCCTCTAGAAGCTAAAAAATTAGCTGCTTCTAATTCTGTATAGTCAGCATTAACAGGGAATAGTGCAAAAGACAATATTATCAAGATAATCAACATACTGGCTATTTGTTTTAGTGGTTTCATAGTAAAATTGTTATAAAAATAAAAAGTACAAAGTTATTATACTAATTCAATGTATACTAAGCCTATTTAAAATTTTTGATTTTTTCAGCTTGTCAACAGAGGGTTTTAACCCTTTGCAATAAGCAAATAATATATTTTAAATTCTAATTTTCTAATAAGGCTTAGTATAAGAATGATGTAAGAATTATATTTTTTAATATATTTTGAGAATTTTCTATTCTATAGAGAAAGAATCTGTCCATTCTAGATTTTTCACGAAATTTAGAATCAATTGTTTTTTCTCATCATTATTATATGCTCATGTGTTTAAAAATTGTATAGTTATTTCTGAAAAGTAAGGATTTTCAGGAATGTTTGTTGTTAATATAAATGTATCAACTCTATTATAATAATCTACAAAGTATGTTCATTTCTGATTGAAAATATCTAATTCAAAAACATTGTTTCAATTTTCTTTTAGTATTTTATATGGATCTCACATTCACATTATTCCATTTGAAAGTACAATTTTATAAGGAAAGTTTCAATTCATTAAATTTTCTTTTTCTTTGAGGGTAAGTCATTCTTTAAATTTGTATTTTATTGTAAAGTTAAATTCTCAGATTGTTTCATTTTTTAACTCTTGAATCGAATTTAATACTTGATCTTGTTTTAGTATTTTATTATATAAAAATTCAAAGTTTGAGTTATTTTTTTTTCAAATAGCTAGAAATCAAAATTTGTTATTTTTGATTTCTATATTATACTCTTCATTTGTTAAGTTATTATATATTGAACTGAGAATCATAGGGTCTAAAATACTTGATTTGTATAACCATATTCCATAGAAGTTATTTCACATAGGATATATGTCTAGACCTATACCGTAATCGGAAGGATTGATTATATCCGGATTACAGGGCATATTTTTTATTAAATAGTTGATTTATTTTTTCACAGTCTTTTTTTGAATCACTTGTAAAGAGTTTCATAAAAATCAAAGTCCATAGTAATTTGCTATTTTTACTTTGTATTTAGTTCACTATTATTTTCAATAGCCTTTTCAGAATACTAAAATCCATCATCTTTTAGCTTGTGTATTGTAGTCAGAAAAGCTAGAGTTTAAACTCTTGCTTTAATGGCGGCAGAGTATTCCTTCCCAACTATCACTGTCTGGCTCTATTCATCTTCCTTTATCAAATTTTAGGCCTCAGCTTTTGTAACTCTAGAATTAGGTTGAAATTATCATTAGAGATATCATCCAGTCTTAAGGGAGGTTCAGTAGTAACAAGCCCAATCAGTTTTAGAACCAATTTAGGTAAATCATTAAATTTATTACCAGAACATTCAGCTTTTGATTCAAAATCGATAGATGTTCATCTAGGTCTATTTCATTCTATAATTTTAGTACTCCTCTTCAGAAATTGTATCTATAATCTATAGTGTCAGTATTACTAGATTTATCATTAATAATACTCTAGAAGCTAAAAAATTAGCTCTTCTAATTCTGTATAGTCAGCTTTAGCAGGGAACACCACAAAAGACAATATATCAAGATAAGCAAATACTGGCTGTTTGTTTGAGTAGTTTTAGTAAAATTGTTATAAAAATAAAAAAGTAAAGTTAAACAAGAAACAACTTAGTCTCTGATTTAAGGTATTAGATGATGTTTTTTTTGTTGAATAACTGTGATTTTGGGACATTTTAAGTTATTAGCTTTTACCTATAAATAGGCAAGGTATTGTGTTTTTCTTAATTTAAATGGAGAAATCTTTATTTTAATTTGTTTTGCATTTTTTTAAAAAATCATAAACATTTATATATTTTTACAAGTTTATTGTGTTAAGTTTTCACATTGTGACATATCAACTTTTCTTGAATAATAGTAGCAGTTATTATTATCCCTGATGTATCAATTTGTCAAAATTTCAAGTTCTTTGACATTAATTCATTCCATTTTTTCTCAATAATAATAAACATTATTTTTATCTTTACTATAAGATATATCTATGATCTCAAAAGTTTCTATATCAGCATCTGGAATTTTCTTAACTTCATAATCTAATAGTGCAGGACTATCTACTTTATAAACTCAGTTACTATCTTTAAAAAGATAACCATTCAAGGAACTAAAAGTATTTATATCTATATTATCAAGTTTAAATAATGAACTAAAATAATTTTTATAAATATAATTTTTGTCTTTTATAAAATAATTATCTAAAAATTCTAAGCTATCTGAATCTACATTAGAGTCTATTTTTAAAATATATTCCTTGACAATTTCTCTATTTTTATCAATCATTTCATAAAAATCATAAATTTTTTGAGTATCTATCTCAAAAAATTTTATATTCAGACTCATATAAATACTTTCTTTTGAAATTAAATATTTTCAATCTGAGGAGATGTAGTATGGATCTATTCAGTGCATCCTAACCCCTGTTTCAAAGGTTTTTATATAAAACAGTTTTTTCTTTACTTTTCAATTTCTTTCATTATATCTCTAATAATTAAAATATCCTATAAATATTTCTAAATCTTGAATAGTTCAACTAGCTTTATATTTTTTAATTTTTTTCTTTTCTCAATATCATTTTTTAATTAATTTTTTAAATTCTTCACTTTCTCAGTCAAATTTTATTTCATAAAAATTGTTTTCTCATTTTTCTATATTTTCAATGTTTCATAACTCTTGAGGATAGTTAAATGATATATCTTCGTCTTCATATTTTTTAATGTTAATTTCTTTTTCTAATTCATAACATTTATCACAAACTTCTTTGTTTTTTTCATAGTCTCATTCTTTTGAACATGAATAAATAATACTTCAATCATCTTTGAAACAAAAATCCTCAAAGGCTTCATAGGTAGATTTTTCTTTACAATCACTTGGACAAGAACAAACATCTATTTTCTTCACAAATCAATACCACAGTTTAAACAAATGATTGAGGTTCTGCAGTAAAACTAATAGTATGATACATCATAACATTTTCATTCTATGGATGTTTTAAATGGATTATAAATATTGTAAGGTATTAATCCAATACAACAGTTGCGACCTTCAGTATCTAATTGTGAAAATTCACTCTTTACACATTATTTAAATATCACTTATTTTGTTCATAGCCTTTTCAGAATACTAAAAATCTTTTTTAGTTGTGTTGTAGTCAAAAATAGAGTTTAAACTCTTGCTTTAATGAAGTATTCCTTCCCAATTGTGGTCTTCTCTACAAAAGCAATAACTCTAGAATAGATTAAAATCATATAGAGATTCTCCCAGTTTTAAGGGAGGTTACAAGTAACAGCCAATCATTTTAGAACCATTTAGTAATTTAATTTTACCAACATTCAGCTTTTGATTCAAAATCTATGTTTCTAGTCTATTTCATCTCATCATAATTTTTATACTTCTCTTCTAGAAATTATTATAATCTATAGTCGTCAGTATTACTAGATTTATCATTAATAATACCTCTAGAAGCTAAAAAATTAGCTGCTTCTAATTCTGTATAGTCAGCTTTAGCAGGGAACACCACAAAAGATAATATTATCAAGATAAGCAACATACTGGCTGTTTGTTTGAGTAGTTTCATAATAAAATTGTTATAAAAATAAAAAGTACAAAACTATTATACTGATTCAATGTAAGGAGAATGTAAGAATTATATTTTTAAAAGAAAAAATATTTTTTACTTTCCATTTAAAACTAAAATTTTATCTTCCATCATATCAGCCATAGCATATTTTATTCATTCTCTTCCAAATCAAGAGTCTTTAACTCAACCATAAGGCATATTATCAACTCTAAATGAAGGCACATCATTGTGTATTACTCATCCAACATCAGCTTCTTTAAATAGTCTCCAAACTTTATTTATATCATTTGAAAATATTCAAACTTGTAGTCAAAATTTAGAGTTATTTATTTTCTCTATAGCTTCATCGAATGATGAAAATTTTTCAATTACTGCAATGCTCAAAAGGCTTCTTCCGCATTTGCCTTTTAAATCTGGTTTTACATTTTCTAAAAAGTAGGAAAAGTAGGGTACCTTCTCATTTATTTCAAATAGGACAATTAGCTCAAGATTCCAATGCTTCATCTATCCAATCCTGCAATCTATCCCTATTTTTTATATCTATTATTCATCAAATATCTGTATCTTCTTTTCTAGGATCTCATACTTTTAATTTAGATATTTTCTCTACTAATTTATCTTTAAATTCGTCATAAATATCAGTATGTACAAATATTCTTTGTACTGAAATACAGCTTTGACCTGCTTGATAGTATGCTCAAAATACTGTTCTCTGTATAGCATAATCAACACTTTCTATATTATTATCAACAATCAATGCAGCATTTCCTCAGAGTTCTAAAACTATTTTCTTTTTTCAGGCTTGTTTTTTCATTTTCCATCAAACACTAGGAGATCATGTAAAACTTAATAGTGAGATTCTTTCATCTTCAACTAGTTGCTGACCTATTATTCTATCACAAGGTAAAACCGAAAAAGCTTTTTTAGGATATCCACTTTTTTCAATTATTTCAGCAAGCATTAAAGTACTTAAAGGAGTTACTGATGCTGGTTTTATTATTATTGGACATCAGGCTGCTATTGCAGGAGTCTACTTTGTGAGCCTAGTAAATTCATAGGAAAATTAAAAGGTGTGATTCAGGCTACAACTCAAACAGGAAACTTTTTAATTATTCCAAATCTTCATTTTGCTGCCTGAGTTATTCATAGGTCATAGGCTTCTCCATAGATTCTTTCTGCTTCTCAGATAGCAATTTCGTATGTATTTATACATCTTGTCATTTCTCCTCTAGCTTCTTTTATGGTTTTTCAGTTTTCTAAAACTAAGGTTTCGGAAAATTCTTCGAATCTTTCTTTTAGTTTATCTACTATGTATTTTAGGTTATTTGTTTTTTCTACTGGTTCTAGTTTTTTAGTTTCTTCAAATGCTTCTTTTGCATAGACTATTGCTTTTTCTACTTCTAGTTTTCCTGCTAGTGCTACTGTTCACGATTTTTCTCAGTTAAAAGGGAAGTTAACATCTAGGTATTTTCCTGTGTCTATCCATTCTCATCATATGTATAGTGGTTTTTTCATATAAATAAAGTTAAAAAATATTTATTGTATTTTCTTTATTTTTTCTTTTTTTTCAACTTTTTTATATTTGTAGTTTTTTTTGAAAATTATATTTTTATATATTGTGTTATGTGATGCTTTAAATTATTTTTTTAATGATTACTTTCAATGGATTCTTAAAGGAAAATTTACTACCAGAAACCTTAACTCCCATTAATCCTTATGGCTTTTTAATTTCTTTTCTAATTTTCCATGTTCCAGCAGTATATGTAGCCGAGACTATTAATAACAAAGGAAAAAAATAAAAAAAGAAATTGAATCAATTATGGAAATTATAAAAACCAAAATCATGCTTATGTAAAAATGAGGTAAGTGTTTATAGGTTATTGTAATTTCTTTGTTATTTTCCGTTCTGCTGTATAGAAAAGCCATATCAATTTGATTAAAAAATAATTTAAAATTTCACATAACATTCGCAACTGAACCGAAGTATTTTAGAGAGAAAAATATTTTGGATAGTTGCTAACTTTTTGGTATATGGGAAGTTGCGACCGTAGGGAGCAATTTGGGTTGAAGCTCTGCAAGAGCTGAACCTCATATTCTTTGTTAGGCGAGGGTGAGCAAGGTACGAGCGAAAGTGCAACATCCCCTTGAGTTTAAACTTTGACCGGTCGTTATTTTAAATGTTTAGTACAATTAAGACAAATTATTTTATGATTTTTGTCTTCGTCAATCTCAAAGGAGCTAATGCTGGTATTTTGCAAACTTTCAATTAATTTTATTTCTGTATGGTCTTTACCAGTAACAACTGCAATTAAAGCTCTACCAACTCCACCATGACAAACGAACAGTACAGAATCATTATGATGTTTATGAATAATTTTATGAAGAAAACTTTCTGCCCTATTATACACTTCTTCCATTGTTTCACCTTCTTTCGGCTCAATAAAAGTTGCTTTTTGATCCTTAGCATCCCAACCAAATTCACTCTTTTTTTTTCCTTGAAATTCACCCATATTCCTTTCTCTAAGATTTTCAACAAACTCTATTTTTGTGTTGGGATGATATTTAGCAATTTCTTTGGCTGTATTAGCTGCTCTATTCAAATCACTAGAATAAATAAAATTAAATTTTTCATTTTTTAATCTTAAAGCAACTTTTTTCGCCTGTTCAATTCCATTAGCAGAAAGTTTTCCTGGTAAATGTCCTTGCAAAATACCAGCAACATTTTCTTCAGTTTCTCCATGTCTTGTAATTATTAGTTTCATAATACAGAAGATAAAAATTAAAATTTATAAATTATTGCAAGTCGTAGGTCAAAGTTTAAATTTCGCCTAACGTTTGCTTCTATGAGATGTTTTGCGAAGTATGAGCAAAATATGGGAGAGCGAAGTGCAACGAGTGAACTTCATAGAAGCTGTTAGGCGAGGGTGATTTTTCTGTAATGAAATGGAAGAAAAATCAAGTGCAACGCCCCTTTACGTCTACTTTTTGTTTTTGCTGATTTTGTTTATTATAGATGATTTTCTGTATAAACCAAAAACTTTTTTGTGAGTGATAACGAGCTTTTGGGGGGAGAAAAAAATCCGACGATAGTCGGAAAGACTTAACTAAGTTTTCATTTCCTCAAATCATTGTCTTATTAATTCTTCTTTACTCATATTAAATAACTCTTCATCAAAAATAGGTTCAATAAGTTTGTATAACTCCATTCATGCTTTAGTAAGAAATGATTTAGATATATTTATCTGTTTATTTAGTAATAAAGGAAGTGCTTTGTTTGAAATTACAAAGTCATATCTATATAAAGTTCAAGAGTTATCTCAATAATCAGAAGCTGAAGTTGATCAAGTAAATAATCATAGTTCTTGTAAATATAAATAATCAGTATAAAGTATTCATTTATTTGTTAATTTTTTTAAATTTTCATTTCATTTTTGAAAGAACTGTGAACATATAAATTCTCAACTTATAACTAATCAACAGAATTTTCCAAATAAATTTATTTCATCTCTTGATAAACTTCTAACTATATCCATCGTTTTTAACGAGAAACTTCAAGATTGATTGTATTCTCAAGCTAAAATTCATGAAATAATATCTTGCATATCATCGCTACTAAATTCTTTTGATAAATCTTTTAATCTTTTTATCTTGTCAGGATCAATATTTCATTCTGGCTTTTCATTTACCTTTTTTAAACTTTTTTCTAAAACTCAAAACATATTTCTATATTCTATTTCAGAATCATTTTGTAATGCAATTAAAACAGGATGTAAGTTTGTATCTATATTTTGAATTTTGTTTTCAAATTCTTTATTAGCTTCAAACTCAGCTTCTTTACGAATTAAAATATTTTTCTTTAAGTATGATTTATACATACTAGAAAAAAACTAACTAAAAAATAATTAAGGAGTCATTTTTGATTTTCATTTAAAACTCATAAAGCTCATTTTCAGGCTTCTGTTATTAAAGTTGTAGTTATCGGATCTGCCATTTTTTCTAAAAATTAAAATCTAAATTTATATTGATGATTATTTATAATCACTTTCAGTACAGATTCTATTTTCATTTTTTATATATTCAAAGATATTACTTTCTTTATTAAATTTATAATAAGTTTTATTTAATGTTTCTGCTCAATGATCTCAACAATTCCATCAATTTACTACTTCTCATTTTTCATCGGGTATAAAATTATCTCACCAATATCAAGTAGTTCAATCTTTATTTTTAATTCAATAAACTATAACTCAATTAGTTTTTTTATCATATCATGCTATTAAATAATTGTTATGTCAGCAAACTTGATCCCAGTGATCTATTAAGAAAAAATTCATTTTTTATTCAATCTCAATTATAATCACTGAAATTTATTAAACTTGTTTTTTCTATAGAAAAATTGTTTTCATCGTTATATTCAATTTCTTTTCTTAAAAAATAATAACTATTATTATATTTTGTATTATAATATGAAAATGTTAAATTTGGCAATTCAGCACTATAAGATAAATTATTGAATCTAAATCAAACTGGAACTTCCTTTTCATTTAATATTCTTCAATTTTTAAATGTAAATAAATAATACTCTCATTTTATTCATTGTCATTCTACATTTCAAAAACAGTCTGAATATAATGGCATTTTTTCTCAATTAAAACTATATTCGTGTTTTCATTCGCTTAATATCTCATAATTTTTTATATATATTCACATATAAACTCAATTTTCTCAAGGTATTTCTTTATATTCTCTTAAAAAGCTTCAATAGGGAATTGCATTTAAAATTGTTTTTTCTAAGGTTATTTTACAGTTTCAATTTTCTCTAATATATCATTCATTACAACTACAAACTCAATAATCATTAAATCATTCATTATTTCAAGTGCATTCATTTCTTAAATTCTGACTTAAAGAAACTAATATAACTGAAATAATTCATCAAATTATTATAATGAGTATGAAAAACTTTTTTAATATTTCAATGTATGGAATAAATCAATTAAAAGTTCAATTATTTATATATGAGATTATTCTTCTTATTAAATCAGTTAATAAAATATATGAAATTAAAAATAAAATCATATATAAAGCTCATATATAATAATCATTAATCAATATTCCTGAATCATAACTTCAGCGATGTATTTCTTGTAAAAGTAATAATGCTCAAGCTCAGAATCAAACTAAAGGTATTGTTATAATAAAATATAAAACCTTTGTTAATCTCCAAAATTTTCAAGTTGATTTATTTTTATCCATATTTTCAAATTATTGAAATAAAAAATTTAGTAATAAATTTAAAATCATTTTTTCTTATTCTTTTTTCTCCCCCCTAAATTGCCCGAATAGGGCAAAAAAAGTTTTTGGTTTTGCTGACTTTCAGTATTCAAGATGATATTCCATAAAACAAAAAGTAGATGTCGCCTAACTAAACTCTATCCGAAAAATAATTTATTTTTATGTAAAAAATAAACAAAATATGAACTATTTAAGAATAAAGTTTAAATTTAAAGTTAAATATATTTGTTTATGTTAAAAATTCAAGAAAATTTATATAGATTCGTCAAATAAAAAAAGAAATGTTGTAAGGTTTTTTACATAATACCATTTAGTTAAGGTAATAATTGTAGTCTCTTTCCCCTGATAAGGGTAAAGGATTCAGGAGAGAGGTATAAAAAAATGCTTAAAATTAATGGCTATGTTTTTTAACCCTTATAATAATAAAACAAATCAAAAAGAACTCTTTTGTTTTTTAGAAAACAAAAGAGTTCTTTTTTTAAATCTTTTTTTTGGAGGTGCCTAGCGGAATTGAACCGCTGTGAACGGTGTTGCAGACCGTCGTATAAACCACTCTACCAAGGCACCCAAAATATTTAATGTAAAAGAATTATATAAAAATTAATAAAAAATCAAATTTTTATTTTTTATTTGATATTCTTTTGGCTTTTTTTGTAAAAAAATATTTTTTTGCGGATATTGTGAAGAAAAAAAATTTTATTTTCAGTATTTGTCATTATAACTTTGAGTGAGATATTGTTGTATTTAATTAGTAGACTTGTCTTAGATTAAGAAAAAGTATAAAAAACACCTTTAGTTTCTTCCTTTTTTTACGAAGTGTATCCTTTAGGGCAAAGGAAGTGGCGAGGAATGAGCAGATGGATTTGAACCATAGTAAAAATTATATCTTAATATAAGACAAGTCTACTAATTATTTTATAATTTCTATTATACTTTCTACTCTCCTAAAAGTTTCTTGTATTTTCCCTTTATATGAATATATTAGACTCATACAAAAAATACAATTATTTAAATCCATAAAACTTATCTTATGAAAAAAAACATACAAAAACTATGAAAACTAATAAACTCATCTCAAAAAATCCTTTTAGTAAATCACATAAAAATTGACTGAGATGCTTTTGGAAGCCTAATAGCTTTTTATAAAATTTTAGAAAAACTATGAAAAACAGTAAAAGCAACCAATGACGAATCACCACCAGAAAATTTTAAATTCTTATGAAGTACTCAGTTAATAAACCCAGAACTAAATATAAAAGAATTTAATCCAGACCTAATAATAATGCTAGACATATGATGAGAAGAAAGAGCCTGAAAAATCTATACAAAAAATAAAGAAATATTTGAAAAAAAAGATTTTGTAGTAATAGATCATCACATTACAAACAAATGATTCTGAAAAATAAACATAATAGAACATAAATCCTCATCTACTTGTGAAATAGTTTTTAAGATATTTAAAAAATTAGATATGATTTGATATATAGATAAAGAAATAGCTACTTTACTTATAACATGAATAATAACTGACACAAACATATACTATAATTCTAATACTACTTCCGAAACTTTAAAAACAGCCTCTGAGTTAATGGAACTTTGAGCTAACTATAGATTACCTATATTTCACTTTTTCAGAAAAAAAGAATTAAAAAAATCTAGACTATGGTGAGAAGTTCTAAAAAATTTAAAAAGCAGTGAAGATTGAAAAATAGTTTGGGGAATAGTAAAAAAACATTATTTTGAAAAAACTAACACAACAAAAGAAGAAACCACAGGACTTATAAATGAATTTTTAGCTAATATAGAGTGAGCAGAAATTTCTTTTTTACTTTATCCTATAGAAAATTGAAAAACAAAAGCTAGTTTCAGAAGTACAGGAAAAGATATTTCAAAATTTTGTTCTGAATTCTGATGATGAGGACACAAACAAGCAGCAGGATTTTATTCAGATGAAAATATAGAAATAGTAGAAAAAAAGATTTTAGAAAGATTAATGTAATAAAAAGTATTTTCTATTTTAAACCCAAGACTTACTTTGATAGAAAAGTGATCTATTAATAAATATTTTCACATTCAACATATATTACTAAAAAAACTTGATATTTATACTAAGCCTTCTTAGAAAATTAGAATTTAAAATATATTATTTGCTTATTGCATATGGTTAAAACTCTCTGTTGACAAGGGGAAAAATCAAAAATTCTAAATAGGTTTAGTATAGGTTATTATAAATAACTATGATATTTAAAAAACAAAAAAATATTTTTTTGTTTTTTAAATTTTTTATTTGTACTATTTTAACTTTATTATATACTATACTTATTCTTTATAAATAAATAATACTCTTAAATATGTTTAAATTAAAATCAAAATATACCCCTGCCTGAGATCAAGGAAGAGCAATAAAAGAATTACTAGAATACATAAAAACTTGAAAAAAATGGCAAACCTTATGGTGAGTCACATGAAGCTGAAAAACATTCACTATGGCAAACATTATAGAAAAAATAAAAAAGCCAACTTTAGTAATAGCACACAACAAAACATTGGCTGCACAATTAGCACAAGAATTTAAAGAATTTTTTCCAGAAAGTGCCGTTCATTACTTCGTATCATATTATGACTACTATCAACCAGAAGCATATATTCAAAAAACAGACACATACATAGAAAAAGAAGCAACGATAAATGAAGAAATAGATAGATTAAGACATGCAGCTTCACAAGACTTACTCACTAGAAAAGATGTAATAATAGTAGCATCTGTAAGCTGTATATATGGTATAGGAAATATTGATCAATACACCCAGCAAATTTTCAGAATAGAAAAAAACAAAAACTATAAAATAGAAGACCTATTAAAAAGACTAGTAAATATACAATACAAAAGAGCATGAGATGACTTTAAAGCATGAAACTTTAAAGTATCTTGAGATATATTAGAAATATTTCCATCAAGTAAACAAACAGTATACAGAATAGAATTTTGGTGAGACGAAGTCACAGAAATAGTAATAAAGGATAACCTAACTGGTAAAATCTATGAAAGTTTGGAATATGCAGAAATATTTCCAGCAAAACATACAGTCACCACGAAAGAAAAAATAAAAGAAGTAGTACCAATTATTAAAAAAGAATTAGAAAGTAGATTAGAAACTTTTAAAAACTCAGGAGATTTATTAAAATATGAAAGACTAAAAACAAAAGTAGAATATGATATGGAAATGATGATGGAGGTTTGATATGTAAACGGTATAGAAAATTATAGTAGATACTTAGACTGAAGAAAATCTTGAGATTCACCATATACATTAATAGACTATTTCTGAGACGATTTTCTATGCTTTATAGACGAAAGTCATATGACCATACCACAAATATGAGCCATGTATGCCTGAGACAGAAGTAGAAAAGATAATTTAGTAGGAAATGGTTTTAGATTACCCTCAGCTCTTGATAATAGACCGCTAAGATTTCATGAATTTGAGAATAAAATTAAACAAGCTATAGCAGTATCAGCAACTCCCTGAAAATTTGAAATAGAAAGAAGTTGTGATAATTCCGATATACCTCTTGATTTTGATAAAAATGAAGAAAATATTCTGTGAGAAAAATTTTATAATTTTGATCCTATAAAAGACTGAAATTGGGAATCTTCTATAGATTGTAGAATAGTATCAAAAATAATTAGACCAACATGACTTCTAGACCCAGAAATAGAGATAAAACCTATGGAATATATGATAGATGATATAATGAATTCTATTTCTAAAGTTATAAAAAGGGGAGAGAGGATGCTTATAACCACCATAACCAAAAAATCAAGTGAAGAACTAACCGACTATCTATTAGATTCTTGAATAAAAGTAAATTATTTACATAGTGAAGTTGATACACTGGATAGGCTTGAAATTCTGAAAGATTTGAGAGAATGAACTATAGATGTTATAGTTTGAGTAAATCTACTTAGAGAAGGTTTAGATTTGCCTGAAGTTAGTACAATAGCGATATTGGATGCTGATAAACAATGATTTTTAAGAAGTGAACCTTCTTTAATCCAAATTATATGAAGAGCAGCTAGAAATAGTAACTGAAAAGTAAATATGTATGTTGAAAAAATAACTCCTACAAGATATTCTGCCGTTGATAAACAAGATTATGAAGATAGTTATTTTTGAAAACTATATAAACTAGATAAATGAAATAAATTTATTAATGATGACTCTCTTGTGATTTCACAAGCTATGAAAAAAGCTATAGATATAACTTATTATAGAAGAAATATTCAAAATGAATATAATAAAAAAAATAATATGACTGCAAAAACTATATTTAGTGAAATTAAAGATATATGAGTACCCAAGAAAAGAGTAAAGATGTTGAATATAAAAACATAAAAAACAGCCCTAAACTTATAAAGAAATTAGAACTTGAAATGGATTTAGCAGCATCAAATATGGAATATGAAAAAGCTGCTGAACTAAGGGATAAAATTATTGAACTGAAAAGGAAATGGGATAAATAAGGTGTAGGAAAAATAAAATTTTAATACCTCCAATTTACAAGGTTAAAAAATCAAAACCTCATATCTTGAATTTCCTTTTCCTATAAGGAGAAAAGAATTCAAAATATGAGGTTTTTTAAGATAAGTCTATTTTATATTTTCTATCGTTTTTTCTATTACCTCAATAGCAATATTATAAATTTCAACCTTTTTTTCTATTTGGCTAATCTCCTCTTCACTATTTTCAAGCTTTTTCTTTTTCTCTTCAAGCTTAGCTAAAGTAACTTGAAAAACCTTTTTTTGATTCTCTACACTTAATTCTTTAAATTTTTCATTTTCTAAAATAGGATATATTTTAGAATTTAATTTTTCTTTAACTATAGCTTTTATTCTTTCACTTAGTTCTTTATCATTTTTTTCTTTTTTCTCCTTTATAATAATAACTCTTTCTTGTAATTTTTGTTCTTTTTCATCAATTTCAGCTTTTACTATTTTACTAATTTCAACTGTTTTTATATTTGACTTAACATAATCTAGATAATCCTTTAGTTTAGAACTTTCAACATATGGAACAAGAGATTTATATAACTCTTTTTTTTCAAATAAAAGTTTTGTTTTTAAATTCTTTACTAACTCTAAATCTTCTGTGTTAGAAATTTCCTGTTCAATTTCAGTTTCTTTTAATTTATAATCATTTAAAATATCTTGCAGATTAAGCTTTTCTTCATTTAATAACTCTTTTTTGAAAAAACTAGCCAAACTTCAATTTTCTTCTTCAAAAGTTTTCCATTGTTTTTCTAATGAATCTGTTTTTTCTTTTAATTCATCTATATTTTCTTTTATTTCTCTTATAGTTTTTGGTCAATCATTAGATCCTGTTGATGTTTTAATCTTTTCTTCTGGATTTAAAATTCATGATGATGTATTAATTTCATTAGCACTCTCTAGTTCAGAATTAACTTCTTCCAATGAATCTCAAGAAAAAGCATATGAAGAACCAAAAGATAGGCTATATAAAAGAAAAATCAGAAAAATGTATAGTGTTTTTTTCATATTCTAGGTATTGTATTTAAGTTGTAGTAAAATTAATTTTTCAAAGGGTTAAAACTCCTCTGTTGACAATCTGTCTTTTATTATTTACCTATAAGTTTATTTAAACAATTACCCACATTATAATGAGTTCAATTATTTTATCAAATCTTTTTATTTATTAATAAAAATTTGCAATTTTTATATAAATTTATAAAAATTAAGGAGTACATATTTTATAAATAACTTTTAGAAAAATTATGAAAAAAATAATTTCTTTGTTTCTTGTGATTATTATATCTTTGTCTTTTTTTAATTTGTCACAGGCAAAATATTCAGACTCAGATATTGATAATATTATGGAGAAGTTTTATATTAAATTAGAAAAAGAAAAACCAAATATGGAAGATAGAATTAATAAATTAGAAACTCTATATTCAAAATTTTCTTCTATGAATTTAGCAAAACTAAAGCCAGAAGTAAAAAATGCTCTAAGTAAAATAAGAATAAGCATATATAATCAAATAAATATATATAAATGAATAGCAGAAGATATTACTATAACAATAATAAGTGATAATAGATGTGAAAACTGTAATGTTGATGAACTAATAAAGAACTTAAAACTAGATACATCTATTAGCTGAGCTAAATATGAAGTTAAAGATTTTTCTGATGAATGAGTAAAAATATACTTAAAAGATAATGAAATAGACTTATTACCAGTAATAATATTATCTACAAATGATATAGAAAACTCATGACCTAACTGAGTAAAAAACTTTTTAGAAAAAATGAAAACAGGAGAATATAAAATAAGAATGCAAGGAGTTTTTGATCCATATGCTGAAATATGTGATAATAAAATAGATGATGACTGAAACTGAAAGGTAGATTGTGAAGATATTAAATGTACTAAAAATATAGAATGTTTAAAAAAAGTAGATAAACCTAAAGCAGAATTATTTGTTATGTCACACTGTCCTTATTGATTACAGGCTCAAAAATGATATCTAGAAGTTATGGAAAAACTATGAAATATTGCTGATATAGAAGTAAAATTTGTACCTTATCTTATGCACTGACCAAGTGAATGAGAAGAAAATCTAGTACAACATTGTATACAAAAAGAGCAAAAAGAAAAATATGTACCATATTTAAAATGTTTCTTAAAAGAAAAATGAAAGGAAGAAGAATGTAGAAAAGAAGTTATTATAAATGAGATTAAATTACAAGCATGTATAACTTCAACTAAGGAAAAAATAAACTATGATAAAGAACTAGCAAAATCTTATGAAAGATTTCCAAAATTTACTATAGATAATGAATCAGCAGAGAAATATTGAGTACAATGATCTCCAAGTTTTGTAATAAACGGAATAAAAAGTTGAATCTTGAAGAAGTGCAAAAGCATATGCAGATATAATTTGTTCTACCTTTAAGGAAAAACCAGAAGCTTGTAATCAAGAATTTTCTAGTATTTCATATGATCCAAATTTTTGATTTACATCTGGTTGAAATTCTATTGGAGAATGTGGTAATTAAAAAAAGTCCGAAAAAATAATTAATAAGGAAGAAAAAATAGCCAAAAAAGTTTTTTACTAATATTTTTTTGATTTTAATAAATAAAATGTTAGAATTAGCTTTGTATTTTTATATTTTTAATATTTTTATAGAATGGAATTACAAACAAAGATACAAGTTTGAAGTGGTTTAGAAGTTGCCAAAGATACAATAGAGAAAATGGTAAGTGAAAACTTAGATACAAAGATGGATAACTATCTAAAAAAGTTTGATAAAGATTCAGCAGAATGATTACTTGAATTAAAATTAGACAAAAATAAAAAGGGATTATACGATTGAGTATTACATGTAAAACTTGATGGAATTGTTTTCAGATATGAAAGAGAAGATTATAAAAACTTAGATGATTTAGTTAATCATTTATTTAAACATTTTAAAGAAGAATTAAGTAATTTTAAGGAGGATTGAATAATTTCAAAAAAAAATTGAGTAAATGATTTGATATAGAAAAATCAAAGAATTTAATTTGTACTAAAAAGATTTTATAATCTGACTCTGTATACTTAAATGGAAAATTACGGAAAGTAAAAAGTTTATATTATACAACAAAAAAAGCACTAGAATTTCTAGTGCTTTTTTTGTTGATTTTTTAAAGTGTTTTTCTGGTGAAGTATAGTATTTTAATTTGTAATTCATAGCACAAAATGTATTATACTATCTACGAAAATTATTGTTTGATTTGATTTTTTTGTAAATATCATTACATATTGTATGTAATTTTATTTTTTTAAAATTTTTTATTATGGCGACTTGAGATATTAATTTAAGTGAAGTGGCTAATATGAATGTAGAAAGCATTATGTCTATAGATTTTTCGAGATACATTGATTTAATTATTTCTGGAGTTCTTTCCTATTTCCCAAGAATAATAGGAGCTTTATTTATAGTTTGGATATGATTTAAAATTGTAAATCTAATACAAACATGAATAGAAAAAGTAATGACAAATCAAAAGATAGAACCAATGCTGAAGTGATTTCTATCTAGTTTAATGAACTGAATTTTAAAAGTATTAGTAATAATAAGTGCTGCTTGAATATTAGGAATACAAACTAGTTCATTTGTGGCTATAATAGCTGCAGCATGACTTGCTATATGATTATCATTAAAATGAACTTTACAGAATTTTGCTGGATGAGTTATAATACTACTGTTTAAACCTTTTAAAATATGAAACTGGGTAGAAATAGCATCATATTCTTGAGAAGTAAGAGATATATATATATTTAATACTTTATTATTAACAGGAGATAAAAAAAGTGTTCTTATTCCAAATTCTGACATAATTTCTTCTTCTATAATAAATTATAGTAGCGAAAGGAAAAGAAGAATTGATTTAGTTATAGGAATAAGCTATGATGATGATATAGATAAAGCTAAAAAAGTGCTTGATGATATTGCACAGAATGATAGTAGTATAATATATAAAGATTGAGTAACAATATGAGTATGTGAATTATGATCTAATAGTGTAAACTTTCATTTTAGATTTTTTGTAAAGAGAGATGACTATTGGGGAGTTTACCGTGATACTTTGGAAACAGTTAAAAAAACTTTTGATAAGCAATGATTAAACTTTCCATATCCTCAAAGAGATGTACATTTGTATAGTGAGAAGTAAGGACAGGTTTTCGTAGTAAGGATAGGTTTAAAACCTGTCCTTACGGGATAAGCTTGGGGGAGAGTATAGTCTTTATTTTATAAAATATTTTTATGATAAAGCTTGATGATTCTTGGTTAGTTCATTTAGAATGAGAATTTGAGAAGCCTTATTTCTTTGAAATAAAGGATTTTTTGAAGTCTGAGATTAATGCATGAAAGACTTTGTATCCTCATACTAAGAATATATTTAATGCTTTGAATCTTACTAAGTTTGATAAAGTAAAAGTTGTTATACTAGGGCAAGACCCTTATCATTGAGTATGACAGGCTCATGGGCTTAGTTTTTCTGTACCAGATTGAGTTAGAAAACCACCTTCTTTACAAAATATATTTAAAGAAATAAAATCAGATTTATCAATAGAAATTCCTGAAAGCTGAAATTTAGAAAGATGGGCAAAAAACTGAGTTTTACTTTTAAACTCAATATTAACAGTAGAAAAATCAAAGGCGGCTAGTCATTCAAAAATTTGATGGCAAAACTTCACAGATGAAATCATAAAAATTATTTCAAAAGAAAAAGAAAATGTAGTATTTTTATTGTGGGGAAATTTTGCTAGACAAAAAAGTTCTTTAATAGATAAGCAAAAACACTACATTTTAGAATCTCCTCATCCATCTCCATTTTCAGTACATTCTGGATTTTTTGGATGTAAACACTTTTCAAAGGCTAATGAATTTTTGAAGGATAAAGGGTATAAGTGAATTGAGTGGTAGTATAATAATAAATTTGTATGGAGATATAGAATTTTAAATATAATCCATCCTATCATACGAAAGGGAGAAATTTACAATTTTCTATTTTCTATATAACTTTAATCCTAAAGTTTTTTTTCTAATAGATTCTTGTATTTGCGAAAATCTAAATGTAAGTTAATTTTCTCAATAAAAGAAATCATATCATGCTATTTTCCACTGAGGATACTCATATACAAAATGTAACCTAAAACTAACAAGAGGAGCACTTTTATAATATCAGTCTAAAACCAAAAGATTATTTTCATCTAAATATGGAGGTTTATTGTATGCAATATCTTTTTCAATAATTTCTTCTATTGGTAATTTATATCTTATAGTAGGAGCAATTAATGATTCCAATTCTTTTTGACTGGTTTTTGATTTCCGTCTTTCTGAAATATTATCATAAAAAAATTTATAATCATTTTTGTAGACAGAGTTTTTAAATACTATAAAAAAATTATTAACCATTTTCTTTAATTCCAATTCTTCGGGTATTTCTAATTCTTGTTTACTTATTTTTCTAGACAATTCTTTTCAATTTATTTTTATTTTCCATAGATTTTCTTCTTTATAAGGAGTTTTATTTATAGTAAAAATTTCTTTAGAGAAAAAATCTCAAACTTTAAAAGTATTGTCTTCAAATTTTGTCATAAAACCAGAAATAAGTTTTTTATTTTCCTCATAACTCACATACGAATTTTCTTTTATAAGTAATGTTACTCCAATTACCTTTCCACTCTCAAATATAGTCTTTTTTGAGAATCAGAAAAGTTCTATAGTTTTTGTAGGAAAAGGAAAAAAATAGGTTACCAAAAGAGTAATCATAAGTATAAACAAGATTTTTTTCACATTTTTTTTATTATTTTACATTTTTTTTCATTGTAGACAATTTATATTTGTCTAGATTATATAAATTTTAATTTTAAATCAAAGTTTTTTTTACTATATTTTTTGCTATTAAATTATATTCTATATAATACACTCATAATTTTATATTATTTTAATAAAAAACATAAAATAAAAAATATGTCTAAAGAAATAATTAGTTACTTATATTAGTTTACCACTTGTACTTATCCCTTGAATAATATTTTTATGTATATGAAATATAGAGAGGATAAGAAAAATCATAAATAAAATTATAAATATAACAAAAGTAAAAATATGAATTTATATATACACATATGAACAAACTTAGAGTATTTTAAATTATTAAACGAGTGATATTTGCTTTCACAGTGAAAGAAGGATAGAGACCTAGCAGGAGTCTTTTTAGAAAATTTCCCATGAGAATTAGCTGAAACAATAAGTCCACAATATGAAATAAATTTTATGGCAATAAGGGAAATAAAAAAAAGATTTTGAGGGAGAGGTATTTAATAAAATAAATTGAATATATTATGGTTCGGATAATTGTGAATATTTAGTACCAACAAAATTAGAAATAGAAGGAGCAATAAATGATTTCAAAAAATTCAATAAAAATTATCCACCACATCAACTAAGAAGTTTTACTTTAGTTACACCATATGTTTGAAATAAAATGCTAGAAAGATTAGATGAGACATTAGAATATCTAAATAATTTAAAAATAAAGAATTCTATAGAGATAGTTGTAAATGATTTATGAACTTTGAGGCTTTTGTCTACAAAATATACTAATTTGAAACCAATATTTGGTAGGATTTTACACAAACTTCTAAAACTCTCTTTATAGATACTTATTGATATGAAGCTCATCCAGCATGAGAATTAATAAAAAATAAATCAGAACAAGAAAAACTAAGACTTAGAGAAGAAATAATAAAATGGCAAATGAGGTTTTATAATAGTGTAGAAGTTAGTTTAGAAGTATACAGAGATTTTTTTAAAAAAATTTGGTATAAATAGGGTAACTATTGATTATATGCAAAAAGGGAAAGAGCTATATGATAACTCCAGATTCTGAGAAATTTGAATTGATTTATACTATCCTTGGGCTATTATATTTACATGAAGACTTTGTGATACAGCGGGAATAGAAAATCCCACAAAAGCTATGTATACTACGGATGATATTTGTCCAAGAACTTGTAGTAGATATGATGTTTTTTATAAAGTAAGAACTACATGATACAAAATGATACAAAGATGAAATGCTTGATATAGGAGTGAGTTAAATTTAGATTTTGTGAAGGATGAATTTTTGAATCATGAGAATAATAGATTTATATTTGCACCTTTTATAACGGTTTAGACTTTTAACCTCACCGTTGAATCTCCTCTCCTTATAGGATAAAGAATTTAAGATAGAGGTTTGATTATAGGAAAGATAAAATAAATAAAAATTATGAAACAAAAAATATTTGATATATTGGATAGTTTAGAAATAGACTATAAAAATTATGAGCATGATGCCGTTTTTACTTGCGGTGAAGCTAAGTGAATAGATGTTCCTTGATTGAGAGTTAAGAGTTTGCTTTTGAGAAATAAAAAATCTACTAATTTTTATATGGTGGTTCTAAGAGATTGTACTAGGTTGGATACAAATATTGTTAGGCTAAGTTTTGAGATTCTAAGATGTCATTTGCGAATGAAGAACAAATGATGGAAAAAATAGGACTAAAACCCTGAAGTGTTAGTCCTTTTGCTCTTATAAATAATGTGGAGAAAGATATAAAAGTAGTTTTTGAGAATGCTTTAGATGGTGAAATGATATGATTTCATCCTCTAAGAAATGATAATACGATAGTTTTGAATATGGGTGATGTAAAGAAGTTTTTAGATAATTTGGGGTTTGACTATTGTTTTTTGGATTTGTAGAAAATAGGATTTTATTAAATTACTTAACTGAACTTATTTTTTTATCTTCTGAATAATTTAATGATCAATCACGGATGCAGATTAATGATATTTTTTCCTTTGTTCTGTTTGGATTAGGTACATAAGTAAGTTTTATCATTCATGCTCAACTTGCTTCATTATTTTTCTTTTCGTTTGCAGCTCCTAATCAACCATCAGTTAGTATTGTTATATCACCAAAATTAAGTATATTTCCAATAATTCCACTATGTTCTTATTGTATTGATCTTATTTCTTTTACAGGGATATTCTTGAAGTTTGATTTTAAGATTCATTTTTGTTTGTATGTTATAAGTTCTTCTGGTGAAACTAAACAAAAGTCCATTTTATAGTTAATATAAATTTTGTATATCCTATTTAATATAATAAGTGATATAATAAGTGATATAACCCCCAATAGAATTAATAGTGAATTTGCTCAGGTTATAAGATATTTGTATACAAATTTATATAAATAATAATAAAGTAATATACTAAATATTATGTATAAAATAAAGGGGATAATTCATTTTATAAGCCAGAAGGAAAAAGATCTTCTTATGATTAAAACTTTACCTTCTCAAAATATATTTTTAAACTTATTGTATTTTTTTTGTTTTAGTTTAGTATCAAAACTATTAAAGATTTTCATAGATATTCTTTATTATTAGATATAGATTTATAATAAGAATATTATAATGAAAGTTGAGTTAATACAAATGTTTTTAAATAAGAACAAAATAAAGCTTTTCTTTAAGTAACACCTTTTTTATAGGATTACTAACTAATAACATTTAAATTTCCTTAAAAAAGGAAGTTAACTAAAACCCACTTTGTAAATCCAACATCCTTTTATAAACTCCCTTTTGATGAATTAACTCCTTATGATTTCACTCCTCCTTAATCTTTCAATCCTCTATAACAAATATCTTATCAGCTTCCTTAACAGTTTGAAGTCTGTGAGCTATAATTATAACAGTTCTATCCTTAAACAAATTGTGCATCGCTTTTGTAATTAATTCCTCTGAAAAACTATCAAGAGCTGATGTTGGTTCATCTAGTATAATAATCGCAGGATTTTTTAGAAATATTCTAGCAATAGCAAGTCTCTGTTTTTCTCATCATGATAATTTTATTCATTTTTCTCACACTTCTGTTTCTAATCATTTTTCTAATCACTTTATCATATCATCAATTTGAGCTTTTTTTAGAGCTTCCCATATTATTTCATCATCATAATCATGATTATCAGATAAGGCATATTCCATATTTTCTCTTATAGTTCAGTCAAATATTGCTGGGTCTTGTGATAAATAACCTATATGTTTATAAAAAGTCTTAATCTTTAATTTCTTCAAATCCTGTCAATCAATTAAAACTTCTCATTTTTCGTAATCATAGAGTCTAAGAAGTATTTTAGTGATTGTACTTTTTCATCATCAGCTTTGTCAAACAAGAGCACTTTTCTTTCAAGCTAAAAATTCTAAATTAAAATCCTTAAAATTTCTTTTCATTTTCAATAAGAAAAAGTGATATTCTTTAGCTCTATTTTTCACTTTTTACATTTATAATTTTCTTTTCAATTTTTTATTTCATCTGGTAAATTAATAAAATTTTTTAGTTTTATGTACTTTTCCCAAACTCTATTTATAGAATTAATATTTATAATTGCATTTTCTAAAGGCTCCCGTAAAAGCCGAATATACCAAGTCAACATAACCAAATATGAAACACTATATTCTCATGTTTTAATAATTATTCATCATACTATGAGATATATAAATATTTCAAGAACTCTAACTATCAACTCTATAAGTTTATAAAAAGCTTCATTTGCTACATCAACCTTAATTCAATATCCTGCTGCCTTTTTTAAATGACCTGAACTCTTCCTTAATTCAAAATCCTTTCTTCCGTATAGCTTTATAGTCAACTGCTCCATAATTATTTTTACTTTACTTCTACCATCTTCTTCCCACACTTTTTGCTCTAGTTTATTATACTTTTTTATGTATTTTCTCAGGAAATATACTGATACTGAAAGTAGTATAATTGCTATTATTATTATGTATAATAACTCAGGAATATAGTATGATAATATTCAAATAATAATAGTTCATCTAAAAATTACATCTGTAATTATTTTAGTAAACTTAGCAAAAATATCTACCTCAGCATGTGTTCACGATTCCAGTCTAGTTAGTAGTTTTCATGTTCACACATCTAATACATTTTTATAGTTCTTTTCCAAAATAAGTTTTCTATAATATTTATTTTTTTCTACATATAAATAAAGCCATAATCTGGTTTGATAATAATTAGATAATAGTGTTATACTGACTGCCAAAAAGGGTAAATATTGCTAACATCCAAATTGAATTATATAGTTCTTCTAAGCTTCACTTTAACTCAACAACTTCAAGTATCTTTCTTGTTAAAGTAGGAAGATATAAAAGAATTAAACCAAGTAAAGATCTTGTTATAAGTGAAAGGTAAAAATCCTTTTTCACAAATTTATAATTTTTTAATATTTCTATAATTGCTTTCATAATTTTTTTATTTTCTATAAATAAGTACTTAATAAAAATACAGTTTCTCTGACTAAATTTTCTTTAATCCACTTTTTTTTCTTATCTTCTACAACTATTCCAAGTCAATCTAATATATTATAATTAGGTCAAAGACCATTTATAAACTCTATAACTTCCTGAATATAAAAGGTAAACGATTTTCATGTTACACTCTCTATTCTTTCTTTATTTATCAGCATATTTTTACTAACTATAAAATGAATATCATAAATATCCCTGTTAGCTGTTTTATTTCTTCATAATAATGCTAAAAATTTATTAGCACACATATCTTCAAGTTTCATAACATTAAAATCTATTCACATCAATGTTTTTGCCTCAGCTTCTCAGGTAACTCATCTTTTATTTATTTCTACCTTTATATTATAATCTATTTTTGAGTATGATAAAAGTCAAAATATAGTATATCTTTTTACAATCAAACTTTTCACATCTCAATGCTTTTTTAGTATTTCTCATACTCTTTTCAAAATATCATCTTCATCAACATTGTTTTCTGATAAATCAAAATCTAAATCAGTAGAAAATCTATCCAAACCATAAAATAATAATAAAGCGGTTCCTCATTTAAATACAAGATTTCTTCACAAAACAGGGTCTTTTGAAAAATCAAATAATATTCTAAGAAGATAGCTTTTATGCCTAGACATATCTAGTCTTGAAATTACTGCATTCATTTTTTTGTATAAGTTAGTACTAAGTTTTCAAGTTTCCTAGAATTATATATCTTCATCAATTCTTTTACTTTTTCAAAATCTATATCATCTAAATTATCAAAATATGTTTCTCAAAAAATATAAAGAGTATCTAAAAAAGCTCTTTCCTTTGAAGCTATAGAATAATTATTTTTTACTTCTATTCACTCAGGATTAAATAACAAATCATCTTTTAGTTTTTTCAAAACTATATCAAACTCAGTCATCTTTTTTGTATCACTTTTTTTATATGCTAAATAAATATTATTTTCATATTGAAATATAATTTTGTGATAATAAAGAGCAAAAAAAAAAAAATATAACTAGGTGAATAAATCTTATTTGCAAGTTCAAATTTATGATAGTTTTTTTCATCTAATAGAGTAAATTCATTTAGCTACATTTGTAAGTATTCATTTCTTTTCATAAAAAGATATTCTATTTCTTAGATACCCATCAGAACTATGCTTTATAAAATGAGAAAGCTCACTTACACTAAAAAGTGTTTGTTTATTTTGAATAAGTTCAATTTTTTTTTGATTCATATACTGTATGTAATACTATAGTGTTATATGTAGTATACAATATAAAGTGATTTTTTGCAAACTTTTAAATAGTTTATTTCCCCTTCCTTAGCAAGGAGGGAGCTAGGGAGTGGTTTTAAAACCCACTCTGCAAATCCAACATTCTCTTATAAATTCCCTTCTCCTTAACCAACTCCTTATGATTTCACTCCTCAACCACTTTACCTCATTCTATAACAAATATCTTATCTGCATGCTTTACCGTTTGCAGTCTGTGAGCTATTATTATAACTGTTCTATCTTTAAACAGATTGTGCATAGCTTTTGTGATTAGTTCTTCCGAGAAACTGTCTAGTGCTGAGGTTGGTTCATCCAAAATAATTATTTTCGGATCCTTTAAAAATATCTTTGCAATTGCTAGTCTTTGTTTTTGTCATCACGATAATCTTATTCATCTTTCTCATATTTCTGTGTTTATTCATTCTGGCAATTCTTTTATAAATTCACATTTTGCTAATTTTATTACTTTTTCTATTTTATCGTCTATAGTTAGACCTCTCTCCTGAATCCTCTCCCCTTGTCAGGGGAAAGGGGCTACAATTTGTTCCTCTTTCTCCTGAGAAGGAGAAAGAATTCAAGATAGAGGTTTGTTTGTGACTATTGCATAAGTTAAATTTTCTAAGATAGTTCAATCAAACACAGAAGGATCTTGAGTAAGATATCATATTTCCTGATAATAACTTTTTAGTGATAACTCACTTAATTTTTGTCAATCAATCTCAATGTCTCAACTTTCAGCTTTTATATATCAAGCTATTAATTTTACTAGTGTTGATTTTCCTCATCCACTTGCTCAAACCATGGCTGTGATTTTTTCTCAGGGGATTTTTAGATTAAAATTTTCAAAAACTTTATTATTTTCACTATATCAGAATGTAATATTTTTTATTTCTATTTTTCAAGACTTATGTTTGAAATTAGTTCATGTTTCATATCTTGACATATAAGTAGTGAGATCAAAAAAATCCCACATTTTTTCTATAGAAGTGAAATCTTTTGTAAAGTCTTTAAAAAATGTTATTGAATTAAGTATTGATGAAGTTAAAACAGTAAGTATACCAAAAATTCATACAAAAGTTGAAATGCTAATATTTCATTCAAATATCTCTAATCCTAAGTAAAAAACAATAAAAACTTGTACCCAAATGACAAATCATCATGGTATTCTGAAAAATAAATATACATATAGAGCCATTTGTCTATTCATTTTCATCATTTTTCTATTAGTTTTATCTAAACTAATAATTTCATCACTTATTTTTCAAGTTTGCAAAATTTCAAATTTATTCATTATGATTTTTACAATCTTCTCAAACATAAATATGCCGATAATCCTCCCTTTTTTTTCTATGCTTCAAGGTATAACTATTTATAAATACTCAAACCACATGTATTAATAAATAAATTATAAAAAATAAAATTCAATATGCCATTTTAAGAGATAATATCATATAACTAGCAAATAAAAACTAAAATTATAATCTGGAAGAAGTTAAATATAAATGTATTTAGAGTTAATGCCCAAATATCCATTCATTTATCTATCAATGCTGTTAATTTTCAAGTTCATAGTTTTTCTATTTCATTGTTATCAAGTTTGATAAATTTTGAAATATATTCTTTATGTATAACTTCTCTAAATATTCATATATCCTCAACCCATCACCATTTTTTAACGATAACTTCTAATATCTCATAGATAATGTTTGCTATTATGTAGTATATAATAAGATCTATAAATAGTTCTTTATTATAACTTTCTATACTTGATATTATATTCTTTATAAAATAAATATGAACAATAGGCATTGCTCAATATATAAAATACTTTGTACATGATCTTAAAGTAACTAATTTATTTCATTTTGCTACAGTTGGAGCAAAAAATCTTTTTACTTCCTCAAAAAATGTTCTTTTTTTTGTTTTCATTTTATTTTATTTTAATAGTTTAAATTTTAATTTTTGTATCAACTCAGATATAAGTTTATTTTTTGTAAAATTCTTTTGCTCTAAATCCAAAACTTCTCCTAATCAATCAAGAATTTTATAGTTTTTAGGTAAAATTTCTAATTTTTTTATAACTTCAGAAAATAACTCTTCTTTTGTTTTTTTTGTTCTTTCATACAATACTTCTTCATTTATACCCCACATATTTTTTAGAAAAAAATACACATCATAAATATCTCTATTAAGAAATCTATCTGACAATGCAACTAATTTATTTGCAAACATAGTTTCTTTATTCTGAACTTTTATATCAGTACCAAAAAAATTTACAATCTTGTAATTATTTTCAACACTAAAATTCCTTGATAGTTCTATTTTAATATTATAATCCTTTTTTCAATATGAAAGAATTAACCTTTTTTGTCATTCTTTTATTTTTCAATACCTATTTAAAATCTGTATAAGCTTAAAATCAAGATCATCATCTTTTCAAATTAAATCAAAATCTAAATCTGTAGAAAACCTATCTAATCAATATAAAAAATAAGCACAAGTTCATCACTTAAAAGCAAGTACTTTTCTCAAATCTCAGTTATAAATATCTTTTAAGATATTGTACATAATCTCTCTATGTTTCTCTTTATTTAGCATTTTTTATTAATTTCTTAATTTCTAAAACAACTCTTTTATTATAAATTTTTGAAATCTCTTCTAATCTTTTAAAATTCACTCATGATAAATCATCAAAATAATAATTCTTTGTAAGATATAGCCTGTCGCAAATTGCTCTTTCGACTGAGGCAATACTATAATTTCATTTATTAATAATTCAAATAGGGTCAAGGAGAATTGAGTCTTTTATCTTTAAAAAAGAAATACTTTTTCAAAGTACTTCTTTTTTTACAGTATTATCAGAAGCAAGGAAAATATTTTCCCCATAGTGCTGGAATATAACAGCTTCTTTTTTTAGTATTGTCTCAAATGAAATATATGATTTTTTTCTTAGCTTACAAGCAAGTTCAAATATATCAACTTCTCTATCAACTAATCCCCAAATACCATAGTGTAAGTTTCTTAGGAGTCATTTTTGTTTTCATCTCGATAGATAATTTCTGATAGTGTTTTCATTATCAGTATCTAATAGTAATTTTAGATCATTTACAGTAAAAACTGTTTTTTGAGATCTTAGAAGTTTTAGAAAATTCATAGATGTCATTTATATATAATATACATATGCAATTATATTAATGATATTATAATGTTTTGCAATTTTTTTATTTAAATTACAATATTGTTTTGGATCTTATTATGTATTAATATTTAATGTTTAGAAAATTTACTATTTTATCCTGCAAGATTATATTCAGTTGTAAATACTTCAATTAATCAATAAATCATGAATACAATATATGATATATTAAATAACCAAAACATAGTATTATAAAAAATATTTTTTACATTATATTTTTCTCTTTTTCTATATAATATTACAAAGACAAAGAAAAATATAATGACAATAAATATTAATAATATCAAAACATAAGGATTTTTATTTCTGAAGTTATACAGAGCCTCATCCGCAGAATCTCAAGAACAAAGATATGGTGCTCAACATGAAAGGTCATCTATAAAACTTAATATATGTAAACTAACAAAAAAAATCTGGGTTGGTAATACAAAAAAACATACTTTCCAACCTCATGACTTTAACTCTTTTAAGCCTCCAAAAACAATTATTCCTGTAAAAAAAAGAAATATTCATAGTATAGAATAATTTATTGTATAATAAAAACTTATTAATAACAAAGAAAATAATAAAAATCAAAGATAATACCAAGGATTTTGAAATATTTCTCTTAATCTACTAATGTTTTGTAATTTATTTTTTTTCATAATAAAAATATATCAAATAAAATTTTTCAAATGAGATTTTACTGATTTTTGTATAAAAGTAAAAAAATATTAAAACCCACTCTGTAAATCCAACATCCTCTTATAAATACCTTTTTCCTTCACCAAGCTCCTTATGATTTCATTCCTCAACAACCTTTCCTCACTCTATCACAAAAATCTTATCTGCATGCTTAACTGTCTGCAATCTATGAGCTATTATTATAACTGTTCTATTTCTAAATAGATTGTGCATTGCTTTTGTAATCAACTCTTCTGAAAAACTATCTAATGCAGATGTTGGTTCGTCTAGAATTATTATCTTTGGGTCTTTTAGAAATATTTTTGCAATTGCAAGTCTTTGCTTTTGACCTCAAGACAATCTAACTCATCTTTCTCATATTTCAGTATTTATTCATTCTGGCAATTCTTTTATAAATTCACACTTTGCTAATTTTATGGCTTGTTTTATTTTTTCGTCTATAGTTAAACCTCTCTCCTGAATCTTCTCCTCTTGTCAAGGTAAAGGGGCTACAATTTGCTCCTCTTTCTCCTGAGAAGGAGAAAGAATTCAAGATAGAGGTTTGTCTGTGGCTATTGCATAAGTTAAATTTTCTAAGATAGTTCAATCAAATACAGAAGGATCTTGAGTAAGATATCACACCTCTTTATAATAACTTTTCAAAGCCACCTCATTAAGCTTTTGTCAATCAACTATAACATCTCAAGCATCAGGTTTTATATAAGCACTAATAAGCTTAACCAAAGTACTCTTTCCTCATCCACTCGCTCAAACCATTGCTGTAACCTTTTCTCATGATATCTTTAAACTAAAATCATCAAAAACTTTTTCTTTTTTATTATATCAATAAGTTAATCATTTTAGCTTTATATCTCACTTTTTATACTTAAAATCTTTTTTACCTTCATGTAAATCCATAGAAGGCTTTTCATCAAAGAAATTCCAGAGTCTTTCCACTTCTACAAATCTCTTACTAAAATCTACATAAATATTTAAAAAACTATTTAATATTTGTTCTAACACATAAGCAATGAACATAAGTGCCATAAATTCTCAAAAATCAATAGTATTATTATACAATCCGAAAACAAACAATATAATTATAAACAACTTACTTCCATCCACCAAAATCCTAACTAACAAACGAATAAAAATTTCTAAATTACCAATACTATGATTCAAAGAAATATTATAGTTCAAACTATCGGTTATCTTCTGAGTCTCATTTCATTGTTTATCATTTTGCAAAACCTCAAACTTACTCATAAGAATCTTTACCAACTTTTTAGTAATACTTATATTTGCTTCTCTTCTAAGAATTCTATAACTTCTAGCCTTTTTCTGTACTAAAACAGTCAAGAAAAAAATCAACACAGAAACAAAAAACACATTTATAGAATAATAGACATTTATCATTCATATAAAAATAATAGAAAATAACACAGTAATTATACTAGGTATTACTTCTATAAAAAAATTAACAAGCAAATAAACCCAAGCCTTCATTCATCAATCAATCATAGCTATCAACTTTCAAGTTCATTGTTTTTCTGCTTCATTATTATCAAGATGAAGGAAATCATCTATATATTTTCTATACATATACTTTCTAAACTTTGGAAAAATAGTTGCATGTGTAGAGTTTCTAAACACTATCATTATTACATAATTTAATATTACCAAAAAAACAAAATATAAAATCAAAGGCTTTATTTCATTTACCAATCAATCACTTAATTTATTTGTTATATCCTTTATCAAATTAACTGACAATAAAATCACGACACTACTAACAATAGCAGGAATAAGAGCTATATAGATATCTTTTTATAATAAAAAACAGGCTCAAAAAAATCTTTTACCACCTTAAAAAATGTTTTTCTCTTTTTATTCATAAATAAAATCTTAATTAATTATTTTTCTAAATCATATGATAAAACCTCATCAACTCTTTTAAATATTTCATCATTCCAATTATTAGGCTTATACCTTTGTATAAATTTTGCTAGACGCTGACATCTAGCTATCTGACTAAAATTTATTTCACTTACATAAAAAATAAAATTATCATATACATCAGCCATTTTTATAATTAATGCATCTTCTCAATAAGAAACACATCTCTTTATAACATCTTCGTTTTCCATACCCTTTTCCTTTGAATTTACTAAAACTATTTCTAAAATATCTTCTCAATATTTTTCCTTTATAAAATCCTTAGGCATTGTTGTATCCTCTATTGCATCATGCAATAATCCAGCTATTTGTAAATCCTCAGAATATCAATTATTATACAAATAAGTTCAAACCCTGATACTATGAAACAAAGAAGGCTTTTTTTGATCTTCTTTAGGATAGTATTCTACTAAACTCCTCAAAGCTCTTTCAAATTTAAATCAGTATAATAAAAAATACCCCCATTTAAAATCCGCTCTGTAAATCCAACATCCTCTTATAAATTCCTTTCTTTTTCACCAACTCCTTATGATTTCACTCCTCAACCACTTTACCTCATTCTATAACAAATATCTTATCCGCATGTTTTACTGTCTGCAACCTATGAGCAATAATTATTACAGTCCTTCACTTAAACAAATTATGCATAGCCTTTGTTATAAGCTCCTCTGAAAAGCTATCCAAAGCAGAAGTTGGCTCATCCAATATAATAATATTCGGATTTTTTAAAAATATCTTGGCAATAGCAAGTCTCTGTCTTTGTCATCAACTAAGCCTCATTCCTCTTTCTCAAATCTCAGTATTTATTCCATAAGGTAAACCTTTTATAAATTCACATTTTGCTAATTTTATAGCCTTCTCTATTTTTTCCTCATCCACATTTTCACCTGCAGCATAAATCAAATTCTCCAAAATAGTTCAATCAAAAACAGAAGGTTCCTGAGTTAAATATCATATTTCTTTATAATAACTCTTCAAAGAAACCTCACTAAGCTTCTGTCAATCAACTAAAATTTCTCCAAAATTAGGACTAATATAAACAGAAATTAATTTAACCAATGTAGACTTTCATCATCAGCTATTTCAAACTAATGCTGTAACCTTTCATCACTTTATTTCTAAACCGAAATCATTAAGCACATCATTATTATAACTATATCAAAAAGTTATATTTTTTAATTCAATATCTCACTTTTTATATTTAAAGTTTTTTCATGTTTCATATCATTCTATTTTTAGTATTATCAAAAAAATCCCACATTTTTCAATTTTTTGTAAATTTATGGGTAAAATCAGAATAAAAAATCATTGAGTTTATTATTACATTATTCATTATTGTTAATATTCAGAATAATCATACAAACAAAGAAAATTCAGCATTTCATAAAATAACTTGATATCACAAAAATGTAAATATTAGAATTTTTACTGTATTTATAAAAATAGATGGAGTATAAAAGAACCAATGTGTTGGTGTTGCCATATTCATACTTTCCCTTAATATACCATAATTTATCACATTTATATTTTTTAATTCTTTTTCTATTTGTCATGTTTGTAATATCTCAAATTTTGACATCAAAACTTTAACCAGCTGTCATGTGTAATTATTCCAAACATCTTGTCTTTTTCTTCTGAATTTAAGAGATTTGTTATTAAAATATTCTCAAGCAATATGAACTAGTATGTATAAAATAATAAAAACAAGAGAAGCCCAAATATTTACAGTTCAAATCATATAGATAGTAAATAGTAATGTAAAAACAACTTTAAAAATATTTTCTGTTGTTTTATCTAGAAGCAAAGCCCAAGTATCCATCCTGTTCCTATTATAGAAACCAATTTTCCAGTTCAAAATTTTTCAGTTTTAGTATTTGAAAGCTTAACAAATTCATCTAAGTAATAATTGTGAATAGGTTTTCTAAAAATATTTACAGTACCTAGGTATCACCATGTTCTTGTATAAAATGCCAATATGTAATTTAAAATAACAAAAATACTATAAATTATTATAATGATAATAAAAGTTTCTTTATTTTTGTCTTCAATTGTTTCTGTGATTTTCTGAGCAAAAAATACATGCATTAATGGTGCTATTGCCCAAATACTATAAAATACAAACGACTTGAGAGTTACTACTTTATCTTCAAGATAGGGTTTCGTAAACCTTTTTGCTATTTCTAAAAATGTTCTTTCCTTAGTTTGCATAATTTTATATTATTAATACAATATAGACTATATTATTTTTATAAATTAAATCAAATGTCTTCAGATATTTCTAAAATCCAATCTATCATATGACAAGGTAACCTTACTGTTAAACAATTAGTAATTAAAGAAAACTCTATACTACTTTCTATAGAGAACAACCAAAATTCAAATCTTACACTAGAGTTTAATAATACTACAAGTATTGAAATTCGTACATGAGCATATACCAATTTTCATTTAGTTGGCTTAGGAATAGAAGATATCTGCAAACTATCAAATGAGTGGAAAAGAAATTAGAGTTTCTTCAGAAGATGTTGATATCTTTATTTTTTTTTTTACTGTTCCTCAAAAAAATAATCTCTTAAATTAAAACCCACTCTGCAAATCCAACATCCTCTTATAAATCCCCTTTTGTCTAATTAACTCCTTATGATCTCACTCCTCCACAATCTTTCATCACTCTATCACAAAAATCTTATCCGCATGTTTTACAGTTTGTAATCTATGAGCTATAATTATAACGGTCCTATCTTTAAATAAATTATGCATAGCCTTTGTTATTAACTCTTCCGAAAAACTATCCAAAGCAGATGTTGGCTCATCCAAAATAATTATTTTTGGATCTTTTAAAAATATTTTTGCAATTGCTAGTCTTTGTTTTTGACCTCAAGACAATTTTACTCCTCTTTCTCAAATCTCAGTATTTATTCAATTTGGTAATTTTTCCACAAATTCACACTTTGCTAGTTTCATTACTTCTTCTATTTTTTTCTCAATATCAAAGTTATTTTTACTATACTTCATATCCTGAGAGGAAATAGAGGGTAGGGGAGAGTTTATAGCATAAGTTAGGTTTTCTAAAATTGTTCAGTCAAATACTGAAGGTTCTTGGGTTAGGTATCATATTTCTTTATAATAACTTTTTAGAGATAGTTCACTAAGTTTTTGTCAATCTATTATTATTTCTCAATTATCAGCTTTTATATATCAGCTAATTAATTTTACCAAAGTACTTTTTCCTCCTCAACTAGCTCAAACTATAGCTGTTATTTTCTCTCAAGAAATTTTTAGATTGAAATTATCAAAAACTTTATCATCTGAATTATATCAATATGCAATATTTCTTAATTCTATTTTTCCAGACTTATGTTTAAATATTTTTCATTCATCATATCACTTTATTTCAGGAGTTTCATCAAAAAGTTTCCACATATTGGACACTGTATAAAAATCTCTAGTAACATTTTTAAATAACTCTAAAGAGGCATCTATAGCACTAGCCATAAGTAATAAGGCTCAAGATAATCAAACTAAAACAGAAATAGAAATTTCTCAATCAAGTACTTTTAGTCACAATAAAAAGAAAATAGATATTTTAATAATACTAACAATACTTTCAGGTAACATAAAAAATGTGTGCAAAAAAGGAACCATTTTTCTATTTGCAATAATCATTCCATTAGAATAATTATCTAAAACATCCACTTCTTTTTCTATCTTTCAGCTTTGTAGTATTTCAAATTTTGACATAATTATTTTTATAAGTTGTTTCGCATAATTATGTCTTTCCCTTATTCTTTGATTCCTATACTTTATAGTTGATTTATTTAAAAAATATCAGATTATATGAAGGATTACAAATATTAATATAAATAGTGTTCAATATAAATAACCTAGTTCTAGTAGTCTATAAATGGTAAATATCAGCACAAAAATTACTGGTATTCATCTAAAAAATATTCAGTTCATTAGTTTTCACCATTCGGTTAATCATTTTTCTACAGTTGAAATTAACATACCAGTTCACAATGTCTCTGATCTATTATTATTTAGTTTTATAAGTTTGTTTATATAATGTCTATGTATATTTTTCTGAGTTTTTTCTGCCATTTCAACCCGTCACCGATTTCTAAAAGAAAAATTAAAAATACTATAAACTAAGAAAAATATTATGTAGTAGATTATTGTGGTTTTAAATAATTCTTTATTTCATGTTTCTAAAGCAAATGTTATTTTTTCTAGAAATATAACATTTGCTATTGGATTTAATGGCCAAATTCCATAAATACAAAATCCTTTAACATAAAGCCAAGGATCTAAAATTATTGGGTAAAAAAATCTTTTTATTGTATTCATATTTTTATTTTTTTTTAGTTTAAATTTTAGTTTTTGAATAAGTTCATAGATAAGGAAAATATTTTTAAAACAAATTTTTTTTATATTTTAAACATTTTTTTATTTTATAGTGAACATAAAGTTCACTCACTACTATATAATTGTCAAATAAAAATAGAAATGTCGTACAATTTGTCAACAAAGGACTTTAGCTCTTTGCCTATTTCTATTTTTCGAAACTATAAAATTTAGTTTAATAAAAAATATGAGAAATGCAAAGTCAAAATATTTTTGTAAATCTAAAAAAAATCTTTTGACTTTGCATTTTTAATTAAGATAATATCGCTTGAAGTTTTAGAAAACTTTATATTTTATTTTTTTATAACAATATTTCATTATGAAAAAAATACTATCTAGTATATTATTGTTAATATTTGTTTTAACAAGTACATGACTTGTAAATGCAGCAGAAAGTAATGATGAATACTATTTAAGACAAAAAGTACTCACTACTAAAAGTAAAGTTCCCTACGAAAAATATATAACTCTAGTAGATGGCTTTATAAGAAAAATTGGTGAAAAAGAAGACTTATTAAAAAATGCGAAAAATAAGATGCCTGCAGTAAAAGTGGCTATAAATAAAATCGCTGATTCTGATAAAAGAAAAAAAATGCTCTATGTAATAGATTATTTAGAAGCTAATATAGATTTAGCTATATTCAAAATAGAAAATAATGTGCTAAGAAAATTTGAAAATACAGACATATCAGATAAAGACACAAAAAAAGTAGAAGATAAAATAGTTAAAATACAATTAAATCTACTAGAAAACGGTATTGATAACTTAAAAAGTATAACTGATAAATTTAACAAACTAAGCAATTATGAAGAAAAATGAGATTTTAAAATGAATCTAGACATAGACCATGAAACTATTTGAAAAATAAAAGCAGGTTTAGAACTGCCTGATTATGTTTCAAGTACTTCAAATTTTGATTCTCAGTTAAAATGAAAAATTAAAGCATTTATAGATGCTATGCCAAAATGAGAAAAAGCTGTAAAACTTGAAATTTCTTCTATGATGGATTTTATTTCAAAGGATGGAAATATTTATTTACTACTTGATAACTTAAATGTATCTGAAGAAAATATAGGAGAAGTTAAAAGTGCTATACAAGTATTAAAAAAAATAGCAGAAGAAAAAGGATACATAAAAATAGAAAACAAAAATAGTTTTAACATAATATCAGTACTAAAAGGTTTGAATCCAAATAATATATTAAGAGATTGAAAAGTTGCTCTTTCTAAACCTATGCTTAAACCATATAAAAAAGAAGGTAATAGATACTATCTAATGCCTACAAAATATGCTTGTGATAAAATGAAAGAACTAACTTATAGATTTGATCCTTTTGGTTGAACTACTTGTACTGAAAGTCAGTATAATAGAGTTTTAGAAGAACTAGGTTAGAACAGGAGAACTTTATATAGAAAATCTGAGGAAGATTCAAAATTATGATTTGAAATGACTAAAGATCTTTCAGACATAGAAGAAATGTGAGGATATATAGTATTCTCAGATACAGAAGTAAAAGAGGTTTCTTATACTATAGTTCCTGATCAAGAAAGATATAAAAATGAATGACTTTTATTTAATTATGTAAAAAATGAGAAATTAGATTTTAGTCTTTATGCACAAAAGTGAGATATTGATTTTAAATTTGTTTCTACTCTTGATAGAAATAATAACAGATTTTCAAGTATAGATTATACTTGAGTTGTAGATGATTACGATGTATTAAAATCATCTTTAACTTTAAAAAATAAAGAATTAAAATGAAATCTTAGTATTTTAGATAATGATGGAGATGAATTTTTTAAAGCTAATTTAACTTGAAATACTGATTCTAAAAATAATTTATCAAAATTAGATATTGATTATTCTTGAAATTATGATGATTATTATGCTTGAGAAACAAATTTTAATTGAAATATCGGTTATAACGAATGAGAGTTTTCTTTTTCTTGTAACTTTAATGATGATGGAACTAAATTTGCTATGGGTGTATCTTGAGAGTGGGATTCTACAAATAAAGTTGTTACTGCTCTAAAATCTAATATTTCTAGCAGTTCAAGAGAATGAGATTACGATTATAATTCTTATAAATATATTTATTCAGGAGATTTTGTGGAAACTTTTAAATCAAATATTGAACTAAAAGATAAAGTCATATCTGGTACTACAAAAATAAAAAATTATGATAATAATGAAATTATATCAATAGAACATAGTGGTAGTTTTGAAAAAAACTATTTAGTTTTAAATAATGAGTTTGATATAAATCCTAAATATAATCCTCTTGGAATTTATTCACAACAGGATGATGAAGAAACAATACTTACTTGAGATTTCAATTTAACTGTTGATTCTAGAGATAATAAAAATAATGCTAATGTGTATTTAGATTTTAAAATAAATGAAAAAAAGGTTATAGAATTTGAAATAGATAATAAATCTACTATAGAATATAAAGACATAGAAATTAAAGAACCTAAGGATACAGTACCAATTGAAGATGTTATAGGAGGAGAGCTTTATTACTAGAACAAATAAATAAAAAGCCCTTATCAAGTTTAGCTTGATAAGGGCTTTTTTAAAAAGAAAACAACCTGTACACAAAAAGTTTTTTGATTTCTTCCAGCTTTTTCATACAATCCTTTTAAGCAAGTTTATTAAAAAAATAAAGTTTTATATCATAATTATTTTTTTATGAAAAAAAATAAAGGAGGAAATATTATAGTAGTTGTTATAAAAAAACTACTTCATATCTTGAGACTATCTTGACCTAGAGCCTTTACATTGGTAGAACTAATCGTTATGTTAGTAATACTCTCTGTACTCTGAGTTATATCATTTTTATCAATATCATGATACTCAAAAATAGCTAGAGACTCTGTTAGAAGAGCAGATGTAGCAGTTATAATGAAATCCGTGGAAATATATAATACGAAAAGATGAACATATCAATACCCACGAATGGAGTTGAAGTATCTTATAGCTGATGAGAAGTACGGACACAATGATATATATGAAAATCAGTTGTAGATGTAGTAGATTCTTTGCCTACAGAAAGATGATTATCTGATCCTTCTAGCTGACTTCCTTATACATACTCCATACTTAATACAAGAGTAGAATATGAAGTTGCCGCTATAATGGAATGAGATGTTTCAAAACTCAATCTTAACCCAATTGGCTCTACTTATGCAAATTCCAAAAAACTTGCAAATGCATATGTGAAATGAACATATAATTGAATAATGGCAAAAGTGCAGTCTGGTGCCACTACATATGTGTTAGCAGTTCCAACAATTATATCTGGTGATACTGACTTAACCGATATACTGACGATACAAAGTGCTGATAGATTGGTATACCACTGAAAAAACAATCTGCCAAGTAACTATAAAAATTCTCAATTTAAAGTAAATGGTTGAGGTTTTATTTTTAATCCAAGTGATATACTAGTTTATGAGTGAACTATGGAATAGTCTTAAAAGAAACCAAGAATCAAGTGAAACTATTAAAAAAACTAAAAGATGTTTATGATGATACAGAGTTACAAGACTTAGATGACACTATAGGAAATGTAGTAAACAAAGAAGTAGATGAAGAAAAATCCCTCTGAAGACGCAAAGATATTAGCCAGTCAGGTTATTAAAGATAGTATTTATTAAAACTTGCTATTTATGTTCCAAGTACTCTAGAAGAGGAAGAAGAAGAAGAGGAAGAAACTGAAGAACCAGAAATCACCTAGTGAATTAACTATATGATGTGAAGGAACTGATTATAATAAAGCATTTAATGTGTACAGTTGATTGTATAACTCATCTTCGCCAAATTGGTGAGTATTTATTGCTCTAAAGGAGGATTGAAGTGTTGCTACTTGGGGGGAAAATCTCCTTGGGGATGAACTTGATGACCTACCGATAACGATTATGTACAAGTAATATCATCAACTAAATCTTTTTCAGCCCTAAAATCTGATTGAACTATAATTGCTTGGGTGAGACTCTGGACTTTGATGAGAATGAGAACCTACTGATAGTGGAACTTATACAACTATAGTTTCAAATGATAAAGCTTTTGCTGCTTTAGAGGAAAATTGAACAATAAGCTCTTGGGGAAATCCTTCTTATTGATGAGAATGAGAACCAACTGATTCTTGATATACTCAAATATTCTCAAATCAGCAAGCTTTTGTTGCAATAAAAGAAGATGGTAGTTTAACGGCTTGGTGAAATGGTTCTAATTGATGGAGCAGAGAACCGACGATGTGGTTACACTCAAGTATTCTCAACAAGTCATGCTTTTGTAGGCTATAAAAGCAGATGGGAGTTTATCTGCTTGGGGAAATTTTTCTTGATGATGAGATGGTGACCTACAGATAGTTGTTATATACAAGTAGCCTCAAATGATCAAGCCATTGTAGCTTTGGAAATCAGACTGAACAATAACGGCTTTGTGACATAGTCCAAAATGATGAAACGGAGAACCTAGAGATTCGGATTATACAAAAATAGTTGCAAAGATCAATGCCTTTGCGGCTCTGAAATCAGACTGAAGCATGGCAGCTTAGGGACTATCTTCTTACTGATGAAACTGTGAACCGACTGATGACGGATACACTAATATATTTGCAACTGCTGGTGCCTTTGTAGCCATACAAAGAAGATGGTAGCCTAACAGCTTGGGGACATTCTTCTTACTGATGAGATGATTCTCCAATGGATAGTGGTTATATAGATGTATTTTTGCAAACACTAAAGTGTTTGTCGCTATGAAATCGAAGACTGTAGTTTAACAGCTTGGTGAGACAATGCTTCTTGAGCGGAGTGAGTACCTACTGACTCTCGATATGATTTTGTTGTTTCTTGAGAGAGAGCTTTTGTGGCGGTTAAGTCTGATGGTAGTATGACAACAGGGAAATGAAGATTGGGGATGAAAATGAGAACCAACAGATAGCTGATATGTTTCAGTAAATGGAGTTTGTTTAAAATAAAAAATCTAAATTTTAAAATTTTTTTTGATTTTTATGTTTTTATATATAGGATGTATTGAATTTTTTATAAAATAACCAAAAAAAATATGCTTAATATAATAAAAAATAGAATTAAATTCTTTGCTATATCTGGGTTCCTATTTGTATTTGCTATATTCTCAATATTTGTTTTTAATTTGAACTTCTGAATAGATATGACATGATGAACACAAATGGAATTTGATTATAAAGACACTATATCTATGGAATCAGTTGAAACAATAGTAAATGAAGAAAAAACAAAATTTGGAGAAAATATTATAAACACAACAAACATATATAAAATATCATGAGAAAATAAATTTGTAGTTAGGAAGCAGGTTTCTCTGTAGCTAAAGAAGAAGAAGAAAAAGTAGAGCTAGAAAAACTAAAAATAGAATTTAAAGAAAATGTAAGCAAAGCATTAAAAAGTCAATGAGCAGATTTATCAAAATATACAAATATATGAGCCAGTTTTTGAGACTATATAAAAGATACAGCTAAACTAACTTTAGTTATAGCAATATTTTGAATAGCCTTATATGTTGCTTATGCATTCTCAGGTTCAGTTTCAGGTATTACATCTTTTAGTTTTGCCTTAATAACTATTATAACACTTTTCCATGATGTAGTTATATCAAGCTGACTATATATACTAACTTCTAATTTTATACCAGAATTTAAAATAGATACATTCTTTATTACAGCACTTCTAACAATATTATGATACTCAATAAATGACACAATAGTAGCTTTTGATAGAATAAGAGCCAACTTAAAACAATATGGTTGAAAAATAAAGATTTAGGCGAGATAATAAATATGTCAGTTAATGAGACTCTAACTAGAAGTATTTATACAAGTTTAACTTTAGCTTTTGTATTACTAACAATATTTATATTTGGTCCAAAAACTATTAAATGATTTACTCTAGTTATGATTTTTGGAACAATTGTTTGAACCTTCTCTTCTATATTTATAGCAGCTCCACTATTGTTTGAAATGAATAAAAATAAAACTTTAAAGATTTATAAAAAACAAAATAAAACCAGAAGATAAAATAGTAGTATAAAAAATAAAAATGTTATTATTTAATTTTTAAACTACCAAAAAATATTATGAGAATACTACCATATATATGTGTAATAATATCTCTTATCTTCATTCTAGCTTCCAAAAATATTTATACACCTTCTTCTCAAAAAATCAGAAATATTTTTATTGTATTACTTAGTCTTATTTGTTTCTTTTGGAGTAAAAAAGTTGACAATGATAAAGAAAAAATTATTTTATTAATATGGTGTTTTATATTTTTACTTTTATATCAATATTTAAATAATTACTCTCCTATTTTATCATTGGAGTGTTGGAATAAAATATTATATTACATTTAAAATACATATTTAGTTAGTTTTATATTGGTTAATTTTACTGTTGATATAGACAATATATTATACTTATTTTATAAGATCCAGTTTTATTACAAGGTAATATGTCAAAACATTTTTATTTTTATTTGACATTTTATTTTTTATTTTTCTTTATCTTCATCTTTTTTCTCATCTTTTACAGCACACTTAAAAGTTTTTAATATATCCTCATATCTAGAATAATCCTCAATACTACTAGATAAAGCAATAGTTAATAAATATGAATCATCATCACATATATGACCTACCTGCATAAACTTTATTCTAGGAGTATTTTCATTATATCTAGCCTCAAAAACATAAAGCTTTGACTCCTCTTTATCATTAAATACAAAATCTTTTGCTTCTAATTCATAATAACTCTCATAATCATTTCTAGCTCATAAGTTAGTGAATATAGAAAAGTTTTTTGAATCTATTTCTTTTTTTATTTTATCTTCTAGTATTAATAAATTATTAGAAAAACCATCTCTAGGTTCTATAGAAGAAGCTACTAAAGATATTTCTCCATAATTAGGTTTTGGTAGCATAGTAGAGTCTCAGGAATCTATAACATTCCAAGAAGCTGGTATACCTACTTCAAATTTATCTAAAACTTTTGATACTAATCAGCTATCTGAACTAGTGTCTCAACAAGAAAATAATCAAAAGATTAACATAAATAAAATAAATGTTTTGCTGATTTTTAACTTTTTCTCTCTAATAATTAAAAAAAAATCAAGTGAGAGTTTTTCTGTTTTTTTATATAAATATTTTTTTATTCTCATATTTTAATAATAAATGGTAATAAAATTGCTATAAATACTAAAATTATTATTCAGAGTGAAATAAAAAATACTATTTTATTTTTCCAAAAAAACATTTTTTTGGCTAAAAAATATAAAACTATAAGTATAATAAATAATATATATGTATAAATAAAGGTTTTCTCAAATATTTTAGAATAAAAGTCAGCCATTAAGAAAAAAAAGTTTAAAAAAAACAATAAAGCCAAAACAGAAAATACCATTTTAGCAGATTTTAATCTAATTATAGATAAATTAGTATTTGAAGCAGATACTCTTTTTATTTTTTCTAATAAAACCATAGTTTACTTGATTTTTTTATAAATAATTATATACTTAAATCATTATAACATAGAATTGTAAAAATATAAAATAATTTTAAAAAAATGTCTACAAAAAAATCTCAAATAAAAAAAGTATCTGAAAAACTTATAAAAATTCCTTGAAATAATGAAAAGTTAATTTGAAATATAGAGGATATTTACATTATGTGAATTTATTAGAAGAAGTTGATATTACTTGAGTTAAACCTACTATTTCTGTTGTTGAAACATGAACTCCTATAAGAGAAGATGTGGAGTTAGAAAAAGAAGTTTTACCTAAAGATCTTTTAGCTTGTTCAAAACAAAAGTTGTGGCAAATCAAATAATTATACCAAACATAATGAAATAGTTATGTTATTTTAATAATCCATACCTGAATCCTTTCCTTTAATACTAAAGGAAAGGGGCTACTTTTCTGCAAATCAGTTATTTTATAGTATCTTATTTATGTTAAAAACATTAGAACTGAAAAATTTTAGAAATTTTTGAAATTCTGTTTTTGAATTTAATAATCATAAAAATCTAAATAATTTGACCAAGTTGAGAATGAAAGACTAATCTGCTAGAAGCTATTGGTCGTTTTAGTGATAATAATATACTTGATATAAATTATGGAGATTTAGTAAAAAAGTGAGAAAACTTTTTTTATGTAAAAGCAGTTATGTAAAATAATGATGAGTTTTCTATGTCTTATGATAAAGAAAATAATAAAAAGAAATATTTCATAAATAACAAAGCTACATCAAAAAAAAAATTAGTAAATACATTTTCAAAAACAGTTTCTTTTCATCCATTGATTATGAATATGATGTATCCATTTCCATCTCTCAGAAGAACTTTTTTAGATACCATTTTAGTTACAACTTATGCTGAATGCTGAAAAAATACTTGAAGAGTATAAAAAAATACATATAAATAGAAATAGAACTTTAAAAGACAAATGAATGAAAAAAGTCAGAAAAAATGAAATAACTTTTTAGGATATAGCACAGAAAAACATTGTTTAGTTTATGGTTATAGAGAAAAAATATTATCTTATATAGAAGAAAATATTTACTTATTAAAAGAGTATTTAAATGATAAGGTAGAAAATATTTCTTTTGTTTATAAAACTAAGGTAGATAGAAAAGATTTGGAGAATAGTATAAAAAGTTATATAGAAAAGAATTTAGATAGAGATATAATTTTACAAAAAACTTATATTTGACCTCATTTAGATGATTTTGATTTAAATTTAGATTGAGTTTCTTTGATAAATTTTGCATCTAGAGGAGAAGTTAAAAGTTTAATATTATGACTAAAGTTTATAGAGGCAAGATTTATAAGTAGTACAACTGGTAAATATCCTATATTTTTAGTAGATGATATTTTAAGTGAGTTAGATTGATTACATATGAATAATTTACTAGAAAATTTTTGAAACAATCAAGCTATTATTACTTCTATAAAGGATATAGAAGTAGAAGGAGGGAAGATATATTTGTAAATAAAAATTGCTTTTTTTGTTTTTTTTATATAATCACCTTGTTATTTTATTACTTTAATAATTTGTTTTATGCAAAAAACACTTATTTTACTTAAACCAGATTCTGTGAAAGAGGTTTTAAGTGGAAAAACTTATTTCTAGATTTGAAGATAAATGATTAAAGATAGTTGCGATGAAAATGCTTGAGTTAAGTGGGGACTTATTAAAAGAACACTATGCTCATTTAGCTGATAAACCATTTTTCCCAGAAATTGAAGAATATATGACTACTTCTCCTATAGTAGGAATGGTTTTAGAATGAAGAGATTCTATAGAAAGTATAAGAACTATATGTTGAGCTACTAATCCTGTAGAAGCAGCTTCTTGAACTATAAGATGAGATTTATCTTTAACTATAAATTGAAATTTAATTCATGCTTCGGATAGTGAAGAAAATGCAAAAGAAGAAATAGCTAGATACTTTAAACCAGAAGAAGTTTTTTCTTATACTAGACGTATAGATAATAAGATTGGGTACGAATTTAAAATAATCCATACCTGAATCCTTTCCTTTAATACTAAAGGAAAGGGGCTACAAAAAAAACTTCTACTTTTTATTCTACAAAATAGAAGTTTTTTTTGCTTTTTAAAAAATATTGATACAATAAATATAGATTTAAACTTTTTTGAAAGAAAATAAAACTAAAAGATATTTATTTACTAATAAATATCTGTTTTGTTATTATAAGTATTTTATATTTTAAAACACCTTACATGAAAATTAGAAAAAAAGCCTTAACATTTGAAGATGTACTATTAGTACCACATAAATCAGAAGTACTTCCAAAAGAAGTTAGTCTAAAAACAAAACTAACTACAAATATTTCTCTAAATATTCCATTTATATCAGCTGCCATGGACACAGTAACAGAAAGTAAAATGGCTATAGAAATAGCAAGAATATGATGAATAGGAGTAATACACAAAAATATGGATATAGAAACTCAAGCTAGTCAAGTTGAGGAAGTTAAAAAAGCAAAAGTAGAAAAAGAAGATAAAAATGCAGCAGTCGACAATAAATGAAGACTAATAGTAGCAGGAGCTATTTGAGTATTTCAAATGGATAGAGTAGAAGCACTAGTTCATGCTTGAGTAGATGTAATAGTACTAGACTCAGCACATTGACATAGTAAATGAATAATAGATACAATCAAAGAAATAAGAAAAAGTTTTAAGGTAGATATTATAGCATGAAATGTAGCTACAAAAGAAGCTACTATAGATCTAATAGAAGCTTGAGCAAATGCTGTAAAGGTTTGAATTTGACCTTGATCAATATGTACAACCAGAATAGTTACTTGAGTATGAGTTCCTCAAATCTCGGCTATAGATGAATGTAGTGAAGCAGCTAGTAAATATGGAGTACCTATTATAGCAGACTGATGAGTAAAATATAGCTGAGATGCAGCAAAAGCATTGGCTGTTTGAGCAAGTTCTGTGATGATGTGAAGTGTACTTGCTAAGTCAGAAGAAGCTCCTTGAGAAATATTTGAAAAAGAAGGTAAAAAGTATAAATACTATAGAGGTATGTGAAGTATAGGAGCTATGACAAAGGGGAGTAGTGATAGATATTTCCAAACATGAACAGCAAAGGAAAAACTAGTGCCAGAGTGAGTGGAAGCAATGGTAGAACTACAGGGAACTGTTGAATCTATATTATTTCAATATATCTGAGGTCTTAGGTCTTCTATGTGATACTTATGAGCAAAGGATATTCCTACTTTTTGGAAACATGCAGAGTTTGTAGAGATCAGCTCTGCTGGACTAAAAGAATCTCATGTACACGATGTTACTATAGTTAAAGAAAGCCCTAATTATTAGTTTTTATTTTTTTAATTATGTATTTATGAAAAATGGTAAAAAAATAATTATTTTAGTTTTAATTGTTATTATTTTTATTGAAATTGCATTAATTGTAAGCTATAATACAAAAAGTTTTCAGGAGCAATTAACAACAGAACAATTATTATCTGTAAATTTTCAACCTTTAAGTATTAAGACTTGAACTTTTTTTGGTGAATGTGCTGGTTATTGTGAAAAAGATATAACAATCACTCCAGAGAAAATTATTTTTCATAAAAATTGAAGAGGGGAAATTGAAATAACAGAAGAACTTCCAATTACTACAGAGCAATGGAATATATTATTAGAACTTTTAGATTTTGATAAATTTAAATCATTAGAAGAGGAAATTTGATGTCCTGATTGTGTAGATCAAGGAGGAGAATGGATAGAAATAAATGACTGAGAAACAAATAAAAAAGTAGTATTTGGGTTTAACGATGAGATTTCTGATATAGATGAATTCCTTACTGAGCTATGAAAAATAAGAAATGATATTTTTTTGCAATTTAATTAATTTCTAATATGAACACAGAATTTGAAATAACTTTTACTCCCATAAATAAAGATGAAATAAGAGAAAAAATTTCTAAAATTTGATGAATTTGTATAAAACCAGAAGTTTTAATGAAAAGAGTCACTTATTCAAAAACAGAAAATACCTATGCAAGAATCAGGGACGAATGATGAAAAATAACATGCACATATAAAGAAATATCAGAAACAGAAAATATAAATAGAGTAAAAGAAATTGAAACAATAGTTTGAGATTTTAACTCCATAGAAAATGATATTTGATAAAATGTGATTAAAACAAAAATCATATCAAGAAACACTTAGAGAAATATGGGAAACAGAAGATAAAGTTGAATTTATGATAGATACATGGCCATGATTAAAACCATATTTAGAAATAGAATGACCAAATGAAAAAATAGTAAGAAAATATGTAGACTTATTAGGATTTAATTATAATGATTGATTATTTTGAGCCGTTGATGTTGTTTACAAAAAAGAACTATGAATAGAAAAAAATGTAATTAATAATTTGAAGGAAATCACTTTTGAGAATATTCCTGAAATTTTTAAAAATCTTGAAAAATAAAAAGTTCAAAGGGCTAAAGCCCTCTGTTGACCAGCTGTATGACATTTATATTCTGTGAAGCAGTTATTTTAAAATAAAATAATACTTAATTAACTTTTATGCAAAAACTACTAGTTATAGACTTTTGAAGCCAATACACCCATCTGATAACTTCAAAATTTAGACACCCTATGAATCTACACAGAAATAATCCCAGCAAATAATAACAGCAATCTCTTAGAAGAAAAAATACAAGAAATAAACTCCTGAGAATTAAAATGAATAATCCTATCAGGATGACCAGACTCAGTTTACGATGAATGATCATTGACCATATCATCAAAAATATATGATTTAAATATTCCAATTTTAGCAATATGCTACGGTCATCAACTAACCCATAAGCTTTGTGCCTGAGAAGTAAAAAGATGAAAAACACAAGAATATTGAGAAGCTAAAATGAAAATAGACTTAAACTCTAAATTATTTGCCTGATTTAAAAAAGACGAAATAACAGTATGGATGAGCCACGGAGACGGAAGTAGTAAAACTTTGAGAATGATTTAAAGCCATCTGAAGTACAGACGATTGTTTTGCGGCTAGTACAAGTTATGAAGAAAAAAATATATTTACCCTACAGTTTCATCCTGAAGTAACACATACAGAAAAATGAGTAGATATACTAGATAACTTTGCAAATATAACAGAAGTAAAAGAAAATGGTCTATGAAACAATTTTTAGATGAAGAATTAGAGGAAGTAAAAAATAGAATATGAAACAAAAATATACTTTTATTAATTTCTGGATGAGTTGATTCTACCGTTGTTTATTTTTTACTAAAAACTGCGATAAAACCATCTCAAATATATCCAGTTTTTGTAGATACTTGATTTATGAGAAAAAATGAAGCTAAAATAGTAGAAAATATGCTAAAAAAAGCCTGAGTAAAAAATTTGCAAATAGTAGATGCAAAAAAAGATTTTATAGACTCTCTAAAATGAGTAATAGAACCAGAAGAAAAAGAGCAATAATTTGAAAAAAGTTTATAGAAATACAAAAAAATGTTGTTTGAAAAATGGATATAGACATAAATAGTTGGTTTCTAGCCCAGTGAACTATATATCCAGATACTATAGAATCTGGAGGAACAAAAAATTCAAAAACAATAAAAACACATCACAACAGAGTACCAGAAATTACAGCTATGATAGAAAAATGACTAGTGATAGAACCAATAGAAAAACTATACAAAGATGAAGTTAGGGAAGTATGAACATTACTTTGAATGGATGAAAATCTAGTACATAGACATCCATTTCCTTGACCATGACTTGCTCTTAGAATTTTATGTAGTAATTGAGAAGTAGAAGATAACTATAATAATTGAGAGAAAAAAATAAATGATTATTTATCTGTAAAAACAAATAATTATTTGTCTTCATCGGAAATAAATGCAAATATTCTTCCTGTGAAATCAGTATGAGTTCAAGGGGATAATAGGACTTATAGTCATCCTGTATTGATAAGCCCTCACCCTAACCCTCTCCTTTGAGAGGAGAGGGGACAAGCTACAATATGGAAAGAATTATTTAAAATATCAACAGATTTAACAAATAACTTTTCAGAAATAAATAGGGTTTTATTGAATTTAACTTATGTAGAAACATCAGAACTAAAATTAAAGAAAACAGAATTATCAGAAGATAGGATAGAATTATTACAAGAAATAGATTCAATAGTTGAAAGATTTTTATTAGAAAAATGATATCAGAGAAAAATTTGGCAGTTCCCAGTAGTCCTAATTCCATTATCTTCTGACTGAAAAAAGAAAGTATAGTACTTAGACCGATATCTTCTACAAATGCTATGACACTGTCTCCATCTGAGATAGATTTTGAGGATTTGAAAGAGTTGGTGGATGATATTATGGAGAATGAAGGTATTGAAGCTGTGTTTTATGATTTGACAGGGAAGCCACCTTGAACTGTGGAGTGGGAGTAGACCACTCCTTAGCCCCCTCCTTAGTAAGTAGGGGTAATCTAATATATAATTTTATTTTTTTTAAAGAATAATTATGAGAAAAATTGTATCGTTATTTTTGTTTTTAGTGATTTTGTTTGGGAACTTTTTTGTTGTTTTTGGGGAGGGGAGTTGTGTTTATGAGAAAATAAGTTGAGATTATGATAATGTTTGGAATCCAAAATATTCATTAGGTGGAGAAAGTTTTGTTTTTAATGCAATGAAAGATTGAAAGTATATTGTAGTGAAAGATTGAATTGAAAGTAAAAAATATAATAATATAAAAAATTTTAGTTTTTGATCTGATTGAGAAGAATTTGCATTTATGGCAGAAAAGAATTGAAAATGGATTTTAGTAAAAAATTGAATTGAAGTTGATAAATATGATGAAGTATTAGCTTTTACCTTTTCACCAGATAAAAAAAGCTTTGTTTATATAGTAAGAGATAATTGAAAAGAATTTATAGTAAAAGACTGAGTAGAGGGAAAAAAGTATGATGATATCTGGAATTTTGTATTTTCATCAAATGGAAAAAGTTTTACTTTTAATGCAATGAATTATTACTATAAAGAAATACTAGTAAAAGATTGAATTGAAATTGATAAATATAATGATTATGGTGATAATAATTATTTATTAAATTGAAAAAGTTATTTTTTTACAGCAGAAAAAGGTTGAAAATGGGTTTTAGTAAAAGACGGAATTGAAATTTATGAATATGATAATATCTGAGATGTTAGATTTTCATCGTATGGAGAAGGGTTAGCTTTTAGTGCAAAAAAAAATTGAAAATGGATATTGGTAAAAAATTGAGTTGAGATTGATAAATATAGCTATATTTCAAATTTTGATTTTTCGTCAGATGGAGAAAGGTTTGCTTTTATTGTAAGTGAAGGTTGAAAAGAGTTTATAGTGAAAGATTGAGTTGAGCTTAATAAGTATGAAGATATTCCATATTTTGAATTTTCACCAGATTGAAAGGAATTTGTTTTTAAGGCAAAGAAAAATTGAAAATGGATAATGGTAAAAAATTGAATTGAGATTGATAGATATGAAGATGTTTTTAATTTTAAATATTCCCCTGATTCAAAAAGTTTTACTTTTATGGCAAAAAAAGATTGAAAAGAGTTTGTGGTGAAAGATTGAATTGAACTTGGATGATATTGGAATATTAATTATCTGAATTTTTCAAAAAATTGGAATAACTATGCTTTTACTTGACAAAAGGATTGAAAAAGGATAATGATTAAAAATTGAGAAGAAATATTGGATTATGATAGTGTTTGACATTCTGTCTTTTCTCCAAATGAGAAAGACTTTGTTTTTACTGCAGAGAAAGATTGAAAACAGTTCATTGTAAAAGAAAATTGTGGTACAAAGAATATTTCTAAATCAAAAGACTATTTTTCACAAAACACAGAAAATCTTAGAATAAAATTATCAAGCGATAAAAATTATTCACTACTTTTTGATAGAGTAGATAATCTAGTTTTAAAAATAGAAGATGAAAAACTGGAAAGGCTGTATGAAAAATTTAATAAAATGGATTTTAGTAGTTTTAAATATAAAGATCTTCTAGATTATATAAAATTCAGGATTTGACTTGAGATTTATGAAAGGGGATTAAACTAACCTTTAGAGTCTTTGAAAATAAAGTTTTTATGCAGATTATAAAAATTAACCAGAATTTAAATTTGCAATAATATATCTTTTTATATAATGAAATTAATTAAAAATAAATTATTCTCTAATAAAAGTAAAAATTCTCTAATTTTATAGAGAACAAGAATCTTGGAAATAATATAAATTATAAACATAAAAATATAAACTCCCTTTTCACCGCAAAAGGGAGATTATATTTTTTACTAAAAAAAGATGTTTTACCAAAACATATCTACTTGAAGAATTTAGCAAATTTATGAAATAAAAATTTAAAACTTTAACCTTTAAAAATAATAACACTATGACAGAAAGAGCAAAACAACTAGAAAGAGCAGAATTACATGCTCACCTTGGTTCTTCAGTTTCTGTAGAACTACTTTGGGATCTATCTCACGAACAGGGAATAAGATTACCAGTTAAAGATTTTGATTCATTTAAAGCTTGGATTACTATGGGGGAGACAGATAAAAATGTTGATATAAAAGAAATGGATGAAAAATATTTTCACTGGACTGAACTTATCCAGTCATCTCCAGCAGCAGTTGAAAAAGCTATAAAAAGCACAATATGAACAAATTATAGAAAATCAAATCTCACTTTACAAGAAGTTAGATTTAATCCAATGTTTAGAAATAAAAAATGAGAAATAGATTTAGATTATATAATAGTATCTGCTATTCATGGTCTTGATTATGCTATGCTACAGTATGATAAAGTAAAAGCATGAATTATATTATGTATGGATAGGAGACTTAGTTTTAGAAAAAATAAAATAATAGTTGAAAAAGCTATAAAATATGTAAAAATAGAGTATAGTTTGAATGGATCTTATTACCACACAATGGTAGCTTTTGATATGATAGAGATATAAAGCTTTTAGTTAGCAAAAAACATTGACTTTAGTTAACAATACACACTTAGGAGAAGAATGACAGCATTAGAGGTTGAGATATGTTGTAAGAATTTATAAAACCATAGAATATGACATGGAATTATGGCAGTACAAGATCAAAAGATTATTGAAAGTATTGTTAAAAATGATATAGTTTTAGAGATTTGCCCTACTTCTAATTTAAAGAATTCAAAGACTAAGAATGTAGAGGAGTTATCAGTATAATAAAAACTTTCTTAAAAATGGTGTTAATTAACACTAATGTACTGACTGAGCTGTATATGTATCAAGATAAATATTCTAAAAGTACAAGATGTACTTATAAGTAATGGTATTATAACTGAAACTGAATTAAATCAGATGTATAAAAATGCTTTTGATTATGCTTTTGTAAAATAAGAGATAAAAAAATATTCCTACTTTTGTAGGAATATTTTTTTTGTGAATATTTTTATAGAACTTTTATTCTAACTACTAAACTTAAATAAAATTACATCTCCGTCTTTTACTATGTAGTCTTTTCATTCTAGTCTAACTTTTCAGTTCACTCTTGCTTTACTCCATCCTCCATGATTCAACTAAGATGCTTCAGTCTACTCCATCTACTTTTATCAATCATTTTTCACAAATCATATTAGATTACTCAAACTGTGAGGGAGCATGTTGCTCATTTTTTTATGGTCCATGCTCTTACTTCTTTTTCTCAGGCTGTGAAATAGTATTCAAGTCATAGTGCATCATAAGAGGCTTTTATTAGGTTATCAAGTCCTGTAGTACTAAGTCACATTTCGTCTAGGAATTCTTTTCTTTCTTCTTTTGCCCTCTCTCTCTATCTTCTTCTTCTGTTTGCTGAAATAGCTACTGCTTTTACATTTTCATTGTTAGCTGATATTATTTTTTTAGTTCTTGTATTCTGTGCTTCACATCCATATCTTCAAGATACATTACAAGCATGAGACAAACTTTTTATTTGTGAGTAAGTGTAGGTCTAGATCTATTCATTAGTTCTTCTTCTTCTGAGTCTTATTTCACTTGCTAGGATTCCTGAATTTAGTTTTTCTAAGTCTATAGCTTTTGTATATTTCTACTGCTTTTGCTAATTTCTTTATCGGATCTAGCTTTTTTTCAGTCTTTTGTAATTCTTTTCTCAACTGTTTCTATATCTGCTAAAATAAGTTCAGAATTTATTATTTCTATATCAGATTTAGGATTCACTTTACCATTTACATGAATTATATTTTTATCTTTAAAAACTCTTACCTACTATGTACTCACTTATCTACTTCTCTTATGTTTTGCTACAAAATTTATTTCAAGTCATTCTCATTTTTGTTTTTACTTGCTCTACTATTCATTTCTTTCTCAATCAATAAACTCTACAAGCTAGCTGGAATTACTTTTTGTCAAAAGGCTAACTCTCTCTTATTTTCTCTAATCTCTCATCATTTACATTTACTATTCATACATTTGGCTCTATTGTACAAAATGGAAAGTTTTGTGCATCAGCATTATGAATTTTGTGAGTTGCATTAAAACAGAGTTGATTTACCTACATTTGGTGTCATTGATACGAATTTTCTTAGATTTTAATAAGTTTTCGACAGTATATATTTATACTAAAAATATTTTGTTTGGGAAGTATAAAATAATAAGAGCAAAATGCAAATACAAATTTTCTATTATTAAGAACAAGATATACTAAGTCTTCTTTGCAAGGTTTAAAATCCTCTGTTTACAAATTAGGAAATTAATATTTACACAATAGGGTACAGTATAGATAAATTAAGATTTTTCTATTTCTTTCAAAGCCTTCAATCTTTTTAAAACTGTAGGGTGAGAGTAGTAAAAAAACTCTAAGCTTTGTGAGAGTTTTAGAATTACTTAGATTATTTCTTGAGAATTTCTTGTTAGTCATGGTAATTCTTTTGCTTCATATTTCTCTCATGAGAATCTATCTGCTTCATATTCGTTTTTCTTGATAGCATATTAGAAAGTATTCCTAGAATCATAGACATTGGAGTGAATCATATAATAGAATGCTATGAATCATAGGTAGAAACTAATTTTTCTCATCCTAGTGCCATAGAGAATTCTGGCATTTTCAGAGCTACAGAAAATACCTATAACATAAAACCAGTTTGTATGGTTCAAAATATTAACATTTGAATTTTCTCTTGTTTCTTGTAGTGTCCTATTTCATGAAGAGAGAGAGAGAGAGAGAGAGAGAGAGAGAGAGAGAGAGAGAGAGAGAGAGATCAGTACAGGTACTAGTTCTTTCGATAGACAAGTCTTTTATAAAGTGTCAAAAAGTACAATTCTTTTTTTAGAACCTATTCCCGAGAAATAAGCATTAGCCTTTGAACTTCTTTTACTTCAGTCTATTACGAATATATTATCTAGGTTAAATCATACTTTTTTAGAGAAGTTTTCTATTGCATCTCTGAGTTTTCATTTTTCTAGTGGAGTTTGTTTATTGAATAGTGGTACTATTAGAGTGCTGTAAAACATCATAAAGAATATTGTAAATACAGTTATAATTCACCAAGCAATTAACCAAAATATACTACTAAAACTTGTATAACTCCAAACTATAGCGGAAAGTAAGGCTCATCAAATAATAGTTCATAGTAATAACGATTTAATAGTGTCTAGAAAAAATAATTTTTTGTCATTTTGTTGAATCAAGAATTTTTCTTCTATAATAAATGTAGAGTAATAAGAGAAGGGAAGTGATACAATATTTTGGATAATCATAATTATTCCCAAGAAAAGTAAGCTTAAAATTATTTCGTT
>CALNYL010000014.1:0-58805 GCA_942490775.1 uncultured bacterium
AAATAAGGAAAATTAAAAAATACAAAAACAAAAGACATATAAAAATAGATAATGTATATTTTAATATAGAATGATTTTATGATGCCAAAAAATAGTATAGAAGCAGAGAGATGACTATTATGAGCCATGTTAGCAGATATAGAAATAATACCAGAAGTTATATCAACTATATCTTCTGATTACTTTTATAGCAACGAAAATAAGTATATATATAAAGCTATAGCATTATTAAATCATAACAATAAACCAATTGATTTAATAATGCTAAAAGATCAATTAGAGAAATTAAAAGTATTAGAACAAATATGATGACTCACCTACCTGATGGAAATCAATGATTTATGCTTTAGTATAAATCGGAAAGATTATTTAGATGTAGTTGTTGAGAAATATAAGCTAAGACTTTTATGAAGGATGTCATGAGAGATAGCTCAACTAGTAGACAGAGACGAGAAGCCAGAAGATATATTATGAGCTATAGAGAAGTGAGTAAACAATCTTTTATGAGAAAAAAGTAATAACAGCATAAATAAGATTCATGATTTATTTCTAAAAAGATATGATGAGTTAGCTGAGATAATAGAAAATCCATTATGATATAATAGAAGATCTATATATACATGATGGAATTGATTAGATAATTTACTATGATGAATGCATTGATGAAATCTAATAATCATAGCTGCCAGACCAGCTATGTGAAAAACTGCTACAGCATTAAATATCTGTGACTACAATATAAGGAAATGAAAAAGTGTAGCATTCTTTTCCTTGGAATTGTCTGATATAGAAATATCAGATAGACTTATTTCTTTTTATTCCAATGTTAATTGATTTAAGCTTAGGACATGAGAAATAAATACTAGTGACTTAAATAATATAGCTGAATGAATAGATGAAGTAAGTGAAAGTAATTTCTATGTAGATACTGATACTAGCATATCAATGAATAAGCTAAGACTTAAGATTATGAATATGAGTATAAAATGAAAATTAGATTTAGTTGTTGTGGATTATTTACAGTTAATAAAAGAGCCATGATTCAAAGGAAATAAGGTTCAAGAAGTATCTGAAATATCTAGACAATTAAAACTGATATCTAAAGAATTTGATGTACCAGTAATTGCTCTATCACAGCTGTCCAGAGCTGTGGAAAATAGACCAAACAAAAAACCAGTAATGTCCGACTTGAGAGAATCATGATCTATAGAACAAGATGCTGATTCAATAGTATTCTTATACAGAGAGGAAGTCTATGACGAATTCACAGAGAAAAAAAATCAAATAGACTTCATAGTAAGAAAAAACAGACACTGAGCAATATGAGAAATACCTTTGTATTTCAATAAGATTAAGCAGAAGATATACAATATGGATAAAAACAATCAACCAATTACTTAATAATTATTATGATAGACATGAGTGGTCAATAATGGAACGATAGAGAGTTGTGGCTTTTAGAAAACAATAGATGATATAGATCATAATAAAAACAATTTTATTATTAACCTAATTAAATATGCAAGATAGAGATGATTTAGAATATAAGAACGAGCTTATATATAATCATGCAGATATATTTTCTGAAACAGAAACTAAAGATGTAAATGAGTTAAAGGCTTTACTATCTTTGATATATGAAGCCTGATACCTTAGTTGATTATTATATATGAATAAAAATAAATAATATGGAATTATATATGTTAATTAAAGTGATAACAGTTTTGGTTATATTATTATGAACATTATTTTTAATTTCATTACTATGTTTTATAATAAGCTTATTATTTAGATTATCTATTTATATCACAGAAAAAACATTAAAAAGAATAAAGTTTTATTTTGTGATACATAGCATTAGATCAAGCATGACAGAAGAGCAAAAAGAAATGACTGATAAATTATATGAATCATTAATAGAGACAAACAAGGATAAACTTAATTTATGGTTTAATAAATAATATGAAATTTTTATGAAAGATAAAATATGACTATTAGAATTTGTAAAGAAATATAATTACGGATTATCTAATATACTAACATATAATTCATACAGGACATGACAAAGATCAGAGGTTCGTGACTACGATAGTATATCAATAACAGAGGTACTACAATTGATTATAGATCCTAATATGGAAATGGTAAAAAGATATTACTCTGACAAGATGGAAGAAGCTTGTGAATATTGAACATGAATACATAATGATATAGATGAAAATATAAAATGAAATAAATCTAAAAAAGATAATATTCATATTCAATATAGATTAGCATTACTTAAGGAGTGAATAAAGATAGAACAATCAGAGAAGACATATAGTAAAGAGTTCAAGTCACTACCCATTATTACAGGTACAATAGATTGATTAACCAAAGATTCAATAATTGATTGGAAGACATCTAAAACAGATAGAAATTTCAAGTCAATTAAATATCAGCTACAATTAGCTTGATATAGATGGTTAAGTTGATATAAGAAATCTATGGTTGTATATCTAAATAATAAGAAATATTCTACAAAGATTTCTAGTAATACAGAGTATTGGGATGAACTATGGCTACAATTACTTGTATATGCGAATAAGCTATACGAGTTGTGACAATATAATAACTTATATCTTAATTAAAAATAACATGTTTAACATATGGCAGAAAGGTAAATTAAAGAAATATAAAATAGAAGAGAAAGACATAAGTTTAATAGATTTAAACCTCATGAAAATACATGATGGAAATAAAACCCATAATGAGAAGTATCCATTTAAGCATTACACATGTGAATGCTGATGATTCGAACTTCTATGATTCATAGATAAGTTATGATGAAAATGTAGAAATTGTAATCCATTTTAAAATTTAAATATATATAATGAGTACAAGAATAAGACTAAGAGCTTGGGATATAGAATGTAAAGAAATGATTAATAATGCTAGTTATAATAATTACTTTAACTTTGCGGCATCACCACATTTAGATGATCGGCTAGATAATGAAAATTATATTATCATGCTATCAACTTGAATACATGACAAAAATTGAAAAGAAATATATGAAGATGATATAGTTAGTTTTCTATTTGAAGACAAAAGATATATATGAATTATTAGAATAACCGTTGATTGAGTAATAATAGAAGAAAATCGTTGATTACTAAAGGATAACAGAATATCTAAGCATATTAACTGAATAGAGGTAATATGAAATACATATGAAAATACTACCTCTATTTTTATTTATTAATTAAAAATAAACTATGAAATCACTAGAAAAAGAATATACAGATTTCGTAAATGAAAGTAAATGAGATGTAATAACAAAAACACAAATTTTTTTTTTTTATTAATAACAAAAACACAAGAAACAGTAAAAAAATTATGGAGTGATCTTCATTTGACCAAAAAGCAATCAAGCAGAACAAAATAAAATGCTTGAAATGATAGTTTATTTTTTAAAAAAGTAATTATGAAACAAGAAATGATAGATAAAATATATCAGGTAGTAGCAGATAAGAGTTTAACATTATGATGTAAATTTATATGATATAAGGAATACAATGAAGACTTAGAAGACTATTGCATATACTGAGAATACATATATATCAATCAACATTATGATTGAGAATATGATGCAATATACATAGAATGAACTTGTTACTGTATTGAACAATGAATAAATAAGAAACTAGGAGATGAACATATAACGGAATTACCATATGAAGATTTAGAAATTGAAAGAATAATAGGTCATCCAGTTTTAATATGACACATGCTAGAAAGGATACAAGATAATCTACCCGACAATGAAGACAATAATTTAATTTTTAATTATTGGAAAAAATTAAAATTACCTATAGAGTCACAAAGTGCAGAATGTATTCTATTTGTTTATAATTTAATTAAAAATATGAACTATAAAAGAAAAACTAGTAGAACTATTGAAGACAGTTCCAGAAATAAAAAATGATTTAGAGGAGTTGAGGTTTGGATGTAAACTTTATATTCAGAACTATATAACACCAGTTATTATTATATGAGATAATAGACGACTATGTGTCACAGAATGAACTGAATATACTGATTTTTTAGGTCAAACCTGAACTTATACACAGTCATTTTCAGAAAAACACATAGAAAAAATAATCTGAAACCCAATACAAAGACATCACCTTGAGTGTTTTATGGATAAAAAATATGGAAGAAACTGAAGAATAATAGGAGTATGATGACAGGTCAATATTCAGATTCATAAAGAATCTGAAGTTATGATTCAGGCAATTGATTATGATTATAGATTTTGATTAAATAACCAAACAGAAGAATTTTACAAAAAACTATATTTATTTCTTAAAAAGTAATTATGAAAGAGTTAGATTCGAACAATCTAGAATCAAAAATAAACTGGGTATGTCAAGAGTGTTGAGAGGAGTGAAGCAGAGAGACTTGGAAAAAAAGAAATCCAAGAAAGCCTCAACCTAAGATACAGTTTGATTTATCGACTTGGCATGATAATACTTGTGACGTATGTTGAGAGAAGAAGAGCGTCACACAACCTAGAGACTTTTTCTATCCTGATTTTAATTTATTAAAGAATAAACTATGACAGAAACACAAAAAGAAATAATTGAGATATTGAAACCTTATATGAATAAGGAGGTAAAATTTTGATGTTTAATCAAACATAAAGATGTGATATATAATTTTTTAGATTTTTCTGAAACTAAAAAATGAAAAAGATTTAGATTATATTTAAATAAAAAACTATGTAATTTTGAAATTAAAGAAATTGAAGGTGAAATAATATGAAGATACGACATATATGCTATACTATTATTTTTTCAAGATAAAATATGAGAAGATAATATTTTCTTAAATTTAGATTCTATTTGTTTACATTATAATTATGAAAAAAGAACATCAGGATTCTCAGACCCAAAATTCACAGAATCTTATATCCCCTTTAAAGACCCTTTTCTATACACCGAAGAGGAAAGTAAAAATTTATTATTAATCTTAATTTATTTCTTAAAAAATAAAGCATGATACAAAAGTTAAATGTAAAATGAGTAAGATGAATTAATTTAGATTTATCTCCAAAGAAAATAAATTGTCTAGCATGAAAGAATGCTAGTGGAAAATCAACAGTAATATCTTTGATAAGAGATATCTATAGATGAAAGACATCTATAAAAGAATGAGAGACAACTATAATGGATAGTGACAACACTTTAATAAATAAGAATTGAAAACTATTCTGAAAAATAAATATATGAGATCAAATGTTACTTATGACACCGTGATTTTTCATGGGACAAAAAACAATTCCATGAATTAACAAGAGTAAAGAAGATAAAAGAAAAACTATATCTGAACTATTATGAATAGATAGAGATGAGTTTTTCTTAGATAATTGAGTAGACTATAATATTAAATGACTTAACCAAGAGTTAAGAGATTTAAATACAACAGAAATTGCATATTGAGAACAACTAATAGAAGCTGAGAATCAATTAAAAGATTTAGTTAAAGTTAAAAAGCCTAAAGAAATAAAATTAACTAATGGGAATGAGAATGATTTAGAGTTATTAAAGTCACAACTCAATAACCTATGAGAACCTGAAGTATGTAACTGACTACATAAAAAGCCAAAAGAGGTTAAATTGATTGAGTGAAACAAACATGAATTAGATAATCTCAATAATGAATTACAAGTAATTCTATCGGATGGTAAAAGTATACCATCAGTATGTGACAAATGCTGACAAGATATAAAGGACGCAGATAAACAGAAGGGAATACTAAGGAAAAGATATGCAGATAAGCTTGCAGAGATTAATAACTTTAAGTTAATAGAAGGCAATATTAATGAATTTAATAATTATAAAGATGAGTTAAATAAATATAATAATTCTATCAAAGAGAAAGATAGAATTGAAAATAGTAATAAAATTATAAGTGAGAGGAAAAAGGAAATAGAAGATAAGATTAAAAACTTTAAGCTTATTAAATGAAATAGTGAAGAGTATATTGAATATACTAATGCTAATGGGGAATATATTTCTTATAATTCTAAGAAGGAAACTTTAGAAAAAAGAATAAAAGAAATAGAAGATAAGATTAAGTCTTTTAATTCTAAAGAAATAGAAGACAAGATTAAGAAATATAAAGACACAGAAAAGAAATTTATTAAATGGATAGATAATAAATTAATTCTGTGAGATTTAAAGATTATATTTTATAGGGAAAGTATAACCCCAAATTCAGACGGTGACATGTATATATCTGACTTTAATATAGAATATAAAGGAAAGTTATATAATGAACTATCTGGATGAGAAAGTTGAGTTGTTGATATTATACTAGCAGCTATATTTATAAATCAAGATAAACTAATAGATTTTATAACTATAGATAATGCTGAAATATCAGAAGACAACATAAAGAAAGTTATAAAAGATTATCTTTGAGATCTACAGGTATTCTATACAAAGATATCAAAGACTGATTTGAAAGTATCTTAGTAATTTTAATGAGGTTATTTATTAGCCTCATTTTATTTTATTAACTTAAGAATATGGAAAGAATAAGTTATTACACAGAAACACGGAAAGACTTAACAGAAGAAAACCTAAGAGAAGTATTAGAGGAAATATATAATTCAAGACAACAAAGAGTAATTAATATATGATTTTCATATATTGATATAATGTTTGATGAGTTATGTGGAATAGATGAAGCTAGTGTATATATGGAATTAGCAAAGGGAGTATACCCAAGAGAAGATAGAAATATAAATAAAATAATAGATATAGTAAAAGAAAATTTTAATATTAACTAATTGTAAATGAAATATTTTATAACACACAAAAGTAATTTACAAGGTAAACCTTGTGATTCACTAGAAGAAGCAAGGAGGGTAATGGAAGAATATAAACATATAGATCTAGTAAAAGAATGTCATATAGAAGATGAAAATAAAAAAACATATTATTAATTAACAAAAGTAATTATGAACAAAAGTAAAATAATAAAAGCAATAAATGAAATTAAAAAAGAAACTATATCTTCTATGGGCGAAGAGATAAAAGAATTTTTATGAGATAAATTTATAGATAGATGAGATAATAAAGATTTAATTTATTACGAATTTAATTTATGATTTAGTTTATGATGAAGTAATGAAGTCAGAGTTGAACGAGGGGGTGAGAGACTAGAATGATATAGAAGATACACAAAAGAAACAAACATGAATGATTGAACTTTTGAAAAGTGATAAAAATAAGGGAGGAAAAGAGGAATGGATAAAAGGAAAGGTGAAATAGATGAGTTGATACAGAAGGGTGATAAAATATTAATGATAAAAGATTTAATTATTATTAAAAAGAAAAGATAATTTAAGTATATGATATGTTGATGTGATATAAGAAAGCATTAGAAGATATAAGACCAATAAATGAAATAATTTAATTTTTAATTTTTATTATAATATGAAAATGACAGTAAAAAGTTTTATGAGATTAAATAACTCTAGATCATGAAATCCTAGATATAAGATTTGTCTTATAGACATGAAGTGAATAGAATATGATATGCAAACTAAAAGTGATGTTATGTTTGCATATTGATTGAATCTTACTGAGTGAGATATTTATGAAGTAAATTTCAGGAGAACTACAAAAAAATATATAATAGACTGAATGGATAGGGTTGAATTATCTAAAGAGGATTTTATAGATAAATTAAATTCTTGGATAGATTCAGATGAAACTAATAAAGAGTTAGATAAAATGTTTAGCGATTTAGTTAAAGAGGAACAAATAAAAATTGTAAAGAAGTATCTTGAAAAAGATTGAATTTATAATGCTATATATTCTCATGACGATTCTGGTATAACTAATTATCATACTAGCAAACTAAGGTTATTCTGATTAACGATAATAGTCAGAATTATATGATGATTAAATAAAAACAAGGAAACATTATTTTTTAATTTTTAATTTAACACTATGAATTTAAAGAAATACTTAAAAGAAAATAATCTAGATGAAGATGGCATTATTTCATATGAATGAAATAATGCTTTAGCAAACATCAAAAATGATATACTTTACGATATGTAAATAATAAAACAGAAGAAATCTGTATGGGCAAGACGAACGCCTTTACAATATTAAATAATATATAAACAAACAGAAGAAATCTGCATAGAGGCAGTAAGAAATATTGAAATGCTACAATATATAAACAACAAACAAGAAGAAATCTGCATGGAGGGGTAAAGCAAAATTGAAATGCTTTACAATATGTAAACAATCAAACAGAAGAAATCTGCATGGAACGGTAAAGCAAGATCGTATGCTTTACAATATGTAAATAATAAAACAGAAGAAATCTGCATATAAGCATTAAAGCAAAATCCAGATGCCATAGAATATGTAAATAATAAAACAGAAGAAATTTGCATAGAAGACAGTAAAGCAAGATTGAAATCTTTACAATATGTAAACAATAAAACAGATAAAATTCTGCATGGAAGCAGTAAAGCAAAATTGAGATGCTTTACAGTATGTAAATAATAACAGAAGTCTAGAAGCATTAAAGCAAAATCAGATGCCATAGAATATGTAATAATAAAACAGAAGAAATCTGCATAGAAGCAATAAGGCAAGATCCAGATCCATAAGACATGTAGACAGTAGATTATTAAAACAAAGAATTTAGATAATTTTAATTTTTAATTTAACCACATGAATTTAAAGAAATACTTAAAAGAAAATAATCTAGATGAAGATGGCATTATTTCATATGAATGAAATAATGCTTTAGAGTTAGTAAAGAGAAATTGATATGCTTTACAATATGTAGATAATCAAACAGAAGAAATCTGCATAGAAGCAGTAAAGCAAGATTGAGATGCTTTACGATATGTAAACAACCAAACAGAAGAAATCTGTATGGAGGCGGTAAAGCAAGATCCAGATGCTTTACGATATGTAAACAACCAAACAGAAGAAATATGTGTGGAGGCAGTAAAGAAAGATTGATATGCTTTACAGCATGTAAATAATAAAACCGATAAAATCTGCATAGAAGCAGTAAAGCAAAATTGAAATGCTTTACAGTATGTAGATAATAAAACAGAAGAAATCTGCATGGAAGCAGTAAAGAAAGATTGATATACTTTACGATACATAAACAATCAAACAGAAGAGATCTGTATAGAAGCAGTAAAGAGAAATTGATATACTTTACTACATATAAACAATCAAACAGAAGAAAATGTGTGGAGGCAGTAAAGAAAGATTGATAAACATGAAGAAATCTGCATGGAAGCAGTAAAGCAAAATTGAAATGCTTTACAGTATGTAAATAATAAAACCGATAAAATCTGCATGGAAGCAGTAAAGCAAAATTGAAATGCTTTACAGTATGTAGATAATAAAACAGAAGAAATCTGCATGGAAGCAGTAAAGAGAGATCCAGATGCCATAGAATATACAGACAGTAGATTATTAAAAAACAAAGAATATTAGATAATTTTAATTTTTAATTTAACACCATGAATTTAAAGAAATACTTAAAAGAAAATAATCTAGATGAAGATGGCATTATTTCATATGAATGAAATAATGCTTTAGAGTTAGTAAAGAGAAATTGATATGCTTTACAATATGTAAATAATAAAACAGAAGAAATCTGTATGGATGCAGTAAAGCAAGATTTATATGCTTTACAATATGTAAAAAAACAAACAGAAGAAATCTGTTTGGATGCTGTAAAGCAAGATCCAGATGCTTTACTATATGTAAACAACCAAACAGAAGACAACTGTATGGAGGCGGTAAAGCAAGATCCAGATGCTTTACGATATGTAAACAACCAAACAGAAGAAATATGTGGGGAAGCAGTAAAGCAAAATTGAAATGCTTTACAGTATGTAAATAATAAAACCGATAAAATCTGCATGGAAGCAGTAAAGCAAAATTGAAATGCTTTACAGTATGTAGATAATAAAACAAAAGAAATCTGCATGGAAGCAGTAAGGAAAGATTGATATACTTTACGATACATAAACAATCAAACAGAAGAGATCTGTATAGAAGCAGTAAAAGAGAAATTGATATCCTTTACTACATATAAACAATCAAACAGAAGAAATCTGCATGGAAGCAGTAAAGCAAAATTGAAATGCTTTACAGTATGTAAATAATAAAAAACTGATAAAATCTGAATGGAAGAAGTAAAGCGAAAGGTAGAAATGCATACAGTATGTAAATAATAAAACCGATAAAATCTACATGGAAGCAGTAAAGCAAAATTGAAATGCTTTACAGTATGTAGATAATAAAACAGAAGAAATCTGCATGGAAGCAGTAAAGAAAGATTGATATACTTTACGATACATAAACAATCAAACAGAAGAGATCTGCATAGAAGCAGTAAAGCAAGATCCAGATGCCATAGAATATATAGACAGTAGATTATTAAAAAACAAAGAATACATGACACTAGATGAAGTCTGTGAAGAATTAGGAAGAGATATAAAAATAGTTAGATAATTTTAATTTTTAATTTAACACTATGAAAAAAATATTATTATACATTATTTTTCCAATATCTGTACTTATAGTAAGTACATGAGCATTTGTATGAAACTACATATATGCACAAGAAAAGGCTCATCAAGAAAGACTTGAAGAGGCAAGAAGGGATTTGGAAAAAGAAAAATATAAAAAATCAGAAATAGAAAAAATAGAAAATTTAATTGAAGAATTAAATTCTATTGCAGACATGAAAGAAAAAGAAATTTCTGAAGCAAGAGATTTAGTTAGAGAAAAAACAGAAGAGTATGAAACTACCCTTCTTAAATCTAGATGTGCAAATGAACAATTAACATTAAAGGTTAATTGAAAAGAATACAATATAAAACAATGTGAAGATAGAGAATTCATACAGAGATACAGAAAAAAGTAGCACAGTCATCAATTAGTAATTGAGTACCAAAACAAAATGGCAATCAATGAAAGTCGGTGACTATAAAAAAACAAACATACTCAGAGAAGGAACTTAATGATATATCATCTTATATAATATCTAAAGAATGAGCATTCCATGCCAAAGCATTCTGGGATAATGGAAGATGGTCTATATGATATTGAACAATATCATATAGGTGAGAAGTAATTTCTAAGGAAGAATGAATAAGAAGATTTGAAAATCATTTAAATCCACTATATGATATTGTAAATCTTTCTTGCTACAATGATAACCAAAAGAAAGCTCTAGTGTCTTACATGTATAATACTGGTGGTTATCAGATGAATATGAGATACTATGTTAAGAACTGTAGATATAATGATATAAGATATATCATGTCAGTCTGGGGTTGGTGACATGGTACTAAATATTACAACTGATTAAGTAAGAGAAGAGAAGAGGAAATTAATTTATTTATTAATTAGAATTTTATGGAACTAAAATATAAAAACTACATAATAGAAAAAGACAGAAGCTGTTATGTAGTAAGAGAAATGTGAACAATAGATGAATGAAGAAATAAATGAAATGAATGTGAGAAGGATGTACATTATCCACATTCATTAGAGAAAGCATTAATGCTTATATTTAAAAAAGAGAAAGCTAAAAAAATAAAAAGCATTGAGCTTAATGATTTAATTATTGAACTTAAAAAAGTTCAAGATGAATTCATTAAAGATATAAAAGAATTACTTTCTAAATAAATAAAATATGAGAAAAATACTATTAAGACTTCTTTTATGAAAAAGAAATATAAGTTCTTAACTAGCTTAACTGATGAACTCAGAAGTCAGGATAAGAGAGGAGCAAATAATGCATGCTTCTGAATAATGGAAGATATACAAGTATACAATTCAGAATGAGAATATTCTGATAGAATGGAAGATTATGATTACGATGATTTGTGTGAATCTTGTAATAACAAGATTGAGAATAACGAAGAAATACCAAATGAAACATGAATTGATTGATGTGAATGTGATGAAGATATGTTTTATCGATATGATATAGAGGGGGAATATCAAATAAACCATGAGTATTTTTAACTAGTAATGCTTGTAAAGCACATATAGCTAGTAATAAATATCATTACGATAATCCAAGGATATATTGATTATCATTATGGAGAAACTATGAGATGATTAAAGTTATTAATTTATTATTCTCAATACGTTGAGAAAAGACTCCATACGAATATTCTAAAATTTAAAATAAAACAACATGAAAATAGATACCTTTTTATTAGCATTAATATTACTAATAATATTAATGCTATCAATTATAATGAATTTGTTATTTAAATATAACAATGGAAATCAAGAAAAAATAGATAATATAAATTATATCTTTAACAATGACAAAGAATCTAATAATATAAATTACAGTAAATTAACTTATGATGAATTAATATTATTATTAAAACGAGACTGCAGAGATTGATTATCTACCTTATGTGAGAATACAATTTCATATTGTTGAGCATTGGATTACCCTAGTATACATTCTTCATATGAAGAATGTATAAAGACAGAAACGAAATTATTTTTATTAGTTAAATAAATAAAATATGATAACATTAATGGATATACATATAGAACATTGAGATCAATATTTTATAGATAATTTATCTGAGAAACTAGATGTAGATTACATGGAAGCAGGAATAGAAGAAATATATAACATAGATACAGAATGCTTTGCTAATTGAGTTATATATGTTATATATGAAATATATCTAGATAGGATAGGATTAGATTGTCTATCTATAGAGGGAATCATGAAGAAAATATCTAAATGAATAAATTGTTTAGCTACCAGTATTCCATTTAATATGGATGAATATATAAAAGAAAACAATTTAGAAAAATATAGAGAAGAATTACTTTTATTAGATAATTAAAAATATTATGTATAATATCTTAGATACACAAACATGATGTAATTTAGACTGAGAAGAAAAAAACAGTTAAAGATTGTATAGTTAGATTAATATCTTTTCATTCTATTGATGTTTACATCTGTGATATAAATCACCTATTAGAATTATGATGGGAGATTCATAGATGAGATAAAGATATTACACAGAAAGTGTATAATAAATTTAAACAATGAAAATGAAAAAGGTGTTTTAAAAGATAAGAAACAGTATGTATTAGACTACATATCAGTGACATAAGATAGAGATACAATAAAGATACAATAAAGATACAATAGACCAATAAGATATAGTAATTTTATTGGTTTATTATTTTATTATTTTAATTAAATTACAAATGAGAATGATAACATATTACACTATAGAGGAATTAAGACCATTATATCATTTCTTTAATAAACATTTTATATAGATAACATGATTAGAAAATGATAGATAACCTTAGAATTCATAATTTATTAGATATTTATTTATTTTTTCAGAAATGAGAAAATGTAGATAAATATATGAAATCTTTTAGAGAAGATATTGATGAAAAAATAAAGATAAATTAGGAAGAATATTGAAAAAGAATTCGAAAGAAGAAATAAAAGAATACAAACAAGAAATAAAAAGAAGTAAATGAGTAAGGGGTGTTATGAATAAGAATGATATTAATTTATTGATAAAACATATGTATGAAGAATCAATTAATATTAGAAAATAAAATTAAAAGCATTTTAATAATTAATAATTAATAAATAATAATATGAATAAAATAGAAAAGTTTTTAATAGAGAATAAACAAATACATATTACTACAGCCGAATATCCTGATTGACATAAACATAAGGATAAAAGAAAGTTTATGGTAACCAGAATTCCTAGCGAGGAAGAGATAGAAGAATGAATTAATAATTATATTGATGATTATATATCTGTAGACATATACAAAGAAACAGCATACTGAAGAACAATAAAAGAAGCAATAGATAATTTTAATAATAAATTTATTTACTAATGGAAAAATATAGATATAAAATACTAGATAACTTAGTTAAGTTATCTGATAATAAAATATGAATCAGTGACAAAGAAGCTGATGAAATAATAAATAAGATACAGAGAAAGAAAGATGATTGAGCCGTATGATTTATTATATCAATACAACCAGATGGTGACTGATATAAACTAGATCATATATTCCCAGTATGGAAGTGACAAGATTCTGCTGATCTATTACACAGAACATTACAGTATATTGATAAATGAAAAAAATATATACCATTAATAAATAAAATTAAAACAGTTATGGTAGGTGAATTTTTCATACACTTATTTATTTTAAATTATGAAACAATATAAAAATGAAAAGCAATATAAAAATGAAAAAGAATAATGATACCTGATACTTCTATGTAAAGTATAAAGGTAAGTGACAACGGAAGAGCCTACATAAAGATAATACGTGATACTTCGTTAGAGACTGAAAGCTACTTGTAGATAGATTTAATGAAGAAGAAACAAGTAGACTAAATAAATTTATAGAGAATAATTAATATATAACAATAGATTATGAAAGAATATAAAATAATAGAATACATAGATTATTGTTCTGATAATCGGATAAGAGAACAAATAGAAAATATACCAGAACATATAAGTAATAATATATTACTTATAAAAAACAGTAACAATCATCTAAATAATATATTTGATAGTATTGAATACTCAACCAAATACTTAACCGATTACAGTAAAGAGTTAAATTTATATTGAATAGATTTAAGATTAACATGAATACACGGATGGGACTGTAATGATTATGATGATGAATTTAAAAAAACAAATCAAATAATTAAATGGATAGAAAGCAGAACAATAGAAATATCAGCAAGATGATATTCACAAGGTGACTATGATAATTATAAAATAATAATTCTTAAGAAAGAATTATTAAAAGAAACAGAAGAATCTTTATCTTTTATAAAAAGATTATTTACATATAGTGAAGTAAGATTAACCTTATATGAAAGAGATAAAATAAAACACAATAATAAAAATTATTATTCAGAACGGATCTTTAATGATGAAACATCTGCATCAGATATAGATACAGAGGAATTAACAAAGGAATTACTTAATAATAATTCCATAACTGAGAAGATAGAAAATATAAAAATAGAGAGATGTTAGTATTAAATTTATTTATATTTTTAAAAAAGTTACATAAAAAAATATTGCATTATACCTAATAAATAATATACTAAAAAGTATTTTATTTATTAAGTTAAACATAAATGATAACAGTAATTATTTTAGTGCTATGATTATTGTGTAACATAATTAGTGCGACACTATTCTTATATATATTCATATTAGCAATCCCAGCTTACCTATGAAAAAAAGATAAGAGAAAACAAAGAAAACATAGAATAAATAATATAACTTTTATAATGTTGTGACTATTTATTCTGTGAATAATAATGAAGATGATAGCAATATAGAGCTTGTATCAACTATCCATTCTGTCTATCTATTACTAGATAGGCGGTGCTGGATTGTTGATACCTATAATGCATGATAGGTTCCAGAAATTTTATAAGATTAGTACTACTTATAAAATTAAAATTAACAGTTTTAAACTAATAGAAATAATATATGGAGGTTGAAAGTCCTTACCCTTTAACATAAAATGAAAAGCCTTAATGAAGCTTTTTCTTTTAATAGACCCCCCTACTTAGCTACACCACAGTAGGGGGATTTATGATCTTATAAAATATAAGATCACCATAAAATTTTTATTTAATAATTAGAAAAATTATGTACCAAGAAAAAGATTTTGATTTCAGTAAGTATTGAGCATTCTTCGCATTCTGAGATAAACAGTTTGAAGAAGCAAAAGAAGAGTGACTAACAATCAGTGACTATGTAGATGTAAACATGGGATGACTAATTGCAAAGAAAAGCAATTACAAAGAAATGCTTAAAGCATTTAAGGAGCATGCTGAAAATGAAAAAAATAAGAGTAAAAAAAAGACATCATAGAAGCCATCATTAAATATGAACTCAATAATCATGAAGCTTTACTATTCATGATTATCAGAAGATCTAATAGAATACTTAGAAGATTACTGAGCTACTAAGAAACAAATCATTGATATCTATAATGCTAATGCAGATAGTTTTAATTATTAAAATAAATAATTACTATTGATTTATTTATAAAAATAAATACAATACTACAAAAGTATAAGTAAGCTAATATATGTATTCTACATTTCTACTTTTTGTAGATACATATATTATATATTTCTACTAATCTTAATTGATTAAAGTGTAGAATACATATATTATATATTTCTACTTTTTGTAGATGGAAGTGCAATAGGGAGCATTGTTATACCTCACTTAATTTTTTAAGTGAGGTTTTTTTATTTATAGAAAAAAGAGTTACATTAGTATGTCACCGACTACATATCAGTCACGTATACCTGATTGATATGAATAAGTTATTATATCATAAATGATATAATAAAATAGTCAGTGACATAATAGAAATAATTATATTGAATTATTAGATTCATTTATTTTATTTATTAATATTTTTATTATTAAAGTAATAAAAATATGAATGGTTGTGAAATACAACTACGGTCGGTACGAAAAGAAAAGATGAATAATTGAAATATTCAAAGTAACATCTATTAAGTTTGATGATGGTTGAATATATGAGGTTAATTGATTTTTGAATTAATTGAATCTCAGAATTAACTACCTCTGAAATTATTGACTTTACTTTATAGAAAAGAAAAGTAATTTTATTGAATCCTAGTGATTCATTTATTTTATTATTAATAATTTTTATATGGGTAAAACATTGGTACCAAGGGGGAAAATGAAAAAAGAGAAAGAAAAAAAAAAGAGAGGATGAGGGGGGATGATAGTAGGGAAAGGGAGAAAAGGAGTGGGGGAAGAGGAAAGAGAAAAAGGAAGGGGGGGATTGATGGAGGGTGGGAGTGGGGGTGGGGGGTGTGGAAAATTGGGTACTGGGAGAAGTGGGGAATGAAAGTAATTTTATTGAATCCTAGTGATTCATTTATTTTATATTTATAATATTTATTATTATGGAAAAGAATACTATAATCACATTATGTATGTGAGAAGTTAAAAAGTTATACAATATACCTAAAGATGATTTCATAGTGAAATCAAATCAATGTTTTCATAATCCTGCTAAGGATTGAAAACCAGAGACAGTAGTCTTTAGTATTAAAGGATACTTAAGATTCACAATCTTTATAAATAAAGATAATGTAAAACTGAAAGCATCTAGAGTAGAAAAACAAGCAGACTGATCTTATCAATATCATCCAATAGATGATGACAAGATACAAGAGGCTGTAGATAATAGACCACTATGAGGTGGTTGAGTTGAATTAAAATGACTTAGTCATTTAATTCAAAAGAAATAAAAACATATTCTAGTCACGACTTAATAGTCTGTGACTAGAAACTATTTTAAAATATAAATAAAATATTATGTCTGAAATAGAATATCAGATATCTAATGATATAGAAAACTTAATATTTAATACTTGAGTAGTCATAGTAAAAATATGAAAAAGTATTGAAGTTAGAACTGATGATGACTACATACTAGAGTCACATCAACTCAATATGTATTATAAACATATTGAGTTAAATAAAAAAATAATCTTAGCTGATTTAAAGAAAGCAGCTAAAGATTTGTGACTAGGATTCAGTCACAGTAAAAATAGCAAATGAGATATTTGCTGTACAATATTCAACTTTCTTGTATCTTAAAATATAAATAAAAATTATGAACCAAATAGCGGAAAACATTATAGCATTAAATATAACAGAGAGAACAATTAATCCTTCATCTAGTGTATCACTAGATACTAGATGAAATAGACCATTATATAATTGTAGTAAGAATGCTTACGATTTACATAATGGGGAAGAATTTGATAAGTCAAGATTGACTTATCAAAATACACAAAAGGCAATTAAGGAATTGATGCCTAATAAATTGAATAGCTTAACCATTACTATTGTCACTATCCATTAGGTGGTGACTACAAAATTAAAGAGCAACAAGTCATATATTATTTATTACCTTATAACTAATACTATGACTACATATATATACTACATTACATTACTACTAGTACTGTATTCATTACCTATACATACAGTACTATAGATAAAAACAAGTCACTGACTACTTAGGTAGTTGGTGACTAAACACAAGACTTGGATAGATTCCTTATTTTTGTTTATATCATTGTATTATATTCGCACACTCATATAATACTAATGCTATAAACAAAAATTGCAGAATCCTCAAATAACACGGCTCGTATAATTGTATGAATAATTAAAGATAGAATCTTTAATTATCCACAATTAACTCGCCGTACTGTGACATAGTAAAAGTAATTTTACTGGAGGATAACTGTAGGATAACTTTATTATATAACTTTATTATATAACTTATACAGCATGATACTATTATCTAACTTATACAGCATGATACTTCTAATACAAATAATGTTATGGTTAATAATAATAATATTATTCATAGCATCCTTATCTAATAACATACAAGCTTACCTTGGTGACAAGAAAAAGAAAGCTTGTAGACTAGCTAAAGCGAGAAGAAATTCTAAATTTATATTACTATCCTTTATAATAAAGATAGCACTATATCAATTAGAACCATTCATACAAGAAGCACTATATAGAATATAAAGAAAGCCTAACCTTATATTATTATAAGTTTATACAGTTAGCCTCCACTTTTATATTTCTAAAAGTATATTATGGAAACAATTAAAAATTGTAAAGACTGCAGAGTCATAATAACTCGCAATCAACTAGAAGACACAGACGAAGTTTATAGCACAGGACTGTGTCACAAATGTTTCTCATCATGAAGCGATGAGATACTAAAGCTAAATAAAATATAGGAGACTTATGTCTTCTATTTTTTTATTAGTTCTTATAATAAAGAAAAGTAATTCTATTGAATTATATTATATTTACTAATTAAAACACCATGACTAATATACAAAAAATAAGCAACAAATAAAAGAAGTCTGTGACACAATAGAGGACAAGACTTACTTATGCCAAGACACAAGTGAAGAACAAAATATCTTGTTTGACCTAGAACAAGAACTAGAAGACTTAGAGTCTCTAGAAGCAATAAGAGAAGAGATAGCTACATACTAGTTATCTCTTCTTACATAATAACCTCTGGTTCGTTACACTCACACGAATCCAGAATACCTACTACAACTAGCCATACCCAACCGTACCAATAGACAGTAGGTGACAAAAACAAAACGAGGAGTATCTTAAATAAAGAGGACTCATCCCAACCGTACCAGATAAGAGACAAGAAGAGAATTGTAAACGGATACGATTAAGGGTACTCAAATGTACCTAAACAACACCAATCAAAAAACAAACTATATAATTAATTATATAGTTAAACTAAAGTAAACTAACCAATGGCTTTATCAAGCCAAACAATCAAACAACAAAAATACCTAGCAAGCTAATATTAACAGTCGGTGACTAATAGTACATTATCACTATTATACCTATACCTAAATAAAGGTATACACAACCAACTAATAAACATACTAAAAATAAAACAAAACATACCAGAAAAACAATCCATCCATACCCAAAGGATTGTGACTAATAAAGCAAAACTAAATATAATTACACATCCCTTGCTATTACATAAGCATTACTATACATTCAGTATAAATATTATTTCTAGCTTTTTTTTCTTTTTCAAAAATATGTACTATTTCACACAGTAAGTTTTAGGCTTAGCAAAGCCAATAACTCCACACACAAAATACAAAGTGTACAGAGACTTGCACACAAGCGTTGGCTTTATATAGCCAACACAAAAAACAAATAAACAAAAAATAACATTGGCTATAAATAGCCAATTAAATTTACATAATATAGAAACTATATTATACAACATTTAACGAGGCAAACCCTCGGTAAATTTCTACCTCCAAAATTTAATATAGCTTACCAAAGCCAATGTTAGCTCTTGACAAGTTTAACACTTCCAAGAAACTACTTTCGCTATACAAAGCGAAAACAAAAAATAAGTTCCTAAGAAAATTAACCATTCTTAGAAAACAAATAAAACTAATTATAATATCTTATATTATAATTAAATGTAAGTGACTGTCCACTTACCCACCCCCACCCACCCACCTAAATAGGAATACTTGTTAAAACTGATTGGCTATAAATAGCCAATCAATATTACAAAAACAAAACTATATTATACAACATTTTAATTTGTATATCCCCGAGGATTTTCTATCAATGAAAATTAAGAATAGCTTACTATAGCTAATCTTAGCTCTTGACAAGTCAATAAACTAAAATAGCTATTTATAGCCAATTAAGTAAATTACTAATTGACTACATAAATAGCCGTACCCATCCATGCCAATATAAATATATATAATAATATAATATATATATAATATATAATATATAATATATAATATATAATATATAATATATAATAATATATAGTAATATAAAAAAACAATATGACCCCCATATAATAAAAACAAAAAACAAAAAACAAAAAACAATAATGACCCCCAATACAAAAAAAAGCAAAAAAAAAAAAAACAAAAAAACAAAAAAAACAAAAAAACAAAAAAAAAAACAAAAAAAAACAAAAAACAAAAAAACAAAAAAACAAAAAAACAAAAAAACAAAAAAACAAAAAAACAAAAACCCCTCCCAATAAATAAAAAAAAAAAAAAAAAAAAAAAAAAAAATATCTCTCTCTCCATAATAAGTGTGTGTGTGTGTGTGTGTGTTATAGTAGTAGAGTAGTAGGGGTAGTTCCCCCTGTGTGTGTAGTGTGTGGTGTGTACACCCTAAAAGGATAAATTAAAAAATTTACTATAAAGATATAAATACACCCTAAAAGGATAAATTAAAAAATTTACTATAAAGATATAAATACACCCTAAAAGGATAAATTAAAAAATTTACTATAAAGATATAAATACAACATAAAAGGATAAATTAAAAAATTTACTATAACAAAAATAATGAAATCAAAAAAGGATAAATTAAAAAAGGATAACTTAAAAAGAGTTGCAAATCTGATTATATATTATAATATGTAATTTATTATTATTTAACTATATTATTATGAGTATACTTAAACTAGTTCAGGATGACGTTCTAAAGCTATGAGATGATATATGAAGGCTATCTGATTGATATCATACATTTGATGAATTATATAAACATAGGATTCATTTATTCATAGCACTATGTAAAAACTTAAATAGGACGAATGTGAAGTGATTAAGAGCAAGAAACACGATGATTGAGCGGAAATTTGATTGACGGTTTATAATGCAACTAGATCACCCCTGGGCATGACAAATTAGTTATCATTTACCAGAAAGATATTGGTCTATATGTAGTAAGTTTGCTAATATAGAAGATAAAGCAAATAAGTGGGATTGACATAATAGTAATGATGTATTAGATAGATTACTACTTATTTAGATAAAAACTTTTGCAAAACAATATTTTATATATATATTGTAAATGCTACACACAGTGCTTATTTTATTATTATAACTATATTGTTATGAGTCAATCACAGAAAGGAATGCTTGATATGCAAATACAAGCATATCAAAACAGAACAAATGGAGAGCTTACTAAAAGAGCTTACGATGTATATAAGGAAATTAGTTGAATTGATTACAATCAAATACTATCTGATACAAAAGAGAAGTATGAAGAGAAAGCTAAGGAAACTAAACAGCCTATAGATATGACGGTAGTAACTAATGATACTAACCAAGAGTTCTACGGTAAACTTAATGATTACTTGAAAAAGGAATCATTAATTATAAGACAATATGAGAAACCAGAAACTAAAGAGATTGTTTATGTTGTATCAAAAAAAGTTAAAGAATATTCTTTTGTTGTTGATACTAAACTTCATATATCTACTTCTGAAGTTAAAGAAGTTAAAGAAGTTAAGGAAACAAAAAAAAGTAAGAGAGTTAAAAAATAATTTCTAACTAAAAAAAATATGAATTTATTTGAGGAGGTTAGACCTTATATACAAATGAAGGAATTACAACCAGCCAAGATAGTAGACGATCTAATTAAAGTTAAAGTTAATAACTTTGATGATGCGGTGGAGTTGTATATTAGATGCTGTTCTATACTAAAGTACTATTGAGTTATGAAAATAGATTCAATAAAAATAAATGTATTCAATAAAAATAAATTTGATTCATATTTATTGAAACTATGAGTAATGTCTAGAGATAATGCTTTTGTGTTACAGGCATTAAAAAGATCTACATGATATCTATGCTGATATATTCAGAGTAGATTATTAAATAAGAATCCTCAGTTTAAATATTTCCAAGCCTTTGCAAGAGGTAACCTTGAGAAAATGGATTTAGTTTTCAAGGTTAAAAGTTGTAGAGGTAACAAGGAGGCATTAATTGTTTATGAATCAAGTAATGGTAACTTGATAGAAATAATGAAAGACTGAGAAATGAACTCGTTCAAATGAGAACAAGTTGATGATATGCTAAATTCAAATCTATTTAGTGAAACAGAGAGGATAGATTTAGAATATGCATTAAGTAAAAAAGGTTTTGCTAAGAAAAGGAAAATTATATTTGAAGCTGCCAAATTCAAATATAAAGGTTGATGAAATCCTATGGAAGAGAAAAGTATACTTTCTCTTATATAAGATACATAAAATATACTAATACAAACATAAAATGAAAATAAGGGTATTTTTTGAGGGATAGAAGAGCTTACACAACTTATGGTATGTTATATCCTAAAACTCAAAACGATACCCTTATTTCTTAATATAATAACCCAAATATTTTACAAACTTTAATTTTTAATCATAACTAATATGTGAGATATAAAACAAGTAATAGAATGAGTTAATAATTTAAATAACAAGATTGATGATATAAAAGATATACAAAGAAATCTAAAAGATATTGAAGATATGTGAATATCAAAAGTTATGATGAGAGTATGAGATTGATTTTATTCTGATCGTCGGCTACATCGGTTAGATTGAACAAAAGGATTAGATAGAATTATTTGAGTTATAAAAGAAGAATTGAAAAAAGAAATGGATGACAGAATGTTAAAACTTTAATTTTTAATTATAACTAATATGACAATAGAGAAACCAATATATTATAAATTGAAATACAATGTATCACCATCACTTAGATCATGATTAAAATTCTTTGTTCAAAAAATAGATGAAGAATGAAACAGTAAAGTGTTTTGAAATTTTGATTATTTTATAATAAGTGAGTTACAGAAACTAATTGATTTGTGTTGGATTAACTTATGACATTGTGAATTATTTGAAGAGTTATGATATTGAGAATGGGATTGAAGTTCAAATATAACACCAGTTATAAAATAAGAATAATAAAAAAGGAATTAAAGCTAATCAACTTATGAAAAATAAAATAATAGTTTTATGATATAAAAGGATGGATTTATATTGAATAGTAGATGATAATATAATGCATTATGATTGTATAGAAGAATACAGTTGAATGGACAGAAATAGCTGTATGGATAGATTTTGACTATTATTTTCTCAACTACACTGTAGTAGTTGAGTTTTTTTTAATCCATTATTTTATGTATTAGATCTAATGGTTAACAATAAAAAAATAAGTGTTGATTATAATATGGCTATATATAGACTTAATAGATATTTTGAAATTTATAAGAATATCATTATACTCTATAAAGATGATGGAAAATATAAGCATATACTAGATAAGATATGGTGTAATAAAATAAAGATAAATAAGCCAGAGGATATCAGATATTATATAAATTAATATATAAAATAAAACATTATGTGAATAAAAGATTTTTTTAAAAGTGTAGATGATACATTAAAGCTTAGCGAATGACTAGATGTTATTAGTAATAAATGAATAACACAATCAATAAAAGATACACCATGATTAGTTATAGAAGCCTGAACTAAAGCTACTAAGGCTGCTAGTGATTCAATAAAGTCTATAGATGATACATTAAAGTTTAGTGAGTGATTAGATGTTATTAGTAATAAATGAATAACACAATCAATAAAAGATACACCATGATTAGTTATAGAAGCTTGAGCTAAAGCTGCTAGTGATTCAATAAAGTATGTAGACAATAAAATAGATAATGCAATAGATGTTGGTGACAAAGCAACAGATGTATTAGGAGAATACCTTGAAAAATATTCAGAATCTTGAATTTGAATAAAGCCATTAAGATATGTAGCATGAGCTATAGCAGATACCGTTAAAGATCCATATGACACAACAGTTGAATCTATAGGTAATTTTAAAGAAGATGCATGAGCAGTAATAAAAACAATAGAAGATATAGTTACTGAAGATATACCTGATGCATATGATTATGTTACAGAATCAATAGGTAAAATATGAAAAATGTCAGACGATTTTTTTCAAACATGAATTGATACAATTAAAAATTTTTGAGTTGGATTAGATTATGTATGAGCAGAAGATAACCCAAATAAATATACAGAAGAATGAAAAGCAAAGATAAGTAAGTTAGATAATATAGTTAACGAATATACTCCTTTATGAACTGATGACATTTCAGGAATAAGAGAGGATTATAAAGATGTTAATGTATGAAGTTACTTTGGACAATTCTGAGAATTAGGTAAAGTATGAACAGACTATGTATTAGGTAAGGAAGAGTTTACTGATTACATAAAACCAACAAATGAGATAAAATGATTAGAAGAATTTAAATCAGCTAGAATAGATTGAAGATTATGAGAATGAGATGCTGATATAAGCAGGATAGTACATGACAAGCTTTATGATTTAGAGAACAATGTAAACGATGCTACATCAAAAATTCAGACACAATTAAATAATCTGGAATGAAATAAGAATTTTGAAAACTATTCTAAATATCTTAACCAGTATTCAATAGAAGAACAACTATTTAAATGAGATAAAAATAGTGTAGAGTGACAAAAAAAGATAGCACAGAATGCTGTAAAGAATGCAAAGCTAGATCCTATAGCATTAAAAGAGGCGAGTGTAAAACTACAAGAGAATGAATCATATAATGAAATACAAAGATTATCAGAGCAAAGAAAAAAGTATGCTAATGAATATGAAGACTTTACTAAAAAGGTATTCAATGTTTGAGAATGACAGACGGAGCTGGAGTATCTTCAATCTATAAAGATAGAGAAGGAAAAGGAAATGATGTCAAATAAATTAAACAAAATAAATAAAACAGTTAAGTTAGCAGTAGAAGAAAGTGCAGACTACAAAGAATTAAGAGCAAAGAATCCATGATTCGCAACTACTAAAGAAGGCGAATTACTTTTCAATAAAATGGTGGACTTAAGTTTACAGGATTCAATTTATGCTGTTGATTTAAAAAATCAGATAGAAAATGTCATATGATATGATGAGGGTAATGATTTAATAGTTATGAATGATTATGAGGAATTATTAAAATGATTTAATGTAAGAAGGGAATATTGAAAAAGAGTATACGATGAAATGGCTGAATTAAAGAAGCAAAGAAAATATAAAAATATAGAGCCTGATAAGTTAATGAATATAGCAGACGATAGGGTTAATGTCTTATTATCAGAAGAAGAAAAGGATTTATTAGCTTGAATAGCTAATAAACAAACTAAACTACAAGCAATAATAAAAGCAGAATCATCTGTTAGAGATTTTGCTAAATGAATAAAAGGAATTTCAGAATGAGAAATAATGGAATGAATCTGATCAGCATTAATGTGAGCATGACATATTATATATGCTACTTGAACTGCAGCAGAAGCATGAGCCAGAAAATCAGTAGACAAGCTTTCATCTTGAGTGTCATCAGCTGTATCTGATAAAGATTTAAAGGAAACAGAGAGACAAGCAGAGATAGCTAGACAGGTAAGATCTTTCAGATATACATATGACTGATTAATGCAACAAGCATGATCAGCTGTATTATACAACTTAAATAGTGTACCATGATTTATATTAACAACTGCTATATGAAATAAATGAGCATGATCATTATCAAAGTGAACATCAACATTAAGTAAATGATTAGGAACATGAGCATTAAGGTGATTATCAGAAGTAGCACTTAAGGCTCAACAGATAACACCAAGATGAATATCTTATATAACAAAAGTAGCAAAAGCTACAGAATCTTTAGCTGTAAGTAAAGCACCTAAGTTATTCTGAACTCTAAATACATGAATGTCAAAGATGGCTGTATACGGTAGGAATGTATACAATACTACATCTAAGAGCATGAATATGATAACCGAATCAGTATTAACTTGAGTAGCATCTAATCCTGTATTTGATAGACTAGGAAAGGATGCAGCTAGTCCAGAGCAAATAATATTTAATACATGATTAGATATAGCTTTTGATTTCTGATTTGATAGAGCTGCGGTAGTTTGATGAGCAGCTTTAAAAAAATGATATCAATGATGATCATCTTATTTCTTTAACCATGTATTTAAAGAATGAACAGATTCAGCAGCCGCACTAGATAACTTTATAAAAGATTATTATAAAAAGACAGGACTTAAAATAAATAGAAAGGAATGAATTCAATTATTCAAAGAAGGGGAACTGGCGGTTAAAAACTTATGAATACATACACAAAAGAATTATGTTTGAAGATGAGAGCTTTATAATTTCATAAGTGAATGATTAAAGGTAGCAGATGAAACAAAAATAAAGAAGTTTATAGATTCATGAGTATGAATAGAGATTGATGACATAGTATGAAAGAGAATAGATACAGAAGACTTATTATATTCTACACATAAGAATATGATTCAAGAATGAGTATCAGAACCAAATAAAAAAATATATTCTCAGATTATAGATAAAGAATTGGATAACATAAAAGAATTCGTTAGTTCTAAAAATAGAACTAAAAGAATATGGAGAAAAACAATTATGAATTATGATTGAGAATGAGCAGCAGAAACAAGAGCTGTACTTATGAAAGAGGTAGAAGAACTAGAGAAACATAAAGGTAAAAAAACTTTTTATAAAAAAGTAGATACTTTTATGGAGAAACTAGAACCAGCTATTAGAAAATTCTCTAATCAAAAAGAACAAGTCGTACTTTATAATACACTAACAAATGATAAGATATCAATAGATATAAAAGATCTAGAGAAAATAAAATGAAAGAATTTTGAGGAGATAGTTAAAGATAATGTAATAGATTTATCTTTTGTTGACCAAAAAATTAGATCAGAAATATCAGTATGAGACAGAGTGGATGAAAAATGATTATATTCATTTACACCGCAAGAATTAAATAAAAGAAAAATAGAGGATATAATGAAGGTTACAGAAATAAAAGATAAGATAGATTTATTAAAAGAAGAGCTAGGTAAAGCTAAATATGTTGATGAGTGAAATAAAGTATCAGATAAATCTTTTAATACTGATAAAATAGAAAAAAATATATCAAGAGAATTAAATAAAGCATTAGATTGAAAATTTGCACAGACAACTAACTTAAGTAAAACAAATTTTTCAAAAGAAAAAATAAATCAAATATCAAGTATGGAAGCAGAGATATTTGAAGATGCAATTAGAATACATTATTGAAATGAATTAATAGCTGATAGTCCTATAGATTTATGAAATAAAGGATTATCTTGAGATGATGTAATAAACAAATGATTAGATAAAGATACATATTTTAGTTTTGCATATTGAAGTCCATGAGAAAAAAGCTTTGAGAAATACAAGAATAAAATTATGTATTTATTACCATGAAAGAAATTAGAGCATAATTCAATTATAAAATGATTATCTAATAAAGCTAAAGATAATCTAACTGATAAAACAATAATAAAAAAGTATATAGAATCTAGTTCTGAGATATTACAAAAACTAGAATGATATTGAAAATATAAAGCTGATTGATATATAGATATAGAAGAAGCAATGAAGTACCTAAATATAGAGGATACATGAGATACGTTTGAACAAACAATGCTTGTAATAAAAAATACATTTAAAGATTTACCAGAAGAAGAGTTCAAAAGATTTGACTGAATACAAAAGATCTTACAAGATGAGGTATTAAAATGAGATGTAGTTGATGATAATATGCTTAAGAATTTAGCATATAATTATTTCTGAAACGTAGATGAAATAAAAAAATTCTTTAATGATACGGTTCCTAATAAACAATATGAATCAGTATTATCAAAGATGTTAATGAGTGACGAGATAGTATCATGATTATCTAAAACTATAGATAGCCCTTATGCATCTAAGATAAGAGAAACATTAAAAATAGATTATTCAAATAGAATATCTAAATATGAAATGGCAATAAAATTAAGGAAGCAAGAAATAAAAGATATAGAAAAAGAGTTGAAGGGTTTATGAAAATATAAAGCAAGAACCCCTAGAGATGAATACCTAAAAGCATTAAAGGCTGATTTAGTTAAATTAGTGAAAGACCAAAAGAAATTAATAAAAGAATGAGAAGATGGATTTATTAAAGCAAGAACTATACTTTATACAAATGATACAAACTTAAAAAGGATAAATGATTACAGACACAAGGTATCAAGAGCAATTCTATTAAATGAGAATATAAAAACAAAAACAAAACTTGCATCTAGATATGAAGATTTAATAACAAAAAAAGGTAAAAAAGATTTTATAAAAGATGAATGAGAAAGGCTTATAAAAAAAATGGATGATATAAATAATAAAGCAAACTTATGAACATTAGATATAACAAAAGAAATAGATGAAATAAAGAAAGCTGATTATTATACTAAATCATATAAAGATTTTACTATATGATATTTAGAAAATTTATCTAAACCAGACGCATGATTAGTGGATATAAATTACAAAAAGCTAGAAGAGAATATTAAAAATAAAATAGATTGAGTATTTAATTATGAAAGTGCTAAAGAAAACAATCCTATATATAAAGAGATATATGATTGAATATTAAGATCAGATATAAATGATTCTAATGTTTTATATGTTGATAATTTCAATAAACAATTTGGAATTAAGCAATGAGAAACATTATTAGAATCTTATAATAAAAAATGAAGTAAATTAAATAAATTTGTAGACTGACTTTATTTTGATGATAAAAAATTAAATAAAATTTTAAATGATTCATTCTATTCAAAATGAAAGATTGTTACACTAAAAGAAGTAAAAGAAGAAGTAAATAAAGATTTAAAGGATATGTTAAATAATATAATTGGTGACAAAAAAATATATGCTAATGTTGATTGAAAGAAAACAGATATAACAAATGAGCTTATAGATGACATCATAGATAAATGAAAATTAAGGAAACAATTAAAGAGAATTAAAAGATTAGATACTGGATGATATCTATCTATAGTTAAATGAAAAAAAGTTTCACAAACAAATATGGAAAGAAGATAGAGGGAGATATTATGTTAACAGACAAGCCAGCACCTAGTGAAGTTCCAGTTATGTGGTGAGATATAAAAAAGAATAGTAATTGAGATTTTAAATATATAACATGAGCTGATACTAAAAAGTTCAGTAAATTATTAGCTTGGGAGAAATGAGATAAATGAGAATGATTTCTATTACAAGAAAAGATTGATACTATAAATAAGATAATGAATTACAACTGAGAGGCAGGTAATATAAATACAGTAAAGGATAAAATACATAATTTATTATGAAAAGATATTACGGACGAAAATAAAATAAAAATATTTAATGATAACAAAGATGTAAGAAAAGAATGCTATTGAATGCTTGACGAAATAGAAAAATACAAATTTATTATAGAGACAATAAATTATAAAAGAGACAATAAATGACTTAATGAAATATTAAGAAAGAAACTTAAACTAAAAAGTGATGAGATATATTTATGATGATTCTGAGATAAATCTTGATTCTGATTAATTTATTCAAATAATAAATTAAAAGTAAGCAATAAAATAAATAAGAATTGATATTGAAAAATTATAGAAGATCTAGCATTTATAGATTATTCTTTTTCAGCATGATTTAAAAATAATGCATTAGTAAAGAATCAAATAGATGATTTATTAAAACCAGCTTACTGATCTTATGAAGAATTTAGAAATAAGATTCTAGAATTAGAAATACCATTAGCATTACAACAATGAAAGCTACCAGTATATGATTGAGATAAAATAGTTTATCCAAAGAATAAAGCTGATGAATGGTGACTAGCACAAGCTATAGCTAACATAAGGAAGAGAGAAGCATCTTATACATCAACACATTCTATATTTGATTCAGTAGAATGAGATGTAGATCTTTATGTAGTGAAAGAAATATTAGATGAAACACAAGAGTGATATAAGGAATTACAGGAATTCAATAATATAAAGAATGAGTTATCAAAATTAAGAGAAGAAAAATGATACGAAACTAATCCAGAATATTTATCTATAAGAGATCAATACGAAAATAAATTATCAATAGACCAAGAAAGATATTGAGTAGACGAAGAATACACAAGAGTAATTAATGATGCATGATATAATCCAGATTCACTAGATAATAGATGAGCATTATTAAATTATTATGATGCATTGAATTCTAAATATCTAACAGACTTAGAAGATGGAACATCTCATGCATCACAAGATTTATGAGACCAACTAGCTATAATAAATTGAAAAGATAAATTAGATGAAGTTAAAACACATATAGCATGAAATAGTAATTGAGAGAACTTTCTATGAAAGAATCTTATAAACTTTTGAGATTTAAAGAGTGGTGACGAGGTATTAAAGGATACAGTATTAGTATGAGAAAGTTCTGCAAAATTAAATTGATGATATAAGCCACTTAAAAAAACAAAAATAATAGAGAGATATAATCCTGAAACAAAACAATATGATAAATATGAGGCTATATGAAAAGTTGAATGAGCGAATAAGTCATGGTTTAAAAATGCAGCAGAAGAATGAGATGCTTATGACGATATAACATTAAATGATTCTGTTATAATAAAATACGATAGTGACAAGCAGGATGCATTCAAAGCTGTACAAGCAGATGAATTACAGAACTTATTTCAAACTTTCAAACAAACTCTTACAGAAAAAGAAATATGACAATTATGATATTGAGATCTTAATGCTTTCATACAGAACATAGTATCATGAACTTGAATATGAAAGTTCTCAGATGAGGTTATACAATCTAAGGTATGAACATTCTTATCAGAAGCTAGTAATATAATAAATAAAAATAGATGAGAATGACAATCATTTTATCATTATAAATGTTCACATAGAGTTACACCAAATGAAATATGAGTAAATAAAAATTCAAGGTTATTTAATCAATTAGAAAATAATCAAAAGAAAGTAATAAAAGATTTAAGGATAAATATAGAAGAATTGAAAGCTAATAACATGGATACAAAAAAAGCTGATAATGAACTAATAGAAGCTGAAAGAGTTTTAATGGATTCAGATTATCAAGTTGTAGCTATTAGATATCCAGTATCTAATAAGTATAATCCATGAACTTTTCAAGTTAGAACATTTAATGATATAAGTGAACATTCTATAGTTACAAATCCAGAGACTGCTTATTTAAAACTAGAATCAGATAGTGACTGAGATCACATATTCGTATCATGAATACATGATAAATATACTAACATAATAGCTAGATGATTAGAGTGACAACCTTTTAGTAAAGAACAAATAGAATTAACTTCTAAGTTTGATCAATTCTTTAATTGAGAAATAATAAAACCATGAAGTCATTCAGATTTAGTAAGTAGTATAATATCTTGACCTAGTAAATTTATCATGGTCGAACAAGTTGAGAAATGAAAATTAAAAGAGGCATCTAAAGTATCTATAGTTGAATCAAGAAATGCAGCATTAGAAGCTAAATATAATATATGAATAGTTCAAGCAACAATAAGGACATTTAATATATTAAGGTATCATGCTGAGAAAATATTAACAATAACAGATGATTTAAAACTAAGTAGATATATTGATACATTAAATCCAGAAGTAAGAAAGCTATTAGATATAAATTATAAGAAAGTAGATAAAGATAAAATAAGAGAATTTGCTGAAAGATTTGATGATGATTTCCATAAGGACTCAGCATCTATAACACAAGTAACAATAGACTTTGGTAACTCTGGTAAAGATAAGTTTGATAAGAACTGGTATAACCCATTAGTAGAAAAAATATTTAAAACAACTAATCCAAAGAAAAAGGCTGAGATAATAAATAGAATATCAGCTATATCAACAACATACAGTACTAAGGCATTGTGATCAATATCACAAGCAAATAGTACATCAGCATTAAAGGATTCATTAGAAAGACTAAGTTGAAATAAAAAAGAATTATATAACTATTTTGAATCACTTTATAGACCTGTACATAATTCACTAATGTTTAGTAGTTCTGAAAAATTTTTATTAAATAAATTATTTGAGGTAACACCAGATGCAAAAAAGATAGTAACAGAAAAACTAAAAGATACTCTTATAAACGAAACAAAGTACGGTAAACATCTTTATAATTCTTTTAGTAAGGGAGATAGCTATATAGATGATTTAATCTATTTATCTAAATGACAAAAAGAATATATACAATGAATTATATTAAAAGATAAAGTAGTAATGGATGCCGTACTAACTAGATGATGAATAGATAAGATAATAAAGAGTGGTGACATAAAAGATGAACAGAGATATAAGTTAGCTTTATATATGAAAACTTTAGACAAATGACAAGCTAAAGAATTCAAAAGATTACACTGAGATAGAATGTTAGGAATGACAGACTTCTTAAATGACAAAGATTTAGTTGAATACATAAAGTATGCAGAAGAAAAAAGATCTAGGAGAGTTATGGAATCAAAAATACTTGAATGAACAAAGGATACAGAAATAGAAGAGATATATAAACAAGCATTAGAACATAGGAAAAATTTTGAACCAGCTTATAATGAAGAAGTAAAAGTACTTGATAATGAAATAGAATTATTAGAAGATGAAATAAAAAGAAAACTAGATGTAGCAAAGAAGCCAGAATTAGCCGCTGACAAGAATGCAGAAGACTTATTTGATATACTACAAAGAAACATAGTAATGGAAGAACCAGAGGGGATGTACTCATCTTTTTTAAACCAGAAATGAGCGAAGAGATAATGACTGAAATGATGGGTATAACAGATTATATACAAACGACTAGAGATAGATGTATAACTCTTAGGCGGATAACTGATGTAAAAAAACATAATCCAGAATTTATACATAGATTAAATAAAATTGAAGATCTATATAGGGAAATGGATGTTAGGGAAATGAGAAGGAAATCATTAATTTATCAATGAGATTTAAAATGAAGAATAGATCAAGTACTAGAATGAAAAAGTCTTGGTAATTTAATAAGCGAAAGTGAGAGAGCTGATACTATTATAGAAATGATAAATTGAAGTACACAGGATCTTATATGATTAGATTGATGACTATACGTATTACCATCATTAGATGAACTTAAAGATGAGATAATAAAAAGGATGAATCAGAAAGTTAGAGTTTATTGATCGAATACACCAATATTTAATGATGAAGTTTTTAACAAAAAACTTAAAGATTATTATGACGATTCATTAACAAAGATTGTTAATGTAATGAATGTCACACAAGACAGATATCCATGAGAGATAAACTTCCTTAGAGAATATAAATGAAAATGAAAATATTATGAAGAACCAGACAAGACAGCTAAGACATCACTTATAGAAGATATATTTAATTCAATTAAAGCAGATAAGAGTTTAGTATTAAATTCTTTCTGATTAAATACTAAAGAAAAGGTAGTAGATTATTTCGCATTAAAAGCTGGGAAGATTGACATGAATAGATGACAAACATTGTATTCATTATTAGTAAGAAAGGAAAGTGACATAATAGGTAGATGAATGTGAATATTCCATAATATATATTATGCACTTAGGTATTGATTACCAAGTATGCTTCTATGAATGTGATGAATATTAGCATGATTAACTCAGATGACATGACAACTAATAGAAACTAGAGCTTTAATTTCTAGTACTTGATTATGATTAGAAGCAGAAGCAATAAATAAAAGATTTAAATTATTAGATATAGAAAGTACTTTAGGGTTTGAGGTGTCGTGATTGGAGAGTACAGATAATGCAGCATCAGGATTTGTATCAAGATTATATCAAGAAAATCTACCGCAATTAGCTAATAAAATTAAAGAAGGTAAATTGTGACAATATGATATAATAAACCAAATATTTAGTGATAAGAATTTAAAAAGAACAACATTAACATTAGATGCTATTAATCAGGTAGTTAATAATCCATTAGCAGCATTTGATGCACCAATGGACCATAGTAGAAGAATAGCAGCTACAGCATCAACAATGGAAAAGATGTGAATAAAATCATACGAAGAGTTTGTAATATTACAAAATAAATTCTGAGATGATTTTTCAATCAGGTTCATGAGTGAGGCTAGAGATAAATATAATGATGTATGATGATGAGTATCATCTAAAGATTCATTATACAAAGCAAACAAATTAACTTTCCATAATGCATACTGACAAGAATGATGATTCTCTAGGATGTTATTTCAGATGTGGGATAGCTGAGTTTGATTTCTAGGTAACTGGGGAATAAACAAAGTATTAGCTAGAGTTGAGGATGCGTGACAGATATTCACTTGAATAAATAAATTATTAAAGTGAGACACAAAACATGCAATGAATAATTTCTCAGATGTTTATAGATCATTTGCACATCAAATAAGGTTGCTTTCATCCATAACAGCTATATGATTAAAGCTAGAACAATATAATAAAGATGTAGACAGTAGAGCTAATATAAAGGACTTTGTTAAATCAATGCATAATACATTGGTATGATTTGATATAACAACATGAGTACTTAAAGATAATTATAAAATAGCAAAAGCATTAAATTTCTGAACAGAGGATACTGTATGATTCGTGACATCTAAAGCTATAAGTAGATATTTCAGAACATTATGATTAATAGATGTATGAGCTGAGATATTTAAGTATCATGATTACTTACCAGAATGAGAATGAAATAGGCGGTATAAAGCTATAGATAACGTACTACATAATTTCTCAGCAGTTTATGCTAGGAATTCGTGACTAGAATTTACAGAAGACATAAACAATTCATATTCTAATTCAATATGAATATCAATGTTTGGAATATGAGACTTTACAGAATATGAACAATTAGAGGAAGAGTTTAGATGACAGAGATCAGCTGCATGGTATAAAGATAAATGATTCATAAAGACTCTTATAAATAGTTTTAATATTAGAGAATGAACTGCATTATGAGAGAATAGAGCATTACTAGATATAATGAAGAATGTTAGATATGATGAGAATGTAAGAAAATTAGAGAGTAACTGAATATGAGATTTAGAAAATAATTATAATATAAAAAGAATATTATGAGAATCTTGAACTGTTATAAATGAAGATCAAAGAAAAACAATATTAGAATTAGATAAAATAATATGATACGCATGAGCATGAGAAGTAGCTAAGGATTGATGAAAGAAAACAGAGACTTGAGTTAACCCATCTTATTTTTGAAAATTAGACAAGATAAAATCAGACGTACTTAGATCATTAGTTAATTCAGAATGACTTAATGTAGATGAGTCATTTAGTACAGGTAAATGAAAGGAAATAGATTTCAGAAGATATATGGATAAAAAATGGGTAGACATGACATGAGATATGTCAGACAAATCATATAAGCACTTTTTATTCTTATCACATGAATCATGAATATCAACACCAGAAGTTCTTAATTATTTATACGAATCAGATCTTAAACAGAGAAAAAGTGATTATGCTAATAATAACAAAAAGCCAGATCCATATAAATTATGAGAGAAAATAGATTTGCAATTACAGAGAGAATCATTATTAAAGTATAAGAATTTATTAAACAATGATGCTTGAATGATTTGAATTGTATTATGAGCAGAAGTAAGAACTAATCATAAAAAAGTATTCAATGCTTACGATTCGTTAAGCTTAAAAGAAAAAGACAATCTTATAACTAAAATTGAAAAAGAATGAGAGATATATAAAATAATGACAGATGATGTTAAGGCATGAAAAAATGCCGCTAAGTATTATAGGAATAAAGTAGCAGAAGCAACCAGATGAGTTCCAGATTCTGAGACATGAGATCTTGTACTTAAGAATGTATTTAAAGCTATGCAGAATTCTAGTATGTCAATTAAGGATAAGTTAACAATGTGAACTGCTATGGTATATCATATGAAAGATACATCATTTAATAGGTTAAGAGATGATAAAAAATTTATGGATACTATATATCCATACAATAGAGCTGTAGTTAACTTAGCATACACACTTGATTATCATGGTTACGATATAGATTCTAAAACATTAGCTAACCAGTTTTCATTATCTGCTTACTGAAATAAAACAAATAAGTCTTGAAAACGGAAGTGAAGCAGTTATTATAAACCAAAATATAGTAATTGAAAAAGCAGCAGTTATGGATGAGGAGGTAGACCAAACTTCTCTAAAATGACAGAACCATTAAAGGATTTTGTAAATAGTAATATGGATTTATTAGACAAAGATCCAATAGGTTACATAAATAAGGTTGGAGCAAGTGTAACATGAAGCTTATTTAGTATAAACCCTTTTAAGTTCTGACCAATGAAGGAATACAGTAAGTTCATATTACAAAAAGCTATTGATGATATAAATAAAAAGGACTGATGAATTAGGGAAGCATGAGTTTCTAGGAGTCAAAAAGAAGAAAGACTAGAGGCTAGACAATATAGATTTAATAAAAATAAAGCACCTAAGATAGATGAAATATCTTATACACCTAAGGTTAAGTATTGAAAAGCAAGAACAAACTTAATGTCTGATTTACCACTTAATTATAAAGAATAAATGAGTAATGAATTAACAACAACAGATAGGGCTTGATTAGTTAATCAAGTAAAAAATGATTTAAAGGAGAAGTGAATTTTAAATGAATCTAAGTTAATGAAAGCAGTTGAGGGCTTGTGAGTGGATGCACAAGCTATCTCAACATTTTATGTATATATGATGCAGAGTGCAACTAAGAGTGATTTACAATGAAATGAAATACCAGATAACGACGCAAGACTTAAGGCTGCAGATAAATTATTAAAGATAATAACTTGATGAGTATGAAATGCAAAAGGTACAACTATTAATTTTAACACTCAGAATATATGGAAGAATATTCCACAAGCCTGAGAGGAACTTAAATATTAAAAAATGATTTGATTATTAAATATAGACAAACCAGAAGAGTTAACAGAAGACGAACATAAACAAATATTATATTTTATGTGAAACTTAATAACTGATTCAGAATGAGTTAAGATTCATAAGAATATATTTGCATATTGAGACACTAGATATAAGTTACTAGATAAATGATTGTGAACTAAATCTAAATTATGAGATAAGATATTTAATGCAAAAACTAGATGACTAGCGAAATTTATGATGTGAGACGAAATTGAAATAAGATTAGTATGAAAATCAGTAAAAGAAAGAAATGTTAAAGTTTATAATATATTGCATACAAAATATCTATATCCATTTTTTAAGGACAAGAAAACAGTATCAGATCATATATTAAGTTTATGGTATGAGTTGTTTAAAAATATATGAATACAATTTATAAATTGAGAACTAAATCTATTCTTCAATAAAAATCCAAACCCTTATTATAAAATACAATATTATAATGCATTTGAATTTGATTATTACAATCAACTAACAAAAGAGGATATACTAAATAAAGAAATAGAATTAGGATATACAAATAAAACAATATGAGATCCAAACAGATCATATGCCTATTCTCATTTATTAAGATGAAACATGTGAGATACAATGGCTATACCGACATGGTCTATAAAGATGTTGATGTGATGGTCACAGATTAATATTTGAGTAACATCAAGAAAACAAGGTAAGACATCTAAGGCATGAGAGATGATAGTAAATGAATTACTATGTGAGAAAACATGATATGGTATGAGAAAATACAGGATGATAAGATTCTTTACTGACAATGCAACAAAGATATGAGGACAGGTTATGGATTACATAGAAGATTATTTATGAGATTTAATAGATAAAAATTTAGATAATGGTAAACCATACTTTAAGATAAATAGAAATGATCAAAAAGTAATATGTAACTTAACCTGAAATAAATTTGAAGTTAATTCTATAAGAAGTTTAACAGGAGGTAATACAGATAAATCAGACGGTGACTGATTAGCATGTGATGCAGCTATAATAGATGAATGATTTAGAATGCCAGAAAGATTCTGGACTTCATTTACAGATAGAGCATTTGATGAATGTGATTGGATACTATTGATATCAACAATGAATGACGAGACTATTATAGATCACTGGTTATATGATGAATTTATAAAATGAGAATCATGATGATTTTCAAATTATAATTCCATAAGATCATGAGCGACAGAAGATTGTGTTATATTTTATAATAATCATATTATACCATACTTCTTTGATACTAAAAACAAGTTAATCAAAAAAGAAATTTATTATAAATATAGAACTAAGCCATCTGAGGTATATGAATGAGATACATTTAGGAAAATAAGAAATAATTTTGATTTAAAGATTCAAGAAAAAGTAGATGATACATTAGATAGAAATAATGAAATATATGTATTAAAAAGATTATTCTGTTCATTCTTTTCAAATAAGAAAATATTTGATGTTAACTGAAGGATAACATGATGATCAGATATAGCAACAGATGATGACTATAGATTCATATGATATGATATGGCATCACTTAGTGACTCAGTATGAAGGGTAATAATAAATTGAAGAACACTAGTAATAGAGGAATGAAAAAAATTATGATCATTAGATTATAATTCCATACTAGATGATGCAAAGAAAATGAAAGAGAAATATACTAATTGTATGATAGTATGAGATAGATGATGACCAATATGAGAAACGGTAGCAATGAACGATACAGAGTTAACAATAGATTACTGGGTAAAGATGACAAGTAATATAAACTGAGTAAATAGGAAAACAGATAGTTTGTGAAAAGAATATTATACAGTAAATAAATGAACCTGTTTTCTTAGTTGATCAGACGCATTAAGTAATATATTTAAAATATTATATTCATGTACAGATTTGATAGAACAATTCGGTAGGATTGAAGCGAAGAAATCAGAGAAGAGTACAACTGTATTTTATAGAGGAAAGAAAAAAGATTGAAAGAAAGATGATGATGTGGTATTATCATACGTTAACATAATAGCACTAATAAGATTATTGTTATGATTAGATAATAAGGAGGAGATAAAAGATTTTAGTTCAAACTCTATGTATAAAATACTAGACATTTATGAAGAGGATGACTATAATGAAAATAATTTATATTGATCATTTAATTATTAAATATGTGAAAACTAAAAACAACAGAAGATGTAGATAAGATTACTAATCTAGTCCATCAAAATATAATAGAATTTCATAACTATGAATATTCTAGACATGTAGAATCGTATAAGAAATATATATGAGATGTAAGAGAAAGAGCAACAAAAATAAAAGGTTGGCAGATGAATGTATCATACCCATTAACCGCAATGATGGTTGATACAATTTTCTCAACTGTTTTTGATTTTGATTATCAATTAAAATTAAAATCGGAAAACTTAACTAGAGCATGTATAGATGCATTTGATTATAAATGAAGATGAAAAAAAATATTATGATTGGTGACAAAGGAATGAATAATAACAGGACAATGAGTAATGAGAGACTTCATATATAATAAAGAAAATAATTACACAATACTAGATGAAGAAATTAGTGTTGTAGAAAAAAGCCCAACAATAGAATATGTATCAGTGTTTAATATTATGTATGATAGGCTAAGATGATTAGAAGATTCTGATTATGTAATAATAAGACAATTCTTATCAATAGATGATATAATTAAAAAGTCATGATTAAGTAGTGAAAAAAAAGATTGATGAATATCTGATGCGGAAAAAGCAAGGAATAAAATAGAAAAATTAAAATGACCAAATAATGCAGCATTTTCATATTTAAATTATGAAGCAATTAAGTGATTATTATTTTCACATAAATTTGCTGACATGGTTGAGAAATGAAATAAAGATAAAAATAAAAATTATACAACATCACTACAGTATGTAGATAAAAATTGATTAAATGAAAACCTGTGTAGCGATTGAGAAAAAAACATGTTATTAAATAGCCCATACTTAAATGACTTTGATATGAAGAATGAACTAGTAGAAGTTATAATATGACAAGATAAACATGTATTCGTTAATTGAATATACATCTATACACAAGAGATGATGCAATGAATGTTCAATATAGTATCATGTAAATATAATGAGATGCCATGAGCATGAACAAGCTTATGAATGTCTGACATATTATGAAAGATGCAAGATACTGTAACATGAATGCTGAACATGTTTTTAGATAGCTTAAAGCTATCAAACACAATGATGTTTAATCAAGATTGAGTACTAAATAAAAACAAGAGTGCTAAGATTGACATAGAGAATTGAAAAATATTAACATGAAATATAAGAAGAATAGATTTATGATGATCTGATTTTAGTTCTATGAATTGAATACAAGCATTACAATGAATAGCACAAAGTCTTACATGAGTTAGTCAAATGATTATATGATGAGATGCAAGAGTACAAAGAATAGCATGAGCATTTGATTTTGCATTTGCTCAATATAAATCCAGATTAACTCCATTCACTGATTCAATAGATCAAGCAATGTCAAAGGTAGTTAAATGATGGGTATTACAATACCTAAATTACTACAGTAAAGAAGAGTTAGAAGAATTATATGGAATTAATGTAGAGAAGATTACAGAAAAATGAACAGTGACTGACATGCTTATAGATTGAACATCTATAAAAGAAATAATAAATGAAAACAATATATCATTTAAATTTGATTCTATGTTCAATCTAAAGAAGGAATCACAGAAACAAATAATAATGGATGTAGTACAGATACTTGAACAATATAAAAAAGGTTGAGAGAATAAAGTAAACGTTGATGCATTATGAAGAATGCTAGCATGAGATATGGATATAACACCAGAAGATGTTTTAAACATATATCCAGATAAATGAAACAAATGAACAGAGGATGTAGAAGATTTAATAAATATTGAGGAATGAGAAGAATGAACAATAGAGGATGTAGAAGAGATTATATGACAAGACTTAGCAAATGTAGAATGAGGAGTGCAATGAGAAATTAACACAGGAAATGAGGCTAGAAATTTAATTGATAACTTACTATAATGAAAAGAATAATAAAGGCATTAATTGTTTTCCTTGACAAAATTTACAAGAGATTATATAATGAACATAGTTTAGGTGGAGGCATTATTAGACATGCACTACCTAAAATGGATAACTATTGAAGTATAGTTGATATTAAGGATGATTTAAATTCATTCACAAAAAGACATTGAGCTAGTGCTCTAAAGGAGTTATTTGATATATTAAATATTGAATATTACTCAAGAGTTCAAGTAATAATGCAAACAAAGAAATATGATGATATTTCTAGCTTATGATATGCTACTGATATATTAAATAGTATGTCTGAAATTTTATTTGATAAGTTAAATGGTAATGACTAGATATACCGTATTCTGAGAACCGATACAAGAGGATTGAACTGTATCAGTTGAATCAACTAAAATTGAAGTATCAGAAACAAATCCAGAAGAACAAGATTTATCTACTACTGTAGAATGAGAAGATACAACATTAGATAAAGTTGATAGTGTTGAAGATAATGAATCAGACAAAAATGAAGTTACAGAAGATGTAAATGAAGAGGATACAATATCTAATTTAAATAAAGACGAAAGAAAGCTTACAGATATAACAGATGACTTATCTGATGATCTTAAAGATATAGAGGATTTATTAAATGTAGAGATAGAAAATTCAAATGAAGAATGAGAACAAAAAGAATCATGAACAACTGAATGATTAGAGAAAGCTTTTAAAACCATTAAGACATTACAAAATAAAGTAGAAAAAGCTAGAATTAGAAAATGCAGAGTATCAGAAATTCTGACAAGATGCAACACTGGAGCCAGAAGTAGTTATACTTAAACATAACTATCCTAAAGCTAAGAAGTGAGACAGAGCAGCATTAGACAAAATAAAAGAATTAATGAAAAGAGATTTGTGATTATCACTATCAAACATATGACAAGTAACACTATCAGATTCAATAGCATGATCATTGGATACTAGTAATCCAGTAAACCAAGATCAATGACCAATGATATTTTAAATTATAATTAATAAATTATGCCAAATCTAGCAAACCAACCAACATCAACAATGGGTGATGAAATAAGTGTAAAAGAAATCCTAGAAAGATGTTGTAAAGAACCAGCATTGTACTTAACTGCAATGAACCAAAAAGCAATATGAGAACTAATGATGTTAGCATTAGACCTTGATTATGGAATATTCCAAGAATCAGGAAAGATAGAAATGGACATGCCAAAAAGAAATACTAACATAAAAATGGCAGAAGTTAAAAGTCTTTGAAGGTTATTCAAGGAATATACACCAGTAGAAAAAGGTATACAACTTATTGAGCTAGGTAACGAATGAGTTATGATGGCAGCTAACGGAGCTATAACAGCATCTAACACATGAACATTTACATCAGTAGGTTACCTTATAGCATGAGATACAATAAGAATAATAAGTACTGATACAGCTAATGCTACAATACAAGCAACTGTATCTATAACATCTGTCAATCCTACTACAAATGAAATAGTATTTGATCAAAATGTAACAATAGCAGATTGAGATTATATCAGATATATCTCTAGTAGACAAGCATGGTGTTCAACTGTATTGAAATGAGTAAACGATGAATACGGTAATGCTAAAGAATTTACATTCTACTATGGAATAATAGCTAGACAATTGATGTTAAGCTAACAGACATAAATCAATGTTTCACAGAAAGATAGTCAACAAGAAGAGGATTTCTATTTTAGAAATATGTATGCTTCAGATAGGCAAATGTGGGAACAAGCAGCTGATCTATTTAGATATGGTAGAAATATCTCATGAGCGGAATCAGAACCTATGGGTTATGACACCCTTATTGAGACAAGACAAGCTAATCAACTTGATTCTATAATAGACTTTACAGCTGATTCAACAGCAGAAGAGTTTAACAATAGACTAATAGATGTTTGGTCTAGAATTAAAATAGCACCAGTTGATACTGAGTGGGTGATGATAATTAATCATACATTCTATAAGCATTATCTTAATATGCATGATCAACTTAGGAAAGATAATAACCCTAGGGTTGTATCACTTAAGAAAGATAATAGTCTATACTATGGGCTACATAAATATGTACCACTTAGTGATGACTTCACAGTACCAACAATCTATATTTCTGAAAGCCTTAGTAAGGATAATCCAGCCGTACCACTAGCTTATATACTACCTAAAGATTTGATAGCATTATTTATACCACCTTTCTTAGATGTAGAATACAATAACACAGTTAAGAAGATACCTAATGAACTAGGTAAAATAATAACTAAGAAACTTCCACAAGATAAAATAGGATGTTCAAGTTACCAGAAGTATATGACACTAGGTTATATATATGGATGATTCTCATTTAGAGATACTTATTTCAAATTAGAGAATTTTGATTTTGTAACTAATCCTTAATATAGAAAAATAAAACCTCTATATTAGAGTTTAAAGAGGTCTATACAGACCTCTTTTATATTAATAAATAAAAGCATGGATAATAATACATATATAACATATGCTGAATTACTAGCTATGATACATCCATATTTCTTAGCTAACTGATGAGAGGACTTCATGTCACCAACAGAAATGTCATGATTAATAAATTTATCAATTCAAGATATGTTTAATAATAGTGACTTATCATTCTTTGCTGAATATGAACACATAGAAGCAGAAAGTGAATTGTATAGATGAAAGTATCTACAATTCAAAACAAATAAACCAATAAATTTAATTCACGAATTATTAATAAATGGTGAGTGAGACGATCAGAGTTGAAACATTGTTAATACAATGCCTCATACAAATGTAATGGAATTTCATTATAAGAAATGAACCAATACTATCTATGCAACAAACATAGAAGACTGATTATTTAAAACACTATCAATTAATTACAATAGGGATTATATTAAAAACAACATGCTAACAGACAATGATAGGAAGAGAGAATTACCTATCCCATTTGCTTATATACCAGCATTAATAAAACTGATATATGATACAGCATCTCCATTAATGTTCTTCCAATGAGATTGAAATTCTTACAATTTCTTTGAGCATTGAAAATCAAGGCTTAAAGAATTAGAAAGAAGAGATATACTTTCTTCAACAGAACAAATTAACATAGTATAGATATGAATGATATAATAAGAGAACATGCTAAGTATCCTAAGTTCATGAAAACATTAGAAAGCTTTAATTGTTCTTATGAATGAAACGATTGAAGGTGTTGAAATAAATTAAAATGTTTTTTAAATATAGATGGTGACGAGATAAAAGATATTTGATTTTCATGAGACAATTCAATGTATGTAAAAGCTTGAGCATCAATGGCATGAGAATTAACTATATGAAAAGATATTAAAGAAGTTATATTGTTAAAATATAACGATTTAGAATATATTGTTTGAGAAAGGATATGACATGACACAAAAAGAAAATCATTATGATTATGATTGTTATGTATAATAAATTCTATAAATAGATATAAATGAAGAAGGATTATATATTATTCAGATATAACATAATAAAATATGCAAGTAACAGATTCAATAATAGATTTACAAGTCTGAAAAACAAATACAATATATGATAAGATATATAATTGTAGAGTAGTAAGACCATCATATGAGCAAGAGGATTGATTATTGTGAACAAACAAATGAATATATTGAGCGGAATTCTTTTTAGATAAAAGATTCTGAATGAATGAATTTGTTATAAATGAAAACTTTGTTTATACAGATGATGTAGAATTGTATTGAGAGAAATACTATTTATACCACTCAGATACAGAATGGAGAGTATGAGTTAAAACATCAACATGAATAAATAATATATGCTGACCTTTTAATTACTCAGAAAAGAATCCACTAAAATTCACAGTAGGAAAGTGAGCAAGATGAGAGGTTAAAGAATTTAATTTAGAAATAGTAAACTGATTAGAATTAGATCCACTTGATGGAATAAGAAATGAATTAAGTGTTTATGATTGAGCTTATATAGTAATAGAAGTATGAATCTGATATAATATATCAGCTTGAGATTATATATCATTTAAGGAATGAATATTGACTTTGATGATCTGTAGAGATTGATTTATATCAAGACTGAAAATTATATATATTATGAACAAACAGTAGAGAAGTTTACCAGCTTAACTGAGAACATATAGATATATATAGTTATACATGAATGGTGCCAGTAATAGGGACAGCAGACTGAGTACAGGTTATACATATCAATTGACAGAATACATGTAGTTCTACAAATGTGTTATCATGAGATATAGAAGATATTGTATCTTATGGTAATATATTATTCTGATTAAAGGATGAAGTTGTTTATTATTCACAAGCAACATTTGATGATAATGTGCAATTTTATTCTGCATTAGATAGAAAGAGATTAACTTGATGTTACAAGTTAATAAGTAAATGAAAGCACCTTATTGCTATGTGACAAGATAATAGATTAATAGTTGAGGCAAATAATATAGATACTGCTTTATGATACACATGGTATCCATTAAATTATAATTCTGATTTATACAGTAGATACAGTTATATATTTACAGATAGTACATTATATATATTACAAAAAGACAAGCAGTTAGTAGAAATAAAATTATCATCATTAAATAATACAGCATTTGAATTATGATCTGAGAATATCACAAAAACTGTTAGATGATTATTTGAAGACTTAGCAGATTATTGAGAAGGAGAAATATTTTGTAACGATTCAAAATCAAATAGATTTATAAATTTTTTATATCAAAGCAACTGAGATACAATAAATTATGAATACGATAAAGAATACAGCCACTGGCTACTACAGACATATGAAGATAATTTAGTATATAAAAAGTCTGATCAATTTCTATGTGATTGACACGTTAGTAATGAATCAGGATATACTGATTTATGAAAAGAATATAAACAGTCAATAAATTTTACGATAAGTAGTAAGTGACATATTATTCAGATATGATTGATAAGAACAATATTTTGACTTTTAAAGGAAGAACCGTTATTATTAGATATAGATATAAAGATAGAGTCTACACATTCTATAAAAGAAATAAAGAGGACTATAAGGGATATGACATTTGATACACTGCCTGCAGATCACGAGACAAGTATAGAGGCATTCTTTTCAATACCGTGATATAGGAATACACATAATTGAAATATAGCTTCTGTACAAAAACCAGTAATGAGATCAGGTAGATATATAAAATTTGATTTCAATTCTTATAATAGATTTATATATTGATATTCATATATTATATACAAAACGAGTAACATCTTTCTAAATGAAAGAAATTTCATTTCATAAAATATTTAAATTTAGTTCATAAAATATTTAAAAAATGCTAGAAGCAGTTAAAAATTTATTCTCTCAAATAGAGGATAAATACAATAAATGAGAATTAACGCATACTGACTTACAAGAGTTTAATAAATCTTGAAAGCTTTGATTGTCTGTGACATCAAGTAACCCAAATTATAATCTAGAAAAACTATGAGAGACCTGAAAAGAATATGAAAAGAATGCATTAGCTACAGCATGACAATTAGAAAAGGTTTACTTTGATAGGGCTAAACAGAAAGTTGATATTGAATCAGCTGCATCAGATGAGAAGATAGCTAGATCAGACGAAACAAGAGAAGAGTTTCTTTGAGAGACAAATAAGTTTAGAGATAGATCAGATGAGAGATACGATACATTAGATGAAATAACAGATGAGCAAAGAAGAATAGCTTCTAGGCAGGCTAATATAACAGAGGCTAAAGCTTGAAGATATTGAGATGTTTACGATGAAGGTAAAAAGGCAAACATAAGAAATGATATAATATGAACTTATGCAACAAATGAATTATCTGCAGAACAATATGAATTAGAAAATAAAAGAGAACTAGATAAGGATTTACTTAATGTAGGAATAAAAAGAACTTAGAAGATAAGAATATGAGAGATGCATTTAAGGATGCTTTATTAGATAAAGAGAACTCTTATATATTTGATGCTATAGATAAAGCACAAGCTGGTGACGAAAAAGCAATCAAAGATGTAGAATCATTTTACCAATGATTCGTAAAACAAAAATGATCAGAAGAAGCAATGAGAGGAATGATATCAGAAAGAGTACAAGATAGGATGAAAGAGTTTGCATCATATGACTTAGAAACTAAGATAGCATTCCTTAGGGATATGACAAAGGACGAAAAGGGTGCATCATACCTTGATAAACAATATGATCAACTAGTAGCTAAATATCCTAATGCAACATTAGATGATTTAGTTGCTAAAGTAAGAAAGGAATGACAGTATGCTTTTGATGAAAGTATATTAACTGGTACAGCATCACAAAAAATGTATGATGACTTATCAGATAAAGAAAGAGAAAGTTATGATGAAGCACTTAAGAGGTGAAGGCAAACAGAAGAGAGGAGTGATTTAAATACCACTACAAGTAGGCAAATACAAGATAACACATTAGCATGAAGAAGTGTTTATCAAGAACCCATAGATGACATAAGAGATCCTGATAATATAGACAGGACTGATCAAAGATTAGAAACAGATAGAAATATATTATCTAGAAAAACTAGAGATAATATATCTACAGCACTTAATAAAGTTAAAACATGATGAAGTAAGACTGATATATCTAGAACTGATTTTTATTGATTGATAAAAGATACAACAATAAATGATTATAATAAATATAAGGCATGAGATATATCAAGAGAAGAATACAGTGCGATAGCAAAAAAAAGTTCAGATGCACTTAAAAAAATTTATAATATAAATTAAATTTATGGTAAGCAAGAGAAGAGATAATTATAATTCTATGACCTGAGATATAGATGGGTTTGATGAAGAAGGATTAAACGAAGATTTATCAAAAAGAGACGATAGAATATTAGCAATAGAGCAAGACATAGATTGAATACAAATAACTATATCTTGAATACAAACAAGCATAACAGGTATTGAAGATGATATAACTGATATATTTGATAAGTTTACAGCCTGATATACATGAAGCTTTATTGTAGACTGAAAGACGCTTACATTTAGTGAATGACTACTTACTTCTGTAATTTAAATAAAAATGAATAACCACAGATTGCAACACGAGTATCTATGACAATTACTTGCAACTGTACCATCTACAGCAACATGAGAAGTACCTATAGTGTTATCAGTTGAATTAGATAGTCCAATGTGATTTATCGTAATAGATAAAAATATAGATCTAAAAGAAGAAAGACTTTTTTATCATAGGAAAACATCTAACATAGTTTATGTATATTGAGTAAACAGAAGTCTACCAGTTGTACATGATATATGATCACAAGTAGTATTAGACCCAACATCTAGTATTAATTATATACTAGACAATCTAGAAGAACAAAATTATATATATCAAAAAAGTGAACAAGATGTAATAATAAAGTGAGGAAACTTTTTTATTAACTGAGAGATGGTAGAGATTCCAGATCTTGATACCGAGTGAGCATGACTACTTGTTTTATGACAAGATAATAATGTTTATATAGATTTAGATAATTGAGAATTCGTAATAACAACAGACGAGCTTACTGATAAATTTTATATATGAGAAATCTTTGTAGAGCTTAGCTGAAATATTTCATGAATAGATACAGTAAAAACTAAAAATATATCTAACTGATTATCATCAGATCTTAAAGATAAGTTAATAAATATAGATACTGACTTATATGAAAGGTTAGCTAATAAGACTACAACAATAAGGGATATATCATTAGCTAGTGATATACTATATCCTACAGAATTAGCAGTAGCAACTTGATTAGACTGAAAGGTAGACAAGATAGCAGGTAAGTGATTAAGCACAAATGACTTTACAGATCTATTAAAAGATTGATTAGATGACTTACTATGATTAGATTTATCATGAGATGATTATGAAAAGCTAGCTAATAAGACTACAACAATAAGAGATATATCTTTAGCTAGTGATATACTATATCCTACAGAGTTAGCAGTAGCAACTTGATTAGACTGAAAGGTGGATAAGATAGCAGGTAAAGGATTAAGCACAAATGACTTTACAGATCTATTAAAAGATAAATTAGATTGACTTGAAAATATAACATGACTTGAAAATGCTATATGAGAGAAAGGAATAACAGTATCAGTTAGTGACTGAGTAGCTACAATATGATTAGATTATGTAACAATGACAAGTACATGAGCTAAGAATATATCTGTATTTCCAATATGAGGAACTGCAGCTCATTGGCAAAATGAAAGAGAGATACTTGATACTCAAATGTATATAGTATTACCAGACGAAGTTAGATCTTGATTCTATTGAGATGTTAACATAAGTTGAATAACAAGTATAAATAGACTAAGGGTATATACCCAGTGAAGCGAGAATTGAAAGATGTTAATACAAACTCATATAAGAGTTGTAGACCTAGAATGAAATCTATCATGTAAACGGATATCAATACCATATCAGGTAGATATCAATACAGGACATTCATATTTTGATTTAAAGCCTGAGTCATTTACTTGACTGGATTTACAAGATTGAAACACAATGTATGTACAAATATTTAGACATTGAGTATGGGCAACAGATCCAGAATTTACACAGAATTGGGATATAGATGACTATGACACACTTACGACAGAAGTAAGAGTTAAGTCTATGTATATCAATTATGAAATTGATTCAATACCTGATAATCAAATAATAGTACAAGATGAATGAATAAGCTTAACACCATCTAATATAATAAACTTTATATGAGATTGAGTTGTGGCTACATATAATAATTGAGTTATAGATGTTACAATACCATGATGAATAGACAGTGACACAGGAAACAAAATGTACATACATAATGAGTTGAGTGCTAATAATATATGGAACATAACACATCCATTAAACACAGAAGATATAATATTGCAATGTTATGATGAAAACAATAATCCAATAGAGATTAATAATTATGATATAATAGATGCAAGTAATATACAAATAGAGTTAACTGATTCTATAAAATGAAAATGTGTTATATTATGAAAAACAAATATTAGCTCATGATGATTGCCATGATCAATGTATATACATACACAATGAAGCACAAGTAATACATGGAGTATGTCACATGGTTTAGATACAGAAGATATTATCTTACAATGTTATGATCAAAATAATAATCCAATACAGATAAATGATTATACAATAGTAGATAGTAATAATGTAACAATAAATTTAACAGATTCAATAAGTTGAAAGTGTGTTATATTATGACAATCAGAACCATCATCAACATCAGTAAACGATAAGAACTATACAGAGTCATTTACTAATGTTAGTTCTTGAATAACGATAACACATAACCTAGGTAAGTACTGTAATGTTGTAGTCGTGGACTCGTCACTGACTGAAATTATATCAAGTGTACAATATGTTAACTTAAATACAGTTAATGTAACATGGGTATGAAGTAACACAGGAATGGTTATATGTAATTAAAAAATAGTCCGAAATAGACTTTAAACTATTTTTATTTTTTAAATAGTATATTATGAGCAAAAAAGTTTTAGTTAATTTAGATATGAATAAAAATCAAATTGAAAATTTGGTTTTACAAAATTTATCTGCAGACATAACATGACCAGTAGCATGATTAGTTTTTTATGATACTGATGACAATAGAGCGAAACTTTACACTGGTAGTTCTTATGAAAAACTATTAGTTGAAAGTGATGCATCATGATCAATGGTTAATTTATCAGATACAAATATAGTAACACCAGCATGATGAAATGTACTTCTATATGATGGGATTGATAGTTGGGACAATAAAGCTTTATCATGAGATATAGCAATAGACTCTACATGACTAACAACTATACAACCGTGAGCAGTAGATTTTGCAATGCTTAATAGTGCAGATATATCAACAGACTTATCTGTATCAGCAGCCGCTGATGAACTAGCTACAGCAGCAGCAGCAAAGGCTTATGCTGATTCAGTAATAGCGACAGCAGATGCATTTACTCTACAATGAAAAATAGACTGTTCAGCTAATCCTGACTATCCAGCAGCAGATGCATGACATGCATATGTAGTATCTGTAGCATGAAAGATAGGTTGAGTATCATGAACTAATGTAGATGCATGAGATATGATAGTATGTAGAACAGATTCAACTGCATCATGAGACCAAGCAACTGTTTGAGATAGTTGGTTTATATTAGAAACTAATAGAGAGCAAGCGACAGAGATAACATCATGAGTAGTAGAACTTGCAACAGTTTCAGAAGTTGAAGCTAAGACTGATACACAAAGAGCTGTTACACCAGCATGACTAACATCATTTACAAGAAAATACACATGAACAATAGGTAATGGGGTATTAACTTCTATACCAGTAACACATGGTTTAGGAAGTCAGTACGTAATAGCAAAAGTATTTGATGAAACAACTTGAGCTGAGGTGCAATGTGATATAGACTTGACTAGTGCAACACAAACAACATTTATATTTAACACAGCTCCAACAGCTGATGAATATAGAGTTGTTATTATAGGATAATTTGCAATTTAATATTGATAGTAATATAATATTATTAAGCCGTTATTGTAGTAGGCTACACCGAGAACTTTATGGAAGTTATAATAATTTATTAATAATAAAACTATGAGTTGAATGAAGAGGTATGCAATACCACAATATAGACAAGTAACAACTCCATCAAATCCAGATGTTAATTTTAATAAACTATATTTTAAATCTGATGATTTATTATATAGTTTAGATTCATCTGGTGACGAAATACAGATAGGGGGGTTAGTCTGAACAAAAGAGGTAGATGAAACTAATATATGAGATCAAAAGATTCTAGTATATAATGTATGAACTTGATTACTGGAATATCAACCTTATTCATCATGATCATGATCTTGAGATGTTATATGACCATCATGAGCAACAGATAATGCTATAGCTAGATATGATAGCACAACAGGTAAAATAATACAGAATAGTTTAGTAACAATAGATGACTGAGGAAATATAATTACACCTTGAAATATAACAGCTAATAATATTAGTTGAGCAAATACATACGAGATGTAACACTAGTATGACCTTATATGATTATTTAACTATATCTGATCATGTTATAAACATTATGACAAATAGATTTAACTACAGATGTTACATGAATATTACCTTATGCTAATTGAGGTACTGGATTATGAATAATATGAACACCAGATCAGCAGTTAAGAGTTAATGCAACATGAACAGCATTAGAATACTTTACAAGTAGTACTACAGAATTTACTGAATATATCTATTGAAACGGTAGTGACTGAGACTTAAATGTATTAAGTTGAACTACTTACTTAAATACAAATCAATTATATCAATATGATAATATAAACATAGCAGCATGAGCTAAGGTATCAACTAATGATGTTAATTGATTCTTAGAATTAAATGTAAATGAATCGTATTATAGATTGAGAACAGATTCAGAATGAAAGCGAGTACAGAGGTACAGATGAAGAACTAAATTCATTTATATGGTGAGAGACTATTATAAATTGAAAAAGTTGAAACTGATGAAACTGATGAAACTGATGATGAGTAACATGAAGCTGAGCACCATGATCTTGATGAATAAGATGATTAACAGCATTCTGATATTGATGAGGTTGATGAGGTTGATCAGCTGCACATTCAACATTCATTGTAGATTGAGTATATATCATCATCATTAGATTGATGAGATTGATGAGCATGATGAAATCCTAACTGATTATGATGAACATGATGATATGAATTAGGGGTTGATGAAGTTATGATAATTGGTCTGTATGATTGATCCCATGAGATTGATGATTATCATCATGATGAGGGTGAGCATGAGTAAGTCAAATATGATGAGACGATAGATGCATACGGTAATAATTGACTATTATGAGATACCACACAACTATGAAGTTATACAACATGAGCATCTTGATGAGGTTGATGAGCTTGATGAGAATCTGGACTGAATTGATTATGAGTAATGATATATGCAAAGAATATTAGTTGAACATGATTAATTAATACATCTTGATTAAATTGAAGTAATTGATGAAATTGAGTGGATAGTATAGTTGATACAGTAGCATATAGTGCAGCCATATGAGTATGATGAGGTTGATGAGGTTGATGAGGTTGATGAGGTTGATCTGGATGAATAATAATAGTATATCATTCATGAAGTACTTCAACTATATCAGTTAATCAAACTACATGAGTATGATGAGTATCATGAGGTTGATGAGCATGAGCAGAGATTAATTGAACTAATCCACAAATAGTACCATATGCAAAAAATTGACAGAATGGAAGTAGTTGAGTTGATTGATTAGACTGAACACAATGAAGTTTAAAAACAATACAAGATGTAACTATAATTTAATTTTATAATATATCATTATGATTAAAGGATTAACTAATAAACAATTAGAACTACAAAAAAAGTTTTGAGTTGAATTTAAAATCAATGAAAGATGAAAATTGTATTTAGAAACAAATGAGTCTTATAATGATTTTATAAGATGAGAAAAGATAAAAGAAGTAAATGATGAGTACGACAGAAAGATACAAGAGTATTTTTCTGAGTACCCAGAAGAAATGAAAAAAAGATTTGAAGCAAGAGTTGGTAAGGCACAAAAAATAATAGATTGAAAATCTGATAAATTTATAAATAAACTAGCAAAGGAGAAATGATTAAGCGATAAAGAGTATGCTAAATCTATAAATTGATGATTAAGCAATAAATCAGAAGAATTTATTTTACAATGTAAATTAAGAAAGAGAAAGGACTTACAGAATATATTATAAAAAAAGTAAAATGAAAAATCTAAAGCCACTAGAGATTGAACAGAAATTCAACATCAAATCCAGATGCCTGATTTAATAAATTATATTTCAAATCATGATTTCGATTATTTAAGCTAGATAGTACTTGAGTAGAAACAGATAACACCATGAATTACCGCAACAAGTTCAGAAGTACTTGAAAACAAAGGATTAAATGCTGATACGACTTATCTTATAGATGATGTTGATTCAACTAAGAAAGCATACTTTGATATATCACTATTACCAACAGCTACAGCTAATACATATTTATTCCCAGATAAAGACTGAGAGTTTATAGTTACATATCCTACACAAATAACCCCAGTAGCTACTACATGAAATCAAACAATAGCATGAGTTAAAACTTTTAGTAGTTTTCCAGTTACCTAACCGCCGCACCAACTAATTATCACAGTTGCCAATTAGAAGTATGTAGATGAGAAAAGTAGAACAAGCGATATATTCAAAGCTAGATTATCTACAGCATATAACCCAACGACCACTGAGACTATTATACCATTTGCTACCGCTATAATTAATCAGACCCAGATATGACATCCATTATAAGGTTAAGAGGTTAAGCAGTTGAACATATCTTATGTTATTAAGAGTGCAACTTGATGGTGCTACAGCTTGAGATTTAATAAGTTTGAAAATATATAAAGATACTACCTTACTGGGTAATAGCACAGTATATGCTACTGGTAATAGCGAAACTTTCATCTTACCATTGGTTGTGGTTGAGATACTTAAACAACCTTCGAATGTAGAGCGAGGAACGCATCGTGAGCCAGATGAAGTTTTCAATCTAATGAATAGCGTATTTCTTTTTATTGATATAAATTAAATTAAAATATGGAAAAAACACTAGCAATACAATATATTTATCCAGATTTAGAATTTTGAAAAGACTTTGAAGTTTTGGACGATTCTCAATGAGAGTGACCATATATAATATGGAAGCATAAACAATCCTATGTTCAACACAGACTGAATTAGAAACAGCTTGGGTTGAGATTGATAAACAAAATAAAATAAAACAATACAATAATGAATTTGATGAAGCTATAGAGCAATACGAAAATGAAGTTTTATTTGAAAATAAAAAAACACCAAAGCAAAAGAAAAAGAAAATGGAATATATAACAAAGTTGGCACAAGAAGTTATTAACTGATGAAGTAGCATATACATAGAAGCAAGAGCAATTAATAAATGAATAACTAAAGAAGAATTTGCTACATACATTAAAAGTAAAACAGATGCATTTGAGCAGTTTTATGCTGACAAAGAAGTGGAACTTGAAAACAAAATATCTGCACTAGGTTAATAATTTGATTTATTAAATATATTGCAATATAATGTTTTATATGTAAATTATAAACAATACACAATGTATAAAGATATAAAAGATTATATAGATAAAAACGGCATATTTTTCATTAAAGACATTCTGATGAAGTAGCGGTATATTTGAATTCAATAAGATTGAGGAATAATTGTTATTACATTTTATTATTTGTTATAATAGTCTCTGGCTGGTTCTGAATGATGATTCAGGACTTTATACCAAAGGAGATAAATATAAAATGAATAGAGACGATTTAGTATGAAATATGAGGTATTCTATAACATCAATAATATGATGATTAACATTTGTGATATTTGATTATATAGAAACCAATTGATTAAAGTGAGTTTGAAAAATAGTATTATGAATACTAAATAGAATTAGTTTGATAATTAACATAATTAAATGAAAACAATAGAACATAGTAAATCATTATCTAATATTTTATTATTATTATTATTAGCATTAATGATATTCTTCTGATCTAAAATATTAAATATGTTAGAAGATCAATCAGTGACCAATAGGGATCGAAGATAAAGTAAATTATATATGACTCGTTATCTGAGTTTGATTTAAATTGTATAAAATAAAAATTAAATAATTATTATGGCAATAAAGCAATTAAATAAAAGTAGAACGAAAGTTATTGAAAAAAGAATAGAAAACGATCCTTCTACAATTAGAAGAATTTTAAATAAAAGAAAGAGAGTTAAGTGGCTTTATATATAAATATAAAAATATGAGTTATAAAATTAAGATAGCTTTTTATAAAAATTCTAAAACATTATTTTGAAAAGCTATTAGATTTAAACAAAAAATATAAACAAATTATTGGATTATAGTAGATATTCTCATGTTGAGATTGTCTTCTGTAATCATGATGATGAGAAAATAATAAATACAATATCAAATATAAAGAATATAGATAAAGATAAAGATCTATATTATCTTGATGAAAAATGAAACTCAAGAAATCAGATAAGTTGATATCTTAAATGTAAAGATGTTGATTATGGTTCTCATCATCAGAGAGTGACTGATGAACAAGATTTAAATTTATTGATGATGATAAATGAAATTGGGATTACCATATTATAGAAGTTAACAGAAGAGAATATATAGAATTATTAAATTTCTGTATTAAACAAAACAGTAAGAGATACGATTTCTTAGCTATATTTTTTTCTCAGATTTTAAAAACACTATGGTTTTATAAAAAAGATTCTTGGTTTTGTTCAGAGATAGTAACAGCATGTTTACAAAAAATACATAGATTATGTTGAGTTGATGCTATAACTATATCACCATGAGAACTAGCTAAGAGAATATTTAATAGGAATTAATTTATTAATTAATTTATTTTATTTATATAATATATAATATTATGCAAAGAATTGAAAGTTTAATTGAGGAGCTTAGAGATGAATTAAAATTATCTCTAGAAAAAGCAAAAGATATATCATCTAGGATAAGATGAATAGAATGATATGAAAATCAAGTACACATTAATGCATCAAAATGTGTTTGAGAAATAAGGACTGCTAAACTTAGGTATAAGAATATACTTAAAGATATAGATGGTAAGGCTCTAATAACATTAGACGACATTAAAGAACCATCAGAGGAAAACATGGAGGAATATGATTATCTTCTTGGTTTAAGCAAAGAACTTAGTTGACCATGAAAGGAAGGAATGAATAAAGAAGATAAGTATAGGTTAAATGCATTAACATTTTTAAACAGATCACATGGACTTAAAAGAGATATAGAAGAAGGATTATCTGTTAATGAAAAAGAAGATACAGATTTAGCAATAAAAAATTACAAATGATATCTTGAGTATTCTAAATAATAAATAGAATATAAAAGCACTCTATAAATATAGGGTGTTTTTTTATTATAAAAAGCATTATTTTTATTTGACTTTAATTAGTGATACACTAATATATATAAGTGAGAATTAAAAAGTAATACTAACTATATTATTATATTAATAAGCACGGAATTGTATAATTTTTAAATATATATTTATTTATGGAAACAATAACAGTTCATACATTTAAAGATTGAAAACTTGTTATGAATAAATGATTATCAGATAATAACAATGCTGCATTTTCAGATACAATTGAAGTAGATAAAGAGATTGTAGATGATATAATGACTTGTGACATAGCAGAAGTTCAAGATAAGATATACAAATTATTATATTGAAAATTTAGAACATAAAAAATAAATCATGAAAAAGGATGAAATAATGGATATAGAATATAAATATGATGTCACAACTTGGAAACACTCTGGTAAGGTAAATAAATGTGAGTTTATTATGTTACACCATACAGTATGAATATCTAGCCTTAAGGATATGACTACTTATTTAAGTAAAAATAAAGCAGAGGCATCTTGTCACTATATTATAGATCCAGAATGACTTATCTCTAGGATATGATTAGATAACTATATATTATGGCATGCTGGTGAATGAGATAAAATAAAGTGATATAAAGACATAATGAATCAATATTCTATATGAATAGAAGTAATTAGTGACTGAAAAGAATTTACAATAAAACAAGTTGAATCACTAAGGAGGTTAGTCACAGAGTTACAAAAGAAGCACAACATACATAATGACAAAGTTATAAGGCATAAAGATTACACTGATAGAAAAACAGATATATCAGATAACTTTTATAAGACAGCATGATACTGATCATTTGAAGATTGGAAAAAATGAAATAATAATGAAGTTGACTTCTTTAAATTAAAAGAAGATTTATTTGATTACAGGAAAATTATAACTACTGTTAGGTGAGAGCATATTAGAAAGGTAAATATACTGAATATACATCAAAGATAGATAAAAATAAAATCTATT